>CAYYOV010000058.1:2021-12620 GCA_964473365.1 uncultured Ignavibacteriaceae bacterium
TCACACGCCCCTTCCATCCTGCCGCGCGCATGGCTGTATGATGGTCGAGCGTGTCAGTCGCGGCATCCGTCGTGGCCAATACTTCGATATTGAACCGCTGGAACAACGCACGCGGGCGGAATTCCTTCGTCTCGAGCTTCGCCTGGATGAAATCGTAGATCCGTTGAGCGTTCTTCCCGTTCAGCTTCTCCTTCACGCCCAACACTTCGACGAGTTCGGCGTCGAGCCACGCGCCCGAAGGGGTCCCGCGGAACAGATGATAGTGGTCGGCGAAGAGCTGCCAGATCTTTCGGCCGTCAGTCTCCGTCGGCGAGCCGTCGCGGGTCGGGACGCCCATGCGTTCGAGCGGTATCCCCTGCGCATGGAGCATCCGGAAGATGTAGTGGTCCGGGACGATGAACAGCTGGGCCGGATCGGGGAACGGCTTGTTCTTTGAGAAGAGAGAGGGATCGACGTGGCCGTGCGGACTGATGATGGGCAGTTTCTTCACGGACCGGTACAGCTCACGTGCGATCCTCCGGACTGCGGGGTTCGGGTCGAGATAACGGTCGGGATGCAGGGTGAATTTCTTCGTGGCCATGGGGGCTCCCGGGTCGGTCAGGTGTGCTGGGTAGACGAGAGAAAACTTGTGAGGGCGAATGGAAGTAGGCAGTATGCAGGTGCCATCAGGAATTGTCAGGCAGAGGCCCAAGGGAAAGGACCATCAGTTCTTTGATGTTGGACCTCAGCCTGCCCTGATCCTGAAAGTACCTGCTTACTGCATACTACTTCAGATCTCTCACGGCAACCTTATCCATATCATCGAACGCCTGATTCTCGCCACCCATCGCCCAGATGAACGAATAGGCCTGCGTCGCAGCGCCGGCGTGGATGGACCAGACAGGTGAAATGACCGCCTGACGGTCCCGCAGAATGACGTGGCGAGTCTCCGTCGGCTCGCCCATAAGGTGGACGACCATTCCATCCTCGGGCAGGTCGAAGTACATGTAGATCTCCGAACGACGGAGATGCGTGTGCGCGGGCATCGTGTTCCAGATGCTTCCTTCCTCCAGAACGGTCATCCCCATCACGAGCTGGCAGCTCTGCACACCACCCTCGTGGATATACTTGTGGATGGTCCGCTTGTTCGCATCCTTCGCCGTTCCGAGCGGAGCGGCCGTCGACTCTGCAAAGGTCATCAACCGCGACGGATGCTCGCGGTGTGCGGGATAGCTGACCAGGAAGAACGCGGCCGGATTGGACCCGCTCGAGCTCCTGAACGTGACAGACTTCGTTCCCCGTCCCAGATAGAGCATGTCGCGCTTCGCGACAGCGAATTCCTTTCCATCGGCGGCGACGACACCGGCTCCGCCCACGTTGACGATGCCCATCTCACGGCGTTCGAGGAAATGATCGGCCGCCATTTCTTTCCGGCTTGCCGTCAGATCGAGCGGTGCGGTCGTGGGGATCGCGAATCCAAGGATCGACCGGTCGGCGTCGCAATAGACCGTCCGGATCTCGCCGGGCGCGGCGATGTGATCGAAGACGAACCGCTCGCGCAGTTCTTGCGTCGTCATGCGACGAGTGGCTTGCGGGTCGGGGAGAAATCGGACTTCCATCGGAGTATCCTTCTTTCAGATCGATCTCAATGGTTCGACCGCCAAGGACGCCAAGTCTTTGTCGGTGCTTCGAATGCCGAGCACGCCAAGGCTGAGTTGGGGAGAAGAAAAATGATCACTCTGTCAACTTAGGCACTTCCAACTAATTCTCTCTCCTCTTGGCGTCATGGCGGTTCTTGTTTCTATCAGCGCTGGATGCGTGCCGATCCGCCGGCCGCGAACGCCTTCACTTGTTCGACGGTGGCCATCGTCGTATCGCCCGGGAATGTCGTCAGCAACGCGCCGTGCGCCCAGCCCAGCTTGATGGCCGTTTCGGGGGTCTCGCCGGCAAGGAGTCCGTAGATGAACCCGGCGGCAAAGCCATCGCCGCCTCCAACGCGATCGATGACGTCCAGGTCGCAGGTCGGCGCCTGGTACGACTTGCCTCCGACCCACGCCACGGCACTCCATCGGTGCCGGTTCGTCGTGTGCACCTCGCGCAGGGTGGTCGCAACCGCTTTTACCTTCGGATACTTGGCGACGACGGCGTCCATCATGGCGAGGAACGCCGATGGGTCGAGCTGCGATTTGGCGGCCACCTCCGGCCCCGGGATACCGAGGCCCTTCTGCAGGTCCTCTTCGTTGCCGACAAGGACGTCCACATGCTCGACAATGCGGGCAATGACCTCGACCGCCTTCGCTTCTCCCCCCCAGATGTTCCACAGCTTCGCGCGGAAGTTCAGGTCGAAACTCGTCACGGCGCCGGCGGCCTTTGCGGCCTTCATTCCCTCGACGATGAGCTCGCCCGTCGTCGCCGAGAGCGCCGCGAAGATCCCGCCGCTATGGAACCACCGTACGCCTCCGGCGAACACCTCCTTCCAGTCGATGTCGCCCGGCTTGAGCATGGATGCCGCCTCGTTCGACCGATTGTAAAAGACCACCGGCGCCCGGACGCCGAATCCCTGATCGCTGTAGACTGTGGCCATGTTCGGCCCGTTGACGCCGTTGTGCGCGAAGCGTTTATAGAATGGACGTACACCCATCGCGCGCACGCGCTCCGCAATGAGGTCGCCAACCGGATAGTCGACCATGGCGGAGACGATCCCGGTCTTGAGCCGGAAGCAATCGGCGAGGTTCGCGGCGACGTTGAATTCACCACCGCTGACGTGGATCGCGCATTGGGTCGCTTTGCGGAACGGGATAATGCCGGGATCGAGCCGGTGGACAAGGGCGCCGAGGCTGACGAGGTCGAGGGCACCGTTCGACGGGATGGACAGCGATGCAGCCATGAGGACTCCTGTTCAGTGAAATGGGTCGTTCTTCAGCCGGTAGAGGATCTCGCCCGCCTTCGGCACGTGCAATACGCCGTCTTCTTCCTTTGCCATCCAGGCGATCGGATCGATCGACGCCGGGTCGCGATACCCGAGGTTGATCGAACGACAGACCTCCTCGGGAATACCGGTGGCCAGGGTCACGCGGATCCGGGGCTCTTCGTGCCCGTTGACATACGTGCCGATCCCCTTGACATGCGTCGAGTGAGCGAGGACACCCTTGGGAATATCGGTGAATCGGTCGGGCTGCGCCGTAAAGTAATCGCGAACGTGGTAGCCGACGCGGCGGATGAGCGCGCCGTGGGTGGCGGAGATCTCATGAATGTGCGGGGCGTAGATGATCAACTCCCCTCCGTCAGCCACGACTGGCTCAAGCTTGTAGGCGCATTTTCCTCCAACCCACAGTTCGTCGTACATCGTCGGAGCACACGAGAGAACGCTCGTGAACGGCCGGTCCTTGTAGACGATGTGGATCTTATCGGAAAGATCTGCCGCCGCCGACCACGCCTCCTCGGGTTCGCCGCCGTAGAGCCCGGCAAGTTCGTGCTGTTGTACGACGAGGCTGAGACAAAGCCGCCGGATCGGCAGGAGGGCCGCCGCAGCGTCGACGACGGCGCGCACGGGGGTCCATTTGCGACCGATGATGCGCGGATTAGTAATGAGCGCACCCAGCCAATGGAACAGGTCGATGATCTCTCGACCCGAGATGCCGGGGAACAGATATTTGTTCCCGCCTGAAAAACCGACGACTTCGTGCGGAAATGTCGGACCGATGATCAGCACGACGTCGTAGTCGAATACATGCCGATTGATCGTGATATCGACCGCTTCGCGCAAAAGACCGCCGCTGAGCTCAGCGATGCGCTCGGTGCTCAGGCTCCCGATCGACCGGAGCTCCCGCGGGTCGTCCCACGCATGGTTGAACACCTTGGTGCGGCCGTACTTCGCAGCCCGCTCGCCCGGGGCCATCCCGAGTCGCTTGTCGATCGCCGCCTCCGACATGGGCGGATGCGTGCCAAGCGCGATGAGCAGATCAAAGGCACCCGTCCCCTGTCCCAGCAGGTCGTACAGGGCCCTGAACATCTGGTCGATCGGTGCGCTGCGCGTGTGGTCCGGAATGATCCCGAGCACGCGTTTTCCGACGAGATCGTGTTCGGCCACGAATGTCCGGCAGATCTCGCGGACCTGCACCTCGGTCAAGAGCGTATCAGGTGAACCAACGCCGGTCATATGCTTAGCCTGTGATCACGTTGAATCCGAGCCCCTTCAGGGGATCGCGCAGATCTTTCATCTCGCCGGAACACCGGACCTCGACGGAAGGAAATTCCCGGCGGACGGGGTACTGCGAACGGAGGCGCTTGAAATGCTCCCGGCGTCCGTCAGGGGACATTGCAGCTATCTCGCGAAGCCTGGCGTCGTCCCGAAGGATCGGATACGCCGTTTCCACCACCGATCGCAGTCGGGATTCGGCATCAGTTCCCGCAGGTTCGATGGACGGATGGTCGGGCGGGGGCAACTTTCCCTCCACCGTCCACGAGGCATCAACCCCGAGATGACGACACACGGCGTGATACAACATGATCGAACCGTTCGTCTTTCCTTCGGTCGAGTAGCCGGCGATGTGCGGCGTTCCGATCATGACCAGCGACAGCAAGTCCGCATCGATCGAAGGCTCCCCTTCCCACACATCCAGGATCGCGGACAGGCGTCCGGCACGGAGCTCAGACCCCAGAGCAGCGCCATCCACCACGGCGCCCCGGGATGTATTGAGCAGCAGCGTTCCCTTCCGAAGCTGGGCGAGACGTGCGCGATCTATCAGATGATACGTCGCATCTGGGCCGCTCTTCGTCAGCGGAACATGACACGTGACGATGTCCGCCTCGAGCGCTTCGTCCAGCGAGACATAGCTGGCATCTCCTGTCGAACGCTGCAACGGAGGATCGTTCTTGAGCACGCGAAGGCCGAGCGTTTCCGCCTTTTGGACGACCCTCCGGCCGACGTTCCCCACGCCGATGACGCCGATCGTCTTCCCGTTCAGTCGCAGTCCGAGGCGGGACGAGGCCTCAAGAAGCGCCGCCGTGACGTACTCGGAGACCGAATTGGCATTGCTCCCCGGCGCGCTGACAAACGCGATCCCACGGCTATCCAGATATGACCGGTCGACATGATCGTGACCGATCGTGGCCGTTCCGACAAACCTGACCCGGCTCCCTTCGAGCAATTCGCGCGTCACCGGCGTGACCGACCTAATTAGGAGGATATCGGCGTCACGGAGGTCTGCGGGCTTCATCCCATGCCCGTCCACGGTCCTCACGTCCGCAATGCCCGCATACATCTCTCCGACGAACGGAATATTCTGGTCAGCGACTATGAGAGGACGCACGCCGTCTCCGCTCAGACCGAGTACGTCGATGAGGCCGTCGCTCCGCCGCGACCGGTCCAATTCGTATGGAAAAACTTTCCGCGCGGTTCGTCGGTGCGTTCGTATTGATGCGCGCCAAAGTAGTCTCGCTGGGCCTGCAACACGTTGGCCGGCAGACGACCGCTCCGCAGTCCGTCGTAGAAGGCCAGGGCCGTCGCGTGAGCGGGGATCCAGATGCCGTTCTCAACGGCCGTCGCCACCACACGGCGCCAGGCCGCCTGCGCATCGGCCATCTTCTTCTGAAAGAACGGGTCGAACAGCAGGTTGCTCAGGTCCGGCTGCTTGTCGAAGGCTTCCTTGATCTTGCCGAGGAACGCCGAGCGGATGATGCAGCCTCCCCGCCAAAGCAACGCGATGCCGCCATAGTTGAGCGTCCAGTGATGCTCCTTGGCGGCCTCCTGCATCAGCATGTAACCCTGGGCATAGGAGACCAGCTTCGACGCATAGAGTGCTTTCTCGAGGTCGGCGACGAACGCCTTCTTGTCGCCTTTGAAGTTCTTCACCGGTCCGGAAAGGATCGACGAAGCCTTCACACGCTCATCCTTCATCGCGGAGAGGCAGCGCGCGAATACTGCTTCGCCGATGAGCGTCAGAGGTATTCCGAGGTCGAGGGCTGCGACGCCCGTCCACTTGCCCGTCCCCTTCTGTCCGGCGGTGTCGAGAATCTTCTCGACCAGCGGTGAACCATCGGCGTCCTTCGTGCCCAGGATATCGCGCGTGATCTCGATGAGGTAGCTGTCGAGCTCGCCCGTGTTCCACTGGGCAAAGACCGTATGCATCTCGTCGGCGCTGAGCCCGAGCAATTCTTTCATCATAAAGTACGATTCGGCGATCAGCTGCATGTCGCCGTACTCGATGCCGTTGTGGACCATCTTCACGAAGTGTCCTGCACCGTCGGCTCCTACCCAGTCGCAGCAGGGCGTTCCGTCGGCAACCTTCGCCGCGATCGCCTGGAAGATCGGCTTGACATGCGGCCAGGCTGCCTCCGACCCGCCCGGCATGATCGACGGGCCGAGCAACGCCCCTTCTTCGCCACCGGAGACGCCCGTGCCGATATAGAGCAGTCCCTGCTGTTCGAGGGCTTTCGTGCGTCGGATCGTATCCGGGAAGTGGCTGTTGCCGCCGTCGATGATGATATCTCCCGGCTCCAGGTGGGGGCGGAGCAGCTCGATGAACTCATCCACCGGCTTTCCCGCCTTGACCATCAGCATCACTTTTCGTGGACGCTTCAGCGCCGCGACGAGCTCGGGGATCGAGTGCGCGGCGACGAACTTCTTGCCCTTCCCCCTGCCGTTGACGAATTGGTCCACTTTTTCGACCGTCCGATTGTAGACGGCCACGGTGAACCCTTTGCTTTCCATGTTGAGAACGAGATTCTCGCCCATGACGGCGAGACCGACGAGTCCGATATCTGCAGTTGCCATTTCAGTTCAGTTGGTTGTTTCGCGCTGCGCACGCTGCGGAAGCAGCGAACGCAACGTCGTTGATCATTATGCTCAGGAATTATCTGCTTTCGCCGCGCGAAATTCTTTTCAGACCCCGCTGTACGCCGCGAAGCCGCCGTCGACCGGGACGGTAACGCCCGTGACGAAGTTGGACATCGGCGACAGGAGCCAGAGTGACGCGCCGAGGAGGTCCGACGGTTGGCCAAAGCGCTTCATTGGCGTATGGTCCAGGATCTTCTGTCCCCGCTCGGTCAGCTTGCCCGTCTCCTTGTCCGTCAGGAGGAACCGGTTCTGGTCCGTGAGGAAGAATCCCGGCGCGATCGCATTCACGCGGATCTCCGCGGAGTACTCCTGCGCCATGTGCACCGCCAGCCACTCCGTGAAGTTGTTCACGCCCGCCTTCGCGGCCGAGTAGGCCATGACGCGCGTCAGGGGGCTGAACGCGCTCATCGACGAGACGTTCAGGATGATCCCCTTCTTCCGTTCTGCCATGTGTTTCCCGACGATCTGCGACGGGATGATCGTGCCCATGATGTTCAGGTCGAACACGCCGCGGATCGCCTCGGGTACGAGGTCGAAAAACGTTTGCGAAGGGTTCGTCGTGGCCTTCGGATTGTTGCCACCTGCACCGTTCACGAGCGCATCGATACGCCCCCACGCCGCAACCACTTCTCCGACAGCCTTTTGCACCTGTGCCGGGTCGGTGACATCGCCCTGAACGACCATTGCCTTGCCGCCCGCCTTTCGGATGCGTTCGGCCACTGGCTCGGCCTTCTTCAAATCGCGGGCGAGCAGGGCCACCGAGGCCCCGCATCCGCCCATCGCGACGGCGATCTCGCTGCACAGGACGCCCGTCCCGCCGGTCACAAAGGCTGTCATGCCCGACAAGTCATACGCTGCGGTCAACTCATTGCGTGTCATGTGCGTGCTCTCACGATGCGGTCGTCGCCTTGATCTGGATCGGCTCGATCCGTGGCACCAGCCAATGGAAGATGCCGAGCGCCAGCAGATACGCCGAGCCGGAAATGATGAAGAGGATGAAATAGCTCCCCGTGAACTCGAGAATGTAACCGGCCGTCGTGGCCAGGATCATGCCGCCGATGGCCCCTGCCATGCCGCCAAGCCCGACGACGGAGCCGACCGCATTCTTCGGGAACATATCCGATGCGGTCGTGAAGATGTTCGCCGACCATCCCTGGTGCGCCGCAGCTGCCAGCGCGATCAGTCCGACTGCGAACCACAGGTCCACCTCCGCCGCTCCCATGATCGGGACGATGGCGAGCGCGCAGATGAGCATGACCAGTTTGCGCGCTTTGTTGATGGCCATCCCCTTCTTGATGAACGACGACGACAGCCAACCGCCTCCGATACTGCCCACGGTCGTCATCATATAGATCACGATGAGCGGGAGACCCAGCTGAGCGATGTTCAGGTCGTACTTCGAATTGAGAAACTTGGGGAGCCAATAGAGGTAGAACCACCAGATCGGGTCGGTGAGGAATTTGCCAAGGATGAATGCCCACGTCTGTCGGTAGCCCAGCAACGCTTTCCACGGAAGCTGCTCTACGGCGGGCTCCGCCGGATCGCTGAGAATGTATTCACGTTCCAACTGGCCCAGCTTCTTGTTCCCTTCCGGGCGCTCGTAGACCAACCACCAGACTGCGAGCCAGATGAACCCGAGGGCGCCGGTAACGATGAATGCCATCTGCCAGCCGAAGGTAACGGTCAGCCAGGGCACGACAAGCGGCGCGAAGACGGCGCCGACGTTCGCCCCGGAATTGAAGATGCCGGTCGCGAGTGCACGTTCCTTCTTGGGGAACCATTCTGCAGTCGCCTTGATTGCGGCCGGAAAGTTGGCCGCCTCGCCAACACCCAGAGCGAATCGGGCTACACCGAAACCGATCACGGTCTTTGCGAGCGCGTGGCCCATGGCCGCAAAACTCCACACGACGATAGCGATGGCGAACCCCAACTTGGTGCCGATACGGTCGATCATACGGCCGGCAAAGAGCAACCCAATGGCATACGCCAATTGGAATGCTGTGACGATGTAGCCATACTCGATCTCACTCCAACCGATCTCCTTCTGAAGGACCGGAGCGAGAATGCCCAGGACCTGACGGTCGATGTAATTGATGGTCGTTGCAAAGAACAGAAGCGAGACGATGACCCATCGATAGTTGCCGATCTTCTGGGTGGATGCGTCCATCTGCGTGGTCCTTTCGGGTCCCTCTACTTTGGGATAGCGATACTTTTACTTAATCGATAACGTAGGCCTAATCTTGGGGCTTTTTGCCTGAGAATCAAGACTTCTTCTACAGGCCGGCACTGGCCTTCGGACCGCTTCTGGCACCAAAATCACCCTTTTCTAGGGGCGGAGGGCGTACTAGCGGAACACCTTGCCTCCTGCCATGACCTCCTGGGTCGAATCGTCGAACGTCACTCGGAGCCCTGTGTGCAAAGCCGCCGTGGTCATGATATTGGCAACGGAATGGTTATACCCGGCAACGATATCGGCGTTCGGGGTCTTGCGGCTCCGCAGACATTCGAGCCAGTTACGCATGTGGGCTGCGCTCATTCCGTCGACACTCGTATTCGCCGCCGTCTCGACCCGTTCATTCGAGGGAAGCGTGAACGGCTTGACCAGGTTCTCCTTCATCCCCATTTCGGCAGCCTCGCGGGAACGCAATCCGCCGTCGGGCGTGACCTGGTTCGTGTCGAGGTTCAACATGCCGGCGTTTGAGAAGTAGATCTCCTTCACGCCGCCGGCCGAATTGTGCATCCGCGACGAATAGACGACCTGGAAACCCTTCGTCGGGTCTTCGAAGGATCCGTAGTCGAACACGGCCGTCATCGTATCGGCGTTCGAACGGCCGTCCTTCCACATGTACACTCCACCGTTGGCGACGACGCTGCGGGGACGCGGATACCCCGAGAACCAGTGAACCGTATCGATCTGATGCGACATCCATTGTCCGGGGATCCCGGATGAGTAGGGCCAGAACAACCGGTACTCGACGTACTTGCGTGGATCCCAACGATCGTTCGTCCGACCCATGACATACCGTTTCCAATCCGTGTCGGACTCTTTGATGGACGACACGAGGGCCGGCCGCCGCCACCGCCCAGGCTGATTGACGTTCCAGGACATCTCGACCATCGTGATGTCGCCGAACGCACCGGACCTCAGGAACTCGAACGCACTCTGGTAGTTCCCGCCGCTTCTCCGCTGCGAGCCGATCTGCACGATGCGGTCCGACCCGCGCACTGCTGCGAGCAACGCCCGCGCGTCGGCCATCGACTCTGCCATCGGTTTCTCGATATAGCTGTCGACGCCCGCCTTCACCGCTTCGACGCCGTGCAGAGCGTGCTGGAAATCGGCCGTGCTGATGATGACCGCATCGACCAGCCGCCGGTCGTAGAGCTCTTCATTGTTCCGAACGACCTGGACCTTCTTCCCCGTCGCCTGCTGCATGAAAGCGGCCCCTTCGTCGCGTCTGCGGTTCCAGATGTCCGAGATCGCCGTGATCTCGACGTTCATCTCGTTCGCATACCGGAGGAGCGCCGGAATGAGCGTTGCCTTCGCCCGATCGGAGAACCCAACGATGCCGACCCGGATTCGATCGTTCGCTCCCAGGATGCGGCTGTAGCTGAGGGCCGTCGAGCCGAGCGCTACCGATGCGCTCCCGAGGGCCACTGTGTGCAGAAACGTGCGACGTGATGTCATGTGATCCTCCGTCAGCTCTTCGACGACATGGAAGCCAAAACGCCACGCACGTAGCCTATCGATTCGGCCACGCCGGGCAGCGGGTCATCTTTGTCCT
>CAYYOV010000059.1:0-2040 GCA_964473365.1 uncultured Ignavibacteriaceae bacterium
TCGGCGATGAACTCGGTGTCACCCACGCGGAACGACTCACCCGGTGCCGGAATGCGTCCGAGCTGCTCGACGACAAACCCGCCAATCGACAGAATGTCCTTGATCGACAGTTCACGATCGAGCAGCCGTTCGACGTCGTTCGTGGTCCAACTGCCGTCGACGATGAATTCGTTCTCGCTCACACGCACCATCTCGGGCGCCTCGCGGTCGAACTCATCCTGAATATTGCCGACGATCTCCTCGAGCACGTTTTCGAGCGTGATAAGGCCCGCCGTCCCGCCATACTCGTCGACGAGGATGATCATGTGCTTCTTTTTCTGGAGCATCGTGTCGAGCACGGTCTCGAGCGACGCGGTCTCGGGGAGCATGATCGCATCGCGATAGACCGCCTCCAGCCGGAAATCAGGCTCGAGATGCCGGTTGTGCTTGAAGATGTCCTTGGTGTGCACAAGGCCGATGATGTTGTCCACAGTGTCACGGTAGACCGGATATCGGGAGAACTTGTTCTGCTGCATCAACCCGATATTGACGGCGGCCGATGCGGACGCGTTGAGTGCCGAGATCTCCTTCCGGGGGACCATGACATGACGGGCTTGCTTCCGCTTGAAATCGATGGCATTCAGCGCGATGGTCCGGCTCGGGGCATTTTTGTCAGCCCCTTCGCTGAGGATGAGGCGAAGCTCCTCCTCGGAATGGACGAGTTCGGCCTCGCTGGCTGGCCGGATCCCGATCAGCTGCAGGAGCCAATTGGCGAGCGAATTGAGCGCCCAGATGATCGGGCGGAAGACCGTGTAGAACAGCTTCAGTGGAGCCGCGACAAAGAGGGTCGTTCCCTGGGCCTTCTGAATGGCAAGCGATTTCGGGGCAAGTTCGCCAAGGACGATGTGCAAGAACGTGATGATGCTGAATCCGATGCCGAACGAGATGGCTCTGATCCAACCGGGGTCCGTGACACCCAATGCTGCGAGCCATGGCTCGAGCATGTGGGCCACGAACGGTTCGCCGATCCAGCCCAACGCCAGACTCGTCATGGTGATGCCGAGCTGCGTCGCAGACAGGTAGGCGTCGAGGTGCGTGACGATCTCTCGCGCCATCCGTGCCCGCAGATCACCCCGCTTGATCAGGGACTCGATCTGGGTGTGACGGACCTTGACAATGGCGAATTCCGCCGCCACAAAGAATCCGTTCAGCGCTACAATAAACATCACGACAAAAACGTTGAAGAAAACTTCAGCCATGGTACGCGAGTGACGCTCGAGTCATGTGAGAGTTCGTGAACAGGTTTTAATATAGACCGAATTGCCAGCGGCTTCAAGAAATCACCGTCGCAAGAGCCTGGAGGATTGAATTCCAGGCAGAATTTGAGGATTTTGATGATAGCATGGAACAATTCTCAAGGATGAAAACGCCGATGACACGGCGTGATCTCTGGATCCGAACGGTCGCCGGACTAGTCGTATTTGTTGCCGCACTCCTGCTCTTCTTGTCGAGCGGTCTCCGGGAGCAAGTGGCAGTCGAGCAGCTTCGGAAGCTGGGGGCCGACCCGATGACCCCAGTCCTGATCGTACTGGCGATGACAGGCGCATGGGCATTCGCGCTTCCCGGCAGCGCCTTCTTTTTCATCACCCCGCTGCTCTTTCCACCGCTTGAAGCGACGGCGATCATCGTCATCGGTTCTGCGGCAGGGACGAGTGCAGGATACATGGCTGCCCGGTATGTCGGAGGTCCCTGGGTTGACCGCGCCCGCGCATCGCGGTGGAATCAGTTTCTGTCGCGACACTCGACCTTTGGGATGATCTTTACGCTGCGGGTCGTTCCAGGCTCACAGCACGGCATGCTGAACTATGGGGCCGGTGCCTTGGCGGTCGGATTCACGAAGTTCCTCGGGGCCACGATCCTCGCCATCGGGATCAAGAGCTTTCTCTATGCGACGGCGATTCAGCAGAGTGTGGGCGCCACGAACATTCGTGAAGCACTGAACGCAGAGACCGTCGCGGCCCTGATGGGGCTGGCCGCGCTGGGCGTGGCGGGACATGTGAT
>CAYYOV010000059.1:2140-12378 GCA_964473365.1 uncultured Ignavibacteriaceae bacterium
AGACCGTCGCGGCCCTGATGGGGCTGGCCGCGCTGGGCGTGGCGGGACATGTGATCCAGAGGAGAACCGAGAGGCGAGACAGGAGAGAGGCGTAAGGCGTAAGGAGTAAGGAGGGAGCAGCACGAAGCACGGAGAAGGAAGATAGGAGCAGAGAGAGTGCGGTTTGCGGGTCGAAAGAAGACGACAAAGGGCCGGGATCTTCCCAGCCCTTTTCCATTCTGTGCGCCCCCCCAACGTCACCGTTCACCTCTTACCGATCTCTCTGAGAGCTACTTCCTCACCTGCTCCACCAACCATCCAAAGTACGCTTCAAGCCTCTCGAGGAACGCCACATATGCCGACGCCCACTCGACCGGGTTGCCCGGTTGCGGCTTTCCGATGAACTGCTGGAACAAGCGGTTCACTTCGGACGTGATCTTGGCTTTGCCCTCGCGTGAGATAATGGCGATGTCGGCCGAGAGGAACGCATGGAGATACAGCAGGTCCTGGCGCGTCCGGCTTTCCTTCCCCTGGTACTGCATGAGAGGATGATCGGGTGTCGCTCCTCCGGGTGATTCGTAGACGAGCGTGAACCAGGCCGCTATCGCCTTCTGCATCTCCTTTTCGCTCAATGACGATTGCATCGGGACCACCGCCGAAGCCGCTTCGGTCATGAACGAATTCCGGAAGATCATCTCCCCTCCGGAGAACTGCGACATCAGATTCACGTGCTGCCGGAGACCGAGAATGCGGTCCGCGGCGAGCGTGATCTCGCGCTCGAAGTTGCGGGTCGGCCCAGCAGCCGGCTTTCCTCCTTCTTTCTTCGCCATCATCCGCAGCTGCATCTCGAGCTCAAAATCCTTCTTGGCCGGGGCTGCATCGGCGGCTGGTGCAGCGGCCGCTGTTGGGCTTGCTGTCCGCGCAGAGGTGAACATGGCATTGCGAACCTTCAGGTCCGTGTCGTCGAAGGTCCGCGCAGCAACAGTATAGTTCGGCTGACGCTGGTCCGCCTCGGCTTCGAGCAGCTGAAGGAATCGGGTGATGAGCCGGTCCTTGTACACCGTCCGGAAATGACTCATGTCCGCCAGGACATACAGGTCCTCTTCGACCAGCGAGAAGACGGTGTTCATCAGTCGCACGATCTCGTGCTCGCCGATCTTGCGGTCGTCGATCGCCTTCACCGTGTGGTCCACTCCCGCCATCGACGTATCGAGCACAATTGCCTTCTTCCGGCGTCCGCGGAAGGACCATGGCGTGCCTACCTCAACATTCCGAATGCCCGCCATGCGCAGGGCAAGCTTTGTATAGAGCGTTGGACCGGAGAATGGAAGCACAACGCCGATCTCTGCCGACGTCCGCTTTCCGTCGATGAACGCGTGCTTGACACACTCGAGGGCCCGGCGCGTCTGGGTCTCGTTGAACGGAAGCATCTTCTTCCGGCCGATGTACTGATGCGACCGTCCGCCGTCGGTAGACGTATCAATGACGACAACGCGGCCTCGGGCTTTGGGCGACGCGAACACGTTGATCTTGTCGTCGAACACGACACGGCCGGCAAAGAGCGATAGTTTCGGCGTCGTGGCGAAGTGCGATGAAAGCAGCACCGACCATTGCGAGTTCTTCGCTGCCCAGTCGAAGAGGCGGTTCAGTTCATCAGTCCCGGCGGTGAAGAGGAAGATGTCCTTCTGGAGCCACCGGCGTCCGTCCTCGTTCCGGAGGAGCGATTCCGGTCCCACCTGGAAGGGGTCGCCGGCGATCACCACCTTTTCTTTGGCGAGCCCGGCCAGGGCCGCCAGCGTGGGGATGTTGATCGCGTGAGCGTCGTCGATGATGACGAGGTCGAAATGACCGCCCCGGACCTGTTCATCCATGAGCGCCCGGGCGATACCGGTGGCGACGAACCGCTTGGCGTTGATCAGCGAGGCTTCGTCGATCTGCGTATACTCCTGAACGGCCTTTTCGACGGTCTCAAGACCCCCGAGCTCGTCGAGCCGTTTCTGTGCTGCGTTGAGCGCCATCGTCTCTTCAGACGTGATGGGCGCGTTCAACTCGAATCGCGTGATCTCCGAGGTGAGGTTCTGGTGCATCTGCTGGAGGCGCTTCTGTGTCGTCTGCTTGTCAGAAAGGGCTTTCTGCGCCGCTGCCAGGTCATCCTTTGAGAAGCCTTTCTTCATCCGGTCGAGGATCGAAGCGTTCTGTATCGCCTCCACCTGCTTCTGGAGTTGTGCGGCCTCTTTCGCCGCGGCATCGGCCTGTCGCCGCAGTTCCAATACCCGCTCGCGCATCTCGTAGGCACGGAGATAGAAGGTCTCATGCAGGATCGTCTTGACCTTCACAGCCCAATACGTTTTCAGGAGGGCCACGCGCTCCTGGAACGACTGGCGCTTCTTCTCGCGCACCTCTTCGACCTGTGCGTCAAAGGCATACGGTCCGAGCGCTTCGACGTTGTCGAGCGACGGCAGGTCGTAGCGTGTCGCCGTCTCGCCCATCGCGACGCCGAATGCTTGGCCGATCTGCACCGTGCGCAGGAGCATGGAATCGACCTGGTCGTTCGACGGTGCGACAAAGAGCACCCGCTTACCCGCCTTCAGATAGTTGCCGGCTGCGAGCGCTAGCACGCGCGTCTTGCCCGAAAGGATCGGGCCCCAAAGATACGTGACGTGATTGCAGAGGATCTTCGCGAGCGCCTCCACCTGGTCCGCCGGCGTTTGCGGCGGGACGTCGGGCTCGAACGGGACGATGTGATTGTTGGCGGTGTCGGTCGGATGGAGCAGCAGGCGGGGAAGCAACGCTTCGGCGGGTAGTGCGCGCAACAGCTTCGCGACGGACCCGAGCTGAGGCTCGTAATCCCACGACGCCTGCGCTTCGGGCAACGTAGGACCAAAATCCTGCGTCATCGCGATCACAAGGAACTGGTTCTCCATTGAGATCACGTTGCCCGGGATCGCGATGGGTTTCGTGCGGCCGAACGTGAACGTCGCCGACTCGATCGACCGCACAAGAACGTCTTCTGGGACCTCGAACCGATAATACGTGCGGCCGGCGAACGAACCGAGACGCTCGCCTGCCGACATCGTCATCGACCGACGACCCTGATTGAGGAGTGCAAGCTCCTGCTCAAGGACGCCGGCCATCGTCTCAAACACGGACGCTGGTCCGGAAGCAGAGTTCATGGATGGATCGGGTCAACGAAGCACGAGGACCGACAATGGCCGGCACGCGTGCGGTCCAAAAGGGTTGAAGGCCTCAGAAACTACCTGATTTCAGGCGGGATTGCAAGGAAACAGAGTGGGGAAGTCGTGCGGCAGATCTGCGGCATTCCATCCGCGGTGATGAGCAGATTCAGACAACGTCGCCATGTACACAGCAAGGGCCCTCACAGTGGAGAGCCCTTGTGCATCAGATCTTGTCCGGCAATTCCTGGAAGGCGTCGCCGAACAGATCATCGGCGACGGTCGATGAATCGAAGAACTCGCGAAACTCTGTTCCCTCCAATTCCTTGCGGCGAAGATACAGGACGATCGCGGCGAGCGTGATGCCTGTGATGACTCCGAACAACATGAACTTCTTCATACATCCCCCGAGCGAACAACGGATAGTGTGCGTGTATCGGACAACACCAATATAACACGTTCAATTCCCAAGTTGAATGGGAATGAACGAAAATTCATTGACGAAGGTCACCTCTCGATCCACGACCAGCGCCGGGTCGATGGATATGGGGCGACCACGGGGAACGGGGAGGCCACGACACGGG
Organism: uncultured Ignavibacteriaceae bacterium; assembly: GCA_964473365.1. Taxonomy (GTDB): domain Bacteria; phylum Bacteroidota; class Ignavibacteria; order UBA10030; family UBA10030; genus 2-02-FULL-55-14. The sequence goes on from CAYYOV010000059.1 coordinate 5,877, forward strand.
CCGGTTGCCAGACCGGAGGAGAGAGCCCCGCGTCCGAGACGCTCCAGGTCGAGTCGGAATGGAGTTCCATCGGCGGACCGGCAACCGGATCGACCCGGCACCAGACGTTGATGCCTGCTGACGAGAACGTTCCGTATGCATCCGAGCGGATTACAATGCTGTTATCGCCAGTATGCAGGAATGGAGCAATGTCCCATGCCTTGATCCGCTCGTTTTCGACGGTCAGCGAGAGTGACCGTCTTGCCAGCACTTCACCCACCGGCGTCCCGTTCACTTCCAGCCGCGCATGGGTATCGCCGATCAACTGCAGCCAGGCCGTCGGAACGGGGGTGGAGTCAGAAAGTGTGAAATTCTTGCGGAAGACGGCCTTCCGGACCTGCGGCAGCGAACTGTCACGTTTGCCCGGATTTCCGTCGGGATGGTAGATCCATTTCCCAGGCGATTCGGGGTCGGACCAGAGCTGCCCGCCACGCCACTGGTCCCGCAATTCGGTCCAATAGGCTGCCTGTCGGTCATACCGGGCCATTAACAACTCCAGCCCCTCCTTGCGGTTCGAGGTGAGCCACAGCGACCGGAACGACTCTTTCAGATGTTCCAGGGTAGGAACGATCTGCTCTGACAGGGCGAGGGCAGCCGTGCGGATCGAGTCAACGTCGGATCCCGGTGAAGGCATTGAGGTCAGTTTCCGGATCGCCTCCCCTGCGTCGAGTTTCATCGCAAACCATCGGTCGATCTCGAGGATGAATGAAAGATAGGCCGCCTGATCGGCGTTCCGCGTTGCCTTCGACTGAATGGTCGCGATCAGCGGCTCGACGACCGGGGTGGTCGTCCGGATCCCTTCGACGCGCCAAAGATAATTGAGGGGTGATTGGCGCAACGGGAGCATCGGGTGGCGCCAGAGCTCATTCCAGGTCGTCAGGGTGAGTGGATTCGAGAGGAGCGTGTAGGCGAGCCGGGCCGCCGTCCCCGCTTCCGCAGTGCCGAAATGGTCGTTGAAGAATGCTGTGCTGAATGAATCAACGTCGGCTCTGTCCGGGTTCCATCCCAGATCGCCCGTCCAGGCGTAGCCGTACGCGTTGAGCGCCCGGAGCGCCTCGCCGCCGTTGTCGTTCCAGTTCGACGTCAAGAGTCCCATCGCGCCGTTCCGATACCCTTCGAGAGCCAGGTTGCGGATGTTGATGAGCGTGTGAACGTAGTTCGGAAACGGACCGGTGAAATTGTACACTGCCGGAGAAACGATGTACGGCACGTTCGCGTCGCGAAAGACCGTCGCGCTCGGATACCGGTCGCTTGCCCCGTAGTGCCAGTCGACGACGACCATGTCCTTCGGCAGTTGCCGAAGGATGTCCGGATGATCGAGGATGACGTCGCCATACATCATCGGGCGCTTGCCGTACTTGCGGATGATCTCGGCAACGCGCTGATAGTGTTGCGCGTGCACGGTCGCGATATCGCTGGCCTCAACGCGCGCTCGGTTCGCGCCAAGCCCCACGTCCCACGATTCATCAGCCCCCATGTGGAACCACGTGGAGGTCGTGCTCTTCGCGACGGCACCGATCATCTCGTCGAGCAGGGCCAGAACCCGTTCGTCGGAGACGTTGAGCGTGTGCGCGCCCGGAAACTCGGCCAGATGCCGGTACTCGGGAAGCAGAAGGATGTTCTCCCAATGTCCGAGCGTCTGAAAGATCGGTATGAGCTCGACGTGATGGCGACGGGCATAGACGTCGAGGTCTCGCAGTTCCGCCAGTGTGAGCGCTCCCCGTCCGCGTCCGATCGCGGGATGGTTTGGAAAAATGATCATGTCCTCGAGATACGGCGCGTAGACGTTCATCTTATAGCGCGCGAGGAGGCGGATGATCCGGCGGAAGTCGTCCATGGTCGACACCTGACCGCGGCTGACATCGTCGGTGATGCCGCGGAGCTTCTGTAGCGGCCGGTCAACCACCTCGACCGCCGGCACCACGACAGCCCGCTTCTCCGTGCGCATCAACTGAACGAGGGTCATCATTCCGTAGTATCGCCCGCGTGCCGTCGCCGCGAGGATCGTGATGCCGTCCGGACCGACCGTCAGGATGTAGCCTTCATCCCGCAGTTCCGGTCCGAACGTGAGCTGCCGTTTGGCCAAATGCTGCCGTCCCACGCGACCTTCCGGATGACCGATGTAGATCATCGAGCCGCGCGTGGAACGGAGGTCCGATTCGCGCACCGACCGGAGCGCAGGAGATGAATGCTCGGTCAATGCTTCGTTCAGGACCTCGAGGGCTGTAGCATCCTCTGGGCCCGTGCGCTCTCCCAGAACCACGCGAACGGACGAAGCGATCTTGAAGGACCCCGCGAGCGGTCGGATCGACTGAGGCGTTGGAACGATGCGTAAGGACGTAGAGCCGGCAGTCAGCAGGACGGTTGGAATGAACAGGGCGAAGAACAACAGGCGGCGACGAAGCATGAGACCTCCTCCGGTGGCTGGATCGAACGGTGGATGAGGGTAATGGGGGAGGGGATGCGACCGTGCTCCCGGCACGCGAACGGCCGGGAGCGTTGGTCGGAATGCAGTACATCGATCAGCATCCGCTCGTAATGACCATATGCGGTCACGCAGAACGGTGAAAGCAGCTCACGCCGACGAACAATGTCGTCCGCGTACAGGCTGCCTCGTACAGATCAGCCTTAGGCCGTGGGGGCGCCGGGCGTCTGCCCTTCGTCTGTCATGCCGGCCTTGATCTCCTGGATCTCGTTCCGGATCTCCTGGGCCTTCCGTTTGAGCGACGCCATGTGCTTGCGCACGCGCACACCGGCCGATTTATTGCCCTTCACATAGAACTTTTCAAAGTCCTTCTGGAAGGTCTGTACCAGGTCAACGAGTTCCTGAAAACGGTTCATACCTGACTCCTTGAATGAGGGGGGAGATGACGGTGATCAGTACTTTCGGTACACTCGATCTGCTTCGCGCTTCAACCGGCGCATGATCTCGTCGCGTCGGTCGTACAATCGCTTCGGGGTGCGAGCCTTGCGGCGCGCCAGAGCATATGACGTGATGATCGGCAGGGCGATGGTCGAGTCAAGATAGGCCACCACCGTGTCCGGCAACTGGTCGGGGTCGATCTTGCCCCACGAAACGGCTTCGGAGGGCGTTGCACCCGAAAGGCCCCCCGTGTCGGGCCGTGCGTCGGTCACCTGCAGAAAGAAGTCATGGCCGCGCTCGTCGATCTGAAGGACCTCCTGGATCTGAGGCTCTGTTTGGAGCATGAAGTTCTTCGGTGAACCACCACCGAGGATAAAGACGCCACTCTTCCCGCCTGAACGCTTCGCGTCGAGTACGATCGCGGCCGTTTCGTTCACATCGGCCAGGACGTCGAATCGCAGCAGATTGCCGTAGAGCGCCTGCGCCGCGACGTTCATGCCGATGGAACTGTCGCCCGGGGAGGATGTGTAGACAGGAACGGCGTAGCGGTACGCGGTCCCGAGGACGCTGTTGAACGGAAGCTTGAAGTAGCGCTCCCGCTCATACACATAGCGCCCGACCTTGTAGTGGAATTCAGAAGTGCTCATTTCCTTCTGGAATTCCGGGCCTTCGATGACGCGGCGGAAGAAGGCGTCAGTATCGAGCAGAACGTCGTAGTCGAAGAGAATGTCGTAGATGCGGATGACGGCGTCCTTGCGAAGCAGGCGGTCGTCGATGAACGGGGAACCGCGGTGCAGTGTCTTGCCGATCGCAAAGTGCGTGTCGTGATACAGGTTGGCGCCAGTGCTGACGATCCAATCGACGAATCCGGCCTTCATGAGCGGTACGATGCAGGAACCACCGAGACCCGCAGGCGTCAAGGCACCCGTCAGGCTCATCCCGATCGTGACCTTCGGGGCGAGCATCTTCTCGGCATACAACTGTGCCCCTTCACGGAGCCGGGCTGCGTTGTACGCCTGGAAGTGTCGATCGAGCAACTCGACCACGCCGATGTTCTTTCGGATCGGTCGGGGATCGATCTTCACGCCGGACAGATAGCGACTCTTGCGTTTCATGCAGAATTCGAGGGATTGGAAGTGAGCAAGCGAACCCTCGAAAATATAGCGAATTCAGGGGCGAAAAGGAAGGAGAATCGACCTATTCCGGGAAGGGGAAGAAATGACAAGAAATCAAAGCAGGCATGCGGTCTCTAGCGTCCAGGGCGAAAACGGCGGAGACGAAGGGAGTTGCTCACGACACTGACAGAGCTAAAGGCCATGGCAACGGCAGCCAGCATCGGATTCAGCAGGCCGAAGGCCGCGAGCGGGATACCGATGACGTTGTAAATGAACGCCCAGAAGAGGTTCTGCCGGAGCGTCCGTCCTGTCCGCCGTGAGAGGCGGATCGCATCGACCACGCTCCTCAGGTCATTCCGCACCAGCGCGATGTCCGCCGTTTCGAGCGCCGCGTCGGTGCCGCTTCCCATGGCCATGCCGATATCGGCCTGCGCCAGCGCCGGCGCATCATTGATGCCGTCACCCACCATCGCGACCACCGAGCCGTCGGCCTGGAGCGATTTGACGTGGCCGGCCTTCTCTGACGGAAGCACTTGCCCGATCGCCCGCGAGATCCCTGCCTCCTTCGCGATCGCATCCACCGTCGTCTGATGGTCGCCGGAGAGCAAGACCACAGAGATGCCGAGGTCCTTCAATTGTTGAAGCGCCTCTGCTGATGAGTCTTTGATCCGGTCGGCGACGCCAATGACGCCGAGGATCTGTCCACCGGAAACGACGACGACAGGCGTCGCGGCTGACGAGGCGACAGCGGCCAACGCCGGACGGGCCGCCGTCAGCGGGATGCCGAGCGACTCGATGTATCGCGGGGTCCCGACGCGGATCATCGCACCGTCGACTGTCGCCCGCATGCCGCTTCCCGGCAACGCTTCGGCATTCTCGGCGGCTCGAAGGACCATTCCGCGCTCTTGTGCGGCCGATACGATTGCGTGTGCGATGGGATGTTCGCTCAACCGTTCGAGCGAGGCGGCGGTGGAGAGGAGCGTTTCGACCGACGTGCTTCCGATCGGTTCCAGCATCGTGACCGTAGGTCGGCCCGTCGTGATGGTTCCTGTCTTGTCGAGAGCAACGACGGCGATGCGTTCCGCCTGCTCAAGGGCGATGGCACCCTTGATCAGAATCCCATGACGCGCGCCAACACCCGTTCCGACCATAATGGCCGTCGGCGTCGCCAACCCAAGCGCGCACGGGCAGGCGATGATGAGCACGGCGATCGAGTTCACCATCGCATCGACGAATGAGACGCCGACGCCGAAGTACCACACGAGGAATGTCACCGAGCCGATCCCGATCACGGTCGGGACAAAGACGGCGGCGATCCGGTCGGCAAGCTGCTGGATCGGAGCTTTGGAGCCCTGGGCCTCCTCCACCATCCTTGCGATGTGCGCCAGGAACGTTTCCGCTCCGACTGCCGTCGCGCGAAACTCGATGGCAGCATGCCCGTTGAGCGTGCCCCCGATGACCCTGTCACCCGGACCTTTTTCGACCGGAAGGCTCTCGCCGGTGACCATCGATTCATCCACCGTCGTCATGCCGTGTTCGATCAGGCCGTCAGCCGGCATCTTCTCGCCGGGACGCACGATCACCAGGTCGCCATGTCGCACCTGGTCGACGGGGAGGTCGATCTCCTGGCCGTCACGACGTACGCGCGCCTGCTTCGGCTGGAGCGCTATGAGGGCGCGGATCGCCTCGGAGGCGCGGCGCTTGGCGGAGGCTTCAAGATACTTGCCCAGCAAGATGAGAGCGATGATCGTCCCCGCCGTATCAAAGTAGACGTGGCCTGCGACGACGAGTCCCAACCAATGCGGAAAGAGGACCGCCACGGCGCTGTAGAGATATGCGGCACCCGTGCCGACCGCCACGAGGGAGTTCATATCAGCGGATCCGTGACGGGCGGCCGCCCAGGCCATCCGGAAGAACCTCCGTCCCGGTCCGGCCATAATAAGCGTCGTCGCGATCAGGAGCAGCGTGTTGGTATCCTGGTGTTCGAGAGGGAACCAGCTATGGAATGAGGGCAACATCATGAGCATGCTGATCACCATCACCGGAGCGGCGATCGAAGCGCTCAGGATGAGGTCTCGTCGCAACTCGAGCCGCGTGACCTCGGATGGGTCCGGGGCACCGGAAGCGACGTTCGAGTCATCCTCGGGGAGCAGCAGCTCGTAGCCCGCATCGTGCACAGACTCCGCAAGCTCCTTCAACGAGGTCTGTGAAGCGTCGAAGGCAAGCGTCACCTTCTCGGTCGCCAGGTTCACGGAAGCACGGGAGACGCCTTCGACCGCCTGCAGGGACTTTTCGACGCGCGTGACGCACGAGGCGCAGGTCATGCCTTGAACGGGAAGGGAGACGGATGTGACGTGTGGAGTGGGCATAGGAGATCCGTATTGGGCCAGTACAGGTTGAACCGGAATGACGAACTATGCGATGTGTGTCAGTTCGTAGCCGGCAGTGGCGACCGCAGCCTTGAGCGCCTCGGACGTCACGGTAG
>CAYYOV010000060.1:0-2678 GCA_964473365.1 uncultured Ignavibacteriaceae bacterium
TCTGGCAGTTCCGGACCTCGGACCGATAGTCGTATCGCGCAAAAGACCCGACCGCTATCCAACTCCCGACGTCTGGAGTCGTAAGGAGATCAGGTTCAACGAACACAGAAAGAATGGTCCGATGGTATCGACAGGTGTGAAGGCGTGCGCGATGTTCGCTCTTCTTGCTGTTCCGCTGGCCGGACAGCCGGCTGAAGTGCGTCTTCGTGTTGTGAACGCATCGGAGATCGCACGGCCGCAAGAGCCGATCATAGTACCCTGGTCTGTCGTGGCGACAGCGTTGCCTGGCTCGAAAGAGGCCTCCGTAACGGTCTCGGCGGAGTCCGGTCGTTTTCTCATGTCGCAGGTCGATGACCTGGATGCCGACGGAACGCCCGACGAATTGGTGTTCGTGGCTGACTTCGCCGCCAAACAGGAACATACGTTCATCCTTCGGCTCGGCGCCGCGCCGACGGGACACCCCGCCCCTCCGGTCCGCACTGATGCGGGCAATTGGAAGAAGGGACCCGGGGGATATGTCTCCATCGACGACGACGACGGACCTGGCTTGCTTCGCTCGCAGAGTTCATACCGATTCGACGGCGTCGGGTGGGAATCGGAGCTGACCGGGTACCGGCTGTATTTGGATGAACGGAATGCCCTCGACATTCAGGGTAAACGCATCCCCGGACTCTACTGGAACCACATCGGATCGTCGTCGATCGATTATCAAGCCGACGCCGAATGGGGGACCGACGTGCTCCATGTCGGACCGGCTCTTGGGGCGGGGGGATTCGGTTTTTGGGATGCTGATTCCGTGGTCAAGCCGTATGACGTGCAGAGACGCCGGGCGCGCATCCTGGCGCGCGGCCCTGTGCGCGTCGTTGTTCGCGTTGACTACTTCGGCTGGAAGGTGGGAGCCGATCGTCTCAATGCCACGTCCATCTACACCATGTACGCCGGCGAGGCGTCCACGGAACATCAACTGACGATCGCCGGGACGGGCGCCCGGACGATCGCAACGGGCCTCGTCAAGCACGCGCAAGCTGCCGTGACATGGGACCGCGATTCTGGGACACTCCGTTCTGAGGGAAAGCAGGCCAGGTCGGGAGAATCGCTCCAGATGTCCATCCACGTACGGCCGGGCGATGTTCAGAAGGTGACGGCAGACAAATGGAACGATCTCGTGCTGCTCCGAGCCGAGGCCGGAAAGGCTCTTCGCTACGTCGTCTCGAACCGCTGGGAAGGTGAGTCAGCGCGCTCGGGAGTGGATGATGCTGACCGATCGGCCAGGATCCACGCACGACTCCTGACGCCTCTCGTTGCGGAACCCGTTCGTTGATGGTCGCAGCTTGCGGATCGAACAAGAAGAAGCCCCGGGAACATCCGGGGCTTCTGTGTTGATGGACGGCAGATCTGTCAGCGTTGAGGACCGGAGCCGAGCGCCGCGACAAGTTCATGGAAGAGCGCCGTGACCTTCTCCTTTGGATCTCCTGCTCCAAGGGTCTCGATGGGCAGATAGCCGCGGTACCCCGAAGCACGGATGATCGGGACGAGGCGCTTGAGGTCGGTCTTCTCCGTGGCGTCTCCGACGTAGATGAGTTCCTTGACCTGCCAGTTGACGGCGTGGCCAGCCACCCTGGCGATCTCGGCATACGGGTCCGCCGACCGGAAGCTACCCGTATCGAGGATCAATCCAAACCACGGGTCGTCGACACGCCGCAAGATCTGCAGGGCGTCGTCGGCGGTCTTGATGAAGTCGTTGTGGTTCTGGATCGCCACGATGACGCCATGATCTCTTCCGAACGCCACGCACTCCGCGATTTTCTTGACCATCCATGATTCGACCTGGTCGCGGGTGAATCCTACGGGCGTCAGCTTCCCTGCAAAGATTCGCAGGACCGGAGCTCCCAATTTCGAGGCCGCAACGACCCACCTTTTGATGAGATCGACGTCGGAGGCCCGTTTTGCCTCATCGGGCTCTGTGAAGTCGTTCCGAATGCCCGTTCCGCTGATGCTGAGGCCGAGGAGATGGGCCTTTCTTTTGATGTGATAGAGGTACTCGTCCTTCGGAACCTCGGGGTATCCAGGAAAGTAATACCCGGTCAGGTCGACCCCGTCGAATCCAAGCCGCGCACAGAATTCGAGCAGATCGTCCAGCGTCATGGTCCCTGCGAGAAGCGGCGCATTGAAAGAGTAGGCATTCAAGCTCGTTTTGAGCTTGCTCCCGTCGACCCGGGCGGGCTTGGTCTGTGCGACCGCCGGAACGGGGAGAAAGAGGTCAGTTGCCATCACGGCCGCAGGAAGCGTCGCCAAGGCCTTCAGAACTTCTCGTCGCGCGTTCATATGCTGTCAGAGGTTGAGGATGGATTCCCACACGGCTCGGCTCACGGGGATGCCGTTCTGTTGGCTTTCACGCCGGCGACGGAGGGTCTGCTCGCCGGGATACAGCACAGCGTCGTGCCCTTGCGGAACGGTGGAAGCCCTCGTGTAGGCGATGACGTCGTCGATGATCTGCGAGACCATCGAGGCGTAGGACAATCGTGACGGATCGATGGCCATGAAGACCTGAGAGAGCCCCCGCTCCTGGCGCCGGGCGGTGATCCGCTGAGTCGTATCGCCGCCGGAGAGGATCGCCGCAAGAAGGTCGAGGACGAGCGAAAGCCCGGCCCCTTTCCAGTACCCGATCGGCAGGGGTC
>CAYYOV010000060.1:2778-6103 GCA_964473365.1 uncultured Ignavibacteriaceae bacterium
AGGTCGAGGACGAGCGAAAGCCCGGCCCCTTTCCAGTACCCGATCGGCAGGGGTCGTCCGGAAGAAAGAATGGCCGCAGGATCGTCGGTCAGTATCCCGTCTTGATCGTATCCGCCCGGGACGGGAAGGTGAGCTCCGCGGTCGCGCGTCAGCTCCATCGTACCGTAGGAGAACTGCGACATTGCCATGTCGAGGACGATGGCTTCGTCCTTCCACGGGATCGCGATGACCAACGGATTGTTCCCGAGCCGGCCGTCCACAGCACCCCAGGCGGGCATGATCCCGATGGTGTTCGTCCAGCCAAGAAAGATCGAGCCGGCTTTTGCCGTCCTCCATCCGTAGGTCCCGCCTCGCATCCAATGGTTCGTGTCTGCGAGTGCCACGCATCCCATTCCATGCTCGCGTGCCAGGTCGCGTGCCCGGTCGCTGGCGGTTATTGCGTTCAGAATGCCCGGACCGAAGTTGCCCGACCATTGTTCGAGCACTCCGGAGGAATGGCTGCAGGAGGGGGTGGCTGCAACATCCACGAGTCCGGCGTCGATGGCCGCGACGAATCGAGGGAACCGATAGACGCCATGCGTGAGGATCCCGTCCACGCTCGATTCCGTGAACACTTGCGCGCAGGTTCGCGCCCGCTGTTCGTCCATCTTCCGGCGAAGCAGGGGCCCGAGAAAGGCGCGCTCCATTTCCGCCGGGGTGATCCGTACTGTCTCTGCCATATCGTACCGTGATCTGGTGTCGTCGATCGTGTCGATCCGTGCGCACGCTCCCGATTGAAGCGCAGGAGCCGTACATTCTCGCTACAGCTGCCACGTCGAAGATGCATCGAGAATCCTCCGGAAACAACTGACAGCACATTGACCATGGCGAACGAGCGTACGATCTCGGTAGGCATCGCATCCTTCGGAATGTCCGGCAAGATCTTTCACGCACCGCTTCTGGCAGCGCATCCGGGCTATCTCCTTCACGGTGTGGTGGAGCGGAGTCGCAATGAGGCAAGCGCGGTGTATCCGCACCTGCACGTCTACCGATCGTTCGAGGAACTGATCGGCGACCCGGCGATCGAGCTTGTCGTGGTGAATACGCCCGACCATCTGCACGCGGTGCACACGCGTCAGGCGATCGAGGCCGGGAAGCACGTGGTGGTCGAGAAACCGTTCACGCTGAGGGTGGAGGAGGGACGGATGCTCCTCGAGCTGGCCAGGCAAAAGGGCCGCATGCTGACGGTCTTTCAGAACCGGCGCTGGGACGGAGACTTCCGGACGGTGCGAAAGGTCATAGCGGAGGGGAAACTTGGAAGGGTGTTTGAGTATGAGGCACACTTCGACCGGTTTCGGCCGGCCGTCGTTGAAGGAACATGGAAAGAGGACCCTGCGACGGGAACCGGCACATTGTTCAATCTAGGCTCACACCTGATCGATCAGGCGCTCGTACTGTTTGGTCTTCCGCATGCGGTGTCGGGTGTCGTCCGGATCATCCGGGCTGGCGCGAAGGTCGACGATTGGTTCGACGTTCGTCTGCACTATCCTGACGTCCAAGTGACGTTGCGTGCGAGCTATCTCGTCCCCGACCCCGGTCCGCGCTATGTTGTTCGTGGCACGGAAGGCTCGTTCATGAAATGGGGGACCGACCCGCAGGAGGAGGCCCTAAAAGCCGGAACGCGGCCGCGGGGGTCTGGATGGGGAATCGAGAACGAGGAAACGTGGGGCCGTTTGACACAGGCAGATCCTACGGGCACGCGTCACGTGATCGTAAGGACGGAGCCGGGCGACTATTCTGCCTTCTACGACAACGTGTATGACCATCTGACAACGGGGGCAGGGTTGGCCGTGCGGGGGGAGGATGGGTTGGATGTCATCCGGGTGATCGAAGCTGTGCGGAGGAGCTCGATCACAGGTCAGACGATCGTCTGGGATACGGGAAAGGGCTGAGACATGGCGCTTGGACGGGAGACGAGACGCGGAAGCCCCGGGTGTGACCGGGGCTTCGCTGTTTGTGCGGGCCTCTATGGGCTATTGCGCGGTCGAGCTATCAGTATCCCGTGGACGCATTGCGGATCCACTCGAAAGATAGCGAAGGTCTGACTTGAAGATGGCCTGACGGAAACCCTCTGTCTCAACGACCATCGTGAATGCGGCGGTCGTTCCGGCCTTCCCTGTGACCAATCGTTGTACGACTGAATCGACGATCGCCCGGTCAGTGGCGGCACGGGCTGCCTCGATGACGCCTGAATCGGAGAACCCGAGGAGCAAGAGGAGCGTGCAACCGTCTGGTCCAGATCCCTTTGCAACGACCGCGAAGTCCTTTTCGTAGCTGCCACCCTGGATCTGTTTAGGAGCGAAGACGTTCATCGAATCGTTCGGCGTGTCGACCTCGACCCGGTTGGGGGAGAGGGAATATTTCAGCCCGAACACATGCAGGAACTTTTGCAGGTGGTAGAGCGATTTGAACGATCCGATGAAGACGATATTGTTCGACTTCAGGTCGTCGACGGTGAACTGTGAGGCCAGCTTCAGCGAGTATCCCTTCGGAGCGTGCTGGAGTGCCGGCAACACTTGCGCGAGTCCCCACGAGGCCGACGGCCGCAAGAAGGTGAAGTCGCTCTGAACGTAGCGCTCCGCAAACGCGGGGTCCTTCTTCACCATCTCCTTAAAGTCGTCGGGCGAATTGATGTCGATATTCCGGACGAAATTTCTGGTCGTCCGATCGGCCGGCCGTTCCCACAGAAAGAAGTAGTCTCCCAGGATCACCAGCGTCGGCCTGGAGCCGGGCGCGATGAACTCTTTCCACAGCGGATACTGCTCCGTCGGGTCGGGCGACGGCGGTGGACTTGTCAACAGCCACACCGCGAATGCTGTGACGATGACGAGTGCTGCAGAAACAGGCCACGAGAATTGCCGTTGCTTTACGGCAGCGAGAGGGGGCTCGGTGCGGGGAATGAAAGTTACTTCGTAGTGGCCTTTCGGGATCGTAAGCTGGAATCGAGTCGGCGGATCGTTGGTGAGATAGTAGTGTTCCAGCTTCTTACGGAGGTTGTTCAGATAGACCCGTACGGTAGGATCTTCTTTTGGGTCGAAGGATGCGTCTTTTCCGAAGAACTGCATCCCGATTGTGATCTCCTTCGGAACCCGACCACTCTGGGTCTCTTCGACGAGATATCTGAGCAGGTCTTGATAACGCTTTGCATCCTTGAAGTCGGGACTTTCAAGGATTGCCAACAGAATCGCGTTTTGCTCGGTTGTGTCAATCATGAGAATGCACTCAAAGCGCGGACGAATTTACAGGTTAATTAACCCCCCCGCAACCGTTCTTATCTTGTAGGAGC
>CAYYOV010000060.1:6203-8017 GCA_964473365.1 uncultured Ignavibacteriaceae bacterium
CGCCTTGGTGCCGCGACAGATCTCAGCGGAGAGTTCTTCATCATCAACATTCCCCCCGGAATGTACCGCGTCGTTGCTTCGGCAGTCGGCTACGCTCGTATGACGCAAACGGACGTACGAGTCCGCATCGACCAGACATCGACGCTCTCATTCCTCCTCACCGAAGAAGCAATCCAAGGCCAGGAGGTCGTGGTGGTGGCCCAGCGCCCCCGGGTCGAGCTCGACCTCACCGCCAGTAAGACCGCCATTTCGCAAGATCAGATCGCCAATTCGTGGGCGAAGTCCATCAACGAGGTTGTCTCCGACATCTCGAGCGCGAACATCAACGGCGGAATTCGAGGGAGCTTTGGGAACGACGTGTCGTTCCGGCTGGACGGTCTGGACCTGCGCGATGTAGGCTCGAACACGAACTTCGCCTCCGTCAACATGAGCACAGTGCAGGAGGTCGAGGTCCTGACGGGCGGCTGGAATGCCGAGTATGGACAAGCCAACGGGTCCATCATCAACATCGTCTCGCGCAAGGCCACGGACCGATTGCGGGGTATCGTCAACTACAAGACGCGTCCGGCCGGACAGTACCATTGGGGGCGAAACATCTATGACCGGGATGACGTGTTCCACACGGTCATGACGAGTCCCGCTTTCTGGGACACGGCGCAGACCTGGCGAACGCCGTGGATGGGGGCGGGCGAGAGCCAACGCGGCAACCTGGGCGACGGTAAATTCGCTTCGATGACGCCACAACAGAAGGCGGATTGGTGGAGGAATTTCGTCAACGACGAACAGCGTTTTCCTCAGGCGGGCTATACCGAACGGACCGAATGGGAGCAGGAGATCACCCTCTACGGTCCGCTCGCGCCCGGCCTCGGGTTCCTGGTCTCGGGTCGCTACAAGGAGGGGGTCGGCCTGTATCCCTCGGCCGTAAAGTACAATCCCGACATGACGATCCAGGGTTCGCTGGATTGGACTCCCGCCGACAACACTGTTCTCTCCCTATCAGGTCTCTACACGCAGTTCCTTAATACTGGCTCCCCGCGCACCAGCTATCAATCCTCCGAGACCATCGTCGCCGACAACGCTTCTCAGAACCTTCCGTTCATCAGCGATCCCTACAACAAGTTCAAGTATTGGCTCTGGGGACCGGCCAGCAACGGCGGAAGCTTCGGCGATGGGAGCACCATGCGGGCCCCGGAGCGGGCGCAGTTGCTGAACGTCCAGGCCAAATGGACGCAGATCTTCAGCGCGGAAACCTTCCTGAACGTTGCCGTGCAGCATAGCCAGATGGAGTACAGGCTCGACTTCCGCGATATCGCGCAGACCGCGTTCTTTAGAAGCTCAGGACTTCCGTTGCCGACCGATTCGGTCTTCCTGTACGGCGTCACGCTCCCGTCGTTCGGCAAACCTCCCACGTCGAATCTCTTTGATACGCAGCGCTGGGGGTATGCCGGGGATGTGTGGAGGAGTGAATCGAACACGCAGAGTACGAGCATCAAGGTCGACCTGACGAGTCAGGTCACGAAGCATCACCTGCTGAAGGCAGGGGCGCTCTTCTCGATCCAGCGCATCTCGACCCTGGTCCACGAAGGGAATATGATCTCATCACCCTACGTCCAGGTGAACGACATCGTTCCCATCGTCGATCATCCCTATGAAGGCGCTGCCTATCTCCAGGACAAGATCGAGGTCGGGGCGATGGTCCTGAATCTTGGCATCCGCTTCGACTTCTTCAACGCGAACAAGAACGTATCGTCCGACTTCTTCGACCCGCTCATGTTGTCGGAGTACACGGTCGGCAACTCAGGGCGCACCGGGCT
>CAYYOV010000060.1:8117-11935 GCA_964473365.1 uncultured Ignavibacteriaceae bacterium
ACGACCGTCAACGGAGCGTGGGCCGATGTTCGTGGTTTGGAGGCGAACCTTCGGTCCCGTCTGCCGCATATCAATTTTGACCTCGGATATACGCTTTCATATCTCGCGACCGGACGGTACCACTACAGCAAGCTCTTCAAGCCATCGGCCGTTTCAGGCGTGAAGCTGGCGGATGACACGTACGCCGGTGCGAATAACAACGACGGCGGCGGGATCGGTCTGGACGACAACCTGTGGAACCCCCACAACGCGGCCACGTTGAAGCTCTCCATCGTCAGCCCGGAGGAATTCGGCCCGACACTTGGAGGGATCTATCCGCTGGGAGACTGGGTGCTGAGCACCTCGACCCGATGGGTACAGGGGAACGAGTATACGTGGTATCCCTCCGACTATACGGGTGTGAAGCTCCCGAACAACCGTCGTTGGGATGATCGTTGGTCGACGAACCTGAACCTGAGCCGTCGTATACGCATGTTCGGGCTTCGCGCCATCAAGATTTCGCTTCAAGTGACGAACCTGTTCAACCAGAAACATCTGCGCCTCTTCTCGGGAACGACCCTCGACAACTATCTGACGAACGGCATTCTGCCCTTCCAGGCAACGACCAAAGAGCCGACCGTTTGGAACTGGTACACGAACCTTCCGCGGCAGATCTACTTCGGGACGACCATTGAATTCTGAACGCTCCATCAAGCGATCTGCTGCGATGCATCGGACCTTTCCGCCGATGACCGGATGGTACGTCCTGGCAGGGCTTCTTGTCCTGGCCGTTCTCGCGCCGGGGCAGAGCGTCAATCCCGAGAAGCTCATGCGCGGCAAGTACTGGATCAAGGCGTTGCCGAACGGCGCGCTCGACCGGGAAACGACCGTAGGGAACAACCAATGGGAGTCGCTGTATCCGGGCGACTACAATGCGCAGGCGGAATCGGCGGGTGGGTGGGATGCAACGCTCGTGTACAACGGGGCCATGGTCGCCGGACAGCCGGTGGCATGGTACTATCGGAGCGTGCAGTACAACAGCCCGCACGTCTTCGCCATCCGGCAGACGACCGTCACGCGCAACTACAACTTGGTCAATCCGCTCCGCGCCGAAGAGTATCTGACGGGCGAGATCGGATCATTCCAGTACGATGCATCGGGCAACCGCCACATGAAGTACTCGCTGACGGGGACGGTCCGCGTCTGGAGCCAGCCGAAGCATGACGACTTCGTCATCATGGAGTGCGCGCTGACGAACATCGACGACACGACGTTCCATGACTTCTATTACGCCCGGCTCGTAACCCCGAACGGCCCCTACCGACCCGGTTCGGTCTCCGTCGGATGGGACAAGGAGTACGAGTGGGACACGGGGCTGGGCGATACGCTCGGGTTCATGTTCTACGATGACACCTCGCTTCCGCCGACGTCCGATGCCCCGGTCTACGTCATCCCTCCGGGCGATTCGACGGGGAACGCCGGCGACCCGGGGAACATCGGGGTCCAGGGTTCTCGGAACATGAAGCTGTATTCGCCGTACGTCTACGCCTACACCTTCCTCCTCGATTCGCTGCCGCTCAACAAGAACGGCGAGAAGAAGATCTGGCGAAAGATCGTGTCGTCGTCCGATCGGGCGGAACCGAGCGAGTTGCTCCCGCCGCGCTACGATGCCCTGAGTCAATACGGCACGCTCGTCAACTTCCTCACGACGAACGAACAACCGAAGATGGGCTGGCGGGCGGCCGCGGCCCTCAATGTTCCGGGTGCAGGGAGCAAGTGGGAGCGCAATCCTCGCTATATGTATGCGATCGGCCCGTTCGACATTCCCAAGGGCGCCACGATACGGTGGTATGAGATCTTTGTCGCCGGACAAATGGACCGGAATGTCTCGATCCGGGGTGGGTATGAGGCAACGCGTCGGTTCCGGGCGGAAGGGATCGAGAACCTGAAGGAGAACTTCCGGGCGGCCCGCGCACTCATCCGCAATCGGTTCCAGCTCCCCTTCGGCACCATCCCGCCCCCGACTCCCGCAGACGTGCCCCGCACGATCGAAGGGAATACCAACGAGTTGAAAGCAGTGCCGTCGGCCCGCGAGACGCTCGGCGTTCGAACGCAGGGCGTGCAATTGACCTGGAAGGCCGTCCACCCGGGCTATCGCGATCCGCAAACGGCCCGGGCTGACTTCGCCGCCTACAAGGTCTACCGGTCCGACAATTCCATCGAAGGCCCCTGGACGCTGATCGATTCCATTCACGTGTCCCGCGCCGACAGTTTTGTCACCGCAGGCGCTGTCGACTACTTCCTCCCGGCCGAGCCGAACGTACCGTACCGCTACTGCGTCACGAGCATCGACACCGGGCGCAACGAAAGCGCCATGGCTGCCTACACGTTCTATCCGGTGTCTGCAGAGCCTCCTCCGACGAACGAGCAGTCGAAGATCCTCGTCGTACCGAACCCATTCCGACAGGTCAGCGGCTACGCCGAACCGGCCGAGAACAAGCGCCTGGCGTTCGTGAATATCCCCTCCCGCTGTACGATCCGCATCTACACCCTCGCGCTCGACCTCGTCAAGACGATCGAACATACGAGCGGAGGCGGCATCGAGACCTGGGGCTCACAATCCGGCAAGGACTACATGCTGACCGACTTTGCGCAGAACGTCCAGCCGGGTGTGTACATCTACCACGTCGAGTCGCATGTCCTCGGGCATGAAGGGGAGACCTCGGTGGGCAAGTTCGCGATCATCAAATGAACAGACCCAAGACCCAGATCGCCCGTTCGTTGTGCGTCCTGGCGTTCCTGGCGATCGCGACGTGCGTCGTCTCGGCCCAGATCACTCCCGGTTCCGTCGATTTCGGCGTGAACCCGCTTCGCATCAGCCGGGTGGCGTCAGCCGGATGGCAGTTCCTCAAGCTCCCGACGGACGCGCGAAGCGCAGCCATGGGAGGGACGCGCTCGGCGGTCGGCTACGGATCGGCAACGTCGGCATTCAACAATCCGGCCTCGGCGGTGGACGTACGAAGCACCGACGTAGCCTTCTCGTCGATGCAATGGGTCGCCGACATTCAGATGAACACGATCTCGGTCGTCCACAATCTCGGTCCGCTCATGACCGTCGGCGTCCACGCCATCTACCTTGATTACGGCGACATGGTGCGTACCAAGGTAGCGCCCGGCGTCGACGCCCTTGGGAATGATATCGGCATCGTGCCCATCACGCAGGGCCTGGGCACCTTTTCGGCCCATGATCTGGCGGTGGGAGTTCTCGTGGCGAGGCAGGTGACAGACGTCCTCCAGGTCGGTGCGACCGTACGGTATGTGGAACAGCAGATCGACGATGCCAAGATGCCCGGATGGGCGTTCGACATCGGGACGCTGTACTGGACCGGCCTCGGGAGCCTGCGGATCTCGATGCTCGGCAAGAATTTCGGCCCCGACGGAGAGTACCAGACGTACGAAGGCCGGCTCGCGCAATCCCCGGCACAGGTCCGCATGCCGATGTATTTCATCCTCGGCGCGGCCTACGACCTTCTGACGTCCAGCGTCGAATTCCCGCACCGGTTGACGGTGGCTGCGGAATATCTAAAGCCCAACGATGGTCCGGACAAGGTCCACGTGGGAGCGGAGTACGTGGCGTTTGCCAACATCTCCCTGCGAGGCGGATACCGGTTCAACTACGATGAGCAGGCCTTCACGTTCGGTATCGGTGCGGCCTATGCTATCGACGACGACATCTGGCTGCAAGCCAACTATGCGTATGCCGACCTTGGGCGCTTCGACGGTGCCCACATGCTGACGGTCGGATTTGGATTCTGATTCGTTCATCATTCACTTTCACA
>CAYYOV010000061.1:0-11604 GCA_964473365.1 uncultured Ignavibacteriaceae bacterium
ACCTGGCCTTCAGACGAACGATCCAACTTTCTCCATCCACCTTCCTGGTTCCTCAGTATCCTTGTTCTTATCGCGGTAGCGGAGGCGTTGATTGGGTTGACGGAACTGGGCTCATTTCAAGGATTGATAGCACGGGGCCTCATCGCATCGGGAATAGCGTTGCACGTCGCACGTTCGGCAGAGCGGTTCTTGGCCCAGAATGTGGGGAAACCCGCATGATCGGTCTCTGGCGGAAACGCATCAAGCGCTTCTTCGGCGGGCTGTGGTATGCGTGTTTTGAGTCGGTCAGCCGTAAAGCCCCAGATCGATCGGTCCCCAGCGTGCTGATTCTCCGCGCCGATGGCATTGGTGACCTGTTGTTTTCGCTGCCACTGCTGGAAACGATCGGAGAATGGGCATCCCCCCGACGCACCGTTCTGGTGTGCGATCAAGGTGCGGAGTCATTCATCCAGGACATCGATGTCGTGGATGAGGTCATACCGTTCGATCGTCATCGGTATCGGTGGGACCCGATCTATCGATGGAAGATCTGGAGGAGGGTCAGGCGCGTCTCGGCCGAGACGGCGATCTCGCTGCAATACCACCGCTCGCCGACAAGTGATGAGATCCTCCGAGCCTCTGGGAGCCGCCGTACGATATGCATGAGCGGTAACAACGAATTGATCAGTGATGCCGACATGACGCGCTTTAATGCGCTGTTCAGCCGGGTCGTCGACGTGCCGGAAGGATCGCCCGAGCTGGTCCGTTACCAGCTCCTCGGAGCGTCTGAGGGATGGGGGACCGTCGATTGGGATGCATCATATGGCGACGCTTTCGGGGGCCGATCAGGATCGGACGCTCAGAAAGGAAAAGAGGTGAGGGGAGTGGTCGGGCTAGCACCCGGAAGTTCCTCTGCACTCCGCCGATGGCCTTTAGACCGGTGGGTGGGGCTGGCGCAAGAACTGGCAGAATCCCAGAAGTACACGTGTGTGCTCGTCGGAGGACTGGTTGACCGAGAAGTGATCGATACCATCGCAAACGCTGTGTCCGCACCGATCACGAAGGCTATCGGAAACGATGTATTGGAGGTAGCGGGTCTTCTCCGATCCATCGACCTCCTGGTTGGTCTGGATTCCGGCCTCAGTCATCTTGGTGCACGCCTGGGTGTCCCGACTATTGTCATCCTTGGTGGAGGGCACTTTACACGCTACTTCCCCTACGGGTCGGCGAGCACGTGCTATGCCCGACAGGATTGCTACGAGTGCAACTGGCGTTGTTCCCGGGACCAGGTGTACTGCTTGACAGAGATCACCGTTGGATCTGTCCGAAGCGAGATCGACAGACGACTGCTCCAGAAGCTCCAGGAAGTCCGTGGATAGCCTGCAACTTCAGATTCAATCCGTTCGGGCCATCGTTGTGACGTGGAACCCGGGTCCTTGGCTCGAGCGTTGCTTGGGCTCGCTTACGCGAGAAGGTCTCGGACGCGATCAGATCTGGATCGTTGACCACGGGACTACAGATGGAAGTCTCCAGGCAGGAATCCGTTCGTTCTTTGGTATCCATCTTATTACGCATCCGGTGAACCGATCGTACGGAGAGGCAGTCAATCTGGCGGCTTCGCAGTGCGGGGGCGATGTGCTTCTCATCGTGAATCCTGACACTGAACTTCGGGATGGCTGTCTCCGTGCCTTGCTCGTTCCTCTGCAGTCGGACCCGATGGTTGCGGCCACGGGCCCACGGCTCATAAACGAAGCCGGACGAGACGTCACGCGGTTCTCCCGAACGAGGTTCTCTCAGGCCATTGCC
Source organism: uncultured Ignavibacteriaceae bacterium (assembly GCA_964473365.1). Taxonomy (GTDB): domain Bacteria; phylum Bacteroidota; class Ignavibacteria; order UBA10030; family UBA10030; genus 2-02-FULL-55-14. The sequence goes on from CAYYOV010000061.1 coordinate 1,786, forward strand.
GCGGTTGTTGCACCGGGCATGTTTTCGGGTTGGCGAAACCGTCTGTCGATCCGCAAAAGATCCTCCGGCGAGGCCGTATCGACATCCTTCATTGAAGGGAGCGTGATGTTGATGCGGCGAAATGCATACAATGCGGTCGGAGGATTCGATCCGCAGTTCACGTTCTATGGGGAAGACGCCGATCTGTGCTGGAGCCTTCGTCGTTGCGGCTACCGACTAGTGCATGTACCTTCTGCAGCTGCGGTGCACGCCGGATCTACGGCGTTCTCCACAATGCCTGAACGTCAGCGGCAGGCGTTCCTGGACGGTATCATGCTCGGTGTATGGAAGCGCAGCGGACGGCGATACCGATGGAAACGGCTCGCGATGTTCGCCTTTCTCGTATTGGCATGGCTTCGAGTCAGCGTGCGTGTCTCTTCGCGGCGCAACGAGTTCCGAGCACTGTTAAAGCGCTTGAGTAGTGAAGCGTATTTGCCGCCCCGTGCGCGGGCAGCCGAGAACAGTCCTTCACTGACCGTCGTCATTCCAACCGTAGCTCGCCCATTGCGCCTTGAGGCGCTCCTCGAGGCGCTCGGGGAACAGGACGATCCCGACTTTGATGTGGTCGTTGTCATCCAAGGTTCTAAGACCGGCTACGAAGCTGTGTTGGAGAAGCGCCATGATTCGTTCAACGTTCAAACGATCACATTGCCCTTGCAAAGTCGCGGCGCTGCGAAAAATGCAGGGGCCCGGGCGTCAGGTTCCGAAATCGTGCTGTTCCTCGATGACGATATCCTCCCGCCACGGGATCTGATCAGCGCACATCGGCGCGCTTACAGTGATCCGCGTTGTGGGGCGGCCTCGTGCCGAGTCGTCGAGGAGGGAACGAACGAACCGACAGATGACGACCGCCTACGTCTCACGTGGTATGGCCGAATCGTCGCCAACACTGCTTCGCGTCGCACGGGTTGGGCGGAGGCTGCCGCATGCGGGAATATGTCCTTTAGGCGTCAAGCGTTGCTGACCTTCGGCGGCTTTGATGCCGGCATGCGTGGAACGGCCAACCTGGAGGAGTTTGATGTCAGCGAACGGATCCGGAGCGAAGGGTGGAGGATATGGTTCGACGGATCAACGACCATCCGCCACTTCCCTCAGCCTGGAGGGAACGCGGATGCGGAGAGTCGAGATGTGGAGTCGTACTATCGGGATCTTCACCACAATCTCGCATTGATCTACCGCAGACATCGGTCGATCATCCAAATTCCATTGGCAGGGTGCTGGGCAGCAGGTCGCTCGATTCGCAAGGGCATCGAACACAGATTGTCCCTGAGGTCGGTCGCACGGATATGGCGGGGATTTACGGAGGGTTTGATATCCTACCGTCAGGATCAGATCTAATGCAGTTCTCATGAACCCAGCAGATCGTTGTGGCGTTTTCCACAAGATTCTTCCGTACTATGATCTGAAAGGAAGGATTGCCTCTGCGAGTGTGCTCCAATCCATCACGTATGGGTGTGCATCATGCAATTGCTCTTCGTTCGTTCGGATCAGAGCGTCACGCTCGCCACGTCGCGTTTCCTTGGCCTGGATGTCTGCGATCATCCAATGGATGTTGTTACACGGTTCGTGACCGACGCAATTGATACCGGAGCCCGATTTACGGTCGTTCCGCTCAACCCCCACGTCTACTGCACCGCCCTTGAAGATCCCTCTGTTGCGGGTATCCTCAAGCGATCTCTCGTTCCGCTGGATGGCTTCGGCATTCTGCTTGCTTCGAAGCTCCTGAAGCAACCGCTGCAGTATCGTTTTACCGGCACGGACTTGATGGAGGCGATGATCGCGCAATTCGCGCGAGATGGAAAGAGCATTTTCTTGCTCGGTGGCCTCCACGGAGTTGCCCACGAATGCGGCGAGATCATCTCGCGGCGATTTCCTGGAATCCGGGTCGCCGGGATCTTGGAACCGGAATTCGTGGACGATGCCGCAGATCTGCGGGAGGATGAGATCGTTGAAGCCATCAACCGGTCCGGTGCCGATGCCCTCTTTGTTGCACTTGGTGCTCCAAAGCAGGAAGCTTTCCTTCACCGGAATCGCGAGCGGATCAATGCCCCCGTGGCCATGACAGTGGGGGCTTCGTTCGATTTTATCGCTCAACGAAAGCAGCGTGCTCCGCGGTGGATGCGTCGTCGCGGCATGGAATGGATCTTCAGAGTCTTGCAGGAACCGATTCGGCTCGGTCCGCGCTACGCATTCGGCATTCCGAAGTTCTTCTGGTGTGCCCTCGTGAGGGGACGTTCGATTCAGTGAGGCCCTTGGGTAGCGTGGCCACCAAACGCGGCGGTTCAGCGCTCCTCTTGGCGCTGGCGTCTGTCCTTTCCTCGAGCGCCGGGGTCGTCGCTGATTCTACCGGAACCCCTCCATTTGTTTCACGCCCTTCGTTCAAGATCCCTTCGACAGGTTGGTCCGTCGTCGCGGTTCCTGCCCTCCTTGCCGCGAGTCCATCTGCCTATCGCATTCACCGTAATGCGCGGACCATTGCTCCGGCAACGGCGGACGATACGACATATGTTGTCCTGCCTCCGTCCCTTCGGGCAAATGGTGATCCCGACCCGCACACCGACACGGCCTGGACCTGGTTGATCCCGGGCCTCTCGGCTGCACCGCACATCCCACGCGATCCAGTCGTCCTCGTAGCGGACACAAATGTGACGGTCCCTGCCCAGACGATTCGGTGGGAACGGGACAGCGTGTACTACTACGGTGATCGCGGCTTGCCGTACAATAACTCGACAGAAGAGACCTCGGGAGAAGGGTGGTATTGGACACGACTGACCGCTGGCTCGAGTGTTTCGGCCAGCGTCGTCTTGCCTCGATTCGCGCTCTCTACAGAGCCCTCTTCTCTTCGACTCCGCTTGCACAGCTCTTCTGCTGCCTCTGCGACTCCGACACACGCGCTCATTCTCAGCGTGAACGGGCAGCGACTGGATACGCTGAAGTGGAATGGCTACCAGACGCTGGTCAAGTCGGTCGTCGTCCCTACGGCGTTGTTGGTCCGCGGTGCTAACACGATACGGCTGCAATCGCTTGCGACGGCGGCAACCGTGAACGAAGTCTATGTCGATTGGTTCGAACTGACCGCACCGCAGAGCCTGAATGCGAGCGGTAGTAGCCTGAAATTCACTCCACCCTCTGGACTCCTCGGACGGCTGGCTCAATTCGACGTCGAGGGAAGTGCGAATGATTCGATGGTGGTCTTCGGCATTCGGACGGACGGTTCTATCGAACGCTGGCCACGAGTGCAGTGGAATGGGACCGTATGGCAGTTCACCGATACCGTTGTGTCGGGACGATCCTACATTCTGACACCGTCCAGCTTGATCCGTCGCCCCGATCTTCATGGGAGTACCACCGTTCCGGATCTCCGAACCAATCTCACGGGCGCTGATCATCTGATCATCGCACCGAGGCTGCTTGTCGGGTCGGCGAATCGTTTGGCGGCTCACAGGGCGGCGGAGTCGAACATGCGCGTTGCTGTCGTAACGGTCGAAGACGTCGTCGATGCGTTCGGCGAGGGCCGCTGGGGTCCCGATGCCATCCGTGCGTTTCTGCTGACCGTCGATACGACGTGGACCGCCCCGGCGCCAACGTCGATCCTGTTGTTCGGTGATGGCACGTGGGACCCGCTCGATCATTTCCGAACAGGGAAGCGGGGCCTCATCCCCACACTCGGGAATCCGGTATCGGACGCGATGTATGTTGTCGATACGCTCGACCGGTTCCGACAGCGGAAGGCGATTGGCCGCATTCCCGTGCACACTGTGGCTCAGGCCGATTCGGTCGTCGATGCGCTGATCGCGTATGACGGGCAGCCGATCTCACGATGGAATGGCCGGTACCTCTTCTTCGCCTCCGGGTTCGATTCGCTCGAGACGGTCCGGTTCCAGCAGTTCTCTGATGCTCTCTTCACGACCCACATTGCCCCAGCACCGCTTGGAGGTATCCAAGGTCGAATCTACCGGACCGTCGAAAAGGTCATCGATTTCGAACAGACCCAGGAGGTTCGGCAGACCCTGGACTCGGGAGGGGTCTGGATCAACTACTATGGTCATGCCGGTACAGATGTGTGGGCGAATGGAATCAACCGTGCGGATCAATTGGCAAACGTTGAAGCAAAAGCGCATCTGATCACTGACATCAGCTGCAGCACAGCACGGTTCGCTGAGCCCTTGGTAGAATCATTCGGTGAGGTCATGGTGACCTCGACAGCCGCCCGAGCCCTTGCGTACATCGGAAGCAGCGGTTTTGGCTACGAAAGTCCTCTGCGTGTGATGGCAGGAGGATTCTACAAGGCCTTTGCCGCGGGGGAGCGGCGCTTGGGAGCGCTTCACCTTGCTGCGAAGAACGAACTCTGGAAGAACGGGACTTCGTCACTCACGACCCAGCAAGCCCTTCATCAGTGGACACTGCTCGGCGATCCGTCGGCTCGACTCAGGGTCCCCCGGTGGCCGGAATACGAGGTCGACGAACGCGCTCTCACGGTCAACCCGCTTGAGCCATCGGAACAGGATTCCGTCGTCCGTGTTCGCTGCCGCATCGAGAACATCGGCCTGCTGACACGCGACAGCGTCGTAGTGCGCCTCCGAGTGTTCTCTGAATCGGCCTCGAGCACGATCGATACGGTGGTGCCCGCCGATCGACGGACGATGGACATCGAGTGGGACCGTTGGGAACTCCGGCGCCCGGGTTTCCAAACAGTGACAGTCACTGTCAATCCAGACTCTCAAGCCGCAGAGGAATCGTTGTCGCGGAATGAGGCAGAAATTCGGTATGTGGTATCGACGTCCCGATTCCTTGTCATGAGCCCGAGCGATTACAGCCGCATCCACCCAGATTCTGTCCGGATCGTCGTCCTTCCTCCGGGGCTGACATCTGGGGGACAGACCCTCGTCGTGGAGCTTGATTCTGTGATCACGTTCAACAGTCCGGTTCGCCGTACGTGGAGTGGAATTCCGATCCAACCGTTTGCGACTTCGTTCGCCATTCCAGCCGGCATCCTGGCCTCGGATCGTCGGTATTTCGTCCGAGTTCAGCTCGTGGCCGGACCCGCGACAACTCCGTGGATCACGCGTACATTTAGCACCGGCGTTCCTGTCCATTGGATCCAGGATATGGGTTCGGGCTGGGCGGGCGTGCAGGCGAGCGGGGTCGGTCTGAGTCCAATGTGGCGTCTTGAAGATCGATCAGAGGTGGCTCTCGTAACTTCGGCAGGATTCAGCGACGGGAACGACACGGCCGTGTGGCTGGATGGCATCAATATTTCCCAAGGCTTCGCAAACCGGGGCTATAATGTAGCGGTACTGAACGAGAAAACCGGCCACCTTGAATCATTCGCAGCCTTCAGCATCTATAGTGACATCGCAGACACGAGCCTTGCGGAACCATTGATTCAACACATGCGGAGCATCCCAGCGGGTCGGCGCGTCCTCATTGGGGTTTCGGATGAGGGTTCCAAGAACAAGACAGAACGACTGAACAGGGAGATGGAAGCCATCGGGAGCGCGCAGATCCGCTCGCTCGGCTGGCGTGGATCATGGGCGATCAGCGGGTGGAAAGGAGCACCGATCGGAACAGTTCCCGAAAGCCGGTCGAATGAAGGACAGGGTCCCGTATCGGTACTCGACACAATCCACATACGCTCAGATTCAGGGGCGGTCATTTCTCCGGCCATCGGACCGGCACAACGCTGGTCGAGGATCGACGCTTCGCTCGTGGATACTGCCTCTGGTTCCCGCGTAGCTATGAAGGTGATCCGTTCGACGGTCTCTTCGGTGCTCGACACCATCGAGTGCATCCCCGGGTCGTCCGAACCCGAGATGTGGAGCAGCGACATCCGCTCAATTCAGCTCATTGCTATTATGGCCCGAGATCCGGGCCAAAGCAGCCCGTCGATGCTCTCGTGGTCTGTCCAAGCCGGAGGACTTGCCGAGGTCGCCGTGTCGTCTTCAGCTGCGTCGTTCGAGCGTGATTCAGTCGACAGCGGCATCCCGCTACACCTTCGATTGCCCGTGGCCAATGTCGGCGTGGCATCCCTCGATTCTTTGCCCTACTCGCTCCGCTGGCGATGGTCGACCGGCGAGTCAAACTCGACAGGGAGCACTGGCTATCTGGCCACCGGCTCGGTTGACACGATACGAGCGGAACTGCCGACTTCTGCCGTACGGGGGGTGGTGGAAGTGGAAGCTGTCCTTGATCCACAGTTTCATGTCGCACAGTGGGATCGGGGGAACGATGTATTCCGACGCCAGGCCTTCGTCCTCCCCGACACCCTTCGGCCTCGATTCACCGTCACCATAGACGGCCGTTCGATCGTCGACGGAGACTACGTTCGCCCGCAACCAGAGGTCCGGATCGAGATCGTCGACGACGGTGCGGTGCCGATCGCGTCGCCTTCTCTCGTCGATCTGCGGCTGAATGGGCGACGGGTCTCGCTCTCGACCTCAACGCCGGATAGCCTTTTCGAATCACATTGGTCTGAAAAGAAAGCAATGGTGGTGCTCCGTCCGAACCTTGAACGCGGGACGCATCAGGTCTCGGTACAAGTCACGGACGGCTCCGGCAATCCAGCCGATACATCGGCGTTTGTCCTTCACTTCCGGGTTGAACCGAATGCCGGGATCCGCAATCTTGCGCCATATCCAAATCCATTCCTGGAATCGACCGATCTGACATTCAATCTGACTGGACAGGCCGTACCAGAGGAGGGTAGCGTTCGAGTCTACACCGTTGCTGGCCGACTGATCAGAGAGATCGCCGTGCGGGCAGGAGAGGTCCAGCCGGGCTTCAACGCGGTTCGGTGGGATGGTCGAGACGGCGATGGCGACGACGTGGCCAACGGTGTCTATTTGGCCGTGCTGAAACTGAAGGCCGGCGATACCTGGCTCCAGGAAACGGCCAAATTGGCGAAAGTACGGTAGGTTCCAACCCCCACGCTCCTGGCGTTGCTTAAACTCCCTCCAGCCCTGCGTGTCCAATATTTCGGACATCCCCGGAACGCATGAAAGCCCTGACGGACCTCGAGCTGGTTGAGCAGTATCGCCAGGGTCGGGAAGCAGCATTCAACGAGATCGTCCTTCGTCATCAGGAAAAGGTGTATTGGGTGGTCAGGCGCTTCCTCAACGACCATGACGACGCCGACGATGTCGTTCAGGATGTCTTCATCAAAGCATCCCGAAAGTTGAGGGAGTTCCGCGGAGACTCGTCGCTCTACACGTGGCTGTATCGGATCGCAGTGAATCTGTCCCTCAACGCGATCCGAAGAAAGCGGGTGGGTGAGTTCTTCCGCCTGGAAGACGTCGAAGACCTGTCCGGAGGTTCTGATGACTCCCCGGATCGGCACCTGGAGGCCGACGAACACCGACGACTTGTGGAGGCAGCCGTTCAGGCGCTTCCCGCCAAACAACGGACCGTCTTTGTCCTGCGATACTACGAAGAGATGCCGTATGAAGAGATCGCGGAAGTGCTGAAGACCACCGTTGGAGGACTCAAGGCCAATTACTTCCACGCGGCACGGAAAGTGACTGAGTACGTCAGGAAGCGCCATGGAACACGTTGAACACGAGCTACCCGAACTTCTAGGAACAGCCATCGCCCCTGATGAGAGGCGGCGGATCGAACTCCATCTGGACGGATGTCCTGCATGCCGGGAAGTATGGGAACACATGGCCGTGCTCGATCGCGAACGCCTGGTTCGCCGCGACGGTGTCCCACCAGGATATTTCAACCAATTGCCGGCGCGGATCCTCGAACGACGTTTGCATGGGTCGCGGTCCGTCGTTTGGTCGGCCATCCGAGTGGCAGCCCCCCCCGCACTACCAGCTGTCGCCGGCGTCCTGTTCATGGCCGTCATGGTTTGGAATCTGCCGATGCCGTCCGCTGAACGATCCGAATCGAGCGTTCCGTTTGCCGCCGGTGAAGTTGCGGAATACGTGGCATCGAATGAGATCTGGAACAGCGGGGAACTGATCCCCGTCGCTGAACGACTGCTCACAGATCGAGCTCTTGCGGGACGACAGGATGTGTCTGAGGGAGTGCAAGGCCTCGAGGATCTGGGCGTCGAAACGACGTCGGATCTGGTTGCTGGACTGGACGATACGCAAATGGATGCCCTGATCAACCGACTTTCGGAAAGGGATGCGATATGAAACGTCGGCACATTCTACCCGTGGCAATGGCGGTACTCGTCATTTGTGGCCTTGCCGTGTCGCAAGATCAACGGCCAGTACGCGGTCCCGGCGCTCAACGGGTCGAACAGCTGAAGAAACTTCGCATGCAAGAATCAATGGCCCTCGACGAGGAAACGTCGATCCGGTTCTTCGCGCGATACAATGAGCACCAGGAAGATCTACGGAAGGTGGGGAAGAAGCGCGCCGACCTCATCGATGGACTCGAGGCGCTCATTCGCAAGAATGCTACGGAGAGCGAACTCGACGCACGTTTGAAGGAGATCTCCAAGGTCGAAGGTCAGGTGATCGAGGTCCGGCTCAAATTCATCGAGAAGCTGGGAGATATCCTGACAAAGGACCAGATCGCCCGGTACGTCGTCTTCGAACGGAATTTTAATCAGGACCTTCGCGATCTGATGCGAGACGCGGCTCAGGACCGTTGGAGGAACCGCAACTAAGCGTTCCAGCGAGTCGATCTTGAGGAGATCCGGCTGCGTCTACCAGCCGGGGATGTTGCATCAGAAGCCCCCGAGGACAAGCTCGGGGGTTTCGCTTTTTTGCGTTTGTTAGTTGCCGTTTCCTTGTATCTTGTCGCTTGTATCTTGGTTTTTCATTCGGACTCTCCAATGCGCTCCGTATATCTCGACCATTCCGCGACCACTCCGGTTGCTCCTGAGGTGATTGACTCCATGATGGCGGCGTTCCGTGAAGTGCCTGGGAACGCGTCGTCAGTCCATGCTTACGGTCGGAAGGCGAAAACGCTTCTCGAAGAATCACGGGAGACGATCGCAGTTGCGCTGGGCGTCGGCCACGAGGAGGTCCTCTTCACCAGCGGTGGCACGGAATCCGACAACGCGGCCCTTCGGGGCGTATTGGCAGCGACGATGGAGAGCGGCAAGAACCACTTGGTGGTCAGTGCTGTCGAGCATCATGCCGTTCTGGCGGCGGCAGAGTGGCTTGAGGCACACGGTGCCAGCCTGACCGTCGTCCCGGTCGACCAGTATGGGCGCGTCTCACCCGATGATGTGCTGAGCGCGATCTCATCTCGGACGGCGTTGGTCTCTGTGATGCACGCGAACAACGAAGTGGGTACGATCCAGCCGGTCCGTGAGATTGCCCGCATCGCGCACGAGAACGGGGTTCTGTTCCATACGGACCTGGTCCAATCGTTCGGGAAGGTGCCGTTCGACCTACGAGAGATCCCGGCAGATCTTGTGTCCATCACCGCTCACAAGCTCTATGGACCGAAGGGGATCGGAGCTATGGTGATCCGGAAGGGCACGTCGTTCCGTCCTCAGATGGTGGGGGGTGCACAGGAGGGGAACAGGCGTGCAGGGACGGAGAATGTGCCGCTGGCGGTCGGCTTCGCACGGTGCGTGTCACTCGCAGCCGTGCGGCGGATGCCCGACGCGACGACTCAGGAATCGCTGCGCGAACAGTTACGAAAGCGGATCGTCGCCCAATACCCGGACGTTCTGGTCAATGGCCATCCGACCGAACGGCTTCACCATATTCTCAGCGTGTCATTCCCCTGGGAAGGGTTTGCGATCGACGGAGAAACACTGATCGCCGGAATGGATCTGCGTGGTGTCGCGGTCACAAGCGGGTCGGCCTGCAC
>CAYYOV010000062.1:0-11363 GCA_964473365.1 uncultured Ignavibacteriaceae bacterium
AACAGACCAGGTACGTTTCGACGTCAACAGCGTCGATGACGTGGGAGCGGGCGGAGTCCGAGGGTGAGTGATCCATTGGAAGCACCTTCAGTATTGGATAGAAGATACGAGACGAAAGATGCAAGACTGGAGCGGCGCTACGGATGTATGCCAAAGATCCCGTCGGCCGCTTCAGTCTTCTGTCTTGTATCTTACTTCTTCCATCTACTCATATATTCCGGCATGTTCGCACACGATCTCGATGAGCATCACCAAACCCCGGATGATCATGCGCGCCCGTTCCGGGATCAGCTGGCCCTTGTTGTCGGTCGTGCCAAGGCCGGGCGAGATGAAGAAGTTGGCGTCGTACGAGATGGTCGGGATAATGCCCATCTGCGTCATACCGTCCTGAAAGAGATGCGAACCGGCGTACATATCCTCGATCGAGAAGATCGGGATGCCGAGTTTGCCGTCCTTCCAGCTGTCTTCGTAGTTGATCTCGACCGTACCACTGTTCCGGCTCTTGGTGATCTTGAAGAACGGGCGGATCCGGCTGTCGATCTTGGCGAATTCTTCGACGGCGATCTTGTGCAGATCGTCGACTGGCTTCGTCAGCACTTCGGGTTTCTCGCGGATCACGCGAAGGGCCGCCACCTGGCCGGACAGACCTTCCTTGCCCGGGTCATAGCCGACGTACGCAGCCTTGCCGTATGACGATCCTGTGCCATAGCGCGCACCGTGCATACCCAGCGCCCGTCGGATCGAGACCATGACGTCCTCTTTGCCGATGATGAGAGCGCTCGTCGGGGATCCGGTTGCCTTGTCCATGCTGTAGATCATGATATCGGCGCCGACCTTCTTGATGTTCGTGCCGATGAACGGAATTCCCCAGGCGTTGTCGATGACGTAGGGAACGTTGTACGATTTCGCGAGCGCGCCGATCCCCTTCAAAAGTTGCGGCGTCCCCTCCTTGTCCTTGTCGCCATAGCCATAGCCGGGCGTGTCATACCCGAGCGACGCGAATCCGGCCAGAAGCGTCTCATGCCGTCGTGCGTTCTCCTGGAGGGCCTGGAGGGATTCCTTCACCTTCAGGTTCTTCATGAGCGGGACCGGATGGAACTTGATGCCGTGCACCGTATACTCGGCACCGGCCATCGGAACGAGCACCGTGTCAAAATTGTGTTGTCGCTTTCCGTAGAATCCCAGCTCGCCTGCCGTCGATCCGCGGTCGGCAAGGATGTCCTTGTACTTCGGCGGGAACGGACGGCCGTAGGAGGCCTGATGATGCGTGTGGCGTTCGAGCGGAGCGATGTAGCGCGAGCGGTAGTTGTCGCCCCTGCCCTGGAATGGAGGAGTCATCAGGCAGTCGAAGCTCGTCCAAAGTCCTGCTTCGCATGTGTTGATCGGACAGGCGTCGTATTCGTCGCCGTAGAATCCCTTGATCAGTTCCCGGATCTGGTCGACGTACACATTCAACGGCACGACCTTCCGGCCTTCCGTGGCCATTGCATGCTCGATGTCGTCGCGCAACGGGGAGGGACATCCAGAAATTGCGCCGGTCAGTCCAATGGCCCCTTTCAACTCGGACGGCATGCTGAGCGATTCCGCGGCCTTCCGGGCGTCGGCGTAGATCTTCTGCGTATTCAGTTGGAGGCGCTTATACATCTGAAAGCGAAACTGTGGGCGTGCCATGCGTGTGTCCTTATGAGAGCTGAATGATTGTCGATTTTCGATTGTCGATTGTCGATTGCCGATTACGGATCTTCAGAGGAAATCATTCAGAGGACTGTGGAGGACTCCTTTGCGCGACGAAATCATCCAAACCTACCGTCTGCACTCTCGCCTTCCCCTGACCTCCAAGAACTGACCACTGCCTACTGCTTACTGCCTACTGACTACTGCCTACTTCTTTCTGATTTCCACGCGGTCATTCACCCGCCACTTAAGATCCCTACCGGAGATCCGTTTGTCTACCTTCACGATCACGTTCTGATGGTTCGGCATGTGTGTGTCGTCGTAACCGGCGATCGTCCCGACCACCTTCTTCCGAACCACAACTTTGTCACCCACCACGATAACCCCGCTGGTCAGCAATTCGACAAAGCCCAGGTACGCAATGGACTGGACCGATCCGCCGGGTTGAGCCGTTCCTTCATCGGTCGCGATGAGTTCTATAATAGCGTGCTTCGGATAGGCTCGTGAAATGGGCTGGATCAGCGACAACGCCCGATCCTCCAGATATCCGTCGAGTACGACGACCACCGAGCCGGCGAGCGGACGCTTTGCGTGGAAGAAGTCGGTCTTGATCAGCTTGCGCGCGTAGGGATCCATGATGAGAGCCAATAGGAGTGCGAATTGCGGAGTGTCAATTGCGAATTATCCGAGAAGGCTTGCCGATGAGATTGCCGAAGACATGCATCTTCTCTTTGTGGAACTTCGATTCTCCTCCGTGGATCTTCGTGCCCCGCTTTTCATCACACCAGCTGCTGCACGAACGATTCCACATCTCCGTAGAGGAAATCGATGACCGGGAGTTCGATCATCGTATAGCAGCCAGGCTCATGCCGCATGGTTGCGCGGGCTGCCGAGACCATCACCTGGGCCGTCAGCGCCGGATTGTTGATGCGCATCTCGAACTTGAAGTTCTGATTGTGCGTCATCCCCGAAACGCCGATCCGCTCGATCGTCACGCCGTGCCCGACGTCGAGCAACGCCTTGATGTCCGGGACCTGGAAGACGAGCGTCCGGTCCTTCGCGAAATAGGCATCCTGCTTGATCCGTTTCTCCACATCTTCAAAGTTGGCCCCCTCGACGAGCTCGATGTAGACCATTCGCCGGTGAACGCCCATGCCCATCGGTACGGTGATCGAGAGTGCGTCCTTCACGCCGTCGATCACCTTGGCGGCGCATGAATGTCCCATTGACATTCCTGGACCATAGTTCGTATGCGTGATGCCTTTTGGAGCCATCGCCTGCAACCAGGCGCGCACGACGGAGTCGATACCCGGGTCCCATCCTGCCGATAGGATTGAGACCCTGCCGACCCGACGGGCCACTTCGTCGAGCTGACGACGCAGCTTCGGGATCTCGCTATGGATGTCGAAACTATCGACCGTATGGACCCCTGCTTCGAGCATCTGTGTCGCCAACCGGTGGACGCCGCGCGAGGGGCAACAGAGCACCGCCACGTCGACGTGGGGAAGTTTCGTGATGTCTTCGACGATGGGGATCTGCGCGAGGACGGCCGGCTGCGTCGGCTCGAGATGGCACATCTTTTTCACGACAGCCGGCAATTCGACCAGCCCGACCGCTTCCATATCAGGAGCATCGAGAACAGATTGCAGGGCACATTCGCCCACATGTCCATAGCCGACGATGGCGACTCGGATCTTGCTCATGAGGAACTCCGGAGTGAACGTTCTGTGGCGGCCGGGGAGGCCATGAAGGTCCGAAGAGAATGCAGGGCGGCATCGTTGTGGAGCCGCACAAGGCGTCCGACCTCTTCTGCATCGGACCGACGAAGGGCTTCGATCATCGCGTGATGTTCTTCCACCGAGTGGCGAAGCCGGGAGACTGCTGACAGATAGATGTAGTTGTACCGGAGCGTCTGGCGTCGATAGACGGTCACCAGGCGCGACAACTTGCGATTGCCTGAGGCATCGCACAGGACCTGATGAAACTGGTTGTTCAGCTCGAGGACCCGCCCCATGTCGATAGGCGCCAACTCGATCGCAGTCCGGAGGTCGGCGTTGATGGCTTCAAGCTCCTCCGCCAGCCCTATCCTTCCGCGCTGAGCGGCGAGCGTGGCTGCGAGTGCTTCGAGCGTTCCCTTGAGGACATATGTCTCCTCCGCATCCTGCGGCGAGAGGTCCGCGACCACGACACCGCGGCGCGGCGCGGCCTCAACAAAGCCCTCCGAGATCAACTGGAAGAATGCTTCCCGCACTGGCGTTCGGCTGACCCCGAGCAACTTTGATACCTCCGGTTCCGTCAGACGTTCGCCTGGCTTGACGCGTCCGTCGATGATCGATGTCCGAATCGAGTCCGCAATCTTGTCCCGAAGCGGAGTCAGTTCAGCAGCTGCGATCTTTTGTTGTTCTATTGGCATCATTCTGTATACTGTATACAGTATACGTTACGCGAATTCTTTCGTTCCGTCAAGGCCACTGACCAAAAAGAAAAACGCGCCGACTGGCGCGCTTTGGGCGAAAATGGGCTGTTTTCGACAGTCCCTATTTCAAATAGAGCATTCTTCGGGCTGAGACCGAGGTCCCAAAAGCTGTTGTTACTTGAAGCCGGCAGAGATAAACCCCCGATGCTCCGCTGGTCGACCATGGGAATTCTGCGCGCCCAGGATTCATCACTCCGTTCACCAACACATCTATCCTCTTCCCAGTCACATCGAAAACCTCCAGAAGAGCATGCCCGCGGTCCGGCAGACCGATACGGATCATTGTCGTGCCGTTGAACGGATTCGGGTAGTTCGCGGCGAGTTCGACCTCGTTCGGGATCGTTCCATCTCCAACGAAGCTCGGGGCCATCCGCTGCGATGTCTTGAGGATCCAGCTATCGGGATCAAGCGTCACTGAGTCAGGGAGTCCGGCGAGAAGGAATTGCCACGACTGGTCGCTCGAGTCGTTCCATACCGTTACCATTGTGTCGAGCGACGACCCGACGAAGCGCAGGTCCACGGGCATCTGAAATACAGGAGGCAGGCTTGTCCCCGTCGTTTGGCGGATACGGACGGTCGCCAGGATACTCGACCCCTGGGGAACCGCGGTCATGGAATACTGGTACGCCGGATAACGTTCGCCGAACACCCACTGGTCGAAGAAGAAACCGAGGTCCCGTCCCGAAACCGACTCGAATACTGTACGGAGCTCCGCCGTCGACGAGGTACGAAATCGCTTCGATGGATCGTCGGCGTACGCGCGCAGCCCTGCAAAGAACAATGAATCCCCCAGCACACCGCGGAGCATGTGCAAGACCCACGCTCCTTTGTTGTAGACCCGGCTTGAGGCGAAGAGATTGGACGTCGACGCTGTGTCTTGTACGTAGAGGGTTCCGACGGCCGATCGGGCGCTCGAGACCTTCGAGAGCATTGTCTGAATGAACGTCGGACGGCCATAGTACCGCTCGCGGAACAGCGCGTCAGCATACGTGGCGAATCCTTCGTTCAACCACAGGTCGGGCCATGTGCGACATGTGATCAGGTCCCCGAACCATTGATGGGCCAGTTCATGCGCGATCGTTCCTGCATTGAACGCCGCCCACCCGAGCGAGGTGAGCGTCTGGTGTTCCATCCCTCCTCCCCATCCAAACTCCACATGTCCATATCCCTCCGGCCGGAAGGGATACGGTCCGAACATCCCCTCGAACACCTCGAACATCTTCGGCGTGAGTCCGGCCGCTGCACGTGCCGTCGGTCGGCGCACGAAGAGGTCAGGCTGCACGTAGTTGACGATCCGCATGGAATCTGTCGGTGCATACCGATACCAATCGTCGAATACGTCATACGAGGAGACGTTGATCGCGACGAGGTATGAGGCGATCGGGTATCGGTGCATCCATCGCACCGTCGTCGAGCCGTCGCCATTCTGCACGGAATCACGCAGCACGCCGTTGACGGCGGATCGATAGCCGGTCGGAACCGTGATGCGGACCTCGACCGAGTCTGCCTTGTCCGTTGGATGGTCGACACACGGCCACCATTCGCGAGCGCCATACGGCTCGCTCAACGTGTAGATCCAACGCGTTCCGTTCGCCCGAACGCTGTCCGTATAGCTTCCAAATCCCGTCGAAGCGGGCGTGCCGTGATAGTAGACGGTCCACGAGACGCGCTCGCCGACGGCATACGACCGCGGGAGGGTAATGGTCAGGACGCCACCACTTCGGGTCGACGTCACTGGAGACCCCGCCAGACGCACTGAATCGACGACGATGCCGGGAGACAGATCGACCGTCAGTGACGAAGCGGGGGAACCCACAATCTCCGCATCAGTCGTAACCGATCCGGTCAACGAACCACGCGGCCCTGTCACATTCAGATGGAGTGAATAGAACGTCACATCCATTCCTTGACCAGCCGTGGGGCCGTTTGTCATCGCCTCCGCCCAGGTTCGGTATTGCCGTGCTTCTCGACGCGACAGGTCATCTTCCGGAGACGACTGCACCTGTCCCCACGACACTCCCCATGATGAGAGTACGAGGAGAACAAGCAGCGTTGATGACCGTAACTCCCTATTGTGATGCCCTCGAATCATCTATACCTCTGCGAAAGGCTCATGCACTCCGCATGGCCTCATTGTACTGGACTCTTCATGGCTGCCAAGCCGTCTGCCTTGATCACGTCGCGATACGTCAGGAATCTGATCCCGCGTCTTTCGGCGTCTGACCGGAAACGCGGCGACAGGAGGGCGGCCAGTTCTCCGGCGCGGTGTCGCCCCATCTCCGGAAGCCCGCTCACGTTCAGGTCGAGCAAGGCATCCATCTCGGGCGACGGATCGGAGATATGGAACACCATCAAATTACGAACGCCGGGTTGGAGCCGCCCGAGGACGACGAGGAGTGAGTCGGTCTTTACGTCAGGCATCGCCCTATAGACCCCATCGGCATCGACCTCTCCGAAATATCGCGAGACCCCCAGGCCGAATTCGGCCGCAAGTCGCTCAACGATCGCACGCAGTTCCGGCGTTCCGACGGCAGCTCCCATATGATAGTCCACATAGTCGGGTTTCAGCCCCGCCTTCAACGCGGTCCGGATCTGTGCCCTCAGTTCCCGCTCAACTTCGTCAAGCTTAGGATCGTTGGCCATTAACAACGCTCTGGATGGAAAGAGAAAGCCGAGGCTATCGACAAGGCTCGGGACCGCTGCAGGACCCAGCACGGGACGCCAACGCATTCCCTTCCATTCCGCGTTTAGAGTTAGATGCAGTCCGACAGAGACATGTGGATACCGTTGCAGCACCTCGACAGCTTCCGGAAACCACGGGCAGGGTACCATGACGGATGCCGAAAAGGGAAGGCCGGATTTCGCAAGCCGTTCGAAACCCATGTTCACGGCGTGTGACATCCCCGCGTCATCACACCTGATCATCACGTCCAGGGGACGTGCCGGTCCCTGGGCCTGGCTGAAGCCCAACGTCACGACGACAACTGATAGAATGATGGCTGGGAGGTGCTTGTGCATAGCTGGAGGAGGAATAATGTTTGACGGAGGGACGAGAGAGGCTCTCCCCTTGTCTCATAAACTTAGGTGGTGGGCACAGCAGTTGCAACCGGATGCTTGAGAACCCGTTGCGTCAGGCGACGCTGGGGTTCGTAGCCGGGAGCGGGGCGTTGGTGGGAGCTTCGGCTGCCGATCGATCCGGCAGCGTGCCATATTCATCATGCTGTCTCGACGTCCACGCTTCGGCGCTGTGATCGAGGGCCCGGATACCTCGCACCCAATCATCCATGCCGCTCGTACCAGGGACGGACGGAGAACTTCCTCGATCGCACGCTGGGAGTGTATGGTCCAGGATCATGGTTTTCTGGGGGATATGGTCGAAACGACTCGCACTCACGCAACCGCGTAGATCTCGTCCTCGCGCGATTCGAGGACGCCGAACGTCACTTCATCCAGGATGGTGTACAGGTCGTCCTTGCGGGCAGGCATCATGATGACGATGCCGCTGGCAAAGGTGCGAGTGGCCGCACGGGAGGGGGATACTGAGTCGATCTTCGCCGGCCGGCCATGGCCGGAAACGCGGGTTCCACAACTGTACAAGCGCCGAAAATGTGTATCGGGAAGCATGTTCGCCCGCCTTCTTTCCTCTCTCCAATGCCGTCTCGGTGCCCCTGGATCTCCAGGGAGCGGGGCGTCACCTGAGTCTACTACAGTATCGAACCTTTCCGAGCCAATAGCGAGACATTCCTACTCCTGAGATTCCTCCACTCGAAATATGGCGTTATTCCTCCAATGCGGCCAATTCTGGCTCGTTCACTGCAACATTTGTTCGTGATCGGTGTACATTGTGATCGTCCAGTGTCTACATCTTCCACCCATGCCAGGAGCGTACCCGTGAATACTCGTTCCATCGCTCTCGTTGCCTGTTGTTGTCTGTTCGTGCTTGCGGCCCATGCACAGGACCCCGAAACGCTCTTACAGGATGGCGAACTCGACCACGGCGGTTTCGGGGGACCCGTGATCAAGGCGGGCCAGGTCAACGGTGCAACTGGCATGTTCGTCGGAGGCCGCGGCGGTTGGATCGTCGGTCACCGATTCATCCTCGGAGGCGGAGGATACGGACTCGTCAATTCGATCGATGCGCTGGTCCCGAACGCGGCAGGCGACCGGCGATTGACCTTTGGCTATGGCGGGCTCGAGATCGAGTACATCAATCGATGGGACAGGCTGATGCATTGGTCGGCCATGGTCCTCATCGGCGCAGGCGGCGTGGGCTATCGGCGTTCAGACGCCATGGGCGGCGGTGACGTGGGAAATGCGGATGACGTGTTCGTCGTCGAGCCTGCCGTTCAGGCAAATCTCAATGTGACCAAGTTCTTCCGCATCTCCGCAGGCGTCAGCTACCGGTATGTCACAGGCGTGACGACACCAGCCACCACGAATGAAAAGCTGAGCGGCGCGAACGGGGTTCTGACATTTCGGTTCGGAAAGTTCTGAGCCGGCACGACCAATGCGTTGAAGGATCGACGTCCGATGTCGCTTCGTCCCCAGGGATCGATCGCCACGGTCCCTGGGAAGTGGCCCTCGGAGGCAGTCATGCACGCGCGCATCCTGCTCCTGTTCCTCCTCCTGGCGGGCGGATGTCGCTCGCCTTCTGAAACGCTCCTCCCCGAGCGTCTTCCCTATCCCGTCGGAGAAGTGTTTCTCCCCGTCTATCCGACCGAGATCCCGCACAGCGTCCGCATGAATGTCCGGGCCCTGATCCTTGCCGACGGTAGCGTGCAGACAGCTCAGATCAGTCCCCCTTCGGGCAACGCCCTCTGGGACTCGCTCGCCACGGCCGCCATCCTCCGTTGGCAATTCGCACCCGCGATGCAAGGCGGACGGGCCGTCCCGGCTTGGATCCGATTTCCAGTCACGCTCCGGTTTTCCGACCCTCACCCGCTCCTCCTCGCAGAGATCGTCCTCCCCTCTCGGACGCTTGCCGATTCCATCTACGCCCTGCTGCAGCGCGGCGGCGACTTTGGCGCTTTGGCCCGGCAGTATTCAGCGAGCAGCACGGCAGCAGACTCTGGATTTCTCGGAGCCAGGGCGCTCAAAGACTTCTCTGCGCACGTCCAGATGGCGATCACGTCGGTGGGACCCGGACAGGTCACAGCTCCCGTGTATGCAGGCGGGTTCTTCGTGATCTACAAACGGTTGGAAGAGCAAAAGGCGACTGAGTAACCTCAGCGCTGATGCGGGATGAGAATGTGGGCCAACCGTTCCTGACCAACACCTCAGAATGGAAAATCTTCGGGCGTCGCTTCGAGCGGGGCCGAGCGTTCTTGCGGGCGAACCTTCGCAACGGCATGAATGGCGTGCGGCTCCACGTAGATCGCTCGACGCGGTATCGTCGGACATGCGTGCTCGCACGCGCCACAGCCAACACAGTACTGGTTATCCACCTCGGGGATCTTGAGCTTCCCCTCGAACGGGACCATCTTCACGGCCTTCGTCGGACAATGCTCTGCACACGCTCCGCAGTCCTTCTTCTTCGTCTCGACGATACAATCCTCTTTGACGAACGTCACCTTCCCGATCTGAAGCAGATGTTTGGACCCCACCTCCAGCGGCAGCAGGGCTCCCGTTGGGCACACCTCTCCGCATGCAACGCAGTCGAATGTGCAGTAGTTGACGGCGTAATCCATCCGGGGTTGGAAGATCCCGCTCCATCCGTACTCGAGCGCGGCGGGCTGGATCACCTGCGTCGGGCAGGCCGATACACAGAGATGGCACGAGGTACACAGGTTGGTGAAGCGTTCGCGCGATACGCCTCCCGGAGGGACGGCAGGCGTCGACTTCGCCCTGTCAAATGCCGTCTGCAACTCATCTTCCGACCTTCCCGGCAGCAGCGACGCGCTCGCGATGGAACCTATCGCGGCCAGCACGTTTCGTCGTCCGACCGTTGACCCATCCCCTCCTGCCGTGCCGGCTACGATTGCGCGTTTCGGCTTCCACGTGAATTCCATCCCATGGGTCGGGCACGCCGTCAGACAATCAAAACAACCGACGCAGGCGGCCGTATCGATGGTGCGGCGTTCACTATCGATGCATTGCGCCCGGCAGACACGCTCGCAAAGCCCGCAATCGATGCAGTCGACCGCCTTGATCCGTATCGCAAATGCCGGCCGATGCGACAGGAGGCTCAGGACGCCTCCAACAGGACAGAGCAGGTTGCAGAATAGCCGACCGGACTTCCATGATAGAACGCCCAGGAAAAGCGTGAACCCGGCAACTCCGGCGAGCGTCGACCAATGCGGAAGTGCCAGCGGGATCTGTTGGAACCATCCCGTCCCGGACGCTCCGGCAACGAGCGCAGCCACATTATTGGCTGCGACGATAGCGGGACGGACCAGATCGGTCAGGATGCGGCCCGCATTGCTGTATGGTTCGAGCAGATCGACGGCCACCATGCTTCCGCCCAGCGCCAACGCTACAGTCGACAGCGTGATCGCATAGTGCCATCGGTAGCGCGGCGTGGCATACGGAAACTTGCGGTGTTTCATCGTCTTCTGGCGGAACCAGATGACGATGTCCTGGAAGACGCCGAGCGGACAGAGATGAGAGCAATAGACGCGGCCAAAGAAGATGGTCAGCAGAAGGATGACCGCAAGGCCGGCGATCGCCAGACCGGCGCCCGTGAGAGCGTTGAGCAGCGCCGGTGCGAGTTGGAGGGATGTTACGACACGCGTCCACTCGGCCGGGATCGCGTGGCCCACGTCCAGAAAGACCGCCGCCACGGCGAATGCAATGACCGTGGAGATCAAGAGACGCGTGCGGCGGAGCGGATGCATGTCGGCGATAGAGAATGTCAGCAGACAGAAGTCAGGACGCAGGCCCGGCGGTAGTGCACCAAACCCGACTTCACGAAGTCCACTGCTCGGGCTGCTCGAGATCGCATTCTCTGTTCACCTTTCACACGCATGAACCTAGAGGGAGATCCGCTTGATATTGAGGGCGCTCAGATCGCTGCGTCCAACCTTGGCTGCTGCGGCCAGGCCGATGTAGCGGACGTCGGCCGGGTCGAGTCCGAGCAGCTTCGTTCCGGCGGCGTCGATCGCGACCATGTCGGTGGACAGCAGCAACGATTTCATCTGTACCACGTCGTCGACGGACACGCCGCGCGGGCCGTTCTGCTTCATGACGTAGTACGCGTCCAGGACGTTGAGCGTGG
>CAYYOV010000063.1:0-11238 GCA_964473365.1 uncultured Ignavibacteriaceae bacterium
ACCGACAATGCTGGCTTCGAGATCGAACGCAGATCGGTCGAAGGCTCACTGTCGATGGCAGGAGGTAGCTGGACCCGGATCGCGTTCGTCCCTGGCGCTGGGACCAGCACGAGTCCCCGCGAATACTCGTACACGGATGCAGCCCTTGCACCGGGTCGCTATGCCTATCGAATCAAGCAGTTGGATCGTGGAGGAGCCTACACGTATTTTCGTGAGGCGGAGGTTGAGGTGGGAGTGACAGCGAAGGCATTCACACTCAACGAGGCCTTCCCGAATCCGTTCAACCCGACGACGTCGCTCGATTTTAGTCTCTCCGACGCCGGAGTGGCGACGGTGAAGGTCTATGACCTCCTTGGCCGCGAAGTCGCAACGCTGTTCAATGGCGCCGCCGAGTCAGGCCGGCTGTATCGTGCGACATGGGATGCTTCTTCCATGCCGAGCGGGATGTATTTCGCGCGCCTCGAGAGCGGTGGAATGAGTGCGATGAAGCGGCTGATGCTGGTGAAATAGCCAGAGGCATTCCACAACGATCGCGCAGCGATCATCCCTTTTTCTGCTGAGGCACGGGAAGAAGTCAGAGGACAGAGACCAGAAACCAGCGACATCGGAGAGCATCAAAGAAGGTCCGTCGGGGAGACTCGGCGGACCTTTTGTTTTGAGGATACGTAGCAAAGAGATCCACAAAAAACACCGAGGTCCGTCGAGAGTCTTCTGTTTCTCTCAGTGGACCTCTGATCTTTCCCCGGTGGAACTCTGTGTTCCGCTTCTACTTCGGAACTCTCAAGAGGTTGACGATCGCCGCGAAGAGGAATATTCCATTTGCCATCCATGCCGTGAAGAGCGGGTTCAGGTCCCCGTTGTATCCGAATACCTGGCTGATCTTCATGAATGCCAGATAGATGAATGTCACTGCAACCGCGATCCCAAACCCCAGCGCGGCCCCCGTTCGTGCCCGTCCCGAAGCGAACGGCACCCCGAAGAGCACCATAATGATGCTGGCGAACGGGAAGGCCAGTTTGCTGTGATAGTCGACCAGCCAGCGTGATACTTCCTGCCCGGCGCGTTGCTGGCTTCGGATGAACTCCCGCAGGTCGCCATATTCCATCTCGTCTGGTTTGCGCTGCTTCTTTTCGATGTCCTCCGGTTTCAGACCCAACGTGCCCACATAAAGCCGCTGGAACGAAATGACCGGGTCCGACAGGTTGACCGTCCCCCGGTGGTCCCCGTGCAGAAGCACCCAACCGGCCGTCGTCGAATCTCCGGCGGCCTGCCACTGCATGCGGAGCGCATCATAGCGATGGAAGAGGACGGTCAGGTTGGTGTCCGCAAAGTCCTGTATGCTCACACGGCTTGCGGTGTTCGTCTGCGTGTCAAAATAGTTGACGGTCACGATGCGCGTCGGACCGACCTGGAAGAAAATGTTGAACCGCTGGGACGGATCTCCGCCACGGTGGAGATACGTCCGTTCGATGTAGAACTTCTTCTGATTCGACGCCGGCACGATCCAACCGTTGAGGTAGATCGAGAGGGCCACGACGACCGCCGCAACGGCAAGGAACGGCCACAGGATCCGGTAGAGACTCACGCCGCTCGATTTCATTGCGGAGAGCTCGTTCTGCGTGGACATCCGGCCTGTGACGAACAAGGCAGCAAGCAGCATCGCCACGGGGGTCATCAGCTTGATGATCTCGGGAGCGAATGCGACGTAGTACTGGAAGATGATCTCGGGGGGCACGTTGGCGTCGAGGAAATCGTCGATCTTCTCCGTCAGGTCGATGATAAGGAAGATGCTCAAGAAGCTCAGAAGACCAAAGAACGCTGCCACAACGTATTGCCGCACGATGTAACGGTCGAGAAGGCTCATGCCTGTCCTCCATCGGGAGGTTCAGGTGCACGCCACGACTTTGGCACCAGCCGTTGGATCCAAGAGAGATCGAGTGTAAGACTTTCCCTTGCCGTCCGAATGGTCAGGTAGAGTCCCAGGACCCCGATGACGGCGTTGGCCATCCACATTGCGATGAGCGGGTCCATGAGCCCCCGATCGGCGAGGCGCTCTCCTTGGATCAGGGCGGACCAATAGAGCAGGAAGAACCCGAGACTCAGACTGGCGCCGGCCCCGAACGTGCCTCGCCGGGCCATGATGCCGAGCGGCGCGCCGACGAGAACGAACACGATGCAGGCGAACGGGATCGCATACTTCTTGTAGATCTCGACCTCATACTTGTTCATCTCGTTCCGAAGATACGTCAGGTAGCTTTGTTCGCTCTGGAGTGAGGCCTTCAGCATCGCAGCCCGGTCGGCGGCGCCGGCAATGAGCTGTGGCGAGCCCGTGTCGATCGGTTCGCGCGAGTGCTTCTCAAGGGTCTCGCGCAATCGCCCGAGTGCGGCTTGCGAGAGCGTTTCGAGACTATCGACGATGCGCCGCATGGCAAAGGCGCTCAGCTCGCGGTCGCCGCGGTCGAACGTTCCCTCGGTGGACCGCTGGAAATCGAACCCTTCGGCATCCATGGCGATCCGATGCGTCGCAAAGCGTATCCGGCGGTACTGCTTCCCCTCCCGATTACCCTGCTCGTGGATCTCGCCGTCCGCGAGGTCCATGATGAGTTTCCGGTAGTCGGACGAGAACGAGATGGTGCCATGCTCGCCCGTGATCGTCGTGAGCACACCCGGGGAGGAGTAATCAAAGATCGTGACGCCCTCCAGGTCGTTCGACTGCTCGAACGTCCTGCGAACGAGGATCGTGTACCCGGGCATGAGCTGCGAAAACATGCCGGGCACGATGCTGATGGTGGGCTTCTTACGTGAGATGTCGTTCAGGAGGATCTTCGTCCGGTGATTGGCGTCGGGGAGGACCTCATTGTTGAACAGCACCAGGAGGTAGCAGACGACGGCGCCGGCGATGAGCACGGGTGCGATCATTCGATACAGGCTCATCCCGCTGGCCCGCAAGGCTGTGATCTGATTCGTCGAGGCCAGATGGCCGAAGGCCATCAGCGTGGCGACAAGGACGGCCATCGGGATCGCCAGGACGACCATCCAGGCGAGGCTCAGGGCGATCAGCTCGGCGATGACCGTGGGTGCGAGACCTTTGCCGGCAAGCTGGTCGAGCGATTTGACGAGGAACTGGAGGAGGAAGATGAACATTAGCACGAATGCCGCGAAGGTGAACGGCGCCGCGTGTCGTGCGAGGATATGCCGCCAAATGATCATCGCGCCAAATATAGCGAGGATTCTCAGGGAAGCCAATGAACATGCTCACGCCCTCGCGGTCCGGGGTTGAGCGGCAGATTGAATGTCGCACCATGCACGAGTATATTGTCGCTCGCGCGTATCCAACGTTCGTCCATGGCCCGCTCTGCCGCCCATACCCCGATCGACCTCATCCTCCAGTTCTTCGACTCCGCTCCGGACGCGATCTGCATATTGGACGCCTCCGATGTGGTGATTGTGACGAATCTGGCGCTCGCCGATGCGGTCGGACGGTCCAAATCCGCGGTCGTGGGTGTGTCCTTCCCCGACCTGGTGGCCGACGACGACCGCGCCACGATTGTCTCGATGCTTTCGACCGTTCGTAACGCGCGTACCGAGCAGACGGTCACCGTCTCGATGCTTTCCACCGTAGGTACCATCGTTCAGCTCGAGTGGCGAGGCAGCATCCGGGATGGCCGTGTGTGCCTTCTCGGTCGGAACGTATCCGATCGCCGACCGCTCGCACTTGAGTTGAACGAAGGCGAGGACCGGTTCCGGCGGATCGTGGAGCGTTCTCCTGAGGCCGCCGTCGTTGTCGCGAACGGCCGGCTATCAATTATCAACGACGCCGCGTGTCGTCTGTTCGGTGCCTCTGGTCGCCGGGAACTCGAAGGCTCCTCCGTCGAGGAAGTGCTCGTCGAAGGGCGCAATTCTTCCCTCTGGAGGTCCATTGTGACCATGCGCGACGGCGGTGGCTCCTCGCCGCTCCTGGAAGAACGCGTCCTTCGTCGCGACGGGACAGTCCTCGATGTCCAGGCAGTGGCCGTGCCGGTACGGTGGAAAGGGGTCGAGATGGTACATGTGCTCCTCCGCGATGTGACTGAACATCGGAACGCAGAGCGAGCGCTGAAAGCTTCGGAGAACAGGCTGCGGTCGTTCGTGGAGAACGTCTTCGACGGCGTCTATCAAAGCACGCCGGACGGCCGCATCTTGATGGCCAATTCGGCCATGGTCCGAATGTTAGGCTATGCGTCCGAGGAGGAACTCCTTCGGGTCAATATCGCGCGCGATCTGTATGCAAATCCGGTTGATCGAGAGCGTTTGATGCACGACCTGGAGGTGACGGGACACAAACGCAACCATGAGCTTCGTCTTCGTCGGAAGGACGGAACGGAGATCATTTGCACCGAGAACACGCGGGTAGTTCAGAAGCCGTCGGGAGAGGTCCTGTACTACGAAGGGACGCTGAGGGACATCACCGAGTGGAAACGAGTGCAGGAAGCCTTGCGGGTCAGCGAGGAACGCTACCGTGACTTCTTCGATGACGACCTCGCCGGGCATTTCATCTCGCGTGCCGACGGAACGATGCTCGCCTGCAATGCCGCCTTCGCCCGTGTGCTTGGCTACGACGGGGTCGAGGAGATCCTTTCGGTGAATGCTCAAGCATACTATCCTTCGCCTGCGGCCCGGGCCGCGTTCGTCGACCAGATCAAGGCAAAGGGGCGCCTCGAAGCCGTCGAACTCGATCTCCGTCGAAAAGACGGGAAGCTCGTTCGCGTGATCGAGAACGTTCGGGCAACATACGACAGCCGGGGAGAACTGGAACAGATCCAGGGTGTGCTCTATGATATCACGGAGCGCAAGAACCTGGAAGCGCAGCTGCGCGAGTCACAGAAGATGGAAACGCTCGGCACCCTGGCTTCGGGCGTGGCGCACGATTTCAATAACCTGCTGGCGATCATCGGCGGATACGCAGCGATGCTGCGCAAGGAGGCGAAGCAGGACCTGGCACGCTACCTTGAACCGGTGGAGACCGCCGTTGCCCGCGGTGCCGGCATCGTCCGTCAATTGATGACCTTTGCGCGCGAGAGCGAACGCGCCGTCGCTCCGGTCGACATCAACCGGACGATCCGCGAGGTCGTACAGCTTGCAGACATCATGCTCCCCGAGAATGTGCAGGTGGAACTCGACCTCCAGGAGGACCTGCCTGCGGTCGAAGGTGACGTGACGCAGATTCACCAGGCCCTGCTCAATCTTGTCAAGAATGCGCGTGATGCCATGCCGTCCGGCGGCACAATCAAGGTGAGCACGCAAGTGGTCAAGGGCGAGGCGTTGCAGAGTGCCTATCCGCTGGCGGAGTCGGAACGGTACGTGCGGGTCTGCGTTGCCGACGAAGGTGCCGGAATCAGCGACGAGAATCGCCTCCGCATTTTTGAGCCATTCTTCACGACCAAGGGCGTCGGTCAGGGGTCCGGCCTCGGTCTGGCAGTCGTGTACGGCGTCGTGCACGGGCATCACGGGTTTGTCGACGTTTTGCCGCATCCGGGTCACGGGACCGAATTCCATCTGTACCTCCCGGCCACTGTGGCTTCATGGACGAAGGCCCCTGAAGTTCCTGATTCGGAGCCCGCTCGCGGGACCGAGACCATCCTCGTGATCGAGGATGAGCCGATGTTGCTCGACCTCCTCCATATTCTGCTCACGACCAATGGCTACGAGGTGCTGATGGCCGCCGACGGCGAAGAGGCGCTTCGGATCTTTGCTGAGCGCCATAAGGACATTTCCCTCGTGCTGAGCGATATGGGGTTGCCGAAGGTCGGTGGTTGGGAGGTCTTTCAGAAGATGCGCGAGATCGATCCGCGCGTCCGATCGATCCTCGCAAGCGGATATCTTGACCATCATCTGCGTTCGGACCTTCTCGCCGCCGGCGCGAAGGATTTCATCCAGAAACCATATGTTCCCGACCAGATCCTCAAGCGGATCCGCGAGGTGATCGACGAACCCGAACATGACGACTCCTGACGTTCGAAAAGACCTCGGCGCGCTTCGCCGGGAATACCGGTTGCACCAGCTCAGTGAGGATGCAGTTGCGCGCGATCCGCTGCGTCAATTCGGGCGTTGGTTCGACGAGGCCACTGAGGCGGGCGAGGCAGAGCCGAACGCGATGACCCTCGCGACGTCAACGCCCGACGGTCGACCGTCAGCGCGCGTGGTGCTCCTCAAGGGGGTCGACGGAGGCGGCCTCGTGTTCTTTACGAACACGGCAAGCCGGAAAGGGAGTGAACTGGCCGTGAACGCCAGGGCGGCGCTCGTATTCTTCTGGCCGGCGCTCGAACGTCAGGTACGGATCGAGGGGCGCGTCGAATCAGTGTCGCGGACAGAAAGCGCGGCGTATTTTGCGCAACGTCCGCGCGAAAGTCAGATCGGGGCGTGGGCATCTGAACAGAGCCGCGTCATTCCTTCGCGTGCATGGCTCGAAGCGACGGTCAAGGCCAAGGCCGAGGCGTTTGGTGATCAGGAGATCCCGCTACCGGAGAACTGGGGGGGCTACCGTGTGATCCCGGAACGGCTTGAATTTTGGCAGGGTCGTGAGAATCGGTTGCACGATCGCATCGTCTACGATCGCGAGGGCACATCCTGGGCCATCCGGCGGCTCTCGCCTTGAACCTGTCTCGAAATCTCGCTACCATGCTGGCGTCGATCATGATGCTACCCCGTTCTTCAGCCTGCCAACAGACCCCGGCATTCGCCTGTGGCCGGAGTCTCCCCACAAACGACCTGGGAGTCGCCTAGGGCGTTTGCTACGGTCGTACTCGTCGTCCGGACAGATTACGTAATGCAGCCTCCGCGTCGGCCGAGGACGGTGCCGCTCTGTTGCGGTCGTTCGCGGTCGTAGCCGTTGCCGTCGAGCCCTTGCGGTCCATCGCCATCATATCGCTCTTCCTGATTTTCACGTCGCCGGCCGATGCCCGCGACGTGCGAGCCAGCTCCGTCCCCGAGATCGTGGCGATGTGGTCGGGCATGTCGGACATCGGGTCGTTCGAAGTCTGGCAGGTGGCTCCCCGCGATTCGGTCCCGACCCGTGGGCAGGTCAGTACCGGACCGACCAACCGACGCAAGCGCGCGCTCCAGAGGCGATCGACCCGGTCCGAGTCCTACCTTCCGGCAGATACACTGTCCGTTCGCAAGCGGGCAACTGCCCCGCCGGTCGATTCCACGGCACGTATCGAACAATTCCAGCACGATCGCCAAGACGTCGCCTCCGCCGTGGAGCGGTACCGGGCTGAGCATCCGCTCTACCTACGGGACCCGTCCGCCGTGCGGCTCGAGGCAAAGCTCGATACGACGGAATGGATGTACACGGTCCGCTACATGCTCGGGACGATGGACCTCCGCGCTCCGGTGATCCTTCCGTTCGATGAATACGCGAAGGTCCGTCTTGACTATGCCTTGAGGACCAACTGGGCTCAGATGGTCGAGGCGACTGGCTACCAGGCAGCGAAGAAGGAGGGACTCGGAGAACTGTTCGGGAAGGTGACGAACATCGAGATCCCGGTCCCGAAGAATCCGCTGTTCAGCATCTTCGGGCCGAATATCATTCGCTTGCAGATCAACGGCGCCGTCAATATCCATGCCGCCTTCCGGAACACCAAGAGCGACCAGTTCATCGCCAGCCCGCTGGGTCAGTCGCGCAACGAACCCGATTTCAACCAGGAAGTCCAGGTGACGTTGAAGGGCGAGATCGGCGACAAGCTCAAGATCAACGCCGACTGGAACACGCAGCGTACGTTCGAGTACGAGAACCAACTTAAAGTGCGGTACACGGGCTATGAAGATGAGATGGTCCAGTACGTCGAAGCTGGCAACGTGTCGTTGCCGACGAGTTCCGCATTCATCCCGCCCAGCGCCGCGTTGTTCGGCATCAAGGCCGGCTTCCAGCTCGGACCTCTGAAGCTGACGACGGTGGCGTCTCAGAAGAAGGGACAGATCAAGGAACTCACGGTCTCCGGCGGAGCCCGTCCGACCCCGTTCGAACGAAGGATGGTCGATTACAGTCGTGATCACTTCTTCATCGATACGCTCTATATTCCGGTGTACGAACGGATCTTCAACCAGATCCCCGCAGTGCCCGATCCTACGCTCCAGATCCAGGAGATGGAGGTCTGGGTGACGAGCACGTCCACCTTCGACCAGAGGGACCGGAACGTCGTGGCGTTCATGAGCCTTGATTCCGTCCGGCTGACGCAGGGGAACGATGCTGCCCGGTTCCGGGAGTACGACCCTATCCCCGGCGAAGTCGAAGTGGGAAAGTTCAGCCAACTCGTGGAGAATTCCGACTTCACGTTCGACGCCAACGCCGGGATCATCAGCATCAACAAGCCCCTCCAGGCCGACCAGGCCGTCGCCGTGGCATACCGCCTCCAGTTGGGAGGTACCGCGTCGCAGATCGGGAACTTCGGCATGCGAGATACCTCGACGGCGAAGAAGCTCGTCATGAAGCTCGTCCGTCCGAAGAATCTGCAGCCGCAGTTCCGGACTGCATGGCGACTGATGTTGAAGAACCGCTATCCGCTCGGCGGCCGGGGGGTCAAGAAAGAAGGATTCGAGTTCAAGATCGAATACCGCATCTCGGGATCGCCGTGGGTGCAGGACGTGCTTCCGCAGAACATCAATCTTCTCGAGTTGTTCGGGCTCGACCGGTACCTCGCAGATGGTACGCCAGGGAGCGACAAAACGTTCGATTTCATCTCGCGGACGACGATCGACGAGCAGCGGGGCGAAGTGATCTTTCCCTTTGTGGAGCCGTTCCGCGACCAGACCATCGAGAAGGTTCTGCTCGCCCGCGGGCTTTCGGCCACGGACGCAAAGGCATACGCAGACTCGTTTTCGTTCAACGCGATCTACGACACGACGTACAATGGCGCGCTGAACAATCCGCGCAATCAGGTGTACCAGTTCATCGGCAACATCACGCCCTCGACGGCCTCCACGTATAGCCTCGGCTTCAACATCGTCGAGGGGAGCGTCGAAGTGATCGTCGACGGCCAGCGTGCGGCGCCGAACGTCGACTACACCGTCGACTACATCACCGGTATCGTCACGATCAAGAACCAGACCCTTCTCGTCCCCGGCCGGAATCTGCAGATCCGCTACGAAGCGAATGACCTGTTCCAACTGGCATCGAAATCGCTCGTGGGAGCTCGGGGAGAGGTGGATCTCGGACGCCAATCGTCGCTCGGGTTCACGATCATGAACCTGAACCAGCAGTCGCTTTCGGACAAAGTTCGGATCGGCGAGGAACCGACGAGCAACACGATCATGGGTTTCGACGGCCAGACGGTCATGGAGGTCCCGTTCGTCACGAAGGCGCTGAACTGGCTCCCCGGGATCCGCACCATCACGCCGTCAACCGTGTCGTTGCGGGGAGAGGCGGCGTATATCTCCCCCGACCCGAACACCCGCAAGAGCGCCATTCCGCAGGACGGCGGCAGTGGTATCGCGTACATCGACGATTTCGAAGGTGCCCGGCGGACGATCCCCCTCGGGGTCTCATATACGGCGTGGCGGGACGCAAGCCCGCCGTTCTACGTGCCGGGCCTGGATCCGATGCTTTTCCCAGCCGGCGCAGATACGCTCATCCCGACCACCATCACCGGCCTGCTGGCGGACAGCCTGCGCTTCCAGTACAAAGGCAAGCTCATCTGGTTCAACATTCTCCCGAGTGATGTCTACGTTCAGGACATCTGGGGCGATCGCCGGAGCGTCGCACGTGGTCAGGAGCAGGTGAGTGTTCTGAACCTGTATTTCCAGCCCCGCGAACGAGGTGCGTACAACTATTCGCTCGACCTCGAAGGAACGATCGAGGCGCAACCCGCGAAGACCTGGGCCGGCGTGCAGCGGACGCTCGGAACGACCGCCTCGAACCTGCTCGATGAGAACATCAACTTCATCGAGCTGTGGGTGAACGTCTACGAATCGGCCCCAGGGGCGAAACTCCGCATCAATCTCGGCTACATCAGCGAAGACGTGATTCCCAACCGCGAGTTGGATACGGAAGACGGCCTCGACGGCGGCATCGTAAACGGCATCCTCAATCCGAGCATTGAAGACGTCGGCATTGATCGACTCCGGGATGACCAGGAAGCGCAGGTCCACGCGGCATTCATACAGACATACCCTCGGTATGCGTCGGACCCGGCGGGGGACAACTGGGGAAGCCCCCCGTTGGGGCTCGACGAATATCTCACCGGCTCGGTCGCGCAGCGGTATGCTCCTGCCAACGGAGGCGAAAAGAGCGCCGGAAGCGAACTGGGCCGGCGCTTCCCTGATACCGAGGATATCAACGGGAATAACATCGTCGACCGCGTGAACGGGTACTTCGAGTACGAGATCTCGCTCGACACGCTCTCGCCGGGGTTCAAATCCTATGTCGTTGGCGGCGGACTCAACGGATGGTATCAGATCCGGATCCCGCTCAACGAGGTGACCCGCAAGGTGGGGACCGCCAGTTTCACGAACATAGAATCGGTCCGGCTGTGGGTGGGTGGCTCGACCACGGACGTCCTCGTTCGGATCGCCGAGATGAACCTGGTCGGAAACCAGTGGGAAGAGGTCCGCCGGAACGACCCGAACTTCAAGGTGTCGACCGTCAACTTTGAGGACAATCCTTCCTACACGATCCCGCCGGGCGTTCAACGCGAGCGCGACCGCACGCGGCCCGACGAGGAGGTCTTCGGAAACGAGCAGTCGCTGAACCTCGTCCTCAACGGCATCGTGGACGGCGAGAATCGTCAGGCGATCAAACGCTACTCAGTCCGCCCGCTCGACCTGTTCAACTACCGGGCGATGAAGATGTTCGTCCATGGCGAAGAACGGACGGGCTTGACGTTCCGCTACATCGATTCGACGAACTACGATGCGGAACTCTTCATCCGCTTCGGTACGGACACGCTCAATTACTACGAATATCGTGCGCCGATCCGTCCGGGATGGGACCCACTCAACGACGTTACGATCCGGTTCGCTGACCTGAGCGCTCTCAAGCTGGTTCGCGACAGTGCAGGCGCTCCTACGGCACGCGTGCCGGTGCCGGGAGGGCCCATCGGCTCAACTTACCAGATCCGAGGTGAGCCCACCCTCAACCGCGTCACGACCATCATCATCGGCGTCGAGAACCCGTCTGGAAAGGGCTCGACCTCCCTGACGGGCGAGGTCTGGGTCAACGAACTGCGACTCACCGATGTGGACGACACGCCTGGCTGGGCATAT
>CAYYOV010000064.1:0-4226 GCA_964473365.1 uncultured Ignavibacteriaceae bacterium
AGATCGCGGCGGGATTGGCCGAGGCGCATCAGCATGGTATCGTCCACCGGGACGTGAAGCCGGCCAATATCGTGCTGACGAAGTCGGGCGTCGTGAAGATCCTCGACTTCGGATTGGCGAAGCTGAGCAGTTCGACCAAGCTGACGAAAACGGGGAGTACGCTGGGGACGGTGGCCTACATGGCACCGGAACAGCTGCAGGGGAGCAACGTCGATGCGCGGGCTGACATCTTCTCGCTCGGAGTCATGCTCTACGAGATGCTCACAGGCAAGGCGCCGTTTCGGGGGGATCACGAAGCGGCCCTGATGTACTCGATCCTCAACGAGGAGCCGGAGCCACTGCAACTGCATGTTCCCGACGCGTCATCGGAGCTGATCCACGTTGTCAGCCGCGCTCTGGAGAAGGACCCGGCCAATCGCTACAAGACGGTGGAAGACCTGCTGATCGACCTGAGGAGAGTGAGGAAAGAGACCTCCAACGTGTCAATGGCTGTGTTCGCCGGCAGGAAACGATCGTTCGTGTCAACCCGAAGATTCATCGTTCTCGGTGCATTCGTCGTCGTCGCGAGTATTGTCGCAATAGCCTTCCTGCTGACCCGGCCGCGGCGGCTGCCAACCCTCAATCCCAATTCAAAGACCACCACTCTCCAGCTGCCCATCAACGACCCGAACTACTGCAGCCTCTCGCGCGATGGCAAGTGGATCGCGGTGGGCGGCGCCGATCAGAACGGCGTCTCGGATATCTACTACATGAACACCGTCGGACAATCGAGCCGCCGAGTGACGTTCGATTCGACCATCTTCGCCATGGCGGGTGACTGTTCTCCGGACGGAGCTTGGATCGTGTATACTCGCGCCATGATGAGAGGGCGCCCCGAGATAGCCATTGTACCTTCGCTCGGAGGACCGAGTCGCTTCGTCGCTTCCGGTTTTCAGGGACTGTTCTTTCGCAGTGGCGAGAGAATCATGTATCTCACGGGCGCGTTCACCAACGTAACAACCGCATCTGGTAAGTTCGAGCTTGCATCGGTCAAGCTGGACGGAAGCGACAAGCGTGTGGAGTTTGTCGACCCGGGCTATTCACACAAGGCGAGTGCCATTACCGTGAGCTTCAGCTTTTCTCCCGATGGCCGATCGATCGCATGGGTCCATACGTTCCTCGATTTCTCGCAGGATGTGGTGATCTACGAACTCGCGACGATGAAAGCTCGTCAAGTGACGTTCAGTCGATCTCCGAAGGGCGAAGTATTCTGGACCCGTGACAATACGATAGTCTACTCGTCGTTCGGAAACGGCAACTATGACCTGTGGATGTGCCCTGCGGAAGGGGGCGAGCAGGTCCAACTCACCCGGAGTAGGAACGACGAGATGGGAGCCTACCTCTCCGACGACTGCTCAAAGATGCTCTACTACGAGCAATATGTCACGAGGAACATCCATTCCATGGACATCCAGACGGGAAAGGTCACGCCGATCACGTCGGACGATGGATCCCGAGTCGCGGCAGTCCTTTCGCCCGACAATCGCTTTGCAGCATATACCGTCGTCCCTTCGTACAACAATTGGCTCACATATCTCGGGATCCAAGTGCTCGACACGAAAGGTCAACATCCCATGCGGACCCTCTGTCCGGATGAGGTCACGATCGGGTCGAGAGCCTGGTCGCCCGACGGCAAATGGATCGCCTACACGAGGAAACCAGATACGGCAGGAGGAAAGATCAAGATCTGCATCGTGTCCCCCTTCGATGGTACGAGTTCCAAGGTGGTCGCAGAGGCCACAGGAGAGCCGGGAGCGAGCATCCGCTTGACTTGGTTTGGTAATGACTCGCTGAGCTGGTTCTCGGATATGAAGACTTGGATATGCACCCTCGACAATCGAAGTACTGCACAGCTCTACGAAGACTCCACATATGCCCGGCGATTCCCGGGAAAGGACTTCGTCTTCTATCTTGACTATCGTGCCGGCAAGCAAGGATGGTGGATCGATCGGCCTTCCTATTCAAGGGGGGGACGGAGGGGAATCCTGCGGAGGATCCTTGATCCGGCCGTCGTACAGCTCATCGCTCCCAGCGGAGAGTTCTGCATCGGCTCTCTGAAGCCCGGCGAACTCCACAAAGTCTCTCTTCCCGACGGTAAATCGACACGATTGCCCTTCATCTGGCCTCTGCTATCCACGTATCGCTCGATATCGCAGGATGGAAGATCGGTGGTCTATACCCAAGGCGGGATCAATTCCAAGGTCGTGTTGTGGGAGAATCCGTTCCTTCCCAAGTAGGTCACAGCCCCATGATCGGCCACACCATATCGCACTGCAGAATCCTTGAGAAGCTCGATGCGGGGGGCATGGGAGTGGTCTCAAGAGCGAGACATAGAAGAATTGAGCTAGCCTGTTGGCTTGTGCATGTGAATGCCCGACGCACTACAGGGGCTGCACTTTGGATCGGGCACACGAGGTTTCGAGTCGATGAAAAGCCTTACTAGTGACCTTGGCGTCATCTCTTTGTTGCCGAACACTTCCTGGTTTGGAGGTTCCCATGGAACGAAGAAGTGCATTGATCCTCACGCTGATCATGTTCTGTTCCTTCACAACTGCTGCACAGGATGGCAAGATCCGAGGACGGGTCACAGACCGGGAATCCGGTGAGCCGTTGATTGGCGCCAACATTGTGATCGAAGGAACACAAGTTGGCGCGGCTTCAGATGCTGGTGGCGAATTCGTGATCCTCACGATACCCCCCGGTACGTACGTCCTCAAGGCCACCTATATCGGGTACGCGCCGGTAACGATCGCGAATGTGCAGGTCTTGTCGAGCATGACCACGACGCAGGACATCCACATGTCCAGCATGGCGGTCCAGGCCAGCGAAGTCCTGATCATGGCCGAACGACCGCTGATCCAACGGAATACCACCAACACCGTCCGAGTGACGTCACAGGATGACCTGGCATCGTTGCCCGTTCGCGGCGTGCAGAACGTCGTGAGTCTTTCGGCCGGCGTGGTGGAGCGCAACGGCATTTTGCACATGCGCGGCGGCAGGGCCGGTGAGGTCGGCTATGCCATCGACGGCATGCCGGTCTCGAACCCCTTCTTCAATGCCAACAACATCAACGTGATCCAGGAAGCGATCGATGAGATCCAGGTGCAAGCCGGAGGGTTCACGGCGGAATTCGGAGGTGCCCTCTCAGGGTTGGTGCGCACGACGACCCGGACGGGCGGGACCGAGTACCAGCTTACGCTCGACGTGCAAACCGATGACCTGGCCAAGCCTGGAAAGGAGTTCCTCGGGACGACCCCCAGGGGCTATCGCAACTTCGTCCTGACCGCTGGCGGGCCGCTGCTGACACGTACTGTCCGATTCTTTGTCGCCGCGCAGCACAACTTCGTCCGAAACCGGCAATCGATGTTCCTGGAGCCGTTCCGGTTCGAGGGAATGACCGAAGACGCGTTGGGTTCGCGCGGACCTTCGGTGGCGGGCCAGTTGCTTCCGTTCGGCGGGACCGTCGAATTCAAGCGCAACTATCTCTACGACAACTGGGACGAATCCAATCAGGTTCAGGGGACGCTGCTCGTCGACCTGACTCCGCTGAAGCTCAAGCTGAACGGATCGTACGAGCACCAGCGGAACCCTGTCGGCGGCGGCTGGCCGAATGGCCTTACCCAGTACTTTCGGCAGCAAGCGAGGATGGTGACGATGCCCGACGGGTCATCGCGACTGACGCGGAGGTACTCCCTGACCGATACCGACCGAATGCTGCTCTCCGCACGACTGACACATCTCCTGAGCAACTCCACGTTCTACGAACTTGGTATTTCGTATCAGAAGCGGTTCTCATGGAACCACGACCCGGAATTCCCCGGCACGTCGTTCAATGACTGGATCCGCTATCCCGACAGCCTCGCGAACGCACAACTCGGTTACGCCGGATGGCAAGACCGCTATTCGAGACCCCAGACCTATTCTTCGATCCATCAGTTCTACTTCGCGAACGAGAACGCTCCCTCGAACAGCGTCACAAAGAACGACCAGCAAGGGATCACGGCAAGCATCGCGTTGACGTCGCAGCCGAATGCCAACTGGGAGCTGAAGGCGGGTGGACAGGTCGAGACCTGGACCATGCGATCGTACATCTTTGGGAATATCGCCGGCTATCTGGGCTTCATGGACCCCAATCAGGACGGCGTGAATGACCGCACGTTTGCCAACTCCACCGAGGAACGGGCTTC
>CAYYOV010000064.1:4326-10427 GCA_964473365.1 uncultured Ignavibacteriaceae bacterium
TTGGACTGACAACCCTCATGACGTTCAACAGCGGACATGCGTACACGAAGATCCAGGAAAACAGAGGCCTTGGACAAGCGACGGTCTGGGAGCCCGGATATCTTTGGTTGATCGACCCACGCTTCGGCGTTCTGGCGGAGCCGGTCAACAGCTCCACCACCCCGTGGGTGTTCAACGTGGATATGAGGGTCAGCAAGGTCTTCTACTTGAGTTTCATGAACCTGGAGTTGTATGCGCGCGTGCTGAATGTCTTCAACACCCGCAACGTACTCGATGTCTTCCCCACGACCGGTAGCGCCACTGACGACGGCTGGCTGAAGTCTCCATATTCCAAGCAATACCGGGAGATACCGAACTATGAGGCCTGGTATCGAACCGTGATCCTGGCCAACAGGGCGGGATATATGGAAGTCGGCCGCGTCTATGGTGGTGGCGTGACAGGTCGGGCTGGAAGCGATCTCTTCAGTTCTCCCCGTGAAATACGTATCGGGATGAAGATCGAGCTCTAGTCAGCGAGGGAGCAGCAACACGCGGCAACACTGTCAGCGGAAGAGAGCGCGGCTCATGAGCCACGACCGTGTCCCTCTCAGAATGGTTCTGAACCACCTATGTCTATGATCGGAACAACGATCTCCCACTACAGGATCCTCGAGAAGCTCGGCGAAGTGCCAAACTTCCCGACGAGCGTCGCTCAGCGAGTCGCTGGAAGTTTGAGCATCCCGCCGACCGTGAGCCTGTCGAAGGGTGGCGGGAGCCGCAAGCGGAGGAGCAGATGATTGGATCGACGATAAGCCACTACAAGATCGTTGAAAAGCTTGGCGAGGGGGGCATGGGGGTCGTCTATCGTGCCGAAGACACGCGCCTGAAGCGCATTGTCGCACTCAAGTTTCTTCCGCACGACCTCACCAGAAACGCTGAAGCCAAAGAGCGCTTCATACACGAGGCACAGGCGGCTTCTTCGCTCGACCATCCCAATATCTGTACCGTCTTCGAGATCGGCGAGAGTGAAGAAGGCCAGACGTTCATTGCCATGGCTTGCTACGACGGCGAGACCTTGAAGGAACGGATCTTGAGGGGACCGCTGAATCCAGAACAGGCGCTTGGTATCGCGACGCAGATCGCTGAAGGCTTGGCCGAGGCGCATAAGCACGGAATTGTCCATCGCGACATCAAACCAGCAAACATCTTGATCTCTCAGAGTGGAGTTGCGAAGATCGTTGATTTTGGGCTGGCCAAGGTCAGCGGTGCGACAAAACTGACCAGAACAGGGAGTACCGTAGGCACAATAGCCTATATGGCTCCGGAGCAGCTGCGGGGAGCAAACGCGGATGCTCGGGCCGACATCTTCTCATTGGGTGTGGTGCTTTTCGAGATGTTGGCGGGCAAACCTCCCTTCCGTGGAGACCATGAGGCGGCGTTGATGTATTCCATTCTCAACGAAGAGCCGGAGTCCATCCGAAGATACGTGCCCGACATTCCGACCAGGATCGAGAACAGCGTGCTCCGAGCACTGGGGAAAGACCCTGAAGACCGCTATCAAGCCCTTGAGGAGATGCTTGTCGATCTCAACAGTTTGGAACATGATGGCTCGTGGTTGCCAGTATCCGGGCGGCCCCTCAATGGCGGCCGTGTGAAATGGCGACCCATCTTGGCCGCCGTCGCGTTCTTTGTCGCCGTGGGATCCATCATTGCCGCGTTTGTGATTCGCGCAGGCGGTCCTCGACTGAATCCGGATCGGACGATGGTGAAGATCAAACTTCCGCCGGGATACGAAAAGATCTGGGGATCTGGCCTCTCACGGGATGGGAATTGGATCGCTTTTTCAAGAGCCGATGAACGTGAGCGGTTGGATGTCTATTTGATGAATATCACCGAGGCAAAGCCGAGGAGGTTAACGAACGATTCTGCCCTCTATTTGTTCGGGACCAGCATCTCTCCGGATGTCAGTCAGGTGGCATACTCATCATGGCTCAAAGAGGATACGTGCTACCGTGTGAAGATCGTGTCGACTCAGGGAGGGCCAAGCCGGACCGTGGCCAATCGTGGACTAGCGCCTCGCTGGCGTCCCGATGGACAACGAATCGGTTTCATGCGAGTAGGCACGCAGCGGGGGCTTCGTAGCTCAACCGGGAAATTCGAAGTATGGAGTGTCAAACCTGACGGTACAGACGAACGGGCTGAGATCATTGATTCGATCTCCTCTACATGGCCGCTCGCCTTCAGTTGGTCTCCTGACGGTCGATCCATTACCTGGATCCGCAATTGGCCCCAGGGCTTTGGAGAAGTGATGATACGGAGCCTCGAGACGGGCGATGAACGGCAACTCACCTTCGACAAGAAGAATCCCGACGAACCCCAATGGGCATCGAATGGCTCTATCATCTTCAAATCAAACCTGTCAGGACAAAGTAACCTCTGGTTGGTACCCGTGGAAGGTGGTGCTTCGATCCCAGTGACTCAGGGTCACACCGCCATCACCGGGGCAGCGTTGTCTGCTGACCTGAAAACTCTCGTCTATCGCCAGGGCGAATACTTCGGACACGTGTGGGGTACTGCCCTCGACGGAAGCGGAGCGAAGGCTCTGACAAAGGGCGACATGTATGTCAAGTTCGCTTCGTTCTCGCCAGACGGAAAGCTCTTGGGCTGCACGGTGGGTGATATTGACCAGGCAAACAGAGAAACGCATCTCTTTGTCATGGATCCGGACGGCTCGAACGAGCGGCAACTAACGACAGGACTCGAAATGGTGCGTCACTGTGCATGGTCCAGCGATGGCCGATCGCTTGCCTACACCACACGCCTCCTGAATCAGCCGAGCGACTCAACCAAGGTTTATGTGGTCGATCCGATGGAAGGAGGTTCGCCCAGGTTACTGGGGCTCGGGCGGTGGGTCGACTGGCTGGACAATGGCAGGCTCATCGTGTACCGTCCGCCAAAGCCCGTCATTGTTTCCATTGAAGGTGACGTGGAAGGTCCTCTCTTCGAGGACTCGACGTATGCTATCCCGCTTTCGGAGGGCAAGCATATGTGGTATCTCGACTTTCGCAAAGGACGCGAAGGGCAGTGGGTTGTAGCGATCGACAGTCTCCGAAAGGCCGTGGATAAGCCACAGAGGATATCCGATCTGCCGTACTGGCCAGTGCTGCTCTCGCCGCGTAGTCGACAATACATCCTCTACGGCGATCCTGGAAAGGGGATCTGGAGGATGTGGGTTGCAAACGGCAAGAGAGAACGTCTCGGCGAGTGGTTCCCAGGCTACACCGATCCGTGTCAGGTCAGCAAGGATGGCAAAGAGATCTACTGGATCCATGAGACGTTCCGAGCGACACTCGGGATCATCAAAGACGTGTTTGAATGATGCCGCACCAAAAGACATGATCGGCGAAACAGTATCCCACTACACGATCCTCGAGAAACTCGGCGCCGGCGGCATGGGTGTGGTCTACCGTGCGCGAGATACGAAGCTCGACCGCGATGTGGCGCTCAAGTTCCTCCCTCCCGAATTCACGCTCGATCCAGACGCCAAGGAGCGTTTCATCCATGAGGCCAAAGCGGCCTCTGCCCTGCAGCATCACAACATCTGCACGGTCCATGACATCGACCAGGAAGACGGTCAGCGCCTATTCATCGTCATGGACTGCTACGACGGCGAGACGCTCAAAACACGCATTTCGAAGTCCCGAATGCGAAGTGAGGAAGCAGTTGAGATCGCCATCCAGATAGCCCAAGGACTGGCGAAAGCTCACCAAGGCGGCATCATCCATCGTGACATCAAACCGGCCAATATCGTTATCACGAGCGATGGTGTCGTCAAGATCCTCGACTTTGGGCTGGCCAAGTTGAGCACGGCGACGAAGCTGACGAAGACCGGGAGTACGCTCGGCACGGTCGCGTACATGGCTCCGGAACAGCTTCAAGGCGGATCGGCAGATGCTCGAGCGGACATCTTTTCGCTTGGGGTCGTACTCTACGAAATGCTTTCCGGCCGGCTTCCCTTCCGCGGAGAGCACGAGGCGGCGCTGATGTATGCGATCATGAATGAGGAACCTGAACCGCTTCAGACGTTGAAGCCAGAGGTCTCCACCGAGCTTCTTCACATCGTCGGTCGTGCTTTGGAGAAAGATCCTGCCGACCGGTATGTGTCGATGGAAGATCTTCTGGTGGACCTGCGACGGGCGCGTAAAGAATCCTCGAGGGTCTCTATGACGGCGCTGACGTCGCGAAGGCGTACCAGGTCGTCGCTGCGTCTCAGGTGGGTGGTCGTCCCCGTTGTCCTCGTCGCGATCATCGCAGTAAGCTATATCCTTACACGCCCGCGGGCTCTTCCGGAACTGAACCCGCACTCCAAGCTGCGAACCGTGCAGGTTTCATTGAAGGATATCGGAGCGAATGTGATCCTCTCGCCCGACGGCAATTGGATCGCCCTTTCCGGCACCGAAGACGGTCTCACCTGGGATGTATACTACACGAATGCCGCCGGCGGACTGGTCAAACGAGTGACGTTTGATTCCTCACAATTCGCAGATGCCGACGACTACTCGAACGATGGCGCGTGGCTCCTGTACTCCAGACGCCACCGCGGCAAGCGTGAGATCGCCGTCGTGCCTTCGCTCGGCGGCCCAAGCCGCGTGGTCACCTCTGAGGGCCGTTGGGGGAAGTTTCTGCCCGGCACGGACAGGGTCACGTACCTGAAGGGAGGATACATCGATCGTCCGAACGTGGGGAATCGATTCGAGCTCTGGTCAGTGAAGACGGACGGAACGGATCGTCGCCTGGAGTATGCTGAGGAAGGTTCGGCGGGCAGGGCCGGACACGTCACCGTGGCCTACAGCCTTTCCCCGAACGGAAGACGCGTAGCGTGGCTGAAGACCTACCCCGACTTCGCGCAGGACATCATCACCATCGACCTGACGAGCCACGAGGAGCAACGGATCACGTTCACACGAAGCCCGAAGGGGAACCTCGTCTGGACACGCGATGACCAGATCGTGTACGCAGACTTTTCTGGCGGCAACTACGACCTCTGGATGTGCCCGGCCGAAGGAGGGCCACCACTGCAGCTCACGCGGAGTCGGCATGACGAGATCACGGGAACGCTCTGCGACGACGCCTCGAAGCTCCTCTACTATGAAGAAGACAACAGCAACAACCTGCAGATGATCGACCTCACGTCCTTTGAACAGACGGCGCTCACGTTCGACGATCAGAATCGTACGCTCATGACGTCCTCTCCCGACGGCCGGTATGTTGCGATGAGCCTCACGCCGTCATTCGCCAGCTGGCTCACATTCCGGGGCATCACCATCCAGGATGTCCTCGGGAAAGACCCGTTGAGGACCATCTGCAAGGACGACTTGGCGTTCGGGAAGGCTTGGTCCCCCGATGGAAGATGGATCGCGTATAGCGCCGCCCCCGACACGGCCGGCGGACCCAACAAGATATGCATCGTCAGTCCCATGGAAGAGACTCCATCCCGCGTCCTCCAACACGTGGCGGGTCTGCCGGCTGAGGACCACGGACTGCGATGGACAGGCGCCGATACGCTCTCGTGGTTCGCCGCCATGAAGACTTGGGTTTGTCCGATCAACGACCCGCATCCGGTCCAATTCTACGAGGACTCGACCCGCGCGCGAACGATCCAAGGGGGACGTTACATCCTCTACTTGGACCACCGATCGGGCCGGCAGGGATGGTGGGTCGACCTCGCTCCGGGTACAGGAGCCAACGGCGAGCTCGTGAACCGCAGGAGACTGCCAAGCACTCCGCTCGCCATCGATCACGACGGGAAGTGGTTCTATGGATCCACACAGCCCGGCCAACTCGACCGCGTGAGCATTCCCGACTGGAAGTCCGTCACACTTCCAGTGAAGCTATCTCGCACCGATGGGCAATATGTGATCTCTCAGGATGGACGCCGCTTGTTTTGCGCAAGCCAGTTGATCATCTCAAAACTGATGCTGTGGGAGAATCCCTTCCTTCCCAAGTAGGCCACCAAATGATCGGCCAGACCGTTCTACACTACAGGATCCTCGAGAAGCTCGGCGAAGGGGGCATGGGTGTGGTCTACCGTGCCGAGGATACCAAGCTCAAGCGCACCGTCG
>CAYYOV010000065.1:0-10419 GCA_964473365.1 uncultured Ignavibacteriaceae bacterium
AATCCGGTGGACGTCCCCGTGCCGCTCGGGATCGAGAAGGTCCCGTTCATCACGAGATTGCCCTTCAGCGTGATCAGTCCCGGGGGATAGTCGGCGGACGTGTTCGAACTGCTCTTGAACTGCAGCTGGCTGCCGGCGCCAACGTTGAGCGAGCCGCCGATGTTGAAGATCGCCGAACCTGAATGGGGGCCAGCGCTCTCAAAGAGAATGAGCCTGTTCCCTGATTGATTCCCCGTCAACGACACATCGCCGCCGATATCCCAAATGCAGACCG
Source organism: uncultured Ignavibacteriaceae bacterium (assembly GCA_964473365.1). Lineage (GTDB taxonomy): Bacteria > Bacteroidota > Ignavibacteria > UBA10030 > UBA10030 > 2-02-FULL-55-14. Next base: position 275 of record CAYYOV010000065.1, read on the forward strand.
CCGTCGTGGCGGCCGTGTTGTTGACCGCAGAGATCCGAGCCGTTCCGTTCGGACCAACCACGACATTGCCGACGACCGTATGATTGCGGATCCCCGACGTCGCGGACAGCCCGCGGAACGTCGCAGACGTGATCGTCAGGTTGCCGTTTACGGTCAGGTTCGTGTCCGGCGATCCGTTCGACGAGGCATTGTAGACCAGGTTCCCGTACGGATTGGCTCCGCTGACCGTGGTCACGTTGTAGTACACCGTGCTCGTCAGGTTGGCCGTCCAGTTCGTCGTGATCATGCGCCCGGAAGCGACCGTGAGGCGTGACCCGGCGTTGAGAGTCATACTAGCGCACGTGTCGCCTGTGGCCGTCCAAACCGAATCTGTCCCAAGGATCGTCACGGTGCTGGCCGAGGTCGGCACAACGCCACCGGCCCACGTAGCGGCCGCATTCCAGGCGCCTCCGCCCGTGCCGTTGCTCGAGATCTGAGCGACGGCGACCGAGGCGGTCATCGCCACGATCAGCATGAGCAGCATGAAGTATCGGATGTTCATGATTCCCTCCAAAAAGATGATGGATTGAAACGATCTCTCCTTCCGGCCTCCTCGACCCTTCGTTCCGGTCAGAACGATGGAAGCTGGTACGACACGCTGGCAACGACCGTGTGAGCGAACTGGCGGTTGATGCTTGCCGCATTTGCCCAGGTATCGACAAACTTACGGTCGGCATATTCATACGCGAGGTCAAGCGTGGCTCCCATCCATTTCAAACCACACCCCAGCGCGTAGACCGGCACGTTGACCGGCTCGCCGCGAAGCGGGGGCGTGAGGCCTGAAAAATTCTCGTCGGTGCTCGCCACACCGGCGCGAAGCGTCAACCAGTCCGCCGGCCGGTACTCGGCGCCGACCCGTAGGATCGACGATGCCAGCCATGGCTGCGTGACCGTGCCCGCGGCGTCGGTGTATTCAGCCGACCGGTATGGGCGGACGTCGTATGACAATCCAACCGTCAACTGTTCCTTGATCACGATCGACAATCCGAGCGATCCTCTCCACGGGAGGGACATCTTGTCTTCGCCGCGGTACGTGTCCGACCACGTCACATGGATCGAGTCGACGCGGTGACTTGCCGTGCTGACCGCCGCCACGGAGTCGGTCACGATCGTTCCGTTGAATGAGCGGGTGATCGCCGTCGGGGCGGTGATCGACACCCCGAAGGTCACCGCACGGGCCGCATACGTGGCACTGGCCGTGAATTCAGACCCGCTGAAGCTCGAGGTGCCGACCTTGGAATAGCTGGTCATCCCTTCCTTGCTGATCCGGAGGGAATTCGTCATGAACGCAAGCCGCCCGCGGCCGACCCGGACCTCCACATCATCGGATGAGCCGTCCAGCAGCATGCCGCTCATCCCGACGATCAAGCGATCGGTCACCTGTGCGGCAATGGCTCCGCCGTAGCCATTGATCGAGCCCTGGCGATCGTGCCGGTACTGGAACCATTGGACCATGTACGGATTGGTGTTCAGGCCGAGCGTCGGGATCGTGCCATCGAGAACCGAGAGCACCGACGGCGACATGGAGTTATTGTTCTGGTAGAATCGATCGAGGTTGACGTACTCGGCCATACCGGCACCGACAACGACTTTGACGCCAAGGATCTCGAGCGGAAGCGCGGCAAAGACCTGGAGGGGAAGCGCGCCGGTCGATGAACGGTCCCAGTTCGGTCCGATCGCGTCGAACGGGCGCTGGACGGAGTCTGTCTGGTCCACCAGCAGCGAGTCTGCCGGGTCAGGGATCAGTCCGGTCGTACCCATCATGAGCGGCGTGAATGCCGAAAAGCCCTGCAACCCACCGAAGCGCTGGTCTTGCTTGTCGAGGACGTTCCGGCGCTGGGTCGCGAAAGAGATCTGCAGTCCTTCGATGCCGATGAGACCGGCCGGATGCGCGAACATGAGCGAAACGTCGCCTCCCCGACCAACGACCATTCCCCCTGCACCGCGAGCGGCAGCCGAGGCCGCCTGTGTACGATGTACGCCCTGGAACGTCAGCGGTGTGTCGTACCCTTGCGCCGCCGCGGCGGCTGGTAACGCGGCCAGACAGACCGCAACGATCGATCGCCATTTCATTGGAAGTCCACTCCCATGCTGAGTCGATGGACGCTACCAAGCTGGTACCGGAGCGATGCATAGCTGTAGTCGAACGTGAAACCAACTTCCGCGAGCTCCTGTCGAACACCGATCCCCATTGTGAACCCGTCGGCGTCGTACCCGAATTTGTTCCCGGCCCGCAATGCAAACGTCCCCCCGTAGACCAGTTCCATCCCGGCATGCGCCTGCTGCGCGTAGTCGTTCGGCTGGAAGAGATCGAAGGCGACGCCGAGTCGCAGGTCTTCGCTCGCCGCCAGGAGGGCGTCTGACCCCACGAGGTCGGCAGCCACGCCCACACGGAGCGAGAGCGGCACGGGGTTCGATTCAAGGGCGTACCGGACGTTGGGGCCGAAGTTCTGCATGGAAGCCGCGATCCGGATCGACCGGAAACCCGTGTTGTAGTTAAGGCCGAAATCGAAGAGGAACCCATTCGCCGAGGTGTTGACGGAAACGGTGTCGCTCTGGTCTCCCCGGCGATTCACAGCGGTCACGCTCCCTCCCTCATACAGGGATTCGAAGGCGTGCTTGGCCGTAATGCCCGTCGAAAACTTGTCCGTGATCCTCGCCGCATACGTCAAGCCGACGAGGTATGCGTAGGGTCTGAAGGTGCGGCCCGTAAGGCCGGGATAGCCGATGTCGTCCTTGTAGGGACTCTCCCACAACGCCTCTTCGATCGTGCCGAAATCAATGAACTGCAGCTGAGCTCCGAATGACCCGAAACCTTCGAACGACGCGGCGTACGAAAAGGCCCCTTGCTGCGTGTCAAAGATCCACTGGATGTATGTCAAGGTCGCTTGTTGTCCGTCCATCAAGGCCACGCCCGCCGGATTCCAGAAAACCGCATCGGCACCCGACGCCAGCGCGCTGTATGCATCGCCAAGCGCGGTGGCCCGTGCTGTCGGCATGACCTTGAGGAACTGCATCGATGTGCTGCCGACCTTTTGCGCGTCGGCGAGCTGCGGTACGGCCATCATGACCGCCAGCACCAGGAGGAGAACAATTGATCGCTTCATGGTCGTGTCTCCCGGGGTCAGTGGATGATCACGAATTTACCATGTACCATCGTGCCGTCCGTCAGGTCCTCGACGGTGTAGAAATAGACGCCGGCAGCGATGCGCTGGTTGTTCCGGGAGATCTGGAACCATTCGTGCGAGTACACGTTGGAGTCGTGCTCGACCGTCCCGATGAGTTGTCCGCTGTAGGAAAAGACCCGGATGCGGGCCCGCTGTGGCAGTCCGTAGAAGCCGATGCGGTCGTTGATGTCACCCAGGTTCGTGGAACCGCCGAATCCGCTCGACAGGATCAGCGGGTTCGGTGCGACGTAGAGCTTCCCACCCAGCTTCTGGACCGCCCCCTTCTGCGTCGAGTGGTACGTGATATTCGTGTAGCCGCTCCGTCCGCCGAGCGAATCGACGGAGAGGACGCAGTAGTAGTAGTTCTCGCTCAGGATGCTTGCGCCGTCGCGCACGACGTATTGGTTCGGATACGCCGTCTCCGCGTTATAGTACCGCGGATCGCGAAGGCTCACGCTATCGAGGACCGCCCACGGCCCCAGGGCTTCGGGGGATTTCAGGACGAGATAGTGGCTCAAGCCGGCCTTTACGCGTCCGGCCGTGACCGCGGGTTGAACGTTCGACGCCTGGGCGAACCCTTCGACCTGCGGTCCCCAGACGATCCGGTTCTTCACGTCGGCGGCATCGAACACGTCGATCACGGGTGCCGGAATGGGAATATTCAAGGTTGCGTACGACCCTTGCGCGAGCGTGCTTTCGGGCTTGAATTGCACTCCGTCGTACTTGACCAGCGGACGGCCCGTGTATGCCTGGATCGCTCGGTCGGCAACATCCCGAATCGAGAGCACGCGCGCCGTATCGGCCCGGGAGATCCCACGGCCTCCCGTCACGTACCAGGGCACTTCGTGCGACTGAAGGTAGGTGCTTCCCATCGTCGACACGCCCGCGATCGACGACAGGCCGGGATAGGTCACTTCACTCTGCCAGTTCGGGACCGGCGAGAACCAATTGCTGTTCGTCCCGGACGACGCCCGTCCGCCAGCATCGCGCCAGACCGTATCCTGCACGGAGCCCGGACCGTACCCCACGACCTGCGCGACGGCGAACCGCAGCTTCTGATTCCTCGGGAAGACATACGGCCCGAACGACGTATAGCGGAAGAAGGCCTGGGTGTACCCGCTCCCCGAGTAGGCCCGCGGCTTCATCCGTCCGTGCCAATAGTCGGTGAATTCCTGGTTCTTGAGCGGATCGGTGAGCGTCGGGTCCCACGTCGCCGTCTTGTACGGGGCGAACTCGTTGGCCCAATTCGTCGAATCGGTCGATGGTGTCGCGCTCGTCGACCGCATGTTGAAGGCTGTCTGGTTGTGGACGGTCAGCGTCATGCCAAGCGTGATCGTGCGGCTCAGGTCCTGGTTCCGATTGCCGCTGGCCTCCGTTGTGTACGGCTGTTTGAACTTGTTGTTCTCATCCCACACGCGGGCTGAATCGCTCACGACGTAGATCACCTCCGACCGGTTCTGGAGCCTGTCGTAGTCGTAGTGCAACGGCAGGAAGCCCACGGCCTGCGGGGCCGTAAGGCCGCCACGATTGCCGGGAGCCGACCACGTATTGAAGTACGACGTACCGGTGGACGTGTTGACGTCCGGGAATCCGTCCCGGGAATGCACGTAGTTCAGGAACCGGGAGAAATTGTAGCGCGAATACTCCTCGCGGCTTCGGCTCGTCGTGGATGATTCATTCCAGACGCCATACTTGCGCATCAGGCCGAACGCCGACGGCGAGAACGCGTTCTGGAAGAGCACGAAGCCCTCGGTATAGTCGACGGTGTCCGTATTCTCGATCTCGTACTCGTAGATGATGAAGCTGTCGTACCCGGGGAAGCTCCAGGCACGGCTCGTCTGCGTGATCGTGAGCTTCATCGGAGGGATCGTTGTGTACCGCGCGACGATGATCTCCTCAGCCTCGTTCGGGTCGTACAGAGGGTTCAGATCGCCGTTGGCCAGCAGCGGATAGTTCTCCGTGCGCGTCACCGGTCCGGGATTCACGTACACACCTGCGATCGGCACCTGGTTGCCGGACCCGTCCGTCACACCGCCGCACGCGCGCGCCTCGTAGACGCCGTTGACGAGCGCCCGCAACACGAGTCCCCCGCCCTGGCTGTTCTGATGGCCGAAGTAGATGACGCCGTCGAGGGTCTGGCGTCCGTTCGGGGGCCACTCGAGTGCCGACGTGCCGTCGGCGATACCGACTGTGGACGAGTTGGAACCCTCGAGGGCGCGTCCCAGCTCACCGGTGTTGTAGATCGTCTGGCGAAGCATGCTCCGCGAGTGCGTGCGGTGGTCTCGCTGGGCCATCGCCGTCGGAAGCATAATGATCGTCGCGAGGAGAAGATATCGGATCCGTGTCATGGCGCTGTCCGCTGTCATGAGTCGTCAGAACTCGAGGGCGATGCCGAAGTAGAACGACCGGGGTGAGTTGCCGTACAGCAGGAACGTGTGGTCGACCGGATACGCGCTTCGGTCGTCATTCTGGTCATCATACCACAGCACGCCGTAGTCGGGGTCGTCCCACGCGTACTGTTCGTACCGCTCGAGCGCCGCATTCTGGTCGATCTTGTTGGCGGTCGCAAACAGATAGTTGTAGTTGAAGATCTTCGTGTTGAAGAGGTTGAAGACCTCGACGTAGAACGTGGCATTCGTCCCGAACAGGCTTCGCACCTGCTTCGACACACGGAGGTTCATGTTATACTCGACCGGCGTACGGCGGCCGTTGATGTCCAGCAGGCTGCTTGTCGACGTGTACGGGCGCCCGCTCCGGATCGTGTAGGTCGCAGCCACGACGATGCGGTCGAGCGGGTACGTATCGAACACGGCGGGACCGAATTCGTCACCCGTCCGGTAGCCGACGTTCGCGATGACGTTGTGCGTCCGGTCGAAATTCAGAAGGACGTCCCGGATGGGCACCTGACTCACGCCGTCCGTCGAAACGACTCCTGCCGCATCGCGCTTGATGACGACCGGGGCATTTGCCGTCGTGGAGCTCTTGCCGGTCGCCACGCTGAACTGGTAGTTCAGCATGACGCTCAGATCTCCCCGCCGCTTTGCAAGCGACACCCGGAAGCCCCGCACGTCCGCATAGTCGCGGTTGAAATACGACACGTAGCTCGTGCTCGTCTTTTCGTCCGTGAACAGAGCCTGCTCGACCTGGTTCTTGATGTCGCGGTAGTATCCGCTGACGTCCAATGTGAAGCCCTCTCCCAGTCCCTGCATGATGCCGACGTCGTAGCTGTTCGTCACCTCCGGCTGCAGCCGTGGATTTCCGAGGGAGGCGACTGTTGGCGACGACGGGGTCGGGATCATCCGCTGTCCGTCGCCGATGACGTACTGGAACGACGGCCGTTGCATGAACGTGCCGTAGTTGAGGTGGAACACGGTCGTCGGCGAGACCGGGAACGACACGCCGAAGCGCGGCTGAAGCCTGCCGACCGGGGTCGCATCTGTCTTCTGGGCGCGCGTGGGATCATGGTCCGCCGTCGGGTTTCCATTGGCATCGACCACAACGAACGGGTCGAACTGGTCCTCGTAAAACCTGTAGTTCGAGTTCCACAGGTCCCATCGGAGGCCGACGTTCGCGATCATCCCCTGGAACTCCATCTTGTCCTGGGCGTACACCCCCAGCTCGTACGGCGAACCGGTGTACTTCCGGGAGAGAATGTTGCCGCGTGACTTGATGTTGTCGACGTTGTCGACGTTGATGCGGTAGACGTTGGCCTGGAGGCCGACGTTTACGAGGTGCGACGAGGTGACCTGGCTCGTGTACGACGCCTCGAGCGACGCGGTGAAGGTCCGTTCGTCCGCGAAGCTCGCCCGCGTATTCGAGAGATAGTAGAAGGTCTTACCGGGCATGGAGGGAAAGGCCAGAAAGTTCATTTCGCGCGTGATGATCGCGCTTCCCGTCTCCATGTTCCGCACGGCATCGGTCACCGTATCATACCATGGGGAGGCCCCCTGTTGGTTGTGCGTACCGAGCGTGTTGAATTTGATCTCGTAGAAGGTGGCGTCGTCGACCGTTTGCGTGAATCGCATGCCCGCCTGTGTATTGCTCCGTTCGCGCTGCGAGATGCCGAGGATCCGGTCCCAGGTCCAGTAGTAGAAGCCCGTGCCGCCGCTGAGGATGTTGTCGAATTCGTACTGCGACCCGCCGCTCAGCCGGAGCGTCGCCCCGCTTCCGAGGTCGAACACCAGGTTGCCCATGAACTGCCGTTGCTGGTTGGGCTCCTCCGTCGGAACGATCGCATGCTCCACTTCGGAACGCAAGGCAAGGAACATCGTGACGCCGTCGTCGATCGGCCCGCCGGTCGACCCTTCCACGTTGTAGTCGATAGTCGTCCAGTACTTTCTGTTCTTGTCGTACTGCGATGCGTTCGTCCACATCAGGCGGGCCACCTGGACCATGATCGCCGTGTCGCGGCCAAAATCCTGGGAGTTGAAGAATCCGAAGACCGGGACGTTGCCCGTGGTCGCATCGCCGTACCGCCAGAAGTTCGGGTCCGCAAGCTTTTGCATGTACGGCTGCGCACTTTCGTCGAACACGCTGGGGCCGAAGTACTTCAGCCCGGGAGCGCGGAGTCGGGTCTCAACCCGTGTGCGCCACGCGTCGCGCCTTCCCTCCTTCATCGTAATGTTGACGACGCCCGATTGCGCGTTGCCGTACTGGGCGCCGAATCCGCTCGTGACCACTTCTACCTCCTCGACGGCGCTCATGATGGGCCGGAAGGCGGCAGATGCATCGAGAGGATTGATGATGCCGAGACCCTGGAGGGTGTAGTACTCTTCATTTGTACGGCCGCCGCGGAAATGGCCGTCGGTCACATCAGCGGCCAGGCCGATGACGTCTTCGACATCGCGCATGCCCGCGATCCCTTGCACTTCGTCGAAGCGAATGATGGCGCTCGTCGACGTCTTCTCGCGCTCCACGTCAGGACGGACGGCCTGAACGATCACCTCTTGCTGTTCGATCGCTTCGGACGAAAGGGAGAGGTCGGCCGTCGTTGTCCGGCCGACGTTTACGATGATCCCCTTCAGGGTCACGCGCCGGTACCCGAGCATGCTTGCCTGGAGGTCGTACTGACCGGGCATGACATTGAGGATGAAATAGGTCCCATCCACCTGCGTCGCGGCCCCTTGGGATGTGCCAACGATCAGGACGTTGGCACCGATCAGCGGCTCTCCGGTCTGAGCATCGCGGATAGTTCCCGAGATCTTCCCTGGAGTTTGCGACAGGCCAGAAGCGACCAGAAGGAAGGTCAGTGCAGCGGAGAGGAAGGGCGGCCGGGCCAACCGCAATCGAGCCAGGACGAACGGAAGGTGGCGCAGACGGTCAGCCGGACGCTGGGATATTGATTGAGTGATCATCGAATCATCTCCATCCCCTGATTTGTCAAATCATATCGCTTACTTTATCGATAACCTAGGTTAGGGCTTTTTAGATGCCATGTCAACCTCACCTTTCCTACAACTGGGAATGCGTCGTAGAAGAACCCCACTGAGCCGATGATACCAGAGATGGCAAAGGTCTCCTGCCAACGCGGGAGACCTTTTTGAATATGCATCCTTTGCCGACGAACGCTCACCGCGTCGGCTTGGCCCTCCATCCTTCGACTTCGATCCCGGCGAGGAGAAAGGGCCCGTAGCCCTTGAAATCGTTTGTCCGCCTGGGTTCGCTCACGTAGTATTCGTAACTCCCGTCCCGGAACGGCTTGCCTCCCAATCCCGAGACTCTGCATACGTCCCGCAGAAGGATCGTTCCGTCGTCCTCCACTGTCACCAGCCTCCGGAGTATGCCTTCGAAGCTCTCGCGTGCACGTTCACCGAACTCCTGCGGGAGATAGCCACGCGACGCTCCCTTCGCAAACGCATACGTGAACATCGAACTTGCCGACGCTTCGAGGTAATTGCCCGGAGCGCCCCCGCGATCGAGCACTTGATACCAGAGCTTGCTCTCTCCGTCGCGGACGGCGAGGACAGCCGGAGCCAGGTTGCGGAGGATCCGAAGAAGGTCCGCACGTCCTGTATGATCGGCGGGAAGGTCATCCAGAACGTCGACCAATGCCATGCTGAACCATCCCACGGCCCGCCCCCAGAAATTCGGCGACCTGCCCGTTGCGGGGTCAGCCCACGCCATGGCCTTCGATTCATCCCACCCGTGGTAGTACAGCCCAGTTTTCGGATCTCGCAGGTGTTGCTCGATAAGCCTGAATTGATGGACAATATCGTCGAACGCGGCAGGCTCATTGAACACCACCGCATAGTGTGCATAGAACGGTTCCGCCATATAGAGGCCGTCGAGCCACATCTGGTCGGGATAGATCTGCTTGTGCCAGAACCCGCCGCTCTTCGTTCGTGGATGGAGCGACAATTGACGCCTGATCGTGTCGGCGGCCCGTCGGTACTGTGGCTCGCCAGTCAATTCGAACATACGTACCGCCGCCTTGCCGGGGGTGATATTGTCGATGTTGAACTCCTCGAGCTCATACGTGCGGATGGTGCCATCGGCGGTGACGTAGTGGTCGAGGTTCTTCCGGACGTACGCCAGATAGCGCGAATCGCCGGTGTGACGGTACGCCTGAAAAAACGCCTCGAGCATCAGGCCTTGTTCATAGTTCCATCGGCGCGACTTGGCTTCGTCTTGATAGACGATCGAATCTGGATGGAGTCGGATGAAGCTGTCCGCGATGCGGACGGACCATGGGGCGTCGCTACGCAGCGTTCTTTCGCCCGAGGAGCACCCGAGGACGAGAGACAGGGATAGCACCAGTACAGAGGAAGGTCTCATGGCTCATTGGAAACGATTGGAGCGGGGCCAGATCCGGCACCGCTGGCATTACATGGTAGCCTGCAGGAATCTCGCAGTCAAGACGTCACGCGAAACGCACAGAAAACGAAGAGGCGGCAGACGAAGGATCCGTCTGCCGCCCCGGTGACAGTTCACGACATCATT
>CAYYOV010000066.1:0-7494 GCA_964473365.1 uncultured Ignavibacteriaceae bacterium
CTGTCGACGATCGACAATCTGGTGAAAGGAGCGGCCGGACAGGCCGTACAAAGCATGAACCTGATGTTCGGCTTCTCGGAAACGGAGGGACTCTGGTGAGCAACATGTTCAACGATGTTGCGGGTGGCGTGACGGCCGCGACGGGATTCGTCGCCGGAGGGCTCTACTGCGGCATCCGAAAGGCCAAAAAGGACATTGCGATCATTCGCTCCGATCGCCCGGCCTCGGCGGCCGGTGTCTTTACGAAGAACCGCACTGTCGCTGCGTGCGTGACGGTCGACCGACAGCAGTTGACCGCGGCACCGACGGCTACGGCCATCGTAGTGAACAGCGGCAACGCCAACGCCTGCACGGGCGAACGCGGCCTCGCCGACACGTGGACGATGATCGATGCGACGGCCCAGGCGCTTGGCATCTCGCGTGCCGACGTGCTCGTCTCCTCCACCGGCGTGATCGGTCAGTATCTTCCGATCGAGAAGATCGTGACAGGTATCGGCACACTGGCAGGTCAGCTCTCGCGCGAAGGTCACACCGACGCGGCTGAAGCGATCATGACGACCGATACGTACATGAAGGAGGCGGCTGTGCACGTCGCCATCGACGGCACACAGGTCACGGTAGGCGGTATGGCCAAGGGGTCCGGAATGATCGCCCCCAACATGGCGACAATGCTGGCATTCATCACGACGGATGCTGCGCTTGCCCCGGACGCGCTTCAGACGGCTCTGCGGCGCGCAAACGACCGCTCGTTCAACCGTATCACGGTCGACGGCGACATGAGCACGAACGATATGGCCTTGATGATGGCCAACGGGGCCGCGGGAGGATCACCCATTGTGCCAGGAACGGCTGCATTCGAGACGTTCTGTGCCGCCCTCGAAGCGGTGATGGTGAAACTGGCAAAGATGATAGCCCGGGACGGCGAGGGGGCCACGAAGCTGGTCGAGATCCGGGTGACGGGCGCCCGAACAGAGGCTGAGGCCGCTCAGGCGGCCGAGTCGGTGGCAAATTCCAACCTCGTGAAGACTGCCATCCACGGTGCCGACGCCAATTGGGGACGCATCCTTGCCGCTGTTGGCTACTCCGGTATCGAGTTCGCGCCGGAACGCGTGGCGATCTCGTTCAACGATCTTCCCATCCTGAAACCCAACTACCAGATCGTGATCGACGAAGAAAAGGCCAAGGCCATTCTCCAGCAAGAGAATATCATCGTGCAGATCGACCTGGCCCAGGGATCGGCAGAGGCGAAGTTTTGGACCTGCGATCTGAGCAAAGAGTATGTGCATATCAATGCGAGTTATCGATCGTGAACATATGATGACCGCCCAGCTCGGGGCGTTGGGGCTTGGGGTGTTGAGCTTGCTTCGCATTTCGCACTTCGCATTTCATATTTCGGACCTCCGTCATGGTGATGCTCGATAACCAAACCAAAGAGCAGGTGCTCGTCGAAGCGCTGCCGTACATCCAGCGCTACGAGGGCTGCACGTTCGTCATCAAGTATGGCGGCGCGGCAATGACCGAGGAGGGACTGAAGCAGACCTTTGCGAAGGACGTTACCATCCTCCGTAAGATCGGCATCAACATGGTCATCGTTCACGGCGGCGGCAAAGAGATCACGTCACTGGCCGACCAGCTGCAGATCGCTACAACGTTCGTGGATGGCCAGCGCTACACCGACGAACAGATGATCGACGTCGTGACGATGGTCCTCGGCGGCAAGCTCAACAAGCAGATCGTCAACCTGATCAACACCAACGGCGGTAACGCGATCGGACTGACCGGGGCCGACAATACGCTGCTCCGCGCCAAGCGGTTCGCTCCTGGCGGCAAGGACCTCGGCCTGGTGGGAGAAGTGACGGCGGTGAATACCGGCTTCCTCGACCTCCTCCTGAAGAACTCGATGATGCCGGTCATCGCTCCCATTTCTGTGGGCGACAGCGGAGAGATCTACAACGTCAACGCCGACCTCGCCGCGGGCGCCATCGCTGCCGCGCTCAAAGCGGAGAAGCTCGTGTATTTGAGTGACATCGAGGGGATCAGCGTGAACGGCAAGCGGGTCTCCACGCTGACGCGTACCTCCTCCGCGAAACTGATCAAGGAGGGCGCGATCTTCGGTGGCATGATCCCGAAGGTACAGTCGGCATTCGATACGCTCGATGCCGGGGTCAACAAAGTACACATCATTGACGGACGGGTGAAGCATTCGCTGTTGCTTGAGATCTTCACCGACGCCGGTATCGGCACGCAGATGGTGCATGAATGAATCGCTGTTCGCTTGGCCACAACCCCTCGACTCGTCCCGACCAACGTCGTCGTGACTCGCTCGGGCTGTGTCATATGGTGCCAGCTGACATCCACTTCGCACTATGAACAAAAACGAACGACACCTGGCGTTGAAGGAGATCATCACCGTGCGCCAGATCGGTACGCAGGAAGACCTCGTCAAGGCCCTGAAACAGGCGGGGTTTCCGGTCACGCAGGCTACCTTGTCACGCGACCTGAAGGAACTGCGCATTGCCCGGGTGAATGGTCCCGACGGGGCACACTACACCTTGTCGCCGGAATCGGAGGAGCAGCGGCTTCAGCCGTACCTCGCCGTCGAGATCGAGACCATCCAGCATAATGAATCGATGATCGTCATCAAGACTCTGCCCGGACGCGCGCAGGGCGTGGCCGAGATCCTCGACAGCTTCCATCATCCTGACATTCTTGGTACGTTGGCAGGCGACAATACGGTCCTCGTAACGCCACGGTCGGTACGAAAGATCGGAAAGTTGGTACGCGACATCAGAGAAATGACCGTGGAAGAAAGCCGGAAGTAGCCAGTCACGCGTTCGGCTGGGACACATCCGCGTCCACGACCGATCACGAAACGAAAATGTATACGTCGTTCAATTTCTCACCACAGGGACATCAATGAAAAAACTCCGCATCGCCGTCGCATATTCGGGCGGCCTCGACACCTCGGTCATGGTCAAATGGCTGCAGGAGAAATACAACGCCGAGATCATCACGGTCACCGGCAACCTCGGACAGAAGAAAGAGCTCGTCGGCCTGGCCGACAAGGCGTACAAGTCGGGCGCGAAGAAGGTCTATATTCAGGACCTCCAGAAGGAGTTCGTCGAAGAATACTTATGGCGCTCCCTGAAAATGGGCGCGCTGTACGAGCACAACTACCCGATGGCCACTTCCATCGGCCGGCCGCTTCTCGCGAAGGCGCTGGTCGACATCGCCAAACGCGAGCGATGCACACATATCGCCCACGGCTGCACGGGCAAGGGGAACGACCAGGTGCGCTTCGAGGTCGCCGCAGCGTCCCTCGCCCCTGAGATCAAGGTGCTGGCCCCCCTCCGCGATTGGGAGTTCAAGTCCCGCGAAGAGGAGATCGACTACTGCCAGAGGCACCACATCCCCGTGGCCGTAACGAAGGCCAATCCTTACTCGATCGACGAGAACATCTGGGGAACGAGCATCGAGTGCGGCATTCTCGAGGACCCCATGGCCGAGCCACCGGCCGATGCGTACCAACGGACGGTCGACCCGCGTCAGGCCCCTGATAAGCCGACCTACGTGACGATCGGCTTCAAGGAAGGCATCCCGGTGTCACTGAATGGCAAGCCGATGGACGGCGTGAGCCTGCTGCATGAGCTCAACGTCATCGCCGGAGCCAACGGTGTCGGACGGCTTGACCTCGTCGAGAACCGCCTGGTCGGGATCAAGTCGCGCGAAGTGTACGAAGCCCCGGCTGCCACGGTGCTCCACTTCGCTCACCGCGAGCTTGAACGCCTCGTGCTCGACAAGGAGACCTTCCAGTACAAGCTGAAGATGGCGCAGGATTACGCAACGATCATCTACAACGGCTTGTGGTTCACGCCGATGCGGATGGCGATGGACGCGTTCGTCGACTCGACGCAAAAGGTCGTCAACGGCCTCGTGAAGGTGCGGCTCTACAAGGGGAACGTCGAGATCTCCGGACGCACGTCGCCGAACTCGCTCTACGACAAGAAGCTGGCGACCTACACCAACGAGGACACCTTCGACCACAAGGCGAGCGTCGGGTTCATCCAGATCTACGGACTCCCGATGCGCACGTTCGCCCGTGTCAACAAGGGCTTCCTGAAGGCGCCGAGGCTTGTGAAGAAGATCGTGAAGAGGAAGAAGTAGGCAGCCGGAGGCCCACGACAACTGCCGCGCAAGCGGCAAACCTCTCTTCAGTGCGCTAATGTCAGTCGGAGACGACCGTCAACAGTCGTCAGACTTAGTCAAAACAGCGAACCCCGGTGATGAGCCGGGGTTTTCTGTTCTTCAGGGACTATCACCTGGATATTGGAACTTGACGATGGACCTTGAAGCTTGGTGCTTCTCCTGGTTCAAGCACCAGGCTTCAGCGAGAAGGACCAAGCATCAATTCTCAACTTCAAGCACCAAGAATCAGATCACTTCACTATTCTATCGTCTGGAATCTGACGACCCACGCCCAGTTCGCCGGAGGATGGATGCTTGCCTCTGCAGGCACGAAGACCACGCATCCCTTTCCCTCCTTTTCCCATCGTAGCGGTTTCTCCAGGCCGAGTAACCGAACTTCGGTCCCTCGCTTCGGTGCAAACGATGGAATGGAGATCGATGCCGGCGGACGGGACTCATTCTCTCGAGCCAGGTAGATCGCATTCACGACGCCGTTCGGGCCGCGTGTATACGCGACCTGCCCATCCTTGTAGGGCGCCACGGGGCGTGTCCCGTAGATGGCGGGTCCATTCACACTCATCCATTCACCGAGGTCACGAAGCCGGGCATAGGCCGTATCGTCGAGCGTCCCGTCTGGTCCGGGGCCGATGTTGAGCAGGAAATTCCCTCCCTTCGCCACGATATCCACCAGCAGATGTATCAGCGTGCGCGACGGACGATAGACATCGTTCGGAACATAGCTCCACGACGTCGCCATCGGCATGCAGGTCTCCCATGGCACACCCAGCGCGCTGTCGGGCACTTGGTGTTCGGGCGTAATGTAATTCTGGTATGGTCCCTCGACCGCCCGGTCCACGATGATCAGGCCCGGCTGTTGCGACCGCGCCATCGCGGCGATGGCCGGCATGTCGATGTCCTGATTCGAGGGGGATTTGCCCCAGCGCGGCGACGTGGCCGTCATCGGCTGGACCCATCCTCCGTCCAGCCACAGGATATCGATCGAGCCGTACTCCGTCATCAGTTCGCGGACCTGATTGAACGTGAATCGCTTGAACGACTCCCAGCGCTCCGGATATTTCGCGATGTCGTAATTCGGATTCCGGTCGAACGGCGGAAACTTCGGCCACCAGTAGTCGGGCGAGTGCCAGTCGGGCTTCGAGAAGTACGCCCCAACACCCAATCCCCGATCGCGAAACGCTCGGAAGACCTCCTTGGCAATATTCGCCCGCGGACTCGTGCTGAACGGGCAGGCAGGATCCGTCACCCGATACCTCGTCTCCTTCGTGTCGAACATGCTGAAGCCGTCGTGATGTTTCGTCGTAAACACGACGTACCGCATGCCGGCCTGGTGCGCGGCCTCAGCCCAACGGTCCGGATCGAACCTGACTGGGTTGAAGGTCTTCTGGAGCGCTTCATATGCCTTGCGGTACGCCTCGTAGTCGTCCGCATATGGACCCTTCCGTTCGCACCAGCCTTCATCTTCCGGACACAGACTCCAGCTCTCGACGATACCCCACTGACTGTACGTGCCCCAATGGAGCATCAGTCCGAACTTCCAGTCCTGGAACCGTTCCAATTTGAGGCGCACCTGAGGATCGGTCACCGGCACATAGCCCGATGGGCTCTGCCCCCACAACACGGGAACAAGCCCGCAGAGCAGGACCATCTGCCATACGACCCGGTGGCATCGTTCACCCATTGTCATTTTTCCCTCACGTGTGAGACCCATGCTTCTGGGATTCGCTGCTTCGACACGCCAGGCCCTTGCACCGAAACAGTGAGCGCATCCCCGCCCGTCCTCTCGAAGTATTCCACGCGCAGCGGTTGCCATCCGGCTGAGAGCGCGACGATCCCGCGGCGTTCCGTGGTTCCATGCAGGCCGTCGTTGTCCACCACCATGGTATCTCCCACCCAGAGCCTGCTACCGTCGTCTGATGCGGTGTAGAACGTGTACACGCCCGTGGTTGGAACGTTAACGAGCCCTTCGTAGACGAAGCCGAACCGCTCCTGCTCCAGCCGCGGTTCGAATGAGATGTCGGCGATGACGCCGGATCTTTTGGCTGCCAAAGTGCGAAAGTCGGGAAGCGAATCCCACTCACCCTCATAGTACGCGTAGTTCCAGCCAGGATCCGTGAAGGTCGCTGGTATCGAAGGACGCGGCGGGACTTTTGTAAAGGTCGCGCTCGCCGGCTCGCTCACCGGAATGTCGCCTCGGAAGCACCGAGCGATAACCGTGGCGGTCTCCATCAATCGCACGGGGCCGTTCACGAGCGGAGAACGGTTCGTCGGGATGCGGCCGTTGGTCGAATACCGGACCTGGACATTGCGGCGATCGCTCGTGATGACGACCTGTATCGTGTCGACAAAGATGCTGACGTCCTGGACGATCGTTGGAGGATGATTGATATCAGGGCGGCCTTTGAATTCCAGCGCCACGACGCGATGCATCGCCGAGGGCGTGGTCGGCGGAAGCTGGACCACCAAGGATGTTCGTTTCTGGCTCACCTTCAGCTGACGAGCAGGACCGCCCAGGACCCGCGCCGCCACCGGGCGGGTCAACAATCCGGGGATCACCAGTCTGCCGTCTTCGGGCCAGTCGAAGAGATGGAAATACAGGGTCGTGCCGGGTCCGTTCTGCTTCTGCGTGCACCGGCCCCACGGAAGGCTCGCGAACGGGCTCGCGCTCGTTCCCGTGATCGACGCACCATTCACCTTCATCCACGCACCGATGTCACGAAGCCGGTCGACGCTTTGCTGCGGGAATTCCCCCAGCGCCGTCGGACCGACGTTGAGCAGATAGTTCCCTCCTTTCGACGCGATGTCGGCCAAAATACGGACCAGCTCCGCCGAGGATTTGTAGTTCGTATCCGTCGCGTTGTATCCCCAGTGTTCGTTCATCGTCATGCACGATTCCCAATCGACGCCGGGCAAACCGGTGGGAGGCACCTCTTGTTCGGGCGTCCCAAAATCGCCGCCGAATGCTCCGGCAGCCGTCATCCCGGCCATGCCTTCGCGCGCTGCTCCGACACGGTTGTTCACGAGAATGCCAGGTTGAAGGCTTCGTACGTACTGATACAGGTCTCGACCGCGCGTCTCATTCCATGTCGACTCCCATTCGCCGTCGAACCACAACACGCCGAGCGGACCGTAGTTTGTGAGCAGTTCGCGCAACTGTCCCTTCATGTGTTCGACGTAGCGATCAAAGTCGGCCGTGGAATCAGGACGATCCTTCTCCCAGATGCGGCGCGGAAGATAGTCCGGATGGTGCCAGTCCATGATCGAATGGTAGACGCCGAACACGATCCCTTG
>CAYYOV010000066.1:7594-10392 GCA_964473365.1 uncultured Ignavibacteriaceae bacterium
ATCTCGGCGTTGTTCCGGATCCATTCGCCGTAGCCGGTCTTGCCGTTCCACGACCCGGCCGGGATGGCATACAGTCCCCAATGGATGAACATTCCGAACCGCGCCTCACGCCACCATTGCATCCGCGCTGAGTGTTCCGCTGAAGCTCCTGCGGAAGGGGTAACGCCTGTTTGCGACCACGTTGTCGCTGAGGCTAGAAGAACGAACAGGACTGTTCGCAGCATTGTGTTCATGTCGACACCGTTCGCTCAACAACCATGGGAAAAGGGAAACGGTCCATACCGCGTCCTATCGGGATCTCGACAGTCTTCGATGCAGATCGTCCGGCAGCCGAAACACCCGCATCGGTCGAAGATGCGGCGAATCGCCGGATCGGGCGATGGTGACGCGGAACCGATCGCTCTGGACTGCGGGGGCAAGCAGGATCCGCTTGCGCCCGATCGTCGTCCCGGACGTCCAGGGCCGCCAGGCGCCACCGCTCCAGTATTCAACACGAAATCGCTCAACCCGTTGTCCGTGCTCGATCTCTTCGGAAAGCTCGACGGCGTTGCACGACACCGGCGCACCGAATCTCGCTATCCAGGTCGAGTCGTTGGACGGATCGGACTCTAGCGGTGCTATCGCCGCTTCGGCAAAGGCCTCATCGCGAAGCTGACGAAAACCCAAGAGCGCTGCGCTGTCGGGACCGGCAACGCAGCCGCGACGGTCCAGCGGGACGTTCAACAACAGAGCTGCATTCCTCCCGACCGACCTCAGATACAGGTCCATCAACTCGAGCGGCGTCTTGACCGACGTATCCTCTGCGGCATGGTAGAACCATCCGGGTCGGATCGAGACATCGCACTCCGCCGGCATCCATGCGGCTCCGTTCCGGTGACCCTCGTTGCCTTCCAGATAGCGCGTGTATCCCGGGGCCGGCGCGTCACCTTCAACCCCGACCGGAGAATATGTCGCCCAATTGGTCTCGCCCGCGTATCCCTGCTCGTTTCCGACCCAGCGGACATCCGGACCGACGTCGCTGAAGATGACGGCATTCGGTTGGAGTTTGCGCACGAGAGCCCATGTGCCAGGCCAATCGTAGTACGTGCGGCGATCGATCGTTCGTGTCTCGCGAGCGCCACCGTAGTATCCATCCCCTCCGTTGGCTCCGTCGAACCAGACCTCCGAGATCTCGCCGTAGTTCGTGAGCAACTCACGCAATTGGTTCCGGTAGTACGCCAGGTATTCCGGACGGCCATAGTCTTTGTGATTGCGGTCCCACGGCGAAAGGTAAACGCCGAATTTCATTCCGGCCCGCCGGCACGCGTCGGCGAACGCGCGGACGACGTCGCCCGAGCCGTTCTTCCAGGGACTGTTCTTGACCGAGTGTTCGGTGAAAGCCGACGGCCAGAGACAGAATCCGTCGTGGTGCTTTGCGGTGAGGATGACCGAACGCATGCCGGCGTCGCGGAAGAGCCGAACGATGCGGTCTGCGTCGAGCTCGACGGGATCGAAGAGCGAAGGTGATTCGTCCCCAGTTCCCCATTCACGGTCGGTGTAGGTGTTGAGGCCGAAGTGAATGAACGCAGAGTATTCCAACGCATGCCAGGAGATCTGACGCGGCGACGGACGCACACCGGAGTCTCCCGATTGTCCGGCCGCAGATGCCACGTACAAGCAAAGGACGGCCGCCAGTTGGGCCGTCCTGAGCCAGAGGTTTGCATGGTCTGCCGAGGGTCGCGTCTTCATACCGACCACGATACCACCGGGAGGCGAGAAGGTCAATCCACGCGGAAGCGCTTTTTCGGGGCCGGGGCCTGCGGGTCCGTCCCCTTCGGCACGAGATCGATCACCGTGGTCTTGATCGTCCCTTCCTGGATACGGATCACCTGCGCGCGCGTGTTCGAGGCGATCTTTTCAGTCTCGAATCGGAAGACCGTTCGGTACGTTCCTCCCTTTCCGGCGAGGTCGAGCGTGTCGAGCGCCTTCATCAGGCCGCCACGCGGCATGAACTCGTGCTTCTTCGAAAAGACGATCGCGCCCGTTCGCTCGTTCATGACCTCTACGAGAAATCCGAGGAACCAGTCGGATGAAGGCTTCAGGTCGTTCGTGACATTCGCCGCGATCGGATTTGCTGCCGCCGCGATCTCGAGCACGACGCCGGTCTCAGGTGCGCGGCCGGCGATCTGCCATTCCTTCCCTCGTCCACCCATCTCACCCGGCTTCATCTTCAATTCGTCGGCCACGTTCTGTGACATCAGGCTCGATGTGAAGCAGAGTAGTGCCAGCATCGACAGGGTCTTCATGGGTACGCATCCTTTCGACATCTCGCTGAGGTTCATCGCTCAGAAATCCCCGTGCTCCGTCCGGCGGATGATCTCGTCCTGCAGGGCCTCCGACAGGTCGCAGAAGTAGTCGCTGTAGCCCGCAACCCGGACGATGAGGTCGCGGTGTGAAGATGGGTCTCGCTGCGCTTCGCGGAGCACGTCTGCCGAGACGACATTGAATTGCACGTGGTGTCCGTCGAGCTTGAAGTACCCCCGCACCAACCCGCTCAAATGGTCGAGACCGCTCTCGCCTGACAAGAGTCGCGGCGTGAACTTCATGTTCAACAGCGTGCCGCCGGTCTTGATGTGGTCCATCTTTGCGGCCGACTTCAGGACCGCTGTCGGACCATGGCGATCGGCCCCCTGTACAGGGCTGATGCCCTCGGACAGCGGCTGCCTTTGTCGGCGCCCGTCGGCCGAGGCCAGGCACACCTCGCCGAAGTAGACGTGCGAGGTGGTCGGCAACATCTCCAACCGGTACGCGCCCCCCTT
>CAYYOV010000067.1:0-3943 GCA_964473365.1 uncultured Ignavibacteriaceae bacterium
GCTCCCCGAACCGGCTTCGACCGATCCGAAGTCAACCGGGGATGGCGACAGCGCCGCAAGTGGCACGGCGGGTGCCGTCCGAAGCGTGCGGATGGTCGACCATGGGCCCGGGCCTCCGGCGTTCTTCGCCCTGACGCGCCAGAAGTATTGCGTATCGAACGAGATCGATGGAGGATTCACTGATACGCCCGTCAATGTTGAATCTTCATACTGAATCGAAGCGAAGGTGTTGACGGTCGAGATCTGGAAATGGTAGTTCACCGCGCCAGCCACGGCGTTCCAGGTGAAGGTGGCGGTCGGCAGCACTCCCTGCGCGTTGTCAGCAGGACCAGACAAGGTCGGTGCGGACGCTGGTGGCGCTACGACCGTCCGGAACTGCCTGATCGACGAATAGCTGCTCACACCACCCACGTTCTCCGCCTGGACCCGCCAGAAATAGGTCACATCGTATGAGAGACCACCCAATTGATGCGTTGTGGTCGTG
This sequence comes from uncultured Ignavibacteriaceae bacterium, assembly GCA_964473365.1. Lineage (GTDB taxonomy): Bacteria > Bacteroidota > Ignavibacteria > UBA10030 > UBA10030 > 2-02-FULL-55-14. The sequence continues at coordinate 485 of CAYYOV010000067.1, forward strand.
AGATTTCCGACTTCCTGCACATTTGTGACAAAGCTGACGTCCGGGGATACCTGAAGCCGATAGCTGGTAGCCCGTGCCGAACTCGACCAAGCGAAGGTCACTGTCGGAGCAAGATTTGTCGCATTATCGGACGGGCTCACGAGCGTCGGGACGGCTGGTGCCGCGACGATCGTCCGGAACTTCCAGGTAGGCGTGAACGCAGAGGTACCTCCTGCATTCGAAGCATTCACCCGCCAGAAGTATTCTGTATCGTTCGCCAACGGTCCCAGCGCCAAGCTAGAATCCGTGATGCCGGATGCGTTCGTGATCGTCGTGGAGAAGTTGGAGATCAGCGACACCTGCACCTGGTAGCTTGTCGCTCTCGCGGCACGTCTCCAGGAGAGGGTCAACGTCGTCGGCATCGATTGTGCAGCGCTGTCCGGCGCAAACAAGATCGGCACACCCGGTGATTGGACGATCGTGGTGAAGGAGCGCGCACCCGAAAAACTCCCGTCCCCGCCCGCGTTCTGTGCGCGCACGCGCCAGAAGTACGTGGTACCGAAGTTCAGCGTCACCTGGCGCGAGGTGCCCGTGACGGTGGAATCGACGAAGAAGAGCGACGCGAAGGTGTTCACGAGCGACACTTCGAGCCGATAGCTCGTGGCACGATTCGTTGAGCTCCACGAGAACGTTGTGTTCACCGGTTGGTCGGTTGCCGCATCCAACGGAGACGCCAGCGAAGGGACGTCAGGCGCTGCGACGATGGTCCGGAACTTCCATGGGGCAGAGAAGGCCGAGGTACCACCAGTGTTTGTGGCTGAGACACGCCAATAGTAGGTCGTGTCGTTGAACAGAGGCCCAACGGCCAAGGTCGTATCTGTCAGGCCCGACTGGTCGGTAACATTGATCCCGAAGTTCTGGAACAGCGATACCTGAAGCCGATACGATACCGCACGGGCTGCTCCTCGCCACGTCAACTGCACCGTGGTCGGGACAGCCAATGAGAGCGTGTCGGGCGACATCAACACCGGCGTCGCAGGCGGCTCGACGATGGTCCGGAATGAACGCGCGGCCGTAAAGGCGCTCGGTCCGCCGACATTCTGAGCACGCACGCGCCAATAGAATCGCGTGTTATACGGTAGCGGACCGACACCGCGTGTAGTCCCCGTGACCGTCGAATCAACAAAGGTCAATGAGCCGAAGAGCGAATCGACTGAGACTTCCAGACGATATGACGTCGCTCGACTTGCCGTATTCCAGGAGAATGGGAGCGTCACAGGCTGTTCCGTCGCAGAATCGACAGGCGCCACGAGCGTAGGAACGTCTGGTGCCGAGACGACGGTACGGAACGTCCACACATTGGAATAGGCGCTCGTTCCACCGACATTGATCGACCGCACCCGCCAGAAGTAGGCGATATCGTTCGCCAGGCCACTGATCGCACGCGATGTGTCCGTGATCGTGCTGTCGTTGACGAGGGTCGTTCCGAATGCGCTGGAGACAGAAAGCTGCAAGTGATAGCGCTCTGCACGCGCCGCCGGAAGCCATGAGGCCGTCAGAGAAAGCGGCTGGTTCGTGGCAGCGCTGTCGGGACCTGCCAACACCGGGACCGCGGGAGACGTGACGATGGTCGTGAATTGTCTGGCCGACGTGAACGCCGTCGTGCCTCCGACATTCTTGGCACGCACACGCCAATAGTACGTGGCAGCATTGCTCAATGTGCCAACGACCCGTGACGTGCCGGTCAGCGTGCTATCCTGCATCACGATCGCGCTGAACGTCGAGTCCGTCGCCACCTGCAGGTGGTACGTACTGGCCCGCGTCGCTGCCGACCAATTCAGGGTCAGCGTCACGGGTTGGTTCGCCGCGCTATCGGCCGGAGAGAGCAGGGTCGGATCGGCCGGTGCCGCGATGATTGTCGTGAACTGACGGGTGGCCGAGAATGCGCTGACGCCGCCCGTGTTCCTGGCGCTGACGCGCCAATAGTACGTCGTCAGGTTCGCGAGACCGTTGATGGAGGATGAGGTTCCGGTGAGCGTACTGTCCTCGTAAGTCAGCACAGCAAAGTTACTGCTGGCAGATACCTGGAGGTGGTACGAGGTGGCTCGAGCAGCGGCGTTCCACGACAATGTGATTCCGATGGGCTGGTCCACCGCGCCGTTCGCCGGTGTTGCGAGCGTCGGGACGTCGGGCGTATCAACCACGGTCCGGAAGAATCGCGCCGGGGTCCATGCGCTCACGCCGCTCACATTCTCGGACCGCACACGCCAGTAGTACGTTGTGTCGTGCGCAAGCGGACCGTCGACGATCGTCGTGCCAGCGATCAGTGAATCCTCATGAACCACAGTGCTGAAGTTGGGAACGTAGGACAGCTGCAGCCGGTACGTCTCGGCGTTGCTCCCTGCCGACCACGTCAGGGTCGGATGCACGGCGATGTTCGTCGCTGCGCTGTCCGGCGCCACAAGGGTCGGGACACCCGGGATGCCAAGCAACGTCGTCGCAGCCTGGTCCGCTCCAAACGTCGTCCCAGACTCGTTGACCGCTACCAGACGATAATGGTAGGTCGTGTTGGCTGTCAGACCGAACACGCTGACGGTATCGAGGAGGAATTGGGCGCCTGCGCCGAAATTCACAACCGGAGTGGTCGATCCGTACGATGTGGTTGTTCCGTACTCAAAGTATGCGTCGGTCGAGAGCGTGCTAGGATTCACGTATCCGCTCAGGACCAGCGATGTCGCCGTCGACGCCAGCGGCTGGGCAGGGAACACCGACGGCACGTAATTCGTGAGCACCCTTCGAAGACGATGATTGCCCCCGTCGGCCACGTAGAGCGCCGACGTGGGATCGGTCGCAAGACCGCGCGGCAGGGAGAAGCGCGCTGAACTTGCTGTGTCATCGACCATGCCTGGCTGGAGCGGGGCTCCTGCGATCGTTGAAACGAAGCCGGAGGTCGAGATCCGGCGGATGATGCTGTTGTCCCTGTCGGCGACAAAGATCGTTCCGCCGTTGTCGACCGTGACGCCTGTAGGCAAATTGAACGTCGCCACACCGGTCGAGCCGTTGGTCGATCCTGGCGATGCCGACCCGAGTCCGGCGACTGTCGATACGGTGATTGTCCCGCCGGAGCCAAAGCTCAGCTTCCGGATCTTGTTGTTGACGCGGTCGGCCACATAGAGATTCCCAAGCGGGCCCAGCGCCAGCCCAGTCGGAGCCGAGAATCGCGCGTTCGTGCCGACAGCATCGACGTCACCCGCAGCTCCTGTTGCAGCATTGCCGGCAACCGTCGTGACAAAACCCGCTTGCGTGATCTTCCGAATGACGTTGTTCGCCTGATCGGCCACATACAAGTTACCCTGTCGGTCGAAGACGAGACCTGCCGGGGTATTGAAATCTGCAGACGTACCGCTTCCGTCCGTCAGGCCAGGATTTCCGCTGCCAGCAAACACAGTGGTCGTGCCCGACGTGGAGATCCGGTAGATC
>CAYYOV010000067.1:4043-6751 GCA_964473365.1 uncultured Ignavibacteriaceae bacterium
GACACGCGATAGAAGAACTGTGTCGCTGCTGGCAGATCGGTATTAGAATACGTCGTCCCGCCAATCGAATCGATGACACTCATCGACGTCGAGTCCGCGCCACGATACACGCGATACCGCGCAAGCGGGGCGAGTCCGCCACCCGCCTGCCATGAGAGGTTGATGGTCGTTCCCGCTGGATTCGCGGCCAGAAGTCGGGGCGTCAGCAGAAGGTTGAACTCCGATGGCTGCCGTGCAACCATGGACAACCTTACCTCGTCGAGTGTGCCTACGAAACCGCCTGAAGGAACGGAGGTGGCGATCCCTCCGACCCCAAGGAATTCCGTCCCGGTGGTGAACGGACCCACTGCGGGTGTCGAGGCAACACGAATACCGTTCACGTACATTTCGAGCGCGCTGCCCGTGAATACTCCTGCAACATGAGTCCAGACGTTCGCCGTCAGGGCGGTCGGACCCTGTGCCGAAGCGGCGGGTGAGAAGACCTCGAACCTCGGAAGTCCAGACGCCGTGATGCTCAAGGCGTATCCGGAAGATGAACTGGTATCTTTCCGAAGAATCGTTCCCGATCCACCGGGAACGAGATTGACCCAAGCTTCAACGGTGAACGGACCAGTCGGCACCAGCTGTGGGCGACTCGGGAAGCGCACAAGTTGCAGGCCCGTGAACGTCCGAGCCCGTCCATAGCGGCCCGATGTCGCCGCGTGTCCACCAATCGTCACGCCTCCCTGTCCATTGGGAGTGGCGGAAACATTGTAGATGCTCCCGGACGCTTCAGCAAATGGCAGAAGGAGAACGGTCGATGTGTCAGTGGACGAATATTCACCAGGACGTCGTGCATGCGGGGTCGCCCATCGCGTGAACGAGGAGACGCTTTCATTTCCGGCCAGGTCCACCGCCCGGATCATGTAGTAGTATGGCAGGCTATCGGAAACTGCCATATCTATGTACGAATTGCTTCCAGCGCCGACACTGTCAAGTCGGGACTGTATATACGTCGGAGGACCCGTTCGGAAGATCACATACCGGCTGATATCAGTCTCTACATTCGGCGTCCATGTCAACGTAACCTGACTGCTCGCTTCACTAATGAGCGGATTTGCGACTTGGGCTGGCGGTGTCGTGTCAACGTTATTTCGCAGAACGTAGAACGAGCTGAAGTTCTGACTTCCGACGGCCGCGTCGATGTCTCCGTCGCGATCAAGGTCACCAGTCGCGAGGCCCCAGGCATTGAGCCCCACAGCTGTTGCCGATAGTTCTGTGAATCCGCCGCTACCGTTGTTGCCAAGGACCTTTACCTGATTGGTCGTATTGTCCGAAACGGCAACATCGATCAGACCATCTCCGTTGAAGTCGCCTATCCCGATGGACCGGATATCTGTCCCGACCGTGAACGTATTCGTTCCGATGAGTCCTCCGGACGCGTTCAGACGATCTACACGAAGGTTGTTCGTCGTGACACTCAAGCCAGTGACGAGATCATTGGTCCCGTCGCCGTTCATGTCAGCGATCGCCAGCCCGTACCCGCCCCCACCGAGGGCGATGCTGGATTGATAGAGGAAGGCGCCACCGGTATTCCGGAACCAGCGCAGGACCCCATCGGTCGCCGAAATAGCGATGTCGAGCCATCCGTCTGAATTGAGGTCGGCAATAGCGAGGGCTGTAGGTCCCGTGCCGGCCGGTGTGATCGTCGAAGTGGAGTATGAACCGCCGTTGTTCCACAGCACGGTAACCGATCCAGATCCGCTGTTCGCCACGGCCAGATCGGTCCTGCCGTCCCCGTTCAGATCTCCGGCGGCGATCCCGTGCGGCGTCGAGCCGACGGGGATCGTCAAAGGAGCTCCAAAATTCCCTCCGGCAAAGTTCGTCCAGGTCGTGACGGAATTCGAGATGTTGTTCGAGACGGCAATGTCGAGCCAACCGTCATTGTTGAGGTCTGTGAGTACGATCCCGAACGGACCACCCGCTTGCGGCAAGGTGTTGGGGCCCGTGAAGGTTCCAAACCCATTATTGCGAAACACCGACAATGTGTTCACCGCCGAGTTGGTGGTGACGACATCGACGTCACCATCATTGTCGATGTCCCCAGCAGCGACCATTGCCGGATTTCCGCCCCCCGTATTATAGCCCGCAGCTGTCATGACGCCCGTGCCACCTGTCCCCTCTGTTCGATATCGGAAGGCCAACGGAGCCGTCAGACTGTCACCGTTCAAATTGTTGATACCTCGCCGAACAAGGACATCCACCTGTTCCCCATGTTGGAAGCTGGTATCAAGGACCACCTCCAGGAGCCGAGGGCTCGGGAAGTAGCGAAGATTGGTGACCGTCATGGGGCCGGACAGTGAACCCACAACGCGGACATCGCTCAGGTTCACGCTCGCCGTGTCGATCGACGTGTTGAATTGGATCGAGAGCAAACCACTTGTACTCGCCAGTGGCGCGTTGCGCGCAGGAATGGTGGCGGTGACCGCAGGTAGAGGCAACGGCGTGCCGATGAGGGCCTTCGAAGCACGTCCCTCGAACTCGGAGATGTCGACCGCTGCGATCCGATAGAAGTATGTCGCACCGTTGACGGCCGTGGTGTCTGTGTACGAGAGCTGAAGCCCGTTGACGCTATCGAGCGCGGCAACGTTCAAACTATCGGTGCCGCGATAGATTCGATATCGCAGGACCCCCAACCCGCCAGTCGAAGGGCCCCAGTTCAGGTCGAC
>CAYYOV010000067.1:6851-10263 GCA_964473365.1 uncultured Ignavibacteriaceae bacterium
GTGGCATCATACTGCATGGCCACGTGGATCCAACGGTTCAGTTCGAGCGTGCGAACAGACGAATCGACCACCATGCTCACAGCGCGAATGCCGATGCGGAGACGTCCGGATGTGCTGACCCCAACGAAGGCATCGTAGATGCCGCCCGAGTAGAGTGCTGCGCCATTGACGGCAGGATACTGATCAAGATAGGTCCAGAATTCGACCGTAAAGCTGTACGACGGGGCACTCGGTTCGAAGATGCCCTTCTCAAGTTGGATGGTCGACCCGACGTTTCCGCTGAACGAGCGCGCCATGCCATGGCGACCTGGAACCATCGTCGAAGCACTCCCTCCCCCATGATTCGACCGGCTCGATTGATCTGCGAGAGCGGGCCCGTTTGGACCATAAACGACGTTGTAGAGAGTGTCTTCGTCGAGGTGATACAATCCAAGCGTATTTACGTCGCGGTCATACTGGCCCGTGAGGAGTACGAAATCCTGCGGCCGGTCGTCAAACGTGTGGCCGTATCCGGAGCCGCCCCGTGGAAGGTCCGCAACTCGATTTCCGCCTGAGTAGATTCCAGCTCGTTCCCAGTAGTCACTGCCCCGGTGACGAATCACGAACTTGTATTCGATCAAACCCGGATCGGGCGACGTAAACGATACTTGATAGACCGAATCCACGCTCCCGCCGAGCGGATCCGTCAAAATATGACCGAAGCCCGTCCATGCAAGCGGAGCGCGTCCACCACGCAGGGCCAAGGTATCCATGCTCGGATTGAACAGGCCAGACCGGATCGCTGAGCGCATGTCGACGTACATCGTGACGTCTGATGGCCGTGTATCGCGCACCATGAGGACACCGTACCCTCCCGAACCCCAGACCACATTCGCCTCGGTTGAGCGGAGACCGTAGAACGTAGAGGCAAAGCCCGTGGCCGACGGCGTCCAGCTGGCACCTTGGTCGGTCGAGATAAAGACCTGACCGAAGGCCCCAGCGAGGTATCCCGTTCCATTTGCTGACACCGTGCCACGTCGCAACCCGAATCCTGTCGGAGCCGAAATAACCATCGGCGTCCACGTGAAGCCGCCGTCGACGGTACGATATGCTACGCTATCGGACAGGGCCCCAACCACTCCCACGGAGGGATTGAAGAACGCGATCGCTTCCGGGGTCCTCCCCAAGGGGTACAGTGCACTCGTGGTCCACGTCAGGCCGCCATCATGCGTGACAGCTACGACACCGGAACTCATGCCGACAACGAAGGTCGAGGGATTAACGACCTGGATCCACCGAGCTGTATAACCGCCGGGAACGGGCGTCACCAATGACCATGTGAATCCGCCGTCGTTCGTGACCATCACCGCACCGCCAGATCCTGAGACGGCTCCAAACCACCCGTCGTAGAATGATACGGAATACCACGACGGACCCGAGGTTGGATACGGCGTCACAGGAATTGACCAGGACTCGCCACCATCGGTCGTACGTCGGAGGGTGTTGACGCTACCGACAACCACCGCTTGATTATAGTTCGGTGTAGCGACGCTGTAAAGCGTAAACCCGGTAAACGCGGCAACCGAATCCCACGTGTGACCTCCGTCGTACGACCGACGAAGGTTCCCCCCCGTGCCTACCGCCATACCCCACCAACCACCGGGGATCAACGAAACATCAGTGAGCGTCGGGGTTGATCCCGACAACCGCAGGTCCCACCCGTCCGGCGCCGCCGGCGTGGTGAATTGCCCAAGCGAGTCTGAGACGAATGTTCCGTATTCATTCGTCGCAGTGACACGATAGTAATACGTCGTCGAAGGGCTGAGCCCGGTCAACTGGGCCGTCGGAACCAGTGTCGCAACCCCTTGGAATGGTTCTCCGACAAAACCCGCAAAACTGCCAAGCGCTGGCGTTTCTCCATATTCAAATCCGCCAGAAGTCGACCCTCCCATCGGTGCCAAATACGCCCGAAGAGACGTGTGATCGCTGAAGGTGGCGTATGGACCGATGAACGCGGCTTCTGGAACTCCCGCGTGTCGTCGTCGCAGGGAGAATGCATATGTCGCGTTGGCATTCAGCATCTGCGACTTGACTGGCGTCGTAGCCAACTCCTCCGTCCCAATCGTTTTATTGGGCCACACCGAGCCAGATCCGTAGGCAGGGTGCGTGACCTTCACGGAATATCTTCCGCTCACAGGAAGGACAATGATCCCTCGATCAGTCATCCCGTTGATTGGATCGTTGGTGAACCAATCGCTGTACATTAATAGGGTTCCCAACGGGTCGAAGAATTGCAGTACAGTTCCCGAGTATGGGATCAATGTCGACGTCGGCGGAGTGATCGTCTTGAATTCGACTGTGTCGCCGGCGGCCCCTTGGAAGGCGTAATAGTCCGCTTCGTTGTCTGGGTCGAGGACCCCTTGAACCACGGAGTTGTAGAATACCTCCGGAGCAGTCGTCGCATCGCCGTTCGGTTCCGCTTCATACAGCGGACCACGTCGCAAGATGACTCCTCTTGCGCCCGTGATCATCTCCGCCGAAGCATTGGCTGAGACTCCCAAGAGAGTCATTGTAACGCCGCTCTCTTCGCGATTGAACGTGACCCAGCCGTCGGTGGTGCGATAGATGTTGCCGCCATAGCCGATCGCAAGACCCTCGAGTTCATTCTTCATGCTCAGGGCGTTGAGATCGTAGATCGACGCGTTCTTCGTCACCCATGAGACGCCAGCGTCATTTGTTTCATAGATATACGAACCGCCCGCCATATATCCGTGCGTAGAGGAAACGAACTGGACGTCGCGGAGCGACATGGCCATGTATTGTGCCTGGGTCCAGGTGAATCCTCCATCCGTGGTGCGATATACATACCCGTTATCGTCGACAGCGACCGCCACACCCGGCGACGCGTATGCGACAGACATCAACGCGTAGACGCTCGGGATGGTGTCAAGCGACCATGTCGCTCCAAAATCCTGAGAGTGAATGACCACCCCGTAATAGCCGACGCCCATTACATATTGCCCGCTCGCGTCGACATCGATCGCACGCAGATTTGTATAGTTGGGGACGGTCACCGGAGTCCACGTGGTTCCGCTGTCACTCGTGAAAGCGATCGGCTCGTAGCCGTAACCCGCGCTATAGATGTGGGCCGCGTCGGTGAAGGCCAAACTTTGGCTATAGTGGTAGAAGTAGTAGTAGGGGCTCACATCCTGCCACGAAACGCCGCCATTGACGGTTCGGAATATTTGTGCCCCAGCAACGTAGGCTACACGCTCGTCGATGACCCGGCTATCATAGAGATAGCTCGTATTGTCTCCAGGGAGCTGCACACGGCTCCATACGTCACTCGGTTGGGCGGTGGCAAACGAAAGGTCTGCACTGTAGGCCGTTCCGAGAGATCCCGTTCCCCGCATGCGCGCGTGGTAGACGGTTC
>CAYYOV010000068.1:0-10022 GCA_964473365.1 uncultured Ignavibacteriaceae bacterium
CGATCGCGAGTGGGACGACCGTCGCTGGGAGGCGATCTCCGGGAAGGCGCGGCGCCGGATGCACGTGGACGAATGGCGACGCTATCTCGCAGCGCTCGTCAAAGAGCGTGGATGGAAGATGGAAGATCTGCCGCCGCAGTGAGAGAGAAATTGCACGGAATCCTTGGAGGAGGTATCGAGATCGTGGACTCTGACGTTTCACGGGCGCAACTTCTCTGCGTGGAATCCGTGTCTTTTTGACACGAATGGTCGATCGATAGTACGCGCGGCCTATGCTTCTGGCCTCCGGCCTCTGACTTCTGACCTCTCTCTTTTCCACCTCGCATTCAATCGAAAGGTTCTCACATGACCTTCATTATTCTCGGCGTCCTGGTCGGCATTGTCGGCTGGGTCATCATGAAGTACAACGGCCTGATCGCGCTGCGCAATCAGACGACGAACGGCTGGAAGCAGATCGACGTGCAGCTGAAGCGGCGGCACGACCTGATCCCGAACCTCGTCAACACGGTGAAAGGACAGATGCAGTTCGAACAGGAGACGCTGGAGAAGGTCATCCAGGCCCGCAACGCCGCTGTTTCGGCGCATGGCGTGGCTGACGCGGCTTCGAAGGAGAACGCCCTGACCGGAGCGCTGTCGAAGTTGTTCGCGCTCGTCGAGAACTATCCGCAGCTCAAGTCGAATGAGAACGTGATGCAGCTCCAGGAAGAACTGACGAGCACGGAGAACAAAGTGACGTTCGCCCGGCAGTTCTACAACGACATCGCCACAAAGTTCAACACCGAGCAGCAGCAGTTCCCGGGCAACATCATCGCCGGAATGTTCAACTTCACGGCAGCGGAGTTGTTCGAGATCACTGATGCCGGAGAGCGGGCGGTGCCGGTGGTGGACCTGAATCTGAAGAAAAACTGAGGAGAGACATAAGATTGAAGATGTAAGATGAAAGACTGAAGCATGCCGTACTGCGCGACCGTTTCAGTCTTCTATCTTCAGTCTTACATCTTCTATCCTCATTTGTCTATTTCTGTTCATTCATGAATCTCCTCGAACAACAGTCGCACAATCGGCGGCTCACCGTTCTGGTGATGATCGGCTTCGCGGCATTCCTCGCGTTCCTCGGGCTGGGTGTAGATGCCTTCTTGCTTGGCACTGTGAGCGATGCAGGGTTCTTCCCAATCGGGACGCTCGCCGGCGTTGGGACGGGGTTTGGAATGGCGCTCTGGAGCGCGCGCGGGGGCGCAGCGGCCGTCCTGCGGTCGACCGGAGCCGTCGACGCCAACCCGGCGAATGCTTCGCACCAGCAGCTCATCAACGTGGTCGACGAGATGCGCATCGCTTCGGGCCTCCCGATGCCGAAGGTGGTCGTCGTACCCGACGCCGACCCGAATGCGTTCGCGACCGGCATGACCCCCGACACGAGCGTCGTGGCGGTGACGGAGGGGTTGCTGAAGACGCTGAATCGCGACGAATTGCAGGGGGTCGTGGCGCACGAGATGAGCCATATCCGCAACTACGACATCCGGCTGATGACAGTCGTGGCGGCGCTCGTGGGTTCGGTGCTGATCCTGTCCGACGGAGCGCGGCGTTCGATGCGCTTCGGCGGCGGAGGGAGCTCACGACGCAAGTCGTCCAGCAGCGGAGGTGGACCGCTCATGATCATCTGGATCATCGCCATGATCCTGGCCCCGTTCATCGCGCAGATGCTGGCGATGCTCGTTTCGCGCAAGCGTGAATATCTGGCGGATGCATCGGCGGCAGAGCTCACGCGCAATCCGCTCGGACTGGCGTCGGCACTCGAGAAGCTGGACGGCGCCGTCGCACCGACGGAATCGATCCGCAAAGGTTCGGCCCATCTGTGCATCGTCGACCCCACCGGGCGGGCGTTAAACGAAAAAGAGGGCTCGGTGGCCGACCTGTTCGCCACGCATCCCCCGATCGCCAAGCGCATCCAGGCCCTCAAGGCCATGGCCTACGCGGCCTCCGCCACCCGATGACCTCGGAAACGTCGCGCGGTTCCCTCTCGGTCGTTTCTCGCCTGTCAGGATACATCCTTCCATTCGTCGTCCTCATTGTCTTCCTCGAGCTGGGCGGGTTCATCCAATCGACCCTGCAATCGTGGATCCCCGGCAGCGTCATCGGGATGGGACTGCTCTATGCTGCGTTATCAAGCAAACTGGTGCCCGATGGAATGCTGGATGCGATCTCAGACCAGTTGCTCGACCGGCTGGGATTGTTCTTCGTGTGCCCCGGCGTGGAAGTGATCAAGTATCTCGGGCTGGTGGAATCGCATTGGCTGAGCCTTGCGGTGGCGATCGTCGGGAGCTCGGCGCTGACGCTGGTGGCGACCGGGTGGGTGGGGGAGGTAGGAGCGGGCCGCAAAGAACGCAAAGAACTCAAAGAGCGTGTGGAGAACAATTGAAAGCTGATAGCGGTGAGTGGGTAGTGGGTATCGGGTGTCAGCAGGATGATGTCTCGCATTTTGTGATCTCTCTGCATTCCTTCGTGACGAAGTTCGCTTCTCGGGCGAATTCTATGGTGCCAAGCTGCTGCTCTGACTGATGACGCACGCTATTGTCCAAATGGCCTTCGGATTCATCCTGACGCTCCTCGCGTGGTGGCTGGCGACGAGCGTCCGGAAGCGCTGGGACCATCCGGCCGTCAACCCGGTGCTGATCGCCGTCACGATGATCGTGCTCCTGCTCCTGTCGGCGGACGTATCTTTCGAGGACTACGCACCCGGCGGACGCCTCCTGCAGTTCTTCCTCGGTCCGTCAGTCGTGGCAATGGCGGTGCCCGTGTATCGCTACCGCAACCTGCTTCGGATGAACTGGAAGCCGGTCACGCTGGCACTCGTCGTCGGTTGCGTGGTGAGCATCGTGTCGGCCACGGGGCTGATGCTCTGGATGGAGGGAGATGGATCGCTCGTTCGCTCGATCGCGGCGAAGTCTGTCACGACGCCCATTGCGATCGAACTTTCGACGACCGTCGGCGGTGAACCGGGACTGACGACGGCAATCGTCATTCTGACGGGGATCCTGGGAGCTGTGGCGGGAGTGACAGTCCTGCGCTGGTGTCGAATCACGGCCTCGATTCCTGTAGGGATCGCGATGGGAGTCGCCGGTCATGGAATTGCTACGGCGTCGCTCACGTCGGACCCGACCGCCCGGATGGCGGCATCGCTTGGAATGATCCTGAACGGCGTGTTGACGTCGGCCGCGTTGCCGGCGATCGTTCAATGGATGACGCGTTCCTGAGAAGACTCAGAAGCAGAGGGAAGGAGTAATGGAGTGATCATCGGAGAACGAAGGGGGGAGTCGTGGAGTTCTGGACAGAGAGCCAGGGGCGGGACTGATGGAGTTGCACGGAAGAATGATGATGCATAGTAATGGAGTTCGCTTGAAGAGCAAGAAGTTGGAGTGAAGGAGTTCAGCCAGAATGCGGCTGCCCGAGTATCCCTTACGCGTGCTGTTGGGACACCGGAGATCTCCAATAGCAATCTCAATGCTCCTCTCATCACGGAGGAGGGGTACGGGGTGGTCGTAGAACCTGCAGGCCGCCGGCATCACTCCTTCAGAAATTCCTCCGCGATCCGGTAGGCGTGGTGAATGAAGCGCTGGTCGGAATTCACCAGCATGGCAACGATCAGTTGTTGTTCAGGCCAGATGAGAAGCTGCGCCGTACCGCCGACCGACCCGCCCGAATGTCCCACCGTCGGCCGTCCTGCCGGGTCCGGACGCACGAACCATCCCATTCCGTAGACAGTCGTCCGACCGTCATTCAATCGTTGCACCTTCCACAGCGTATCGACCGTCGCCGGCTTCAACAGCCGCCGTTGCAGCATGGCGTTGCCGAATCGCGCCAGGTCCTCCGTGGTCGACAAGAATCCGCCCCCGGCCCACTTGTAGCTGTTGTTGACGAACGGCGCATTGACGGTCGTGCCAAGCGAGTCCTGCGTGTACCAGCGTGCGCGAAACGGGATCAGTGAATCGACATGATCCGCGACGGTCTGGGTCATCCCCAGCGGGTCAAACACGCGTTGCTGCATGAACGTCAGAAACTCCTGTCCGCTCGCACGCTCCACGACCGCGCTCAGCAGGTTCCAGCCGTAGGACGAATAGAAGAACTGCGTGCCGGGCTTTGATAACAGCGTATCATCACGGAAGATCGACAACGACGACTCGACGGTCGGATACTGCCGGGCCATGAGCATCTCCGTGCCGCGATAGTGCCGGATGCCGGCGATATGCCCGGCCACCTGCCGCACGGTGATCGGCCATCGCTTTCGCGGAAATGTTGGCACGTACGCCTGAATGGTGCTGTCGAACTGAAGGCGGCCTTCCTCCCACAGCAGTCCAAGCGCGACCGACGTGAGGGCCTTCGACACGCTCCCCACGCGGAACTTCGTATGGGGGGTCACGGGGACCTGCTGTTCGAGGTCCGCGAACCCAAATCCTTCGCTCCACACGATCTCGCCACGTTGCACCACGGTGACGCTCACGCCCGGTGTCCGCGAGGCCCTGAGGCTGTCGGCGATGATCGATCTGGCTCGGGTAACCGCCTCGGATCGGGGTTGGCTGAAGAGGGAGGCCTGAAGGCCACACAGGAGGATCAGCAGGAATGTGCGCATGGGGAGCGTCTCGAATGAGATGCGAAGGTACCACGAAGGTCGAGAGAACCCGGGCAGGATGCAAGAAGTCATCACGGGTCGTTTGACTTTCATGGTTTGTTTGGGACATTACGCTACAGCGAAGCCTTCACTCTTTCACTCACTGTTCCAGGTGCCATCATGAAGACCCTTCTGGCCCTCCTCTGTCTTGCTGCGTCTGCGTTCGCACAGATCAAGCCGGAGGCGTTCCCCGATGCCGACCGTGCGGACCGCATCGTCGCCGCATCGAACGTCGTCGACTCGACCTTTCGCGCGTATGCCGAGCGGCGCAATCTTCCCGGCATGGTGTGGGGTGTGGTGGTCGACGGCCGCCTTGTCCACACGGGCCAGGTCGGACTGGCGAACGTTGGCAAGAAGATCGCCGCGGACGCGAAGTCGCTCTTCCGCATCGCGTCGATGAGCAAGAGCGTGACGGCGATGGCCATCCTGAAGCTGCGGGATGAAGGGAAGATCGAGCTCGACGCTCCGGCCGAAACGTATCTGCCGGAACTGAAAGGGATGAAGCTGTTGACGACCGACGCCCGGCCGATCACCGTCCGCGACCTGCTGACGCACTCGGCCGGATTTCCGGAAGACAATCCGTGGGGCGATCGGCAGCTGGCCGATACCGACCAGGAGCTGATCGACTTCGTCCGCGGCGGCGTCTCGTTCTCAAACATTCCCGGCATCACGTTCGAATACGCGAACCTCGGCTTTGCGCTGCTCGGCCGCATCGTTACTGTCGTCTCGGGCATGCCCTACCAGCGGTACACGGCGGAACAGATATTCAAGCCGCTCGGCATGACAAGCACGACGTGGGAGTGGAAGGGAATTCCCGAGTCGCGGCTGGCGCTCGGCTACCAGCGCCGAGACGGAGTGCTAACGGAAGAGCCGATGCTCCACGACGGGTCGTGGGGAGCGATGGGCGGCTTGATCACGTCGATCGACGATTTCAGCAAGTATGTCGCTTTCCATTTGTCCGCGTGGCCGCCGCGCGACGGCGACGACGACGGGCCGATCCGGCGGAGCTCGGTGCGGGAGATGCAGCAGCCGTGGAGGTTTGCGGGGTTCAACGCCAACCCCCGGTGGCCGAACGGACGCGTGTGCGCGATCGCGACGGCATATGGCTATGGGCTGAACTGGATCAGGGATTGCGACGGCCGGACCATGTCCGGTCACAGCGGCGGCCTTCCGGGGTTCGGGAGCAACTGGACCATCATGCTCGAGCATGGAATCGGCGTCTTGTCGTTCGCCAACCTCACCTATGCCGGGACGAGCGGCATCAACATGGTGGTGCTCGATACGCTGGTAAAGATGACGGGCCTCCGGTCGCGCGTGTTGCCGCCGTCGGCGATCCTTGAACAACGCAAGAGCGAGCTGATGAAGGTCCTGCCCGATTGGAAGGATGCGGAGCGGTCGGGCATCTTTGCGGAAAACTTCTTCGCCGACACGAGCGTGGCTTCGTGGCGCCGGCAATCCCAGGGGCTCTTTGCGAAGATCGGCGCTGTCAAGGGCGTTGGACCGGTCGATCCGGAGAATCAGCTCCGCGGCACGTTTACGGTTGAAGGTGAGAAAGGAAAGCTCACCATCTTCTTTACGCTGACGCCCGAGAAGAGTCCGCTGATCCAGCAGTTGAGGATCAGGGAGGTGAAGTGAGGTAGGTGGTGGAAGTCGCGTGTTTTCACGAAAAGGGCGGCCACAGAGGTTTTTGTGGCCGTTCTTGTTTTGAAAACGAATGCCGCCGGTCACAATTGTCCCAACAACACGAGAATATTTAGACAAGAACCGTTATTCTTTTCGGGACTTGAGGTCGAGCTGCGCACCATCCTTCACGAAAGAACGTGGCACACCGTGTCTTTGTTCTCTTCCTCCTCTTCGTTGGGCTGACGGCTGTACTCGCGGTTGGCCTCCGCGGTTGCGCATACTACGTCGCTCCGCAGCAAGTCCGGGCGTTCAGCGCCGATCATTCATCGCTCCGGCCGTCGGGCACGGTCGGTCACGGATTGGGGATCGTCGGCACATCGATGGTCATCATCGGCGTCGTTCTCTACTCTTCGCGCAAGCGCATCCGGGCGCTCTGGCCGCTCGGCAAACTGACGTTCTGGCTCGAGTTCCACATCTTCCTCTGTCTGGTCGGACCGGCGCTCATCGTCTATCACTCCACGTTCAAATCGGGGGGCATCGCCGGCATCAGTCTCTGGACGATGCTCACGGTGGTCGGCAGCGGGTTGGTCGGCCGGTTCCTCTATGTCCTCATTCCCCGCAACGTGCAGGGGGCGCAGCTTGATAAGGACGCGATCGAGAAGGAGTTCGATCGCATCGCGAAGACCTTGCAGGAATCGGAGCTGGGAACTCGACTGTTGCGGAATCTCGACAAGCACTTCGCCGCCATCCAGCGTCCGACGAACATACGCGAGACCGTCTCGGCCTACATGCGGGCCGGTACCATCATGCGATCGGTGACCACCGAGGTCCGCCGGCTCGTCGCCAAGCAGGGCGTTCCGCGTGATGTGGCTCGCGCCATCGTACGGGCATCGAAAGAGCGCGGCACGCTCATTCGCCGAGCCTTGCTCCTGGGGCAGGTCGAGCAGCTCTTCTATTATTGGCACGTCATCCACACGCCGTTCGCGATCATCATGGGCCTCACCCTCGTCGTCCACGTCGGCGTGGCGATCTGGCTGGGGTACGCCTGGATCTTCTGAGCGATGCTCCGCCGTTCCGTTGTCATCGTCGTTGCGATCGTCGGCCTCGTGCATTCGGCCGGCGCTCAGGTCTCCCCGGGCAAGCTCTCCCGGGCCCATGAGAACCTCGAAGGCATCACGCAATGCACCACCTGCCACGAGCGGGGCGCACAGGTCGGCACCACGCTCTGCCTCGCATGTCATACCGACATCAAGGCCTCGATCGACCGGGGGACGGGATTACACGCTCGTAATGCCGGCTCATCCTGCGAAACATGCCATAAAGAGCACCTGGGCGTCGATGCGGCGATCACGCAGTTCGACCGATCGACCTTCAATCATCCTGTCACCGGTTTCGCGCTCACCGGGGCGCATCGTTCGCTTGACTGCGAACGCTGCCATCAGGCGAAGAACGTCAAGCTCGAGGCGGTCCGGAAGTTCTCCCGCCCGTCGGGCCGTGTCACCCTCCTGGGCCTCGGCACAACGTGCGCCTCGTGCCACGCGGACCGTCACAACGGGACGCTGAGCAACGACTGCGCGTCGTGTCACTCGTCCGACGCCTGGAAACCGGCCCCCGGGTTCAAGCACGCGTCGACGAAGTTCCCGCTGACGGGGAAGCACCTGCAGGTCGAGTGCACCAAGTGCCACGAAGCCCCCGCATCGCCCACGGCCCCCCGTCTGTTCGCAGCAAAACCGTTCGAGCAATGCACGCCGTGCCACACGTCTCCGCATCCTCCCGGCTTCGGCGCCAAGCGCACGTGCGCGAACTGCCACACGACCGAAGGGTGGAAGTCGGTGGCCGGGTTCGACCACGGCGTGACGCGGTTCCCGCTCGTCGGCGCGCACGCGAACGTCGCCTGCGCCAAGTGTCACACGCAGATGGATCGTCCGAACGCGGACGTGAAGGTGCGGTTCGCCGCCAAGCCGACGGCCGATTGCACTCCCTGCCACCAGACACCGCACGGACCCGGGTTCACGGGCCGGACGTGTTCGTCCTGCCACGCTCCGCAGGCCTGGTCTGCCGTGAACCGGTCGCAGTTCGACCACGGGATCACGCGCTTCGTCCTCGCCGGCGCCCATACGACGGTGGCCTGCGAAAAATGCCACGCACGGACGCCGACCTCGACGTTCGTGACCGCATTCCGCACGGGCCCGAAGCCCTGCGTCGAATGCCATCGCGACCCGCACGGCGGCATCTTCGTCCAGCGCTACGGGGCCGACTGCGCCCGCTGCCACACCGATCGTGAGTTCGTCCCTTCGCTCTTCACGCTGGCCATGCACGATGCGTCTGCGTTCGCGCTGACCGGGGCCCATCAGGCCGTGCCGTGCGCACCGTGTCACCGTGCGCCGGCAACGAAAAAGCTCGAACTCCACAAGTCGTCGTTCAAATGTGCGGCGTGTCACGAAGATAAGCACAAGGGGCAGTTCGCCAACCAGATGGCGCTCAAGAGTTGTGCGCAGTGTCATGCCACGACAACCTGGAGCATGCGATCGTTCGACCACGCAAGCACCGGGTTTGCGCTGAGCGGACGTCATGCGGTCGTCGCATGCGGGCAATGCCACAAGCCCGACGCCCGGGGTGTCGTGCAGTACAGCGGCGTCCCGCAGGCGTGCGCGTCGTGCCATGCCGATGTACATCGCGGGCAGTTCACGAAGAACGGCTCCGTCGAATGCCAGGCGTGCCATACACCGCAGGCGTGGACGTCCCTGCTGTTCGATCACGAACGGCAGAGCACCTTTTCGCTGACGGGTGCACACCGTCGCGTGGCTTGCGCCGGATGCCACCGGCCGGAACGCGCGGGAGATACGGTGTTTGTGCGGTTCAAGCCGCTCGCCGCCGGGTGTGAAACATGTCACCAAGGAAAGATCTGACATGCGCTACCTCTCGTTGATCGCCTCCCTCCTCGCGGCCGTCTCGGTCGGCCTCGGGCAGACCTCTCCGCACGGTCCGATGAAGCAGCCGTGCGCCGATTGCCACACGACCGATTCGTGGCGGATGCGCCGCGACGCCCGGTTCGACCATACGTCGACCGGGTTCACGCTTACGGGCCAGCATGCCACGGTCGATTGCCGCGGGTGCCACACCGGCCTGAAGTTCGCCGGGGCTGCGTCCACATGCAGCTCGTGCCACACCGACGTCCACCGGGGAGAGCTGGGGACGCAGTGCCAGCGATGCCACGACCAGCGCTCGTGGCGCGTGGCAGACATGCGCCAGCGCCATCAACAGACGCGGTTCACGCTCGTCGGTGCGCACGCTGCGGCCGAGTGCGGACAATGTCACCGGCCGTCGCAGGGCCAGCAGTACGCCGGAACGCCGGTCACCTGCGTCGGCTGCCATCAGGCCGACTATGCCGCGACGACGGCCCCGGCCCACGCAGCCTCGGGTCTTTCGACAGACTGCTCGCGGTGCCATGCGATCTCGTCTCCGTCGTGGGGAGGGAGCTTCGACCACAACCTGACAGCATTCCCGCTGACCGGAGCGCACCGGGCGGCCGTGTGCTCCTCGTGCCACGTGCAAGGCCGGTTCGCGGGAACGTCGCAGCAATGTTCGAGCTGTCACGCCGCTGACTACGCGGCGACCACCAACCCGAATCACGCCAGCGCCGGCTTCCCGCAGACTTGCACGCAATGCCACTCGACCACGGCCTGGCAGCCGTCGTCGTTCGACCACAACCTGACGGCGTTCGCCCTGACCGGCG
>CAYYOV010000069.1:0-9868 GCA_964473365.1 uncultured Ignavibacteriaceae bacterium
CCGATGCCGAGCAGCACCTTGAGCAGGTGCGAGTTCAGCAATCGCTCCGACTCGCCAAACTTCTCGTACGCCCACGTGGCGGATGCGCTATAGACCACGCCAAGGCTCAGCACCATCAGGAGCAGGACGACGGTGAGGAGCGGCAGGTCGATATGATTGCGTTGACGTTCGTTCACAATGCATCCACCAATTGCTTGAAGACCTGGCCGCGATGTTCGTAGTTCTGGAACCAGTCGAACGACGCACACGCTGGCGACAGCAGCACCACGTCGCCCGCGTTGGCAACGAACCTCGCGGTCGATACCGCTTCGTCCATCGATGCCGCCTTCTTGATCACGGCCAAGCCGTTGAAGGCCGCCGCGACCGTGTCGGCCGATTCGCCGATGGCCACGATCGCCTTCACGCGCTGATGGACCAGGTCACGAAGCTTCGTGTAGTCGTTCCCTTTATCGCGACCGCCCAAGAGAAGCACGATGGGAGCCGTGAACGCCTGAAGGGCATACCAGACCGAATCGACATTCGTCGCCTTCGAATCGTTGTAGTATCGCACGCCCTGATGCTCTCGCACGAACTCGAGGCGGTGTTCGACCCCTTTGAAGTTTCGCAGGGTCGCCCGGATCGACGCCGGGCTGGCGCCGCACATCAGGCCCGTCAACGAGGCCGCCATCGCATTCTGCAAATTGTGCTGCCCCTTGATCGTGATCTCGTCGACGCGGATGACCTCGTGCACGCCGTTTCCGACCGAGGCGACGAGCGTATTGTTCTCGACCCATGCACCGTCATCGCCGATGCGGGCCATTCCGAACGGGAGCTTCCGGCACCGTGCACTGTTCGCAACGTTCGCCGTCCACGGGTCGTCCGCTCCATAGATGAGCGTGTCGTCCGCTTCCTGCCGCTGAAAAATGCGCGCTTTCGAAGCCGCGTACCGTTCCATCGAGTGTCCGTACCGGTCCATGTGGTCCGGCGTGATGTTCAGAATGACCGAGATCTTCGGCCGGAATGTCTCGCAGTGGTCGAGCTGGAACGAGCTCACCTCGAGCACTGCCCACGCGTCCGACGTCAGATCTCCGACGACGCCGGAGAAAGCCGTGCCGATATTCCCGGCAATGGCGTGACGGATGCGCGCATCGCCCAGCATCCGGCCGACGAGCGTTGTAGTCGTCGTCTTTCCGTTGCTTCCGGTGATCGCAGCCACCGGGCCGGGACAGAACCACGACGCCAATTCAAGCTCGCTCACCACCGGGATCCCCCGCCGCAGCGCTTCCGCCACGACCGGAGAGCTGCTCGGAACTCCCGGGCTGATGACCATCAGCCGGCTTGCATACACCTTGTCGGTGTGTCCGCCCGTTTCGTACGTCACTCCGGCGTCCTGGAGCGATCGGACAACAGGACCCAGCTTCTCCTCCGTCGCCAGATCGCTGACGAACGGCGTTCCACCATGAGCCGCGACGAGCGTGGCTGCCGCCACTCCGCTGCGTGCGGCACCGATGATCGTCACCGGTCCCTGTGCAAGCTCCCTCGTCACGTCACCGTACCTTGAACGTGGCGAGCGTGATGATCATGAGCAGGATGGCGACGATGTAGAACCGCGTCACGATCTTCGGTTCGGGCCATCCGAGCAATTCAAAATGATGATGGATCGGCGACATCCGGAAGACCCGCCGTCCTTCTCCGTATTTCCGTTTCGTGTACTTGAAGTACGTGCGTTGGATGATGACCGACAGCGTCTCCATCAGGAACACCCCCCCAAGCGTCGGCAGGAGCAGCTCCTTCTTGATCAGCACGCACATCGCCCCTATGATGCCTCCCAGCGCGAGCGAACCCGTATCGCCCATGAAGACCTGGGCCGGGTATGAGTTGTACCACAGAAATCCCAGGGCCGCGCCCCCCAGCGCCACACAGAAGATGGCAAGCTCGCCGGACCCCCGGAGGAACGGGATCGTCAGATAGCTGCTCAGCTCGATGTTGCCCGTGATGTAGGCGATGATCGCCAGCGTCACGCTCACAATGCCGACCGTCCCGATCGCCAGGCCGTCGAGTCCATCGGTCAGGTTCACGGCGTTCGACGTTGCGGTGATGATGAAGATGACCATCGGGATGTACAGCCACCCGAGGTCCAGTTCCAGGCTCTTGATGAACGGCACCGTCGTGCTCGTACGGATCGGGACCAGGCTGGCATCGATCCATTCCGGGGCGAAGACCATGACTCCGCCCAACACCAGCCCGACCAGCACCTGGCCGACGATCTTGTAGCGGCCGATCAGACCTTTCGGCTTCCGCTTGACCACCTTCAGGTAGTCGTCGAGAAATCCCACGGCTCCCAGCGTGACCGTGACGAACAGGATGAGCAAGATGTATCCGTTTGTCAGGTCGTTCCAGAGGAGCGTCGGAACGACGATCGACGCGAGGACGATGAGCCCGCCCATCGTCGGCGTACCGGCCTTCGAGAGATGGGTCTTTGGTGCCTCGACCTTTGCCGCCTCCCCGATCTGGCGGTCCTTGAGCATCCGAATGATCTTCGGCCCGAGCCAGAACGCGATCACGAGCGCCGTCACGGCCGACAGGCCGGCGCGGAACGTGATGTACTTGAACACGCCGAACCCCGGCGGGTCGTAGGTGTAATGCAGCCACATGAAGAAGTGATACAGCATCAAGCCACCTGAACAGGGACACTGGTGATCGCTGCCACGACCTCTTCCATCTGCATACCCCGTGAGCCTTTCACGAGTATGATGTCTCCTGGACGAAGGACCTCTTGCAGGCGGCGGATGAGCGATCTCTTTTCGCTGTGATGCTCCGCCGCAGACAGACCGGAAGCCCGGCCGATCTCCGCCGCCAGCGCTCCCGTCGTGAACAACAGGTCGATCCGCTCGGTCTTCACAGCCTTCCCGACCATTCGATGACCGGCCTCGGCCGCCGCGCCGAGTTCGAACATGTCGCCGAGCACTGCGATCCGTCGTCCCGCCGCTTTGAACGCTTTCAACGTCGCCAACGCCGCAACCATCGAATCCGGGTTGGCGTTATAGGTGTCGTTCAGCACGGTGATGCCGTTCGATCGAACGACCTGCATCCGTTTGCTGGCCGCGGCCACGGTGCCAAGCGCTCCAGCCACCTCGTTCGTCGGCACTCCCATCGTCAGACCCACAGCCGCCGCCGCCAACGCATTCATTCCGTTGTGTGGACCGGGGATCGCCACGCGGACCTCGAACGGCTTTCGCGTCCCTCGCCGCAACAGGAAAACCGCTCGGCCGTCGTCGTCGATCTTCCGTCGCGAACCCTTGATGGTCGCAGTCCGCGCGGTGAACCCAAACACGACCTTCTTCTTCACTGGTTTCGCTCGCCGCACGATGAGCGGGTCGTCGCCGTTGACGAACGCCGTCCCTCCGTGTTCAGCCAGCCATTGCCACAATTCACCTTCGGCGTCCGCCACGCCCTCGACGGACCCGAAGAACTCCAGATGTTCGCGGCCGATATTGGTCAGCAGTCCGTGCGTCGGTTCGGCGATCGAGCAGAGATACGCGATCTCCCCCGGGTGATTCGTGCCGATCTCGATGACCGCCGCCTCGTGCCGCTTCTCCAGACGGAACAGCGTCTGCGGAACGCCGATGTGATTGTTGAGATTGCCTTCGGTCGCCAGCACACGCATCGAACGCGACAAGACCGCTTTCACCATCTCTTTTGTCGTCGTCTTGCCGTTGCTCCCGCCGATCGCGATCACCGGGATCGTCCACCGTCGACGCACCGTCCGGGCGAGCGAGCCAAGCGCCAGGACCGTGTCGTCGACCACCAGCCGCGGCACGTGCAGCCGTGTCAACATCGGACCGTTTGCGGACGCCCACCGGGCATCGACGATCACGCCGGCCGCACCCCGCTCGACCGCCATGCTGACAAAGTCATGTCCGTCGAACCGCTCACCCCGGATCGCGACGAACAGATCGCCCGAGCCGGTCGAACGGGAATCGGTCGACACGCCCGTCGCCGTCCATTGATCGGCGGGCAGATCGAACGATTCACGATGCGCGACCGAGAGCAGGTCTGCCAACGACAACGTCACGCGACAGCCTCCACTTCTTCACGGTCGCTGAAATGTCGTTTCTCGCGGCCGACCACCTGATAATCTTCGTGTCCCTTGCCCGCGATGAGGATCACGTCGCCCGGCCCGGCCTGCGAAGCTGCCCAACGGATCGCCGCCTTCCGGTCGGGTTCACGATGCACCGATCCTCCTACCGGAAATCCAGCGGCGATGTCGTCGATGATCTTTTCCGGATCTTCCGTCCTCGGATTGTCGGACGTCACGACGACGACATCCGCCAACCGCGCAGCCACCGACCCCATCTGCGGACGCTTGGATCGGTCCCGATCACCGCCGGCGCCGAACACCACGATCAGTCGTGCGCCGCTCCCCGACGGAACGAGCGACCGGGCGGTTGCCAGGCTCTTCTCAAGCGCATCGGGCGTATGCGCGTAATCGACGATCGCCGTCCAGCCACGCTTCGATGCGACCCGTTCGAATCGTCCCTTGACCCGGTCCGCCGCCGCCACGCCTGCGATCACATGGTCGCGCGAAATGCCGAGCGCCAGACCGGCTGCCGTCGCAGCGAGCACATTTTCCACGTTGAACCGGCCGACGAGCGGGGTCCGCAATGACCACGGACCGCTCTCGTCCTCCACTTCGAGCACCGATCCGTCGATGCTCATCGATGCACCCCGAAGTCGCAGGCTGGCACCGCTCGCCGCGCCGAACGTGAACCGACGCGCAGCCGTTCCCGACGTGATCCGTGCCGACCACGGGTCGTCGGCATTCACCACGGCCGCCGCATTCGGGTCGAGCCCGTCGAACAGGAGCTTCTTGGCGGCGAAGTACGAGTCCATCGTGCCGTGATAGTCGAGGTGGTCCTGCGTCAGGTTCGTAAAGACACCGGCGGCGAACGTCACTCCCCGGACCCTCGACTGATGGAGCGCATGCGACGACACTTCCATCGACACCGCGCTGCACGCCTCATCACGCATCCGAGCAAACGTCTGCTGCAACTCCAGCGATTCCGGCGTCGTGTGGGTCGCCGGTTCCGACGTCGTCCCGTACCGCACTTCGATCGTCCCGATCAGGCCGCATCGCCGGCCGGATGCTTCGAGGACAGACCGGATGATGGTCGAGGTCGTCGTCTTGCCGTTCGTGCCGGTCACGCCGACCACGGTCATCGCATTGGCCGGATGCCCGTAATAGTTGGCCGACATCTGCGCAAGCGCCACCCGCGAATCCGGCACGACGAGCTTCACGGTCCCCGTGTGCATGCATTCCGGGTCGCTGATGGCATCGTCACGCTCGACCATGACGACTTTCGCACCCTGCGCGATCGCGGCCGAAACGAACCTGTGGCCATCGGCTGCCGAACCGCTGATGGCGACGAACAGGTCCCCGCGGTCGACGCGGCGCGAATCATACTGCAGGTGGCTCACCTCCACCTCATGCGTCACGACCATCCGTCCGAAGACGGTCTGGAACATCTTGGTGACGGTGACACCCTGGAGCAACGATCCGAGCTTCATCGATTGTTCTTAGTACAACACGGCCTGCGTCAGTGGCCTCGGTTCGCACACCAATGTGACCGCCGCCCCCGGCTTCGACGCCGAACCTGCAGCCGGGACCTGTTCGCGTACGATCCCGCTGCCGCGAACCGCGACTTCGAACTCTTCGACGACGAGACGGTTCATCGCCCGGCGCACGCTCATCCCTCTGACGTCAGGAACGCGTATCGCTCCGCTCGTCGTCGGCTTTGAGGCGGTCCCGAGTACCAACGCGATGACGTCACCCGGTTCGGCCGGATGTCCGGCTTCCGGGGTCTGCTTGACGACCAGCGAACCCTGGCCGTAGACACGGCCCTTGAGGCCCATGCTGGCCAGCATCTGCTGGGCAAATTCGGGTTGCATCGAGCGAACGTCCGGCGTGCTGATCATCCGGTCGCGCATCGGGTCCCGCTGGGTCATGACCGAACGCGAAATGCGCGACGACGAATTTACGATGCGTTCGGCGATCGCCCGAAAGATCGGACCGCTCGTGACACCGCCGTAGTAGCCGCGCGTACGCGGATTGTCCATCATGACGACGCCGACTACCTGTGGATCGTCGGCCGGAAAGAACCCGACGAACGATGCCGTGTAGGACCCTGACGCGTACGACCCGTCGACCACCTTTCGTGCTGTTCCCGTTTTGCCCGCAATGCGAACGCCAGGGATCTGCACATCCTTCGCCGTGCCACGCTCGACCACGCCTTCGAACGCCTCCGTCAGCTGCTTCGCGGTCTCGGCCGACATGACGCGACGAATGACCGTGGGTGATGTCGCGTGCGTCACCTCGCCCGAGGGCGACCGGACGCTGCGAACGACGTACGGACGGACGAGCACGCCTCCGTTCGCGACGGCGCCATATGCGGCCAACAACTGGACGGGCGTCACGCCTACTTCGTAGCCGTACGCCATTGTCTGCAATGTCGTGCCCGACCACGACGACGGTTTCTTGAGCGCCCCGCGCACTTCACCCGGAAGATCGATCCCGGTCGGTATACCGAACCCCAGATCGCGGGCCATCGTGTAGAGCCGTTCGGGTCCGATGACCTTGCCGACCTTCGCCATCACGATGTTGCTCGATACTTCCATCGCTTCGCGGAAGGTCAGCCAATCGTACTCGTGCGTGTCTTTGATGAGCCGCACGTACTTGCCGATCGTCACCTTCATCGTGCCGCGTTCAGCATAGAACCGCTCGTCGGGCTGTACGAGATGGTGTTCGTACGCCGCCGCCGCCGTCACGACCTTGAACGTCGAGCCCGGCTCGAAGACGTCG
Organism: uncultured Ignavibacteriaceae bacterium; assembly: GCA_964473365.1. Taxonomy (GTDB): domain Bacteria; phylum Bacteroidota; class Ignavibacteria; order UBA10030; family UBA10030; genus 2-02-FULL-55-14. Next base: position 6,839 of record CAYYOV010000069.1, read on the forward strand.
GTCACCACGCGAATGCGGGCGCGGGCCGCGTCGACCGATCCTGGTGCGTTGGGATTGACGCCCGGCGCCACCGCCAACGCGAGCACTTCGCCCGTCCGGGGATTCATGAGCACGGCCAATCCCCCGTCTGCACCGTTGGCCTCGAGGCCCCGCCGCAGCTCCTCCTCGGCAACGGCTTGATACCCGATATCGATCGTCAACTCGACATCATGTCCGTTGACGGGTTCGATGCGCGGATAGTCGGCCGACGGGCGCGAGCGTCCGAGGCCGTCGCGCTGAAGGGTCACCGAACCGTTCGAGCCTTTCAGGTCGTCGTTCAGCGCCAGCTCAAGCCCCGAGATGCCCTTGTGGTCCAGGTCCGTGAAGCCGAGCATCGCGCCGCCGACGTGGTCGTAGTAGTAGAGCCGCTTCGGCTCGTTCATCATGACGATGCCGGGTAGATGCGCCTGTTCGATGCGCTTGGCAACCTCCGGACGGATGCTCCGCTCCATCCACACGAAGCGCCGCTTGTCCGAGCCGTTCGGTCCGCCGAGCTTCTCTAGGTAGAAGCCGCTCGGTTTGCCGAAGACCTGCGCGAAAGCCTTGGCTACTCGTCGGGCGTCGTCCCCGACGATCTTCGGGTCGGCGGCGAACGAAACGAACATCGTGTTCGATGCCAGCTCGTTGCCGTTCCGGTCGACGATGTTCCCCCGGAGCGCCGGCAGGACAAAGCGTTGTTCGTACTGCTTCTTCGCCAACGCGCGGTACTTGCTCGCATCGAGCACCTGCACCATCACCAACCGCCCGCCGATGACGATGAAGAAGAGAGCGAAGAAGAATTTGAGGAGCAGGAACCGCGTCCGGAATCCTTTTGCCGGATCGGTCGGCTGCGTCAGGGGCTCGTTCATCGCTGGCGACGCGCCTCCTCGAGCGCCTGCTGGATCTCTTCCACCCGGTCGGGACTGACGACCAGCCAACCGGGGACGGCTGCGGAATTCCGCAGTCCGAGGTCCTTCTCTGCCATCGTCCGCACGCGTTCGAGGCTCGACATACGATTGATCTGCGCCCGAAGTATCTCCTGCTCGTTCAGCAATCGCTGGTGCCGGCTTTGCAGGTCTCCGATCCGGATGACCAATTGGCCGACGGTGATGATGTTGCTGATGTATACGACGCTGGCGACGGCCGTCGCGACAAGCGCCAGGACGATCGAGAACGGAGACACACGGCGACGCGACGCCGTGCGATTGCGCGGCTTGGCGACAGAGGCGCCCGTGACCGTGTCGGGACGGCTGGAATAGACCGCGTCGCGCTGGTCGGACGACGAGGCCGGCGGCGCGTCGGAGCCCTGGGCGCGGCGCAGGTACGCCTCGATCAATTCATTGTCCGGCGATGCCGGACCGCGACGCGCGTCAATGGTGTTGGGGGAGGGCACGTGACCGTTGGGGTTGAATGGCCGGCCGTGCGCTGTGTCGCAGGGCGGCCCGCAGCATGCTCTTCACATCGTGCCATGGCACTCACTCGCCCTGGCCTGAACTGTTCTCTACACTTTCTCCGCAGCTCGAAGTTTTGCGCTCCGCGAGCGCGGATTCGATCGCTCTTCGTCAGGTCCGGCCACGACCGGCTTCTTCGTCAACGGCCGGAGCACGGGCGTCCGCGGCTGATCGGGCAGGAACTTCGAACCCGACGGGATCCGGTCGGCCGCAGACTCCCGAATGAACTCTTTGACGATGCGGTCCTCCAGCGAATGATACGAGATCACCACCAGCCGCCCGCCTGTTCGCAGCATGGCGGGGATGTCGCCGAGGCAACGCCGAAGCTGCGCCAATTCCTGATTGACCTCGATCCGGATCGCCTGAAAGACGCGAGCCATCGACTTCGTCGCCATCGGGCCCGATATCAGCGATCCCACGAGATCGGCCAACGCGGTGGTCGATTCGACCGGCCGCTGCCGCACGATCGCCCGGGCGATCTGACGGGAACGGCGTTCTTCTCCGAATTCCCAGAGGATCCTGGCCAGCTCCGTTTCGTCGGTGGCGTTGACCACATCATACGCCGACCGGCCCGAGCGCCGATCCATCCGCATGTCCAAGCGCTCATCCCCACGAAAACTGAATCCCCGCGCCGGGTCGTCCAATTGGTGCGACGAGACACCCAGATCGAGCAGCACGCCGTCCACTGACGCGGCGCCGGCTGCTTGCACTTCATCCAGTACATCCCCAAAGTTCGCCCGCCGAAGGATCGCCCTGCCGCCGTACGACGCAAGCCGCTTCGACGCTTCGGCGATCGCTTCGTCGTCCTGGTCGAGGGCGATGACCCGCCCGGACGGCGACAGCCGCGACAGCAGCGCATCGGTGTGACCGCCCCCTCCGAGCGTCGCGTCGACATAGACGCCGCCTGGATCGGTCACGAGGTACTCCAACGATTCGCGCAGCAGAACTGGGGTATGGTAGGACGAGACCGTCACGACGGTCGTTACGTCTTCCGCTGAAAGACGTGTTCGACGACCGTTTCGTAGGTATCGGGTTGCGACTTCTGGTACGTTTCGTACACGGCAGGATCCCACATCTCGATGCGATCCACGACTCCCAGGATGAGCACATCGCCGGTGATCCCCGCGTACTTCAACAGCTCTTGCGGGACGGAGATGCGTGACTGGCTGTCGAGGTCGGCGTCAGTCGCCCACTGAAAGAGCGTTCGGCCGAAGAACCGATGGCGCGCGTCGAGGAACGAGAGTCCGCGGATGTACGATTCGACCTGCTTCCACTCCTCCAGAGGGTACACGTAGAGGCATTGCTCAAACCCACGGGTGAGCACCACCGATCCCTTGGCGCTGAGACTCTTGCGCAGCTTTGCCGGGATCGCGATGCGCCCCTTGGCGTCGAGAGTATAGAGATATCGACCTTTGAACGAAGACATGACGACCACTCGTTGAACAATGCGCCTCTGCAGGGTCTCTGGGGACGTCGCCCCAATTCCCCACTTTTCCACACTCGAGGTAGAAAAATACGGAAATGCCCCTTAAAGTCAAGCGAATTATGCTTGATTTCTGGG
>CAYYOV010000070.1:0-9572 GCA_964473365.1 uncultured Ignavibacteriaceae bacterium
GTGAGGTCGTGATCACGGCCGAGCGTCCGCTGATCCAGCGCAACACGACGAACACTATTCGCGTGAACACGCAGGAGAATCTGGCGTCGCTTCCGGTCCGAGGTCTGCAGAATATCGTAGCGCTCGAGGCCGGTATCGTCGAGCGGAACGGGAACTTGTATGTGCGCGGTGGCCGCGCTGGTGAGGTCGGGTACACGATCGACGGCACGAGCGTCACGAATCCGTACTTCAACAGCAACAACATCAACGTCATTCAGGAAGCGATCGAGGAAGTGCAGGTGCAGGCCGGCGGCTTCACGGCCGAGTACGGCGGCGCCATGTCGGGTCTCGTTCGCACCACGACGCGGACGGGCAGCACGAAATACCAGTTCACCGTCGACGCGCAGACAGACGACTTCGCGAAGCCGGGCGAGGAGTTCCTCGGAACGAGCTCTCGCGGTTATCGCAACATTGTCGTGACAGCCGGCGGACCGGTCATGTCGAATGATATCCGGTTCTTCGTGGCTGGCCAGCACAACTTCGTGCGTAACCGTCAGTCGACGTTCATCGAGCCATTCAAATTCGAAGGCCTGACGCAGGACGCTCTTGGCTCGTACGGTCCGTCCGCGGCGGGAACGCTGCTCCCGTTCGGCGGAAACATCGAATACAAGAAGAACTACCTCTACGACAACTGGGCCGAAAGCAACCAGCTGCAGGGAACGATGCTCTTCGACATGAATCCGATCAAAGTAAAACTGACGGGTTCATACGAAATGAGCCGCAATCCCAACGGCGGCGGCTGGCCGGGTGGATTGGGCAACTACTTCCGTTCACAGGCGCGTCAGGTGACCCTGCCTGACGGCTCGACCCGCATCACGCGCCGCTACAGCATGAGCGAAACCGACCGCATGCTGGTCGGTGCCCGTGTGACGCACGTTCTGAGCCCGAGCACGTTCTACGAAGTAGGCGTGTCGTATCAGAACCGCTTCGCCGAGACCTACGACCCCGACTTCAAGGGAAGCACGTTCGCCGAATGGCTGAAGTATCCTGACAGCCTCGAGAATGCAAACCTCGGCTACAAGGGCTGGCGGACTCGGTATTCTTTGCCGTTCGCCTATTCGGCCATCCAGCAGTGGGGCTTCACCCACGAGGATGCCCCGAACAACGGCTATGCCAAGAACGAGCAGAGCGCGATCATTGCCAACGTCGCCTTCACGTCGCAGATCAATTCGAACTGGGAGTTGAAGGCCGGCGGTCAGATCGAGACGTGGACGATGAGGTCCTACAACTTCGGCAATATCGCAGGCTATTTGAAGTTCATGGACTCCGACGAGAACGGCGTGCCTGACCGCACGTTTGCGAATGCACTCGAGGAGCGCGTCGAGATCAACAAGGCCGGCGGCATCTCTACGGTCGGCTACGACAACTACGGCGTCGAGGTCAATGATGGGGTCAATGCACCCGGTGAACCGTTCCTCGCCTCGGCATATGTTCAGAACAAGTTCGAGTATCAGGACCTCATCCTGAACGTGGGCGTCCGGTACGAGTTGATCGATCCAAAGGCGGTCTCGGTGCCTAAGCAGGTCAACCCGGCGACGGGCTTGCTCGACTACCAGAACCTCGATGCGATCTGGAACTCGACATATTCCACGTTCCAGGAAGACAAGCTTACGAAGACAGAGGCCTTCCAGCTTCTCTTGCCCCGTATCAGCTTCTCGTTCCCGGTGACAGATCGCACGGTGTTCTACGCGTTGTACGGCAAGTACGCGCAGTTGCCGTCTCTGAACAATATGTATATGGATAACATCACTATGTCGCAGCGGCTCGACCCGCTCCGCCGCGTCGGCTACAACCTCGGCGAGGCGACGATAGGCTTCCTCATCCGGCCGGAGCGGCTGACGCAGTATGAAATCGGTCTCCGCCAAACGCTGACGGACAACTTCGCCCTGACGGTTACGGGCTTCTACAAGGATACCCGCGACCAGATCCAGGTCACGCGCCTGTTCAATTCCTCGGGCGTGCCGATCTCAACAGCCTACCAGAACGAGGACTTCGGAACGCAGAAGGGCGTTGAGCTGACGCTCGAACTGCGCCGGACGAACCGGCTGGCGGCGAAGGTAAACTACACGCTGTCCGATGCCCGCGGCACTGCCTCGTCGAACCGTTCTTCGCAGAACTCTGTGACGGACGAGGCGCAGGCCCTTTTCCCGCGCTTCGTGTATCCGCTTGATCAGAACCAGACCCACAAGGGCTCGATCGTGCTCGACTACCGGTGGGCCAAGGGCGAAGGCGGATTCATGGAAGGCTTCGGCGTGAACCTGCTGACGACGTTCAACAGCGGTCACAACTATACGAAGATCCAGGAGCCGCAGAACTTGGGTCAGGCGACAGCCTGGAACATTGGCGTTCGCGCCCTGATCGACTCCCGCACCCGCGTTCCGGTCGAGCCCGTTGGAAGCTCGACGACGCCGTGGGTGTTCAACATCGACATGACGCTGAGCAAAGTCTTCTATCTTGACTTCGTCAACCTGGAGCTGTACGCCCGCGTTCTGAACCTCTTCAATACGAAGAATATCCTCAACGTCTATCCGACGACGGGCACGCCGTTTGACGATGGATGGCTGAAGTCGCCATACGCGGTGTCGTACAAGGAAATCCCGAACTACGAGGCCTGGTACAAGGCCGTGAATCTGGCCAACCGGCATGCCTACATGAGCATCGGCGGCGGCGGTGGCATGGGTGCACAGGGCGGTACTGACCTTTACGATTCGCCGCGCGAGATCCGGATCGGCATGAAGTTGGAACTGTGAGCGACTGCGGACGTCCGACAGACGACGTTGGACGTCCGCTCGCCACAATGAAAATCCAGATCTACGCCACGAGTTCATCCAAAAGGAGCTTTATCCAATGAAAGCGACGAATTTCCTGAGGGCAGGACTGATCCTGGCGTTTGGCGCCTTGATCAGCTTGGTCTCGCTTGCGAAGGAGCCGGCCGATCGAAACAGCAAGGGGCTTGACAAGGTCGCCGGAACGCCCAGGTATGCTGTTCTAAACATCAACAATCTGACGACCTGGCTTCGCTCGGACGGCCACTCTAACCATTCCCCGGCTGCCGACGATGGATTGTACTACCCGCGAGGCACCGGAAGCGCGATCTACCAGGATTGCGTTGCGTGGGGCGGCAAGGTCTTTACGAATGCCGGTCTTACAACGCCGGGCCCACGTCAACGAATCCGCATCGGTGGCGGGACCTACGGTATTGGCACACGCGCCGGCAAGATCATCTTGCCGGACTCGGGTTCCGTGGTTGGCATCGGTGTTGAGGATCCCGCTGCAGCCAGCGTGCGCATCTATCGTATCCGACGTGACTACTACACGATGTCGGACGCAGAGCTCATTCGTGACGCTGCAGTCGTGAACGAGATCAGCGAAGCGGGAGTCACGCCAACGCAGATGACGGATGTCCGGTCGCAATATGAAAAGGACTGGCGCGAATGGCCGGTCGCCAAGGGCGCCCCGTACATCGATCGCAACAAGAACGGTGTCTACGATGCGATCGCCGGCGCGAACACGCCAGCGACCTACTTCCCGTTCAATACGGATGCGAACGCGGGTCCGCTGTTCACTGTGGATAGTATCATTGCTCGCGGCCTCGATGAGCCCGGCGTGGCTGGTGGCGATCCGAACTCTCCTGCCGACCAGGTCATTTGGACGGTCTACAACGATCTGACGCCGAGTACTTCGCTGGCGTTCGAAGGATCGGAGCCGATGGGGCTCGAAGTTCAGAAGACGGTGTGGGGTTACAAGCGCAGCGATGCGCTCGGCAACCTCTACTTCAACCGATACAAGCTGATCAACAAAGGCGGCGTCGACACATCGGCGGCGACGGGGAATCAGTTCGGCGCATTCTGGATCGATTCGATGTACGTCTGCCAGTGGTCGGATCCCGATCTCGGAAACGCGGGTGACGACCTTGTGGGAAGCGACTCATTGGAATCGCTGGGATATTGCTACAATGGCAACGCCAACGACGCAGAATACCGTGGCTTCAACCTGCCGCCCCCCGCGGTCGGGTATGACTTCCTGGCGGGTCCGCTCTACAATGCTCCGGGTGATTCAGGGGTGTTCAACCTAAAGCGGGTCTACGGAAAGGCCAACCGGGGAATGTCGTCGTTCGCGTACTTCTCCGCCGGCTCGCCGTACAGCGATCCTCCCGGCGGATCTGCGAACTATCTGACTGGCACGGGTCGGTGGTGGAAGATGCTCCGTGGTTTCGCACCGCTGGGCGATCTCAACTCACCAGACCTGCCGTATGCGCATCCACCGGGAGTAGCTACCACAAAATTCCCCTTGTCGGGCGATCCGGTGACCCGCACGGGATTTGTCGATGGACTAGGGACCACATACTCATTCGCTGCCGGTGACCGACGACTCCTCTGCAACACGGGTCCGTTCTCCATGGCTCCGGGTGACACGCAAGAGATCTATGTCGGTGTCGTCGCCGGTTTGGGCTCGGACCGTCTGTCGAGCGTCGCCGTCATGCGATTCAACGACAGGTTCGTTCAGAGCACGTTCAAGGACCTCTTCCAGGTGCCGAGTGCTCCGACCCGACCAGACGTCAAAGTGGCCGAATTGGACGGTCAGATCGTTCTCGAGTGGGGGTCGAATCTCGCTCGAGTCTCGGACACGGAGAACAAGATTAACTTCCCCGGTGGTTTCAGGTTCGAAGGGTACAACGTGTACCAGCTGCCTTCGCGCGGCGCCCGTCTCAGCGAAGGTAAACGGATCGCGACGTTCGACCTTGAAGCCGACCCGACCGTCATTCTGGACGAGCAGTTCGATCAAAACTCAGGCCAGATCCTGACGTTGCCGGTGCAGTTCGGGTCGAACAGCGGCATCAAGCGGTATTTCAATTTTGACCGCGACTATATCAACGACATCAACAAGCTGTATAACGGACAGGAATACTATCTTGTGGTCACCGCCTACAGCCTCGCGACGACCCCGGGATATCTGCCGATTTCATTGGAATCCGACCCGACGGTGTACACGGTTGTGCCGAAGGTGCGGTTTGGCAATACACCAATCGTTGAAGCCAACAGTGGACTGACGGTCACGCATACGACCGGAATTGGCGATGTGCCGATCGAAGTCAAAGTGATCGATCCCACAAAGGTCACTGGTGACACATATACCGTTGGTTGGTCCACGCGGCCGGATCGCTACGCCGGCTCGTACGACATCAACACCGACGTCGACGGCAATCCCGTTTCGGTGATCAGCGGTCATATGGAACTCAACGAGGCGGGAACTGAGGCCACGTACACCGTGAGTGTCTCGGTCATCGACAGTCTCGCCGGACCCATCGTGGGAATCTACCTGGATACCACCGGCACGTTCGGCTACAAGAGCCTTGCGTACAGCGTGAGCTTGGGAAATGCGACGGCTACGGGAAGATGGAAGGCCAGCGATGGCACGTTGCCGTTCACGGCGGGACTCCGCGTAGCGTTGGAAGGGGAAAACATGTATGCGACGGTGATCACGACGGTCGACACCTCGCAGGCGCAGATCCTCTTCGACACGTTCCCCTACTATATCCGTAGGAATGGTACGACGCAGTTCACCTACCAACGGAACTACACGGAGGACGAGGACTACCCCATCTTCGATGGTCTGCAACTCAAGGTGGGTTCGCCGGTGTTCAAGCTGCCGACAAGCTATTCGGTTAGGCAGACGGCGGGTACTGGAACGAATGTTGCTGGCTCGTTCTACACGGGGTTTGGATATGCCTACTCGGCCCTCTTGCCCCAGGCGACCTCTACGACGACTGTGCAGGATATGGTGGCAAACCTCGAACTCCGGTTCACTGGGGTGCGCGCAACGCGAGCCGATGGAACGTTCCCGCGGGACACGCTCATTGTCAGTGGGGGCTCCATCGCTACGGTGGCGAGTTCGAATGCTGCGAGCATCGTCCGTATCCGTATTCCGTTTGAGTTGTGGGAAGTGGACGCGGCGCTTGGTCGGAATCGTCAGATCAACGTCGTGATTCGTGACCGCAATGCGGACGCTTTGTCCCCGTGGGGCAGTGGCGGTGCTCCTCTCTATATGCGTACGGGTGGACGAGCCTACATCGGGGCGGTTTCGACTCCCTACGTTGCGGATACAGGGGCCGCGGGGATAGCAGCGGTTCCGAGAAATAACCCCCAAGGCACGTGGATCTTTGCCATGGGTGTGACGTCGCAACCGGATTGGAGAACGGGTGATGTCGTTTCCGTTAGCGTTCCGAATCCGACGACGCCGGGTACAGACATCTATACCTTCACAGCGCCGGCGCCGGAGACTCCCGACGCAGCTCAACAGAAGGCCGATGCACAACGCGCCGGAGTGTTCCCGAACCCGTATTATGCGTTCAATGCGGCTGAGACCAACCGGTTCGCGCGCTTTGTGACATTCAACAATCTGCCTCCAAAAGTGAAGATTCGGATCTTCAACCTGGCGGGCCAGCTGGTGCGAACGCTCGACAAGGATGAGCCGTCCCAGTTCTTCCGCTGGAACCTCATGAACCAGGCCGGATTCCCGGTGGCGAGCGGCATGTATATCGCGCACCTCGAAATGACCCTGCCCACGGATGGTTCCACGGTAACCAAGGTCCTGAAGCTTGGTGTCATCCAGGAACAAGAGATCTTGAACACCTACTAAGGTGAACACGCTATTCGTGTTCTTCACGACGAACTAGGAGACTATCAGATGAAACCCAATAAGCTGTTCATGGCAGTGGCGGTCCTGCTCTGCCTCGCCATGCTGGCTGATGGCGGGTTCGCGCAGAACAAGAGGATCGGGACCGCCAGCTCGACGCAGCTGCTGATCCCTGTCGGTGCGCGCGGTGTGGCGCTCGGCGGATCGCAGCTTGCGAACACAAAGGGCGTGGAAGCCATCTATTGGAATCCAGCCGGCCTCGGACGTATGCATAATTCTGCCGAGGGGATGTTCTCGTCGATGAACTACATCGCTGACATCAGCGTCAGCCATGGCGGTGTTGCAGGTACCTTCGGCGATTTCGGCACGCTCGGATTTGCAGTCACGGCGCTGGACTTCGGAGATATTCCGATGACGACGGAGGACGATCCCGAGAACCTCAGCGAGCGTTTCTACTCGCCGGCTTTCGTGACCCTCAGCTTGGGCTACGGCCGCGGTTTGACCGATGCGATCTCCGTCGGATTCGCGGTGAAGATCGTCAGCGAGCAGATCGCGCGCGCGAGCGCCTCTGGATTTGCATTAGATATCGGGATCCAGTACAGCAATCTCATCGGCGTGTCGGGCCTCGAGCTGGGAGTGGCTCTGAAGAACATCGGACCGCAGATGAAGTATGACGGCCCGGGCCTCTACCGCTTGGCTACGTCGGGCGAGGGTCGCCGTCCGGAACAGCGGTATCGTTCTGAAGCGGCGAGTTTTGAGTTGCCCTCTGTGGTCGAGATCGGTCTTTCGTACGAAGGTATGGTTGAGAACAACATCATGTATGGCGTCAACAGCACCTTCACGAACAACAACCTATACCTTGACGAATACAAAGTCGGAGCCGAGGTGGGTCTCAAGCTCGAGCAGCTCGACCTCTTTGGCCGTGTTGGTATGGGCTTTGTACCGCAAGCCGAGACCGATGAAAATATCTTCGGGGAAAGCTTTGGCCTTGGAATCCACTACAACGCCGTCGGAATTGACATCACGGTGGACTATGCCTACCGTGCGGCGGAGTTCTTCGACGGGAACAACGTGTTCTCCGTGAAGTTCGGATTCTGATCTGTTCTATCATTCGTAGACGCAAGGGGCTGCCCGCGCAGGGCAGCCCTTTGTGTTCTGCCACATTCCATTCCCAGGTATGCGTGTCCGTCCCATTGCTCTCCTTGTCCTGATCGGACTTGTCTGCTCCGTGATGCCCGGACAGTCATTGTCAGAATTCGATCGATTTATTGCTCTAAGGTCAGCAGAACTGCGAAAGGGCGGTCGGGTCATGCTCTTCGCGTTCGTTCCCGGTCAGGAAGACCTGCTGGCCGGCTCATACTACCGCTTCGTGTCAGGTGCGTACGTGCGTGTGGTGTACCTGACGAATGGGGAAGCGGGGGTAGCTTCCTCGTCTGTCGTGTTCCCGCAACAGGTCGCTGCAGCGATGCGTGATAAGGCCTACCGGGCTACACAACATATCAATGCCGACCACTTTTTTCTGAATCTGCCGCACCTCGACGGGGCCGCCTCTACAGCGGTGGTCGAATCGACGTGGGACATGGATTCTCTTCGTGCACGACTGCTCGGACAAATCGAGGAATTCCAGCCCGATCTTGTCCTTGTGAATGGCCTTGAACGGCCGGAAACGCCCGACCCAGTCAGGAACGTCGTTCGATCGTCATTCGCGGACGTACTGCAACGATTGAAATATGCGCGTCGACCTGTGCCGGTCGTGCAATTCGCATCGTATGCCGACCCCTCGCGGTCTACTGCCGGACACCTCTCTCGGGGCGTCAATGAACGCCTCGCACAAAAGGCCGCCGATGAATCTCGTGAGGTCTATCGGGACACGAACGACGGTGCGCCACCGTCGGAGGTCCTCTACGCCCCCATCTCTGATCGCGTTCAACCCTCTGCAAAGGTCTCTGGGACCCGGTTCCCTGCGATCCGGAGATCAATCCCCTCGGCCATCCGTTCCATTGACTCACTTGCAGGATCGTTTGCAGGCAAGATCGCTCGCTGGAAAGGGGTTCCCACGGGGTCGTCGGCCGGTCGTGCCCTGAAAGATGCGATCGAGGTCCTCGGTCACATCGACCGGTGGCTTCAGACCAACGCGCGTGATCAGGATCCCGAGCGACGGATCCTTCTGGATAAGCGTGCCGCGATCGAAGCGGTTCGGATCCGTCTGATCGGAGCCGAAGCATTTTGGCATGTCTCGGACTCAGTACTCACGAACACCCAACTGGCGTATCTGACGATCGATTCTGTCAGGGGCCTCGATCCGAAAGGGGATACGGAGGTCTTCTTCCCGATGGCGCAGAAGGGATGGATCCTGAACGAATCGCTGCAGAACAAGGCGCCGCTGGTTCGAGGCGAACCCTACCGATTGATCTCTTCGAAGAATATTCCGTATGACCTTCCGAGAGAATGGTTCGGACTCGAGCAACCTCGGTTCCGCACGCCGTGGCCGTTCTTCATCGTCCACAGGGCGCAAAAAGCTGAGCGGAGTTTTTCGTTGCGCGTTGATGCAGGATTCCTAGGCGCTCCGCGATTTTCCGTGGACGTCCAAACACCTGTCCACGTTGCCGTCCCGGGGGAGCGACTTGTCGTGCGCCTGACAAACCAATCTCGAGACGGCGTGCGCGATACTCTCGAAGTGCTCGAGCCATTCCTCCGCTCCGCCCCGATGTTCTTCCGAATGAACGCCAAAGGGTCGACGGAGCTCGATTCGCTGGCGCTGACGTTCGATGATGGATATCCTGAGGGCACGAGTCTTGCTGAGGTTCTCATCGGCCTCGAACCCGCCGGACGCTTTTTGGTTCGGAAATTCCCCGTGCAGATCGACTCACTGCGAACAGTTCTCGTGGTCGGCGACA
>CAYYOV010000071.1:0-9509 GCA_964473365.1 uncultured Ignavibacteriaceae bacterium
GCCTGTATGAGTACCTCTTCTGGAATGAAGATGAAGTCGGTGCTGAACGTGGAAAAGGCGAAGATGGGAATCCCCGCCTCGGCAAGCGGTTTCGTCAGAGCATAGAGAAGACCGATCGCCTGGAACGGCAACTGCCCGTCAATGTAGATGCCGCGCCATCCGGGCACTTGTTGCACATTGGAAGGCGCCATAAAGTCTGGCGTTACGACGGTGAGCTCATCGTCGGTCCGAACGGCAAAGCAATACTCGCCGTTCGCGATGATCTGCGGCAGCTCTTGGAAGACCGGCAGCTTGCTGACGGTGAATTTCTCTTCCAGAAGATGCAGTTTCAACTTCTTCAGTTCGTCCGACACGGAGATTACATTGTTGTGAAGGTGTCAGCCCGCCCGAAAAGGTAGCGTTTCTCGCACACCCGCGCAAGCCTCGTTTCCTTGACTCTCCCTCGAAAAACCCGCAACATTATGTTACGGAGCCAGCGGCGTGACCGGCGTCTCAAACGGCCGGATCCATGACCGCCGACACTCCACGCATCCGGCTGAACGCCGATCTTACCGGTATCGCCGGAGGAACAAAGCCTATGAAATCCATCCTACGCTCTTCGCTCTTCCTGCCTTTTCTCGGTCTCGTTGCCCTCGGACAGGAGATCTTCCCGGAGAAACAGGCCTCTGCGCCGCTCAGCGGCGGAGGCGCATTGCGCGCCGTGGTCAACACCCACATTGGCGCCGGCGTCGTCTTTTCCTCCGACCGGAATGTACGCTTCGTCTCCCTCAACCCGCTCAGTGAAACGGGCCAGCTGGCCCTCGACAATACCCGGGTCACGGCTCTCGACCTGACCGCCTCCGGACAAACGCTCGTCACAGGAGCGTCCGACGGGTCGATCGCCACGTGGCTCGTATCCTCGAGGGCCCCGGGAAAATCGTTCCGCGTTCATTCCGCCGGTATCGTAGCGCTCGCCGTGCAGGATGAGAATCTCGTCTTTTCGATCGGAGCCGACCGATCGGTCCGCGTCACGGAGATCGTGGGTGGGTCGAACCTCGGAGCGGTCTCGACGGCACCGTTCGAACCAAGCGGCATTCTGGCCGTGCCCGGCGGCCGGCAGTTCGCGGTGTTGACCTCGACCGGCAACGTTCTCATCTATAATCTCTCCGGCCTCGCCCTCGCTCAGCAATTCAAGGACAACACGTCACGCATCACAGCGGCCGCGTTCTCCTCCGATGGTTCAAAGCTGGCAATCGGAACTGCCGATGGCCAGGTCTACGTCTGGACCACCTCCTCCGGTCTGCTGGCTGCAAAGCTGGCGCCACATCGTGGGTCGGTGACGAGCGTAGCGTTTGATGCGGCCGGAGCTTGGTTCGTTTCCGCCGGCGCCGATTCCACCGTCCAGATCGCGGACGGCGCCACCCTCCAAACGGTCCACTCGCTACGTTCCGAGGGGTCGGCCTGGATGCAGGTCTCATTCACCGGCGAGAATCTCTTGCTCGCCTTCACGAGCTCAGGTCCGATCGAGCGATGGTTCATCCGAAAGACACCCCCCGACCAGGAACCTCCGAAGATCGTCATTGTCGACCCGGCGCCCCTCCCCGGGGGTGTGCCCTACAGGATTTTCGCGACCGAAGTGACAATCCGCGGCGCGGCGTGGGACAACAAGAAGCTGGCGAGCATTTCCGCCGGATCGACGGCTGTCTCGTTTGGTCCGTTCGGTCCAGCTGACACTGTTGCTGTTCCTCCTCCGGGTTCGTCATCCGGCGTGTTCACGACGATCATGCGTCTCGATACGGTCGGGATGAACGATCTGACATTCACGGCCGTCGACGGCGTCGGGCAGACCAGCTCAGCCCACCTGCGGGTCGAGAGGATCGCGCCGGCTGATGCTGTCGAGATCCTCGCACCGGCCACCAATGCCGAGGTGGAGGGTGTGTCGACCGTCGTCCAATTCCGCTCCTGGTTCGAGGTCTCGTCGTTCTCGGCCAGCGTCAACCTCATCGACGTCGTACGCAGTCAGCGGCCGAAGCTCCACCGCGCCGGCGATGTGGTGAGCTTCGACATACCGCTCGTCGTCGGCTACAACCAGGTGCAGCTGACCGTACTTGGTACGAAGGGCGAGCGTATGAGCCGCACGCTCGGCATTTCGCGAAAGTACACACAGACGGTCGTGCAGGCACCGACCGCCACTCAGAAGAAGCGGACCGAGAGCTCCGGACCGCAGCGATGGGCCGTCGTCATCGGGGTGTCGGAATACCAGAACCCCGGCATTCCGACGCTGAAGTACGCCCACAAGGACGCCGAGGCGTTCGCCAATTTCTTGCGCACCCCGGAAGGCGGCGGATACGACAACGAGCACATGCGGATCCTTCTGAACAAGGATGCCACGCTGCCGAACGTCCGTGATGCGCTCATCAACTTTCTCAGCAATGCCATCGACATCGACCTCGTGGTCCTGTACTTTGCGGGCCACGGCGCACCGGAACCGGCCCGGCCACAGAACTTATACCTGCTGACGCACGACAGCGATCCGACGCGTCTCGGCACGACCGCGTTTCCGATGTGGCAGATCCAGGATGTTCTCGGCCGCTACATCAACTCGAAGCGGATCATCGTCTTCACGGACGCCTGCCATAGCGGCGGCATTAGCGTTAATTTCGCCACACGCGGTGTGGGCGTGACGGAACAAAACCTCGTCAATCAATACCTTGCAGACCTGTCGCGGTCGAAGGAAGGGACCGTCGTGTTCACGGCCAGCGCGGCCGGCGAAGTGTCGCAGGAATTCCCCGAGCTCGGCCACGGGGTGTTCACGTACTACCTGCTCGAAGGATTGAAGGGCAAGGCCGACTACAACAACGACTACACGATCACGATCAACGAAGCGATGCAATTCACCGAAGAACAGGTGAAACGGAAGACCCGCGGTGCCCAGAACCCCACGCGGAGTCAGACGTCGTACGACAAGGACATGACGGTCTCCCTCATTCAGCATTAACGGAGCATCCATGAAACGCATTCTTCTTGCCTCCCTCCTGTGCGCCGCGGTCGTTGCCAACGCACAGAATACTGAGAACGTCTCTTTCAAGTGGGCGTTCGGGGCCCTGACCGGACCCGCAAAAGCCTTCGTCCCTATCACGCGCGACACGGTGTTGCGGAGCGGCGACGAGATCAAGATGCTCGTCGAGCTCGTTCGCGACTGCTACGTCTATGTCGTGTACGAAGGGCCGACCGGCGAACTATCCCTCCTCTTTCCCTACGACTTCAAGCAGTTCTCAAGCGACTACGAAACGGGAAAGAACTACTACATCCCGAAGGGACGAAGCTGGCTGACGTTCGACAAGACCGCCGGTAAGGAGAAGTTCTACGTCCTCGCATCGAACGAGCGATTGACCCAGCTCGAGGCGCTCATCGGCGCCTACCAGACGTCGGACAAAGCCTCCAAGGACATGGCGGCCGGAAAGGTCGTTGCCGAGATTCGCGACGTTCGCAAGCGATTCCGCACCTACACGACGCTGGCCGAAAAGCCGGTGACGATCGGAGGCAATGTCCGGGGCGTGGGCGAGGCCGCCGCCGCCCGTCGGCCCGACGTGGCCAATATCGCCACCGCCATCACCGCCAATAACTTCTATTCAAAGACGTTCACGATCGATCATCGCTAGCCCGGACCGGGCTGAACGAGCCATCAACCGCCACGTTCATGATGGCCTGATGGATCACGTTCGACCGCCAAGGCATCGAGTCGTTGAACGAGACGACGACGCGCCTTGGCGGTTCGCATTTCCTCCATCGACGCTTCCCGGCATGGATCGACGATGCACTTCTCTCCGAAGACCCAGACCCTGCGCATAACGGCCCTGATCGCCCTTGGGGCGTGGGCGATGGCCCACGTACTCTCATTCCTGTTGCCGAATGTCCTCGAATCGTGGAACTCGAAAGCGATCGATCGGATGTTCGTTTTCCGATCCGAATCGGACACGTTCCGGCCGGCCTACGACTCGACCGTGATCCACGTTGACCTGAGCGATCGAAGTCTCGACAAGCTGGGCTCGTTCTATCCGTCGCGCGCCCAGTTCGGTGACGTTGCGCGTGCGCTCGGCACCATGGGCACCGCCGCTCAGACATGGGACTTCATCTTCCCCGCTCACTCCTCAGATCAGGCCGACGATCAGGCATTCGTTCGCGGCGTGGCTGACGCAGGGAACGTATACATCGGCATGGCGTTCGTCCTAGCGAGTGCCGGAGACGAGGTGCCTCCGCGCGAGATCTCGCCGATCCATCAGGCGTATCTCGACAGCACTGCCTGGCACGTCCAGATTGACGGCTCCCCGGCCGACCTCCTCCAGGGGGTCAACCCACTCATCAATTTCATCGAACTGTCCCGTGCAACGAAAGGCCTCGGGTACCTCAGCCTCCGGTTCGACGCCGACGGTGTCTTCCGACGGGCCCCGCTCGTCGTTCGCATCGGCGACGCCACGTATCCCAGCATGCCGTTCCGCGCGATCTGCGAATATCTCGGCGTTACACCCGACCGGATCATCGTCCGGCCCGGGCGTTCGGTCACGCTTCTTGGGGCTCAGAGGCCCGGAGAGGACCCGCGTGATCTGGTCATACCGGTGAACGATAACTGTGAGATGGTCGTGAACTTCATCGGACGCTGGGACCGGATGAAACACATCGACGTCGCCGATATCCTCCAGGACGCAGGCTCGAGCGACGACCTCGAGATCCTCGCCGACGAGTTCCAGACCCACGGTTCGCTCGTCGTCGTCTCGCAGGTCTCGACGGGATCGTCTGATATCGCCCCCGTTCCGACAGACAACAATTTTCCGTTGAGCGGTCTTCATGCCAGCGTCATGCACACGATCCTGTCCGGCCGTTTCCTTGATGAATGGGGAACCGGACGGATGCTCATCATCGAAGCCATCCTGCTGTTGCTGATCATCGCCATCGGATCGGTGAGGTCATCGAGCCTCCTCTGGGGGCTGGCCGTGGCGCTGATCGTCGGCTACTTCATCACCGCGGGCCTTCTCTTCCTCACGGCCGACACGATCGTCCACATCATCCGTCCATCCATGATGATGGCGTTCGGGTTTGTCGGGGTCTCGGCGTACCGGTTCATCGGAGAGCAGAAGACGAAGGAAGCGCTCAAGCGCTCGTTCGAATCCTACTTCCCCTCCTCCGTCGTCCGCCGCATCATGGCGAACCCCGAGATGATCATGGTCGGCGGCCAGAAGAAGGAACTGACGATCATGTTCACCGACATCAAGTCGTTCACGTCGTACTCGTCGGTGATGGACCCGGACACCATCCAGAAGATGCTCAACGAGTATTTCGAAGCGATGGTGGACATCGTGTTCAAGTACGAAGGCACGGTCGACAAGTTCATCGGCGACGGGCTCATGGTCTTCTTCGGCGATCCCGAGCCGCAGCAGGACCATGCGCTCCGATGCGTCAAGGCGGGCATCGAAATGCAGAAGAAGTGCCGCGAGATGAAGGTCGCGTGGGAGCGGAAAGGTCTGTTCCCGCTCAAGATCCGCGTCGGCATCAACACCGGCGATGTCATCGTCGGGAACATGGGCTCGGCCCGCCGGCTCTCGTACACAGTGCTGGGCGCCCCGGTGAATATGGCGCAACGTCTCGAATCGAACGCTCCCGTCGAGGGCATCATGATCTCGGAGCGCACCTGGCAGCTGGTCAAGGACCACGTCAAGACGCGGCCGCTCGACCCGATCCAACCCAAGGGGATCGCGGAGCCGATCCAGGTCTACGAGGTGATCGTCGAATAGACCGATCCACCGCAAAGACGCTAAGGCGCCAGCCAGCGGCATGTTCACGTTGCGCCTTGGCGTCATGGCGGGTCATCTTCCTCCCCGTGAACTCAGACCTCCTGCATCCCTCCCCCCGCTCGTGGTCGCTGGCTGAGGCCTACGCCTGGTGCCAGCGGCTGGCCTCGTCGCACTACGAGAACTTCCCCGTGGCGTCGCGGCTGCTGCCGAAGCGTGTGCGTCCACACGTTGCCGCGATCTACGCCTTCGCACGCATCGCCGACGACATCGCGGACGAGCCCGGGATGGACGATGGAGAGCGGATCGAGTGGTTGGAGAAGTGGAGTACTGCAGTGCAGAGGGCGTACCGGGGCGATGCAGACCATCCGGCATTTGTGGCCTTGGCCGACACGGTGAGCCGATATCGCATCCCGCAGGAACTGCTGCTCGACCTCCTCTCGGCATTTCGTCAGGATGTGACCATCCATCGGTACGAGACATTTAGCGACCTCCTGGACTATTGCCGCAGGTCGGCCAATCCGGTCGGCCGGATCGTGCTTCGGCTGTTCGGCTACGACAACGCCGACCTCGACCGGGACTCCGACGCGATCTGTACCGCTCTACAGCTGACCAACTTCTGGCAGGACATCAGTGTCGATGTCGCACGCGGTCGACTCTATGTCCCGCGTGAGGACCTTCGCAAGTTCAACGTGCGCGAGGATCTCGTCATGCGCGGCGCGCCATCGGAACCATTTCGGTCCGCGCTCGCGTTTGAAGTGGCCCGCACCCGTGCTCTCTTCCGGCGTGGTGCTCGCCTCCCCGAGTCGGTGCGGCAGCCGCTGCGCATCGAATTGCGCTTGACCTGGCTGGGCGGAATGCACGTTCTGGATAAAATCGAGCGTTCTGGGTATACTGTATTTGAGAACAGACCGACGTTGGCCTGGATGGACGTGGCCGGTATGCTAGCCAAATCCCTCCGCCGACTCGTCTGACGACTGATACCTGACCACTGACCTCTGACTTCCGACCTCTGTCCCCTTGTCTTCCACCGCCCTCCATATTGACTCTCCCGACGGTTCGCAGAATCGGCGAAGCAATTTCTACTTGTCGTTCCTGACACTGCCGCCTCCGAAACGGGAGGCGATCGAGACGATCTACACCTTCTGTCGTGTCACGGATGACATCGTGGATGAGTCGGGTGACGACGGATCGAAGCACCAGCGGCTGATGCAGTGGACGGAGGAGATCCATCACGCGATCAACGGCTCCTCCCGATTCCAGGTACTCAATCGACTCAGCGCCATCATGTCCCGGTTCAACATTCCGCTCCATCATGTGGACGGGTTGTTGGAGGGGATGGAGATGGACCTGACCAAGAAACGCTACGAGACGTTCGAGGAGCTGCAGGAATACTGCTACCGGGCGGCATCGACGGTCGGGCTGATGTGCGCGGAGGTGTTCGGCTACCGGAACGCGCGCACGCGCGACTATGCCGTCAACCTGGGGATCGCACTACAGCTCACGAACATCCTACGAGACCTGAAGCAGGATGCGAAACGCGGGCGCATCTACTTGCCTTTGGAAGACCTGCGGAGATTCGGATATAGCGAGGAAGAGCTGTTAGCGGGCGTCTACAACGAACGGTTCATCGAGCTGATGAAGTTCGAGTGCCAACGTGCCCGTTCCTACTTTCGGACCGCCAAGGCGGCGCTGGCCGAAGAAGACAAGCCTCTCTTCACGGCAGCGCGGATCATGGGGAACATCTATTTCCTCCTTCTCCGCCGCATCGAGCAGGCCGACTACAATGTCTTCGAGCGCAAGATCCGCGTCAGCGGAGCCGTGAAGGTGATGGTGGTGATGATGCTGCGACTGCGCAGTCTGTTCCCGAGGGACTTCCATCGGTACGTCCGGACGGAATTGCCTGCCTGAGGCACGAAATCCGAATCCCGAAATACGAGACAAGCGCGAAGCACTAAGGAAGAAATTCAAAGGGCGCGGGAGGTCGTGCTGACCAACCCGCGCCCTTCGCATTTCGCCTTTCTCAAGAATGCGAGGGTGGACGGACTTCCTCAACTTCTTTCGTATCTTTTTCCAATGATCCGTACGATTCACCATGCATGATCCTGTCGTCGTCGTCGGCGGAGGCGTGGCAGGTTTGTCTGCCGCCGTCCATCTCGCCGCTGCTGGTCGCACCGTCCACCTGATCGACCGCCGCCAACACCTCGGCGGACGCACGTTTTCGTGGCGCGATGACGTGACCGGCGACGTCGTCGACAACGGCCAGCATCTGCTGATGGGCTGCTATGCCGAAACGCTTCGGTACCTCGAGATGATCGGCAGCCGCCATCTCGCCAGGCTCCAACCCTCGCTTCACATCGACTTCGCCGATGTTTCGAATGGCCGCACGGATGCCCTGCGCGCCGGCTGGCTTCCTGCTCCGCTCCACGTCTTTGCGGGTCTCCTGCGACTTCGCACCCTCTCCGCGGCCGACAAACTGCGCCTGCTGCCCCTCGGCGTTGAACTGCTGTGGTCGGCGCCGTGGAAGGAATATGCGCTCCAGCATATGTCGGTCGAGTACTGGCTAAAGGAACTCAGACAGTCGGACGACGCACGCCGCTACCTCTGGGATGTCATCGCGATCGGAAGTCTGAACGACCATCCGAGCCGCGTCTCGGCGTTGCCGTTCTTCCGCGTCCTGCGAACCGCCTTCTTCGGCAAGCGCTCCAATGCCTCGCTGCTTGTTCCGTCGGTTGGACTCTCAGACCTGCTCGTCAACCCAGCGAAGAGATACATCGAATCCCGTGGCGGTACCGTCACAACAGGCTCAGCAGTGTCCGAAGTGATCGTCAAGAACGTCCGTGCCGTCGGTGTTCGCGTTGGTCCGCAAGAAGTGCTTGCCGCGAGCGTCATTCTCGCCGTCCCCCACTACGCGATCACTCCATCACTCCTTCCCTCCTCCACTCCTCCAAAGTCGTCCAGCTTTCCTTCCTCCCCCATCATTACCGTCAATCTTTGGTTTGACCGCGAGGTCATGAAGCCCGAGTTTGTCGCGTTGCTGAACGGTCGACTGCAGTGGGCGTTTAATCGGAGCCGGATGCTCGGGTCGACGAGTGCAGGTCAATACATTGCCTGCGTGATCAGCGGAGCGTCGGAGTTCGTCGACGAGGAGAAGGATGCTTTGGTTCAGATGGCGGTCGAAGATCTATCCGCAGTCTTTCCGTCAGTACGCTCGGCTGTCCTGAAGCACAGTCTTGTGGTCAAGGAGATCCGGGCGACCTTCACGCCCATTCCCGGTTCTGAGACTTGGCGTCCGGGAACGACCACTGAGACCTCCGGGCTCTTTCTCGCGGGTGACTGGACCAACACGGGATATCCGGCGACGATCGAGGGGGCTGCGCTGAGCGGACGGAAGGCAGCAGAGGAGGCTCTCAAAGCAACGTAGCCGCATTGAACGCAGAGATCGCAAAGAAAGGAACGTGAGGTTGTCGCCTTCCTGCGATCCGGAACAGGCGCTGCCTTCTTTGCGTTCTTTGCGGCCATGTTTTGTATCTTGACAGACCAGCAATCAATTTGGCAATAAAGCATGGAACGTCTCTTCTCTCCCTGGCGATCGCAGTACATCGCCTCCTTCAAACGCGAGCAGAAGCACGGCGATGAATGCCTCTTCTGCGCGGTCAAGGCCAGCCGCAACGATCGGAGGAACCTCGTCCTCCACCGCGGCAAGACCTGCCTGATCATGATGAACCTCTACCCGTACAACAG
>CAYYOV010000072.1:0-9245 GCA_964473365.1 uncultured Ignavibacteriaceae bacterium
GATTATCTGACGAAGCCGTTCGGGGTGCGCGAGCTTCTTGCCCGCGTGAAAGCGCTCCTCCGCCGTGGTCGACCGGACGCTGCTGAAATGCGCGAGGCATCGTTCGGCGAGGTGTATCTGGATTTCGTCAAGATGGAGGCCCGAAAGGGAAAAAAGACCCTCCGGATGACGGCAAAGGAATTCCAATTGCTCCGCTACTTCCTCCAACACGAGGGAGAGGTGGTCTCCCGGGCTACGCTGCTTGACGACGTCTGGGGATACGAAGCAACCCCGACCACCCGCACCGTCGACACGTTCATCCTGAACCTCCGCAAGAAGATCGAGTCCGATCCTGCAAAACCGAAACATCTCCTGACTGTCCATACGGCCGGTTACAAGTTCAAGCGTTGATCGCTTGGTCCGCATCAGCCGTTGCTTTGCTCTCCTGTCGTCCTGCGGCGTCCTGCTGGACGTTCGGCCAATTTCTACGATATTCGGGTACCCGTTGCCCCTTCCTGCTCAACCGGAGTCGGAGCTATGCGCTACATATTCTCGTTGATCGTGGTCTGTCTTCTGATCCCCGTACGCCTCCACACCCAGCCCACACGCGGCTGGTTGACCGTCGACACCATCATGCGCGACCCGGCGTGGATGGGAACGTCGCCCAAGCAGGTCTTCTGGTCAGAGGACAGCCGATGGGTCTACTTCACGTGGCGCCAGGGCGAAGACAAAGGTGATTCGTTGTACAAGGTCGCATCGACCGGCGGCACGCCCGAACGCGTCTCGCTCGAAGAGCGCCGGACGATGCCCGAACAGCGAGGAGACTGGACGCGCGATCGGAAACGCAAGGTCTACCAGAAGGATGGAGACATTTTCCTTTACGACCTCCGGACAAATAGCTCGCGGCCGCTGATGCGAACGGCCGAAGGCGAGTTCGATCCACGCTTCACATCGGACGCAGACGGTGTCACGTTTGTCCGGAACGGAAACGTGTTCCGCCGGGATCTCTCCTCCGGGCTGGAAACGCAGCTGACGGATCTGCGTAGCAGCTCGGCGCCGAAGGAATCGCCGAAGAACGCACAACAGGCGATGCTGGAACGTGAGGCGATCCGGCTCTCGACCGTTCTGCAAAAGCGCCGGAATGACCGGGATGCGGCCAAAGCACTGCGCGAAGCCCTCGCAGCGAAGAGCCTGAAGGCGCAGTACCTCGGCCAGCGGAGCGCGTCTCAGTTTGACCTCTCCCCAGACGGGCGACACGTGACCTTTGTGGCAGCGGAGCGCCCGTCCGGATTGAAGACCGCGAACGTTCCTGCCTATGTCACCGAATCGGGCTACACCGAAGAAATTCCCGCGCGGACCAAGGTTGGAGATAGTCAGTCCACGTATGAATTGATGGTGCTCGATCTCGTTCGCGACACGCTGATCGCCGTTCGACCCGATTCACTTCCGGGCATCTTGAAACCCCCTCCCGACACGGCGAAGAGCAGGAAGCCGACTCCACGATCGGTGTTCTATACACGTCCCGTCTGGTCGGATGATGGACAACACGCTCTCACTCAGGTCTTTTCGCAGGACAACAAGGATCGATGGATCGTTCTGCTGGACGTCGAGCGGGCTGCGTTCTCGGCGGTCCTGGATCATCAGCGAGACACGGCATGGATCGGGGGACCGGGGATCGGGGCCTACGGGGGAACGGTGGGATTCTTGCCGGATGGCAACGTGTGGTTCCAATCAGAAGCGGACGGATGGAGCCACGTGTACACGGTAGGTCTTGATGGAAAAGGCAAAAGGCAAATTACAAAGGGCAATTTTGAGGTCTATGAACCACGACTTTCGCGTCATAAGAAGCTCTGGTGGTTCACGTCGAACGAACAGCATTTCGGCGAGAGGCACTTCTATTCCATGCCCGTGGCCGGAGGGAAGCGCACGAAGATCACGACGATGGAGGGTCAGAACGAAGCCTTCGTCTCCCCCGACGAGAAGCGGATCGCTCTCTATTACGAGTTCAGCAATCGTCCGCCGGAGCTGTATCTCATGGACAATGCTCCGGGAGCACGGGCCGTGCGCGTCACCGATTCACCGTCGGCGGAATTTCGCGCATACGATTGGCGTGCGCCCGTCTTGACGACGTTCAAGGCCCGCGACGGCGCCGACGTGCCGGTGCGTCTGTACAAGCCCGAGCGCGCAAATGGCGCGGCGGTCGTCTTTGTGCATGGCGCCGGCTATCTGCAGAACGCGCACAAGGGGTGGAGCAGCTACTTCCGGGAATATATGTTCCACAACCTGCTCGCCGACAAGGGATATACGGTCATCGACATGGATTATCGCGCCAGCGCCGGCTTGGGACGGGACTGGCGGACTGCCATCTATCGGTTCATGGGAGGGAAAGACCTGGAGGACAACGTCGACGGTGCCCGCTGGCTGGTGAACGAACACGGCATCGACCCGGAGCGCATCGGCATCTACGGCGGTTCGTACGGCGGGTTCATCACGCTCATGGGGATGTTCACGACCCCGGGCGTCTTCGCGGCCGGAGCGGCCCTGCGCCCCGTCACGGACTGGGCGCACTACAACCACGGCTACACATCGGACATCCTGAACATCCCGCAGGAGGATTCCGTCGCCTACCGTCGTTCATCCCCCATCTACCACGCCGAAGGGCTCCGGGGGGCGCTACTCATCTGTCACGGTATGGTGGACATCAATGTGCATTACCAGGATGCCGTCCGGCTTGCGCAGCGGCTGATCGAATTGAAGAAAGACAATTGGGAGCTCGCGTCCTACCCTGTCGAAGACCACGGATTCGTAGAGCCGACCAGCTGGAGGGATGAATACAGCAGGATCCTGCGGCTTTTCGAACAGAATCTTGGAGAAGGACGAGAAGATAGGAGGTAGGAGAAAGGAGAGAGGAGAAAGACTTTACCTCGAGATCCGCTGAGAGAACACAGAGGTCCACAGAGAGCCAGGAGATCGGTTCTCTGTGGACCTTCGCCTATTTCCCCGTAAAACCCTGTGGTGGGTTCCGTCAGAATGCTGCGACGATCCCGGCCGTCAGCTTGTTCGCAGTATTCTCCAGGTCCATGGTGTATTCGGCCATGAGCCGAAGGTTCCGGGCGAGCAGATAGCCGCCGGTCAGCGTTGCGCTGCGGACCTCGAGCCCTGCCAGGTCTGACGTGACGTGATTATAGAGCCCTCCGACATACCACCGGCTGCGGTCCCCTTCCGGCATATACAGCAGCTCTGCGAACCCGCCGTCGGTCGTAGCCTCGTCCCGTCCCGGCAGGAAGTACGGATGGTCGTCGATCCGGCGCATGATCTGTACATTGAGTTCGAACGAAGCCAGCGAGATGCTCAGGTCGGGTCCGCCCATTTTGATGTCGTTCTGCACGCCGTAGAGCTTTTCCGATCCTGCATAGCCGAAGACCCCAAGGCGCACGTGCTCCCCGACGTCCTGCGACACCCGGAGCATGACGTTCTTCAGCAGGTCTCGGTCGAAGTTCTTCGCGGCATCCGCCGGACCGATGCCGTTGCCGTTCAGCACTTCTACCACGACGTCCGTCCCCGTCTTGAATGCGTAGCTGAGGATCATGCCGCGGTCATAGGTCAGGTCCGTCTCCGACAATCCAGGCCTCACACCGTAGATCTCGTAGTCCTCGAAGAACAATCGTAGCTCTCGCTTGAAGAGCGGGTCGGACGACTGGAATTGGCCGACCGTGACGTCCAGTTCCGAACCGAACGCATTATTGAAGAAGACGAACGCGTCTTCGAGGCCCGCCACCTCTCCACGCTCTCCCATAAAGAAGTAGAAGTAGTACGAGACATCCTTCGCGATCTGGCCGCCGGACAGCAGTTTGATTCCATAGGGGCTCTGAAGGTCCGTTCGCTTGGAGGTTTGCGGCAGCCACCGGCCGAATGCCTCGAACCGAACGGCCAACGGGAACTCTCTCATTAACATGAGCAGGTCGTCGCCGGTTTCTCGCGCGTAGCGGGGCGGTTCCTGGCCGACCAACTGGAACCCGTTCGCCGAAAAGTCCTCCCCGAACGGCTTGAGTTTGGGGAATGGCGCATGACATGTCGTACAGGTCATGTCGTATTTTCGTGCGAAGGCAGGAATGGCGATCGCATCAGCGGCCATCAATGCGGAGGCCAGGAGGAGGCTTATGAAGATCGATGAGGGGCGGTTCATGTGAGCTCCTTAGGAAGAACGTTCCAAACATTCAAATGTCCAAACGCCAGGCAAACATCCACACCACCAAACGTTCAAACCGCCGAAGACCGTTGACCTGAAAGGTCGGCGAGGTCTCTTTGTAGCTTTCGCCGTCTGGAGGTTTGTCTGGATGTTTTGATGTTTGGACGATTGGAACGTTTGGCTATGGAAGTATCATGATGTCTGTCTGGTGCCGATTGACCTCAACCACCTCCGCCTCCTCCTTCGGCACACCGAGGAATTCCACGATCGGCATCGGCAACTTCTGATAGTTCAGGACGGCCGTGAAGATCATCGGACCCGGAGCTGCTGTGTTCGGGATGGTCCAGGTGTACGTCTCCATCTTCGTCTCACGCGGACCGAACCGATAGTCGGGGCCCTGCGAGGCCGTATTCCATTGCATGATCGTCATCCGTCCCTGAGGATCCAAATACGGCAACCGGAAGATGCGGTCACCCACCGGGACGCCGTCGCGCTGAATGCCGGGGAAATCGGGCTTGTTCAGCGGAACACCCATGTCCTGATACGCCAACGTGTTCGCTGCGATCGTGAAGTCCTCACCGTCGAATCCCTTTCGATCGACGGGGAGATGATGCACGGTTCCTTTCGCGTCGGTCGCTTCAACGTGCAGCCACACGAGCCGCTCTTCCGCCGAACCTGTAGGGAACTTGTGTCCCGTCTTCTGGTTGAACAGGGCCACTGTCAGCTTTACGCGCTCCCCGGGCTCTGCTTCGCGGATGTTGGGATGGATGCGCACTTCGATCGTGCCACGCACTTTGCCGTTGTCATGGGCACCGTGGAACAGATGTTGGGCCACGTCGGGAAGGTCCTGTGCCATCGTGGCATTCCGTCCCGGCGCATACGTCATGTGACACTGCTGGCAGGGAACTCCCTCCCTCGCGTACGGACCTTCCTTCCACTCCAGGTGCGTGGACTTCACCCAAACACCGTACGGGTCTTTCTCGTTGTGACATACGCCGCAGAAATCCGCTGATCGAATGAACTCCGACTTGCGGGTCTCGTGCGCCGGTGAGACGAGTCCTTCACGCGGACCGTATTTCACGCGGCCGGGTTCGGAATAGAAATTGAAATTGTAGGGCGTGTCGCCTTCAAATCCGGTGGCCGTGTGGCATACGTCGCACGACACGGCTTCGTTGGCCCGTGAGTTCTTTTCCGGCCGCGGTGGGGGAACATCACCCGCCCGGAAGGCCATTGGCGTGTGGCAACCGTTACAGCCGGCTTTGACACCCGCGACCTTCGGGTCCTTCTCCGCGTGGGGTACGGCCAGGTTGAAGTATTCGATCTCGTCCCAGTGGTGCGTGTAGGCTTTCGACATCATCGCCTGCTGCCACTGCTGGTAGAAATCTACGTGACACGACGAGCCACAGGCAGCCGGGGGTTCATACTGATCATAGGTGCGTGTTCCGAGCGATGCATCGCCGGCAGGTTGACCCTGCGCGACCAGCGTCGTCGAAGCACATGCGAGGGCGGCAAGAACGAGGCGTGGGTTCATGGAACGCTCCCGAGAGTGCGCACTTCGGTGGGAAATAGCCTTTGACAACAGACCGGTCAGAGCAAATGAAGTGCCATTCTCAAGAATGCGACGATGGCAGATCTTCCCTCCGATTGGCCGCTCGTGGATGATTCCGACGATCAGGGATGAAGGTTTCCCATGAGCTTTTCAGGAATTGGGAAGGCCTTCATCGCAACTGGGAATCAATTCACCTGCGGCGAACAGTGTAATGTCGTTTTGTGCCTTTGAGCACTCCTGTGCATCTTGCACCGTCCGCGGAACAGATGACTGCCACCTTCTTCGATCTCTCAGCCGAGCTCGCCCTCGGCAACACACGCGAGAACCGCGACCGGCTCACTCACTGGGTGGGCTGCGATCCTCGGCGGCTGGCGACATTAATGCAGCTCTACCTAAAAGGTGACCGGCGCGGTGCACAATTGGCGGCAGGCGTCGTCACGCTTGTGGCAGATGCGCATCCCGACATGATGGGTCCGTGGCTGGGGCCGATGGTTACGCGCATGCAGGAGCGCGGTGTTCACAACGCCGTCGTTCGAACCGCGATGCACGTGCTCCAGGTCGTCACGGTGCCGCGTCGTTTGGCCGGACGGGTGGCGAAGGTCTGTTTCGACGCCCTCGAAGACATCTCGCAGCCGATCGCCGTTCGTGTTTTCGCAATGACCGTTCTAGTCAATCTGTGCCGTGAGGAGACGGATCTCGCACGCGAGGTGGAACTCGCGATCACGATGGTCTTGCCCTACGGCACCGCGGCGTTCACCTCACGCGCCCGGCACGAACTGGTGCGACTCAGACGGATGACGCGAAAGGGTCCGTCGTCGCAACGATCTCTACCGCGTCGCGATTCAAGGGTCGGATCGTCCGCCTTCACGAGAAGGAAGGACTGAGGACATGCCGGCATCACGGCAAGGCCCATCCCCAACATATCTCACTGCAGTTCGATCACGTCACGAAGAGGAGAAGAGATCATGGATCACAAACAGAAGGACACGACCATGGGCGGAATCCGACCTGCCGACCGTACGACGAACCGAGACTGGTGGCCGAACCAGCTGAACCTCGACATCCTCCACCAGAGGTCTTCCAAGTCTGACCCCATGGGGAAGACCTTCAACTATGCGAAAGAATTCGAGAGCCTTGATCTCCCCGCAGTCAAGAAAGACCTTCGGACACTTATGACGACGTCGCATGATTGGTGGCCGGCGGACTTTGGACACTACGGACCATTGTTCATCAGGATGGCCTGGCACAGCGCTGGGACCTATCGCACCGGCGACGGACGAGGAGGTGGGGGGAACGGAAGCCAACGATTCGCTCCGCTCAACAGTTGGCCGGACAACGTCAACCTCGACAAGGCGCGACGGTTACTATGGCCGATCAAGCAGAAGTACGGGCGGAAGATCTCCTGGGCTGACCTGATGATCCTGGCTGGTAACGTGGCTCTTGAGTCGATGGGGTTCAAGACCTTCGGCTTTGCTGGCGGTCGCGAGGACATCTGGGAACCCGAGAAGGACATCACGTGGGGTTCCGAAAAGAAATGGCTTGAGGACCGACGGTACTCAGGAGACCGGAACCTGGCAAATCCCCTCGCCGCTGTCCAGATGGGCCTGATCTACGTCAATCCGGAAGGACCGAACGGCAATCCCGATCCGGTGGCCGCAGCGCGCGACATCCGCGAGACCTTCTCCCGCATGGCCATGAACGATGAAGAGACGGTGGCGCTCATCGCCGGCGGCCACAGCTTCGGCAAGGCCCACGGCGCCGGCGACCCCAAACATCTCGGCCCCGAACCCGAGGCTGCCGGCCTTGAGGAACAGGGTCTCGGCTGGAAGAACCGCTTTGGCACCGGCAAGGGGGGCGATACGATCACCAGCGGCCTTGAGGTCACCTGGACAACCACACCGACAAAGTGGAGCATCGATTTCTTCCGGATCTTGTTCGCCTACGAGTGGGAATTGACCAAGAGCCCGGCAGGGGCGCATCAGTGGAAGCCGAAGGGCAACGCCGGCGCGGGCACCATCCCGGACGCCCATGATCGCTCGAAGCGGCATGGTCCGACCATGCTGACGACCGACCTCTCGCTTCGGTTTGACCCGGCCTATGAGAAGATCTCCCGCCGCTTCCTGGAGCATCCGGACGAGTTCGCCGACGCGTTCGCGCGCGCGTGGTTCAAGCTCACGCATCGTGACATGGGGCCGCGCTCGCGTTACCTTGGACCCGAGGTCCCAAAGGAAGCGCTCATCTGGCAGGACCCCATTCCTCCCGTCGATCATAAGCTCATCGGCGCGAAGGAGATCGCTTCACTCAAATCAAAGATCCTCGCTTCCGGCCTCTCCATATCGGAGTTGGTGTCGACCGCATGGGCGTCGGCCTCGACGTTCCGCGGTTCCGACAAACGCGGCGGCGCGAACGGCGCACGCATCCGCCTGGCCCCGCAGAAGGATTGGGAGGTCAATCAACCCGCTCAGCTGGCAAAGATCCTCAAGACCCTGACGCGTATTCAGAAGTCGTTCAACGGCGCCCGGACGGGAGGCAAGAAGGTTTCGCTTGCCGACC
This sequence comes from uncultured Ignavibacteriaceae bacterium, assembly GCA_964473365.1. Lineage (GTDB taxonomy): Bacteria > Bacteroidota > Ignavibacteria > UBA10030 > UBA10030 > 2-02-FULL-55-14. The sequence continues at coordinate 8,271 of CAYYOV010000072.1, forward strand.
TTATCGTTCTGGGAGGCTGTGCCGCCGTCGAGCAGGCGGCTCGGAACGCCGGCGTTCGGATGATGGTCCCCTTCACGCCGGGACGCATGGACGCCTCTGAGAAGCAGACGGACGCCGTCTCGTTTGCCGTGCTGGAACCGGTCGCGGACGGATTCCGCAACTACCTCAAGAGTCAATTCGCCGTCCCGTCCGAGGAGCTGCTCATCGACAAAGCCCAGTTGCTGACGCTGACCGCGCCGGAAATGACGGTTCTGCTGGGCGGCATGCGCGTTCTGGGCGCCAACGTGGGAAGTTCGAAACATGGAGTTTTCACTTCGCGGCCCGGAACATTGACGAACGATTTCTTCGTGAACCTGCTCGACATGAGGACGGAGTGGAAAGCCGTGTCGGAAAACGCCGACGTGTTTGAGGGGCGGGACCGCACAACGGGAGCGATTCGGTGGACCGGCACACGCGTGGACCTGGTCATTGGTTCGAACTCCCAGCTTCGGGCGATCGCAGAGGTCTACGCCAGCTCCGATGCCCAGCGAAAGTTCGTCCGCGACTTCGTGGCGGCCTGGGACAAGGTCATGAACCTTGACCGGTTCGACCTGCGCCGGCCGTAGCTATGGCTTCGGTTCGAAGGCATGTCGCCTGTCATTGGCTGATCTGGGGATGCGTCCTCACGTTGGCGGCCTCCGCATGGGGGCAGGACCCTATCGCTTCCCCCGACCGCACCAACGCGCCTCTGCCCGAACGTATGGTCCTCTCGATCGATCCAAGGTGGTCGATGCGGACGGCAACTGAGGACCTGCTGACGATCCATCACGGACTCGCCCGGTGGGAAGACCGGCTTCTGCCGTCCCGTTGGTGGGATGAAGGCAGCCCCGTTGGAAAAGCAGGAGGGGTGGCATGGCGCTTCGGAAAATTCGCATTGATCGATGTGCCCGTCGACTACTTTACGGTGGTATTTGCGCATGAGGTGGCCGGTCATGG
>CAYYOV010000073.1:0-9206 GCA_964473365.1 uncultured Ignavibacteriaceae bacterium
CACGGTCGTTCCTTTCCCGACGGTGCTCTCCACGTTGACAGCTCCCTGATGTGCGTCGACCGCATGCTTGACGATCGCCAATCCCAGGCCAACGCCCCCCGTCTGGGCCGCTCGGGCGTCCTTGACCCGATAGAAAGCGTCGAAGATGTTCCCGACATGCTCGGAAGGGATCCCGATGCCGTTGTCGTGGACATGGATCGTCACCCACAGATGGTCGACGGTGACCACGACACGCACCCGCCGGGGAGGGTTCGAGTACTTGAGTGCATTACCCACAAGATTATGGAGGACATCGTGAATGGCGTCCGCGTCGCCACGCACCAAAGGGAGCCGGCGTGGGAGCGTGAGCGTGATGGTCCCGCCTACCGTTGAGGCATACGCCTTCATGGTTTCGACCGAACGCTGGATGACCGGCCGCAGGTCGATGTCCCGGAGGTCGTACTCACGTGATCCGCGCTCGATGCGGGCAAAGTTCAGAACATTGCCCACCATCCGCCCGAGCCGCCGAGACTCCCGTTCGATGATCTCTGCGTACTCTTTGACGCGGGCGGGCGGCAGGGCGGCATTCTGCATCAGTTCGGCGAACATCGTGATGGATGTCAGGGGAGTTCGGAGATCATGCGAAACACTCGAGACGAACCGGGATTTTTGTCGGTTGAGTTCGTCCGAGCGACGACGTCCCTGCTGCTCGATGAAGACTATCTCCTGCAAATGCAGTCGGGCCAGGGAGCCGGCCGCGAGCGATGACAGTGCCAGCATGGCCTGGACCTCTTCGGGCGCGATCAGCTCGCGCTTTGATTCTCGGCGGACCAGGATGACCGCCAGGAGCATCCCGGATTCATCGTGCACGCCAAATGCCATGTCAACGGAGCGCTGATCCAGCCATTGGATGATCGACGGTGCCTCCGGCGCGAAGCCGCTCTTCAGGATCCCGGCCCGCGCCACGACCTTCCTTGGCCGGAGAGCCGACCGGACGTTCGGAGGGAGGTCGACGATCTCTCGGGCCTGTGTCGGTGAGGCCATGACGGAAAGGCGACCATCCGGTTCGACGCGCGACCAACAGAACGACAATCCCGGCAGACTGATCGTAAGTTCGTGGACGAATGAGGTGCCGAGCTGGTCGGGACTCATCGCCGCCTGAAAACGCTCGCCGGCACGCTGCAGGACCTGAGCCAACGCTCCCCGCACCGGATGGAGTGATTCTTCGAACAAGCTACGAAGTTTCGCGCGGGCCGGCTGGAGCAACAGCATCGTCACGGCGATGGCGAGGGAAACGGAGAAATGATCATCAAAGACCAGGTCTTCTCGGCCGATCGACACAATGACAAGACTTGCAAGAACCGCCAGGCTGCCCGTGATGATCCCCAGGATGCGTGAGGCCAGGCGACGGTAGACGGTCACCTGCACGTCAAAGACGTGATAGCGCAGGAACGCTACGGTGAGGCTCACCGGAATACCAAGGGCGAACACGGTGGCAAGTTCTTCTGCCAGGTAGAAGCGTGGGCCGAACGCCTGCGGAAGCACCACGAGCACCGTAAAGGGGGTCGCACCAACGAGCGATCCCCAGAGGATCCATCGCAAGGCCTGGCGCCGGTCAGTGTCCGGTTCGGAGAAGTAGCCGACGCTCAGCACGATAAGCCCGGCGATAATCAGAAGGGGGAAGTAGAGATGGAAGACCTCATACAGCCGTTGGAACACGTCAAACGCTCCAAAGGAACCGTCCTGCATCGCGTGTAAGTGGAACCATGAAAGCCCAAGGGCGAACGCCACGGCCGTCGACGTCAACACCCTTCGCGGCCACCGGCGGCCTCCGAACCGCAGAACGGGAAACCGGAGGGTCCACTCCAGGAAGAATGCCGCCGTCAGCGCATACGCGGTGAACAGACCGGCCCGACGTATGTAGCTGAGCGGATCGTCGACATCCAGCGCTCCCTGCGTGAGCAAGACGAGCGCTCCAAGGGCGATGAGCGCTCTGTGCAACGATCGGGCGGCGGGATCGAGGGGCCGCTTGAGGAGGAGGAACATCGCGAGCGAAAGGACCACGAGGCCGGTGATCCCGTAGACGAGGGCGAACCGCAACGACGACGCGAATGCGACGAGCGTCGCCGGCACCTTCAGTAGGACCCCGTCGCGTTGGAGGGTCACCACGATCGTTTCCCCGATGCGAGAACGATCGCCGAGGAATTCCACCTGCTCGGGCCGGCCAATCAGGATATCATTCCAGGCGATGAGGACATCACCGGGCTGAAGCATGTTTACACCGGGTCCGGATTCGACCGACGCGATCACTGTCTTCGAGCCCATTGAAGCACAGATGACCGGAAGGCGGGCTCGGTCGATCACCGACGGAATGTTGCTGATGCCGAAGAGCAAGAGCAACAGGTCGAAGGCGATGATGCGGTAAGTGCGGAATGGCTGGGGGTCCATGCCAACGTACGCTCGAAGCGTGACAGGACGGTGCAGATTTCAGAAGCCAAAAGCAACAAGCGGAGCGGCGGCACCGGCCGCCCCGCTTGAGCTGCTGCACCACTATTTCTGGAGGACCATCTTTCTTGTTTGTGAGAATCGAGTGCCGCTGTGAGGCACAGTGAACGTTATCTGATAGAAATACACTCCCGATGCCGCATTTGCCCTCCACGGCACAACATGCCATCCGGATCCTTGCACCTCATCGACCAGTACAGCGACTTCGCGTCCCAAGAGATCGTAGATCGCCAACCTCACCCAACCCTCGTGCAGTGTCGTATAGCCGATCTCCGTTTCAGGGTTGAACGGGTTGGGATAGTTCTGCTCGAGGGAGAACTTCGCCGGTACAACATCCGTTCCGGCAACCGCTCCAGCCACGATCAAAGGAGATGTGAGGACCGCCAGAAGCTCTGACGTGTTGTCAAGGACGTTCGGTGAAGCGATCGTGATGCCTAGCTGAGGAGCCACGTAACCGGCCAGGACGGCAAGGACAAATTCGTTGGTTGTGACCGAGTAAACGCGACTACTGTCGAGGAGCGTCCCGCCGATCCAGACGGAATCAACGCGGGTAAAAGGGGGACGCTCGGCGGAGTACGTATATCGCAGAGGGAACCCGACAGGAAAGTACTCATCGTTGTATTCGATCGAAGACAGCCCCCATTCGAGGGCCAAAAGAAGGTCGGACCCTCTGATGTCGAAGGTGGCGAGTCGATATCCGAGCCGGTCGTTCGTGTTGTAGCCGTAGCCGATCATACGATAGAGGTCAAGGCCGGTGATGGGTCCCGGCGGCAACGGTTGGGCGGTCGCACCGGCAGTGGTCATTCCGAGATCCGTGTGCCCGGCCGCCCGCAGGCTCACCGCCACAGCGGCGGCCACAGGGGCAATTGCTTCATGGATTGTGGGGAGGTCCGTCAGAAGCTCGGTGAGCCCGGCAGGATTCTGCCGGATCGCCTGGAGCATGGATGCCGGATGATAGGGCGCCAGGATCTCGACCAACCGTGAGGTCAAGAGGTCGGTCGTCGCAACCTCATGCTCCAGTCCCAGACCGATCAGGCCTGCGACGTACGATTCAAGCGACGTAACGATCGAGTCCACGTCATGTTCCGGTGGAACACTTTCGTCCAAGGGGATCAGACGGTAGTCGAGGGGCCGGACCGCTGAACCATTCACCGTCAGGCGAAGCTTGCCGATGAACGAATAATTCGCGCCGGCTTGCACGATCCATGTTGTATCGCCGAGAGGGTTCACGACCGGCTCGGGTGCCTCCAGCACATCGTGATCATGCCCACCGACGATGACATGCAGATATGGCGTCGAGGCGGCGATCATCTCGTCGTACCGCCGGCCCATGTGCGAGAGCAGGATGTTCACATGCGTGCCGGCGGTGACGAGTGCCGTGATCTCCCGTTCAAGGACCACGTCGATGGATGTATCGATGAAGACGGGAGAAGGTTGGGAGATGACGTTCGCTTCCGGCGTCGTGAGCCCGATGATCCCCACCTTGATACCCCCAAAATCCTTGATCAGATGTGGCTGGACATATGATCGGAGAGCGCTCACGGATGGCGAATCGAGGACGGCGTTGGCGCTCAGGAACGGATATGGTGATGTCGGCCCGAACGCTTCTGGAAGGGCACCCATCAACGCCTCGGGGGTCAGGTCGAACTCGTGGTTCCCGACCGCCATGGCGTCGAGCCCAAGTTGTTGCAGGATCTGGAGTTCCGGTACCCCGAACGTGAAGTTGTAGATCAGGTCGCCGATAGAATAGTCGCCGGCGTGCAAAAAGACAACATTTGGCTCCGACATGCGTGTCATGCCAACAACGGTCGCTGCGCGTGCGATGCCCCCCTGGGTCCCGACAAGGTCGGAGCCGCGCGGGCCGTGCGCGGTGAGATTGGAATGGGTGTCATTGATATGCAGGATTGTCAGGGTATCTGATGTCGCCGCAGACGATGAATCGACGAACAGGACGAGCGCCGTGGCGAGCAGCAAGGCAGTGAAGAGTCTCATGATGACCTCCTGAAATGGATGTGAGTCGGGACATTTTTTGCAAGAGCGAAAGCGACAAAGGCGGAACGGATCATGCACATCGGGCCGAGGCATCCACAACACCGTCCCGGAGGTGAAAGACGCGATCCGCCAGGCTGATCAATCGTGTGTCGTGACTGGCGATGACGGCAGACGAGCCCTCGGCGCGCACGCGCTCGCGCACCAGGTCGATCACAGCCAGACCCTGAGATCCTTCCAGACTGGCGGTCGGCTCGTCGGCCAGCAACAGCGGCGCGTGATTGACGATTGCCCTCGCGACAGCGACGCGCTGCTGCTCCCCGTGACTGAGCATGGAGGGAATCCGGTCGGCCTTGTCGGGCAGATGCACGACGTTGAGTGCCTCGAACGCTGCTCTACGTGCCTCACTCGACCCAGCACCGGCGAAGACGGACGCCAGCATCACATTCTCCAGGGCCGTCAGCGACGAGATAAGTCGAAAGCTCTGGAAGACAAACCCGATGCGCCGTGCCCGCCACGATTGACGTTCGTTCTCCGGTATCTGGTCCCATCGGCGACCGAACAGGCAGCAGTCACCGTCCGACGGTGCGAGCAATCCTCCCATGATCTGCAGGAGCGTCGTCTTGCCGCTGCCGCTTGGGCCAAGGATCAACACGATTTCACCAGCCAGCACCTGCATCGAGACGTTGTGTAGCACCGTCGATCCGCCGGTCGTCGCGTACGATCGGCTAACGTTCGTCAATGTCACGTAGGGGTTCACTGGAAGGCCTCGGTCGGATAGATCGATCGCAAGCGGCGGAGAGGGACTATTGTGCTGACCAGGGCGATGGTCAGGAGCCCCACCACCATCGAGGCGAGATCGGCGAACGAGATGACCGCCGCGACCTCGGGGGCGAGGGTTCGTACGGCTGAAGCGAGTGGGATCGCTGCAGCACCCGCGAAAACGAGACCGACTCCCGCGACGACCAGCGCCTCGATGATCACGAACCCAGGAAGAAAGTTCGACGGCGCGCCGATCGCCTTGAGGACGGCCAGGTCGGCACGGCGTTCGAGAACATCGAGCATGAGCAACAGGCCAACGATCGCTCCCAGCGCTACGATCCCGACCACGGCCAGCACCATCAGGACGGGTAGGAAGCCTGACCGCATTTCGCGCAGGTTTTGCGCGACGAACACCTCGTTCGTCATCACCTGAGCGCCGGGGATCTCGCCACTCAGTGAGCGGACCAGATCCTCCACGGAAACCCCAGGACGCCGCCGGACGGCGTAGACCGACACGAGGTCGGAGACGCCGTACAGCTGTTGCACATCAGAGATCGTGGCGAACGCGTATTGAATGACCACCATGTTCGTACGGTCGGATAGTCCAACGACCCGGAACGTCGTGCCTTGGATCGCCATGGGGTCGCCGACCTTGATCCGCCACGCGCGGGCGAAGGCTTCGTCGAGAACGATCTCTCCGTTGCCGTCGACGTTGCGTCCTTCGACAAGTCGACGGGGTCCCCCCATGGCCGCTGCCGGATCAAAGCCCGCCAAGTAGAGCGTGGCCGTTCCTCGCGGTGTTTCGACAGCGGTCAGCCGGAACAACACGGGAGCGGTTGTTCCGACAGCAGAACACTCCGAAAGCAACGTCCCGTGGGCACGGGTTAGCAAGGAGAAGCCCCGCAGGATGTTCGTGGTGTGCTCCTGAAGCACCCAGGCGTCGGCCTGCGTGTCGCGCAGATACGCCACAGAGCCCTCTTCCACGCCTCGATAGAGCGCGAGGAGGAACCCCATCAACAGTACGGACAGGCTGACGCCGCTGATGGTCATGACGAGGCGGAGCGGTCGACCTCGTAGCATGCGGATGGTGAAAGGCCACATGGCGAACCTCAGGCGTACATCGGTACTTCGGTCCGCAGGTGACCGTCGAACCTGGCGAAGATATCCTGGAGCGATGGTCCGGTGGCGGTGATGCCATGGTTCTTCAAGCCCACGATTGCCCGGCCCGGGTCCGGGGTCGCGGCCAACAGGCGCGACACTTCCTCGGCCAGCTCGAGCGTGCCGCACGGAAAGTTCTGCTGGGTCGCGGGAATGCCGTCCATCCACGCGTGGACATGCACGATCGCGCCGACCTGCGGATACGAATGGTAGATCATCGCGTGCTCGACGGCATCAACGCTCACACGGGCCGTACGTTCGCCGTCCGGAGGCATAGAAATGTGGGCTGACCCGTGATCGAAATCGAAGGTCCGGACCATCAGAACATCCCGCCCCACTCCCTTGAGATGAGCCTTGTCGCATCCGCGCGCTGTCATCCAGAATGAACCGTTCGAGAACTCCGCGATACGCTCACGAGCGCTCAGGTTGCCGTAGCTCAAGCCGGTCATACCGAAGATCTTGTAAAGATGATGCCGCTCTCGGCTGGGCAGGATCTGGTCGAGGGGGAACGGGAGCGGGAGCACACCAAGTCGGTCAAGCGCGGCGCCATGTCGGCAGATCTCCTCGACCACCGATGAGCCTCTCCAGTATCTGGCCGGCAGGTCGGACACCAGTACATTCTCCGTCGAGTATTGTGCCGTGGCGATGGGCCACACACGCGCAAAGACGAGCGCCGGGTCGAACGGAAGGTGATAGAAACCCGCTTCGGGAGTCGTGAAGTAGACGGTTGATCCATTGGGAGAGGGATTGCCAACTTCCGAGGGGATGATGCACAACAGCAGGTTCGACAAGGACCGGACGAGCGTGGTATAGCAGAACGAGCGGAGATCGGGCGTTGCCGTCGGCAGTGTCACGATCGAGATCACAAAGACACTCTGCGATCGTCGACGGTATGGCCTCGGCGCTGCGGTGGAGGTCAGGTTGAGGACAAATTGCAGGCCGTTCACGTCCTCGGTGCGTCGGGCGCCGTGCGCTTCGAAGGAGGCCGCCAACGAAGCCGCCACGCTATCGCGCAACGGATCGTGGCCTTGAGTGGAGATGGTGTAGGTCATGGGGTCACCTCGTGAGATCGGGAAGTTCTCTGTGATGCGTGTCCGGTGGAGCGACAGTCCCGGAGGAAAAAATCGGCAGCCGTTTCGCGACGCCGCAGGACGGTGACGGTGTTGCCATCCACCGCAACGATGCCCGGACGTGGGTGTCCGAAGTTCGATTCAAGGGCCGTGAAGTACGCGCCCGAATCCATCAGCGCCAGCACATCGCCCGGCCGCGTAGCAGGAAAGCGCTTGTTGCGGTAGACGACATCTCCAGAAAAGCAGCCCGGGCCGAGGATCGTCACGGTCTCCGTGCGGGGCCGCCGTGGTTCGCGGCAGGGAAGGATCTCGTGCACTTCGTAGTAGGTTGGCATCGTTACGGTGCCCAGCCCGCCATCCGTGACGAGCCATTGACCGATCCCGAGCCGTCGCTTGACATCTGTCACGGTCAGGAGGAGGAACTGCACGGGGGAGGTGATCGAGCGTCCAGGCTCGAAGATCAGTTCCGGGAGCCGTTGTGCGGCAAATTGTTCCCTCACAGCTTCCGCGATCTTGTGGATGAACGCCTCAAGCGAAGGTGCGGGTTGGCCCAATCGTGGCAGCCGACCAAGGACGCTATACCCGAGCATTTCCGCCGACGTGAACTCCCGCGTCCACGGGGCAGCAAAACCGCCTCCAACGTCGATCACATCGGGGGAATGACCGAGCCAGGCAGCGTGACGCATGAGATCTGCCAGGAGGCGCACGGCGGGCACATATGCGGCCGGCTGACGTATCCCGGTACCGATGTGGAGATGAAACCCCCGGAGACGCAACGCTGGTTCAGCGACCAGTCGTTCGAGGGCTACGTCCACCTCGCCGCCTTTGAGGTCCAAGCCGAACACCGAAGCAGTTCTGCTGCCGGTGGCCGAACCTGCGTTCATTCCTTCAGGAATGATGTCGGGATTGACGCGCAGGAGGATGTCGGCCACCGTGTTGGCCGATGTGGCCACACGGGCGAGCCGATCCAGCTCAGCGAGTGAATCGACGATGATCAATCGGACACCCTGATCAATGCACTGGCATAGCAACGCCTCTCCCTTCCCGGGGCCGTTCACGATGATCTGCCGTCCATCATAGCCTGCGTTGACCGCCGTCTCGAGTTCGAGGGAGCTCATCACCTCGATCGACGCTCCTGCGAGTCGGATCCGTTCGACGATGCCTGGAACGCCGTTGCATTTCATGGCGAAGTGGACGGTCGCTGGACCGGGATACCACCTTCGCGCTGCCTCGAGAGCCGTGCGGACGTGTTCGTCGAGCAGCTCGCCGTGTACCACATGCAACGGGGTCCCATACTGGAGGGCCAATTCGGCAAGCGAAACGGTGCCGAGTTGGAGGGCGCCTGTCTGGCTGACCCCCAGACCCCACTGTGCTGGATCGGGTGTTCGGTGACGGTCCATGTTCGTTCTCATGATCACACCGGTAATCTCCGAAAGAGGGGGCGTCCTGATGTCACGACGCTGTCAATGACCTGCAAAGCTGTTGCGAATTGATGCCCGCCGACGGACTATGACCAGACCCTCGAGATCGCCGTCAAGGACGCCGTCACGTCGTGCGACGTTCACTGATCCCCTTTTCCATGATGACAAAGTGCTTGTCCTCCCGCATCCCAAAGCGGTCGGCGGCTCGTATCGAGATCGGATTTCCCGGAGACATCCAGGTGGTTTCGAGTTCATCAAAGTCTGCGGCCATCCGATGGAGCGCTGCAAACAACAGGGCGTGGACGCGCCCGCGCTGCCATTG
>CAYYOV010000074.1:0-9057 GCA_964473365.1 uncultured Ignavibacteriaceae bacterium
CCGCTTCGTCGCTTGATGGCTTCTTCACTTCCTTGACCAGGGCCATCTTGCACTTTGGGCACTTCCCTGGCTTGGCGGACGTGACTTCCGGATGCATGGGACACGTATAGGTCACGGCGTCGTCAGTCATCTTCTTCGACCCCTTGACCAGATCCATTTCACATTTCGGGCACGTGCCCGGCTTATCGGACGTGACCTCGGGATGCATCGGGCAGGAGTAGGAAGCGGTCTCCGATCCCTTGGAGTGCATCGACCCCATCATCCCTTTCTTGGCTTTCGATGAATCCTGCGGGTGGTGTTGTCCCATCATCGATTGCCCTTGGGCTGACGTACCGAGCATCGCGACGAGCGCAAGGACGGCATGCAGTGATCTCATGGTATTGCTCCTTTGGAAGAGTGAATTATGGTAGGGGTGTAGCGATCATCATTTCGATCTCGGCGTGGGCCATCTCGCGGTCGGCAACGACCATGAGGTACTCATCCTGTCTCATCAATTCCATCCGTCGCGCATCCAACACGGTCGTGATGGGGACCTGGCCTGTCAAATAGGCACCGGTCTGTGCTTCCGCGGCCTGACGCATGAGCGGCAGGATCTCCGTTTCGTATTCATGGACCAGCGAATCCGACGTTCGATATCGTCCAATGGATGCCCGCAGCGAGGCGATCATGTCCCGCTGCATGCCCTCCTTCTGAACGTCGATGCTGAGGTTCGTCGACCGCATTTCGGCCTCTTTCGCGTTCGCTCGTTCGGAAGACCACGGGACGAATGGGAGCGTGATCGACGCCATCACGCTGTACATCCATTCGGGCTTCGACATGGCCATGCCGGCGACACTTTGTTGGATCGCCGGAATGGAACGGTGACCCGACGTGAGGAGCATGCCGTTCGGCATGCGCATCAGCATTCCCTGGACCATGAGGTCAGGTATCAGGCCCTTTTGAGCCGCGGCGATCTCTGCATCGTTCATTTCTTTCATCCGATCCATGGCCATCAACGAGGGATTGACGCTACGGACTTGTTCGATGAGCGACCCCTCGTCCAACACGAGTGGAGGCGTCCTGAGCTCACTCTCTGAGACGACGTCGCGCGACAGGTCGTCCCGGCCAAGAGTGGCGTTGATCTCACTCTGCAGGTTTGTGCGCTTCGTTCGAAGGTCCCGCAGGCGAGCGCGTTGGGAAGCGACCTCCGCTTGGATCGAATAGAGGTCAGCCTGACGCATGCGGTTGGTGACAACCTGCGGTTCCATCGCGCTCTCCAACTCGGTGAAGACCCCGAGCGTGCGACGCTGTACGTCGATCTGCCGATCCAGCAGCCAGAGGCGGGCATGGTCCATTCGGACCCGATTCCGCAGCTGAACACGCGCAGCCTCGAGCGCCTGCCCGATGACCACTCCCCGGCGTCGTTCCACCTCCGACATCGCCGACAGTTTTCCGCCAAGCATGAACATCTGCGAGACGACGAGGTTGTTCGATATCGCATCCGTGAGCATGTTCGCGCTCGAAGCGGGCACCTGGCTGAACTCGACGCCCACCGTCGGAGCCGGCAGCGCCCCCACGGATGCGGCGCGTGAATCCGCTGCCTCGATCTGATAGCTGTATGACCGAAGCTGTGGGTTGTTGAGCAGCGCCTCGCGCGTGAGCGAATCGACGGTCTGGGCCTGCGCAACGACGAGGATATGCACGGCCGCGACCGCGAGCCTGATTGTTTTCATGATCATTCGCCCTCTTTGATGAAATCGGCCATCTTTGACAATTCCAGCGTCCCCTTCTTCAAGGCCCGCTCCTTCATGATAATAAAGAGGACCGGCGTCACGACGAGCACATGGACTGCCGATGTCAGCAGACCTCCGATCATCGGAGCCGTAAGGGGTTTCATGACGTCAGCGCCGGCGCCGGTCGCCCACATGACCGGAATGAGTCCCATCATGCTCGTGGCGACCGTCATGATCTTCGGACGTAAACGAAGGACAGCACCTTCCACCGTGGCATCGTAGATGTCCTGGAGTGTCAAGGACGCGCGTTCTCCCCGCTGGTGCGCTCGGATACGTTTGTCCAGGGCCTCATGCAGATAGACCACCATCACCACTCCTGTTTCCACGGCGATCCCGTAGAGGGCGATGAACCCGACCCACACGGCAACAGAAAAATTGTAACCCAGCGCGTACACGACGTAGACGCCTCCGATGAGGGCAAAGGGGACCGACAGCATAACGACCCCTGCCTCGACGTAGTCCTGGAACGTGAAGTAGAGCAGCAGGAAGATGACGAGAAAGACGATCGGCATGACGTACGCGAGCGTGCGCTGCGCCCGCATCTTGTGCTCATACTGACCGCTCCACATGGATGTATATCCCGGGGGAAGGTGCAGCCCGCTTTCGACAACCGTCTTTGCTTCCTCGATCGCACTGCCCATATCACGTCCGCGGACATTGAGGTACACAATGGCCCGCAGCTGGCCATTCTCGCTGCTGATCATCGGAGGTCCGGTGACAACCTTGATGTCGGCGACCTCCGAGAGGGGGACGTATGCAATGCCGGCGGATTCAACAGGATCGTACAGAGAGCTTGAGCCGAACGCGGATGCCGATGTGACCGGGACGGCCTTCGGAGCCGATGACGGTGCCGAACCCATGCCGGACATTCCGCCACCTGTTCCTGTTTGATCCGGGCCCGCGCCGGTGGTCATGGCGGAGCCTGACATCTCCGAGGTGCGCACCGGGATGAAGAGGCGCCTCAGCTCTTCGACGTTGTCCCGATATTCACGTTGAAATCGGACCCGTACCGGGAATCGCATCCGTCCTTCAAGGACGACGCCCAGGTTCTGTCCTCCAACCGCGATCTCGATCATGTCTTGCAAGTCGCCGCGGCTGAGTCCGTAACGAGAGAGTGCCGTTCTTTTTGGGATGATATCGACGTAGTACCCGTTCCCGATCCGTTCCGCAACGACATCGGCCACGCCGGGGACCTGTTTCAGCAATTGTTCGGCCTTGATCGCGTAGTGTTCCAGCGTGTCAAGGTTATCGCCGAAGACCTTGAAGCCGATGTCTGTTCGCACGCCCGTCGAAAGCATGTTGATGCGATTGATGATCGGCTGCGTCCACCCGTTGCGGACGCCCGGGATCTGCAACTTCGCGTCCAGTTCCTGAACGATGTCCTTCTTCGTGATCCCGGGACGCCACTGGTCCTTCGGTTTCAGCAAGATGATCGTCTCGATCATGCTCGTGGGAGCGTTGTCGGTCGCCGTCTCAGCACGGCCGGCCTTCCCAAGGACATGATCGACCTCAGGCACACTCCTGATCAGCCGGTCCTGTGCCCCCATGATGCGTGACACTTCGGCTACCGAAGCGTTCGGAAGTGTCACCGGCATGTAGAGCAGCGATCCCTCATCCAACGGAGGCATGAACTCCGATCCAATGCCCATGATCATGGGGATCGTGATGAGGAGAGCACATACGTTCAGCCCGATCGTCACGGCGCGATGTTTCAGCACCCAGTGGATCACCGGCTCATACAACCGTATGAAGAACCGGGTGACTGGGTTGGCAGATTCCGGACGGAACGACCCGCGCATGAGCATCGTCATCAGCACGGGAATCAGACTAATCACGACGATCGCCGACGAGATCATGACGAATGTCTTTGTGAAGGCGAGCGGGTGGAACAGCTTCCCCTCCTGCCCGGTCAACAAGAAGACGGGGAGAAAGCCGACGAGAATGATCAATTCCGAGAAGAAGATCGCCCGTCCGACCTGCTTGGCCGATACAATGGAGATGTCGCGATATTCTTTGTCCGTCAGATGGCCCTTTTCGGCAAGCGCGTTCGCGATGTTGCGGTAGGCGTTCTCCACCAGGACGATGGACGAGTCGACGATCACCCCGATGGCAAGGATGATGCCCCCCAGCGACATGATGTTGGAGGTAATGCCGAACGCGTACATCAGAGCGAACGACATCAGCACCGAGATCGGGAGCTCGATGAGGATCCGGACGATCGATCGAAAATGCAGCAGGAAGATCGTGACAACGACAGCCACGATAATGCTGGCTTCAATGAGGGCCCGGTCGAGGGTACCGATGGCTGCTTCGATGAGGGTCGAACGGTCGTACGATGGCTCGATCGTCACACCCGGTGGTAAGCCCGGCTGGATGTCTGCGATGCGTTGCTTGACACGGTCGATCACCTCACGCGCATTTGCCCCGCTCCGCATGACGACGATGCCACCGACCACCTCCCCTTCGCCGTTCTTCTCCAACAAGCCGCGCCGGATATCGCCGCCCAATTGGACCGTGGCCACGTCCCGCACGAGCACGGGGATCCCCCCTGGTCCCAGTTTGACGAACTGACTGTCAATGTCCGCCGTCGAGGTGATGTAGCCCTGCCCTCGGACGAAGTATTCGGCATCGCTGATCTCGAGCAGCTTGCCGCCGACCTCGTTGTTGTTCCGTTGGATGGTGGAAACAACATCCCCGATCGTCACGTTGTACGACCGCATCTTCATCGGGTCGATATCGACCTGATACTGCTTGACGAATCCGCCGATGCTGGCGATCTCGGCGACACCGTCGACGGATACAAGGTTATTCCGCAGATACCAATCCTGGATCGAACGCAGCGTCGCAAGGTCGTAGTCCTTGCCCTCGACGGTGTACCAAAAGACGTGACCGACTCCGGTGCCATCCGGGCCCAGGACGGGTGTGACATTCGGCGGGAGCTGGGCTTGGACGAGGGACAGGCGTTCGACGACCCGATTGCGCGCAAAATACAGGTCCGTCTTGTCCTCAAAGATCACGAAGACGAAGGACATGCCGAACATGGACGTGGCACGTACCGCCTTCACGTCCGGCAGGCCTTGTAGCGCTGACGAGATCGGGTAGGTGACCTGTTGCTCCACCACTTCGGGCGACCTTCCCATCCATTCGGTGAACACGATCACCTGGTTCTCCGAAAGGTCCGGGATGGCATCGACAGGCAGGTTGACGACGCTATAGATACCGAAGCCCGTAACGAGCAGGTAGAGCAGAATGACGATGAAGCGGTTCTTGGCGCTCCAATCGATGATTCGTTCGATCATACATCCTCCGGGGCAAAAAAGGCAGACGACACGGTACGACGGTGCCAGCCGTTCGACGAACGGACAGCGTTATCGTCTGGAGGATCTCAGATAAGGAGGGAGCCGCCGCTGATACAAATGTCGCTCAGGGGCGGTGCAACGTCATTCGCGGGGTGATACGCGCGTGCATGGAGAGGCGAGAGCGCATCGACAGAAATGGTGTGAAGGACGACCACGATACCGGCGGCTTGTTTGGGACAATCCTGAGGAACGACCGTGGCCTTCGTATCACCAAGGCCGCCGACGATCTCGGAACTGAAGCATGGCATGCGTTCGGCGGTGATGGTCGTCGATCCATCCTGCCCGGACGGTCGATCGGCGTCGACGCAGCAACACTCCGACGATTCGCTCATCGAACAGTATCTCACGACGACGGTGAGACCTGTCGCATTGAAGATCACAATGGCGAGCGCCAGGGTCTTCAGAGCGGTATGGATTCTCGAAGTATGCACGCGATCTTTTGTGAACGATGGAATATGACATTTTGTTCCGACAGAACCAAAGCGCGGGCACGATGTCGAAGACGTTGCGCGACGAGCCGAAGCACTTCAAATGCTCGGGATGGCACATTTTCGCCGAGATCCGGGTGCAGAGTCAGCCTCATCCGATTTCTGTAACATTTTTCCGGAATCATGTCAACGAGGGTTGAATGGGTCTTGCGGAGCCACCACGATGGATCGGCTAACCGTTGACCTGTTCCTTATCCGCTTCGCGCGATGCAATCTTCTTTCGGTCGGCAAGAGAGACGAGTCAATTCACACGATCAGTATTGTGCAGGATGCAGCCGAGACAGAATGAGAGACCAATGGACGAAAGATCCGTTCCACTACAACAGTCACATGGCAGCCATACAAAGAAGAGAACAACCGACATTCTTGTGGTGCCGTCGTTGGTCGATGAGAACCATTCGCCGCACTCGGTAACGGAAACGCTGCCCACGGAAGCCAGGAGTACTGCAAAATAGGGGCGTTCCTGGCGTTGATTCTTCTTACCGAGAATCCGACATTGTGCAACCCGAGATGGCCCCGTTGCTCCTACCACCCACCCTATTCGGCAGAGGCATTGTGAGAACCCCAACCGCAAGCGGCATCGACTTGGTTGGAGTCTTCTCTCATCCGCAGTGAGCCCAACCATGATGATCGGTCAGACGATCTCACACTATCAGATCCTCGAAAAGCTTGGCGAGGGGGGCATGGGCGTTGTCTATAAGGCCCTCGACACCAGGTTGCGTCGTACTGTGGCGCTCAAGTTTCTCGCCCAATCGTTCTTATCCGATGCAGATGCCCGACGACGATTCATCCACGAAGCCCAGGCGTCTGCCCTCCTCAGTCACGCGAATATCGCTACCGTCTTTGAGGTGGACCCCGACCCTGCAAACACGTTCATTGCGTTCGAATTGGTCGAGGGTCAGACCTTGGCTGAGGTCATCGCATCGGGACGTCAGTCGATGGATGATATCATGCGCATGACCCGACAGATCGTTGACGGTCTTCACGCTGCCCATCAGCACGGCATCGTGCATCGAGATGTCAAGGGTCACAATATCATGGTCACTCCCACGGGGGGTATCAAGATCCTGGATTTCGGACTGGCGAAGCCACGCGACGCCACCGTTGTCACACAGCTCGGCGTGACCGCGGGGACGGTGGCCTACATGTCGCCTGAGCAGATCAGAGGCGAATCCGTCGACGCTCGAACCGACCTCTGGGCACTCGGCGTGTTGATGTACGAGATGATCGCAGGCAAGCGGCCCTTCCGTGCGGACTACAACGATGCCGTCGTGTATCAGGTTTTGCATGAGACGCCTGAGCCACTGACTGCCAGCCGGCCCGAGGTCCCGAGTGATGTTGAACGTATCGTGATGAAACTCCTGGAAAAGGACGCCCGCAACCGATATCAGTCTGCAGCCGATCTGCTCGAAGACCTTGGAAGGCCGGCCTCCGCTGGCACAGACGCACACCGAACGCCGAAGGTCCACGAGGCCCTGATCGATCGACGCCCTTTTCAGCTTGGGCTCATCGGGGCCGTGATCGTCGCCACTATCGTCATCTGGCACTTTGCATCTGAGCCGCCCGCATCCACGATCCGCTCACTGGCAGTTCTTCCGTTTGAGAACTTGACGAAGGATCCGGAGCAGGAGTACTTTGCAGACGAGATGACCGATCAGCTCATCACAGAATTGAGCAAGATCCAATCGCTTCGCGTCATCTCTCGAAAATCTGCTATGGTCTATCGAAACCGGCGCGAATTGCTCCCCGACATCGGAAGGGCATTGAACGTGGAGGCCCTGATCACTGCAACCGTGCTCCGGTCGGGCGATCGCGTGCGGGTCAATGCTCAGCTCATACGGGCGTCGGATGAGAACAACCTCTGGTCTGAGAGCTTCGACCAGAAACTGGAGAGCGTCCTGGACCTTCAGGCGGCGCTCGCGCGTTCCATCACAGAGCGGATCAGCATCGTTTTGACACCGGACGAACGCTCGAAGCTGAGCGAATCGCGAAAAGTGGACCCGGAGGCGTTCGATCTCGTTGCTCGCGGCAATTTCCTGCTGAATTCAGCGAATGACAGCGCAAGTTTCGACCGAGTCTATGAACTCATGAAGCGGGCCGTCCGCATCGATCCTACGTCTGTCGACGCTCATGTCGGGATCGCGCTCTCGGTCGTCCATCGGAAAGCCATGGGACTCCACGTCCCCGAAGGGCTGGTCGCGGAGGCCGAACGGTCTATAGCGAGTGCCCTGGAGATCGATCCCCGTTCGGGTCGAGCCTATACCGCACAGGGTCAGCTCTTCTGGGCGGAGGGCAGGATCCCCGAATGTCTCGCGGCCCTTTCCAAGGCCGTTGAACTCAATCCGCGTGATGGCTTTATCGTCACCAACTATAGCTGGATGCTGATGCTCGTCGGTCGATATGATGAAGGTGTTCGGCAGGCCGAGATCGCCGTTGCGCTGGACCCACTTTCGCAGTATCCCCGCTGCAACCTCGCAGGATGGTACTACGCGACCCGACGCAATCGGGACTCCGAGCGACAAGCATTGCGGATCCTTGAGGTTGATTCAGTTTGGGATGGCGCTTTGTGGCAACTGGCCATGATCTGTGAACACGAGGGGCGTCTTGATGAAGCACGGACCTGGTGGGAGAAGCTCTTCCGTGGAAGAGGTATCGACGTCGATGGGCTCCCCCGCTCGGGACCGTGGAAGGACTTCCAATCGTGGCGAACACGAACGTTGGAACGATTGGACTGGCCGAGGCGTGAGGAACTCGTCTTCGCGTTGCTGTTTGAAGGGAAAAAGGAACGGGCGTTGACCGAGCTCGAACAGTGCGTTGCCAGAAAGACCCCGATCGTGCTGGCCCTGTTCTATCCGGATTTCGATCCGCTTCGCGACGACAAGCGGTTCGCCAACCTCGTCGCCAAGGCTGAATTGCCTGTTGACGCCTATTGCGCTCTTCCGCGATGATACGGCAAGTATCGGAGGCGCGATCGCGACGAATGTGACTGAGAAGAATCGGCTTCAGGAGACAACGTTCGTTCGAGCATGACGAATCGTCGCAGCGCCCGTCCAGACAAATATCCCACGCCCACGTGAAGCAGAGAGGTCCACACCTGACTGCCGCATTTCCGGGCGAGCCTGTTTGCATCGATGGCCTTGCGCGCAACCATAGCATATCCTTAGTGAATCGGGAAGAAGGCCGTCGACGAACCTTCGCATACCTGGGATTGGGTCCTCAATCTCACCTCGTACGAACTCGGCACCGATGTGAATGGATGAAGAAGCCGTCCGTTGCTTCTCAGACTCCGTTGGAGTACCATCAACAAGAATTCGGGTCCTAGAGGATGCTCACTCTTCCGGCCAGCCCAGCGCATACGGAGCCGGCCCATCGACCCGCGTTGTCGACGACTGAAGGCAAAGCAATGAAGGTAAAGGTCTGGGGTTGCCGAGGCTCACT
>CAYYOV010000075.1:0-1290 GCA_964473365.1 uncultured Ignavibacteriaceae bacterium
GACAGGGGAGATGAGGTCCTCTGCTCTTCGTTGACATTCGCTGGCACGGTGAATCCAATTGTCTACTGCGGTGCGGAGCCCGTCTTCATCGACAGCGACCATGAGACATGGAACATGGATCCCTCGTTGCTGGCCGAGGAGCTCGAGGCCTGTTCCCGAAAAGGAAAGCTCCCCAAGGCGATCGTTGTCGTGGACCTCTACGGACAGTGTGCCGACTACGACCGCATTCTGGCCATCGCGTCTCAGTATGGTGTTCCGGTGGTGGAGGATGCTGCTGAGGCGGTCGGCGCCACCTACCGTGGAACCCCCGCGGGGGCGTTCGGCGAGATGGCGATCTTGTCGTTCAACGGGAACAAGATCATCACCACCAGCGGCGGGGGGATGCTCCTGTCGAAGCACAAGGAACACGTCGATCGCGCGAAGTTCCTCTCCACCCAGGCACGCGACGCCGCACCGCACTATCAGCATTCCCACGTTGGCTACAACTATAGAATGAGTAACATTCTCGCCGCGCTCGGGCGCGGACAACTCGAGCACCTCGACCGCATTCTCCTGAAACGCCGATCGAACAATACCTTCTACCGGAACGCCCTCAAAGATGTGACCGGCATCACGTTCATGCCGGAGGCGGACTACGGTCGCTCCAACTGCTGGTTGACGTGCATTATGGTCGACCCCGACCAGTTTGGCGCATCGAACGAGGACATTCGGCTTGCTCTGGAAGCTGAGAACATCGAAGCCCGGCCCACCTGGAAGCCGATGCACCAGCAGCCCGTGTTCACAGAGTGTCGCATCAGGGGTGGAAAGGTCTCCGACGCCATCTTCTCCACGGGGCTTTGCCTTCCAAGCGGCACTGGTCTCACGGAGGAGGAACTCGATCGGATCGTCTCCATCATTCGAATGGTGCCTGCTCGCCATTGAACTGCTTCCAGAATGTCCCGCTGATCTCTCCTCCCCATTTAGAATCTTCTAAGGGAGCCTAAGAGGATTCTAAATTGCCCGCCGTGCAAGGGTTCGATAACATGCAAGCGCTGCCGAGGCGCTGAGGTCAAGCACCCCGTCTGAGGTCGTCACAGCCCCGTCCCGGGATCCGCAACCGTCACGAGTCCTCCGGACGGGCAGGAAGGCCCGCGGAGCGGATGATCGTCACCCGGGGCGTATTCCATTCACGAACTCTTCCATCCAGGGAACCATGAAGAGCTTGCTCATCATCGAAGATGATGAAATGATGTTGTCGGCGCTTTCGACATTCTTCGAGCGCGAATCGTACAAGGTTGTTGCGACCACGAA
>CAYYOV010000075.1:1390-8910 GCA_964473365.1 uncultured Ignavibacteriaceae bacterium
GACACCTTTCTCTTCGACGTCGAGGCGACGCTCGACCCGAAGCAGTCGCTCATGGGAACCGGGGTCGTGGATTCCACGGGGACGCTCGAGCTCATCGGGTTCCTGGAAAAAGAATTCGACGTGACATTCGCCGACGCGGAACTCGTCGGAGAGAACTTCGAATCGATCGAGAAGATCGCCACCTTCATCGAGGCCAAGCTCACGGGAAGCGAACGAACGCCCACAGCCCCGGTGCTGGCGTTGGTCGGAGAGAAGGAACGAGAGATCGCCGCCTAGGGGATCTCAGAAAAGGTCCCACGCACCTGGTCCGCGTGAGGGATCCATGAAGACGTCGCTGATCATTCCATGCTACAACGAATCTGACGGGATACCGCAGCTGGCCGAACGGCTGCGCTCTCTCCTGCCGAGCCTTTCCGAAGAAGCGGATCCAGAGATCATCTTCGTCGACGACGGCTCGGTGGATGACACCGCCGGGACCATTCGACGCCATTGTGAGGGTATGCCGTACTCGATCGTCTCGCACGATCGCAATCGCGGGCTGGGTGCAGCGCTGCGCACCGGGTTTGCGGCGAGCCGCGGGGACGAGGTCGTGACGCTGGACAGCGATTGCACCTACGACCCGATGCACGTTCCGGATCTGCTCGCAAGGGTTCGGTCGGGGGCCGATGTTGTGACCGGGAGCCCGTATCACCCCGACGGTGAGGTCGTCAACGTCGTCCCCTGGCGCCTGTTGGTGAGCAAGACCCTCTCCCGCCTCTACTGGATCGTCCTTCCCGCACGATTGTACACCTACACCAGCTGCTTCAGAGCCTACCGTCGCGACGCTCTCACCAGACTCACTTCGAGCAGCGACGACTTCCTGGCCGTCACGGAACTCCTTGTCTCGGCGATCTTCCAACGGATGAACATCGCTGAGGTCCCGGAACGTCTCACGTCACGGCGTTTCGGTGTCAGCAAGATCAGGGTCCTGAAAGTTGCGATCCTGCATGTGAAGTTCCTGTTCCGGGTCTTCGTGTGGAGAATTGCCGGATATCCACACCACACCACGCCGAACGAGGATCACTTCCATGCCCGATCATTCCAACCAGCCCGTACCGACAACGTTGACCCCGCCGAGCATCCCGCCGTCGGTTCCTCCGGCCGCGAGCGATGGCTCCATGCGTCTTCCGAGTGATGGAGACATCTCCGGCCGCAACCTCGGGGCCGAAGAGCTCGAGCTGCTGCGCCAGGTGCTCCAGACCGGAACGCTGTGGAGCGTCCGCGGTTCGTTCGTCTCCCGACTCGAGAAAGCCTTTGCGGCCCGCTATGGCATGAAGCACGCCTATGCGTGCACGAGCGGAACGGCGGCCATACATCTGGCCATTGCCGCGATCAACCCCGAACCGGGGGATGAGTTCGTGACGACGCCGATCACCGATATGGGAGCGCTCACGCCGATCCTGTATCAGGGGGCGATCCCGGTCTTCTGCGACGTCGATCCCGACAGCTACAACGTCACCGCGGAGACCATCGAAGCCCGGCTGACAGAACGGACGAAGGCCGTGATCGTCACGCACCTGTTCGGGATCCCCTGCGACATGGGACCGATCATGGAGCTGTGCCGAAGCCGCAACATACCCGTGATCGAAGATTGCGCGCAGGCGTTCGACGCCACCTACGATGGACAGCCCGTCGGCACATTCGGGGCGATCAGTTGCTTCAGCTTCCAGCAGGGGAAGCATATGACCACGGGTGAAGGGGGGATGGTGATGACGAATGACCCCGGACTCGCCCGGCGGATGTTCTTGTACGTCAACAAGGCCTGGGGGTACGGCGACGCGAAGCCCGACCACTACTTCCTCGCGCTGAACTACCGCATGAATGAGGTCACCGCCGCGGTCGGTATCGCCCAGCTCGACAAGCTGACGGGCGTCGTGCGGAACCGCCGCGAGTCCGCTGCACGGTTCCGGCAGAAGATCGCCGGCATCCCGGGAGTCAGTCCACAAAAGAGCCCGGAACAGTCATCCCCCGTCTATTGGAAGTTCTGCGTCAACATCGACGAGGTCCGGACGGGAGTTTCGTTGAACGACATAGCCGCCAGGATGAAGGCCAACGGGATCTTCGCGGCCCCGCGCTACATCGGCAAGCCCGCCTTCGAATGCCAGATCTTTCGCGACCAGGTGACCCTGGGGACCAGCCGGTGGCCCTGGTCCGACCCCGCACGCACGCATGTCCCCGCGCCCGACCAGGACCGAGACCACTTCCCGGGCACGCTCAAGGCGCTGTCGCAGGTGCTGGTCATTCCCTGGAACGAATTCTACACCGACGAGCATGTGGACTATATCGCCGGCCATCTTCGCAAAGCGGCCCGGAAGGAACAATAGCCATGGGGAGCACGAACGGACGTACACGTATAGCGCTTGCAGGCTGCGGTCGGATCAGTCAGGTCCACTTGCAGACGATCAAGGATGAGCAGCGGGTAACGCTCGTCGGGGTCGTGGACACGGACAAACGGGCGGCCGACAGCACCGCTGAAGCATTCGGCGTGAAGCCCTACTATGAGGTCAAGGACCTCCTCGAGGGGGTGAAGCCCGATGCGCTGGTGATCTGCTCACCGCCGAACACCCACCGCACGATCGCCGAACTCGCCCTTCGGTCGGGTGTTCACGTCCTGTGCGAGAAGCCGCTCGCCACGAGCGTTGCGGACGCCGAGGCGATGGTGGCGACAGCACGGGAATCGGACCGGGTTCTCATGATGGCGTCGAAGTTCCGGTATGTGCCAGACGTCATCCGGGCGAAGAACCTGATCGAGAGCGGCATCCTGGGAGAGATCATCGCGTTCGAGAACGAGTTCTGTTCGCGCGTGGACATGAAGAACCGCTGGAACGCCCGGTCCGAAGTTGCCGGAGGTGGTGTGTTGATCGACAACGGAAGCCACAGCGTGGATATCGTCAGATATCTTGTGGGCCCCATCGAGTCGCAGCAGGCGATCTTCGGCAAGCGCTGGCAGGACCTGGAGGTCGAAGATACTGCCCGACTGTTCGTACGGTGCGTGGACGGAACGATGGCCTCGATCGACCTGTCATGGTCGATACACAAGGAGAACCCCTACTTCATCCGGGTGTATGGCACGGACGGTACGCTCGAGATCGGCTGGGGTTCGAGCCGGTATCGACAAAGTGAGAAGCTCGATTGGGTCACGTTCGGTTCCGGCTACAACAAGTTCAAAGCCGTGGGCGCACAGTTGAGCAATTTCATCGATACCATCTCGGGTACGGGTCAGCCCCGGATCACGTCAGAAGATGCCATCGAGTCTGTGCGCGTCATCCAGTCGGCTTACGCCTCTTCACAGGAGCAACGCTGGGAGAAGGTGATGACATGACCGACGCTCGATTTCCGGGGTGCCGCATTCATCCGACGGCCCTTGTTGAAGAAGGAGTGGAGATCGGTGCAGGAACATCCGTGTGGGACAACGTGCACATCCGTCATCACGCGCGTATCGGGTCGTCGTGCATCATCGGCGAGAAGACCTATGTGGCGTACGACGTCCGGATCGGAGATTTCTGCAAGCTCAACGCGAACGTGTATGTCTGTGCCGGCGTGACGATCGACGACAGCGTCATGTTGTCGGCTCATGTGGTCTTCACCAATGACCGCTTCCCGAGGGCATTTCATATTCACGCGGGCGGATTGGCGAGCAGCGATCCGAACGAGGAGACACTCTCGACCCGCGTGAAGCGCGGGGTGACCGTGGGTGCGGGAGCGGTGATCGGGCCCGGCCTCACGCTCGCTGAGTTCGCCATGGTGGGTATGGGGAGCGTTGTAACGCACGACGTGCCCCCCTTCGGGCTTGTGGTCGGCAACCCCGCTCGGCTGGTGGGCTATGTGTGTGCCTGTGGTCCGCTGCTCGTCCGGCATGCCTCGTGGCAGCAGGATGCGTCGGACGTCCTCTACGGCTGCAAACGATGCGGCCGGAAATACGCCCGGCATGCCGGAGGTGTCCGGGAGCATTCGGGGCCTGCGGAACACGCACCGTGACCTATGGCGGAGAGCGGTGTGATCAGGATCGTCGGGGGAGGCATGACGGGGCTCACGCTGGGACTCCGCCTCGCCCAACGCGGTATGAGCGTGGTGGTACATGAAGCGGACCCGTATCTCGGAGGACTGGCAAGCGAGTCGACTCTGGGCGGCGTTCCGATCGAGCGTTTCTACCACTGCGTTCTGCCGACCGACACATCCTTGATCGGGCTGTTGGAGCAGCTTGGCCTGGCGGACGAGATCGGCTGGACCAGGACTCGGACCGGTTTCTTCACCGACGGCCGACTGCTCGAAATGACCACAAGCGCGGATTTCCTGCGTTTTCCGGCCCTGACCCTTGCCGACAGGATCCGGTTGGGTTGGACCATCGCCTACTGCTGGATGAACCGCGACTGGCGGCGGCTGGACGAGGAACCGATCGGCCCGTTCCTCATCCGGCACGGAGGGAGGCGGCTGTTCGAGTCCATTTGGGAACCGCTCCTCCTGGCCAAGCTCGGTCCGGACTACAACACGTTTGCTGCGAGCTTCATTTGGGCTACGGTGTTCCGAATGCTCTCTGCCCGCTCAGCAAAGGGGCGGTCGGAGAAGCTTGGATTCGTTCGCGGCCGGTACGGCAAGGTCTTCAGGGCCTTGCGGGAGGCGATCGAAGCGGCGGGGGGAGAGGTCCGGGCGGGGGAAAGGGTGAGCGGGCTTCGGAAGATCGAGAGGGATGGGAAGTTCGCCTGGTCCCTGATGGTGGGTGATGAGGAACGGCCGGCCCGTGGCGTTGTCCTCTGCGTTCCTGCTCCGATGGCAACGCGCTGGCTCCGGGAGGTCGACGACGAGACAGGCAGATCACTGAGCGAGGTGGAATACCTGGGCGTGATCTGCGAGGTCATGCTGTTGAAGCGGTCGCTGACCCCATACTACGTCCTGAACCTGACCGACAAGTCGCTCCCCTTCACCGGCGTCATCGAAACGAGCAATCTGACCGGTGCTGCGGAATTCGGGGGAAGCCATCTCGTCTATCTCCCGCGATATCGGGATCAACGATCTCCGATGTGGGAGCAGAGTGACGAGACGATCCATCTGGAGAGTCTGGAAGGCCTCCGGAAGATCATTCCGTCCTTCTCAAATGCGGATATCCTGGCATGGACGGTCCATCGCGCAAGATACGTACAGCCCCTACATCCTGTCGGCTGGGGTCGAAGGATACCATCGACTGCCCTCGCACCCGGACTTGCCTACGTCTCAACGGCACAGATCCATCCCTGGCCGGTCTTCAACGATGAAGTGGTCAGAAATATCGATGAGAGGATCGATGATGTTGTGCGGGTCCTCGAAACAGACCAGGGAGCGTCCGCAGTCTGAGTGCGGCGCGGATTACAAAGATGTAATCTGAGAATGATTCTTTGTAGGGCAGGATGGGGTCTGGGGGCTCCATGATTCTAGTCAGTGAATTCCCTTACGAGTTGAGAATCTTCTAATGCCTCGTAAGAAGATTCTAAGTTGCTCCATGCTTGAAGCGTGATTATCGTGTTTCCAACACCTTCTGCTATCCACGACACGTGAACACGAAACCTCGGCTTTGCTGCAGAGCTTGTTGCGCAGGGTCGCCTTTCGAGACGACGGCTAAGCTCCATCGCCACGAATGCCGTCCCACCAGGGGTGAGCGGAGACTGGGGATCGAAGTCCGATAATATGCGTCAGCCCGTCTACAAATTTCTTCTCTCGCTGCGGAACCGCCACCTGTTCATGGTGGATACGGCCCTATTGTGTCTGACCCCATTCCTTGCTCTCACGATCCGATACGAGGGCGTCGCGCCGGTCATCGCCCACCTTCCGGCACTGATCGTCTATACCGTTCTCGAGACTGCGATCCGGCTTCAGGTCTTCAAAGTGAACGGACTCTACACGCGGTACTGGCGCTTCGCGAGTGTCGATGAGATGGCCACCCTCATGAAGGCGACCGTGTCGGCCGTCGTCCTGTGGGGGGCGGTCTTCTATGCGCTCGTCTGGCTCAACGTCGGATTTGCGGCCTCGCTTCCGAAGTCCCTGCCGATCATCGGGGGTGCGTTGGTGGTCATGTCCATCGGTGGCGTACGACTTGCCATCCGCCTCTCGTACGCGCTCCATGTCCGACGGGATGCACACCCCGGAGCGAAGAAGGTGCTCATCGTGGGGGCCGGCGTTGCCGGCTCGATGATCGCAAAGGAACTGCGGGCGAACCCGCAATCGCTGCTGGTGCCGGTGGGGTTCGTGGATGACGACCCGAACAAGCAGGGTCTCGAACTGCACGGTGCGAAAGTCCTGGGAGCGCTCAAGGAGATCCCCCGGATCGTCACCGAGCGCGAGATCGACGAGCTCATCATTGCTATGCCGACCGCGTCCGGAAAGGTCGTGCGCAAGATCGTCCAGGTGTGCAAGCTCCTGCGGATCAGCTACCGGACGATCCCCAGCGTCTTCGAGATCCTGTCGGGCTCTGCCATCGGCCAGCTGCGCGAGATCAGGATCGAAGATCTGTTGCGCCGCGAGATCGTGCAGGGAGACGTGACCAACGTGAGCGGAATGCTCCACCGGTCCCGCGTGATGGTCACTGGGGCGGGGGGGTCCATCGGAAGCGAACTGTGCCGGCAGATCCTGAGCCACCGTCCGGACGAGCTCATCCTCGTCGGACATGGTGAGAACTCGATCTTCACGATCGCGAACGAGCTGCGGTCCATGCACGGGCAGATCGTATCGCAGAAGCTCAACATCCGGACGATCATTGCCGACATCCGGGATCATGAGAGGATGAACCGGATCTTCCTGCAATACCGGCCGCAGGTCGTGTTTCATGCGGCGGCCCACAAGCATGTGGGACTGATGGAGGCCAACCTTCCGGAAGCGATCACGAACAACGTTCTGGGGACGAGGAACCTTGTTGAGCTTTCCGCCACATACGATGTTTCGAAGTTCGTGATGATCTCGAGCGATAAGGCGGTGAATCCGACGAGCATCATGGGGGCCACGAAGCGGGTGGCGGAGCTGGTGGTGGTCGATGCGGCCCTGCGATATCGGAAGCCGTTCGTCGTCGTTCGATTCGGGAATGTGCTCGGGAGCAGCGGGAGCGTGGTCCCGCTGTTGCAACGGCAGATCGCCTCGGGCGGTCCGGTGGTCGTCCGCCATCGGGAGCTGACGCGCTTCTTCATGACGATCCCTGAGGCGGTCCAACTCGTATTGCAAGCCGGAGGGATGGCCACGTGCGGCGAGACGTATGTGCTCGACATGGGTCAGCCGGTGAAGATCCTCGACCTCGCACGCGACCTCATTCGGCTGAGCGGATTGCGGGAGGGGGTCGACATCGACATCGTTTTCACCGGCCTCACGCAGGGTGAGAAGATGCACGAAGAGCTGTTCTACGATCACGAAGTGGCGAGACGGTCAGATCACGAAAAGATCTTCGTGTGCAACGACGATGCCATTCGTCGGGGGTTCACGCAGAGCGCCCATGATGTGAAGCACGGTGTGGCGATCGGCGGCAA
>CAYYOV010000076.1:0-8795 GCA_964473365.1 uncultured Ignavibacteriaceae bacterium
ACGACTCCGGCATCATTTACGCTCAAGAATCCGTACAAATCCGCAAGCCCGATCTCTGTAGTGCCGACGTAGGATGAATTGACGCCGGGACCATACAGGAATTCGATCCTGCCATTCGATTCGTACAACCGGACCTTGAAGTTCACAATACTTGTCGAGTTGTAATACCAGCGCATATTGCTAAATTCGACGGTGAAGATCCGTGAGCCGGCGGTTCCTTCCAGTTTGTACCCGATGGACCCATCCGATGCAGTCGCGATGTCTCCGCTCAGCGGACGGATGACATCGGACGACGAAGAACCCATCCAGATCCGGCCGTTGGATTCGACGCGAAGAGACGTGTAGCTACCGGGACCGTAGGTGAACGTGAACCCGATGTTGATGGTGGGCGAGAATTGGTCATCAACGTTCCCTGGGAACACCGACGTCAGTCCTGTTCCAGCGGACCAGGTCTCCGTCGTCGAAACGAAGGCGTAGTTCCTGACCCCCGACGACGTGATGATCGGCGTGCTCACGGACACGGTGTTAGAGACATTGTTGGCGAAGGTCGCCCCGATAAAATCTCCGCAAGAGCCATACCAGTAGTAGCAGAACGGCATCCGTCGTACGCGATATTGATAGGCCGTGTTCGAGACTACCCCGTAGTCGGAGTACGACGAACCGTAGACGGAATCGATCTGAACGAACGTCCCTCCTGATTGGCTCCGTTCGATCCGGTAGTACGAGTAAGACCCCCAACTGAGGTTCACCTGGCCTGCGTAGTAGCTCGCTGCCAAGCTCTGGGGCGCGGGAGTCACATCGACCTGCAGGTTCTGATATGTCTTCGGACGCACGATCGCCGTCGTGTTGGTCTCGAGCAAGGTCTCGACGCCGTTGTTCACGAGGTAGAAATAGGCCTGTTGGCCATTCTGCGAGGTTACGTAGAAATCGAACCATCGATAGTATTGACTGTAATACGGGTCGAACCAGTAGTTGTTCGGCTTTGGATAGTAGGTCGTGCCACCAACAACGATCTTCATTGTCGTAGATGTATTGAATCCACCGTTGTCATTGTGGACCGAAGCATACACCCGCCAGGCGAATTCCTCATCGATGTAGAGGATCCGCTTCAAGGTCGTGTTCGACATACTTGGAAAGAGGCCGCCGAGCGTCGGGTCGGGGAATGTGAACGATTCATAGTCAGGCTGCGTCCATCGCCACAGAACGGCCCCCGTCGCTGACGTATCGACCGTATACGGCGGCAGCCATTGCTGCTTGGGATTGCTCGGCGGATTGTCAAAGAACGCCTGGAGGTTGACGGTGACACTATAGTTATTCCCGTCACTGTCGGCATTGCGCATCTCAAATGTCCTTGGACCACTTAACGTTTGCTCGGCTTGCGTCAGATAGCTGTAAGCAGAATCCAGGTCGGCGGTGCGGATACCCTCTCCCGTTCCTCCGAGCCGGACCTTGATGACATCGTCGCTCTGGTTGTCCGTTTCGGACTTCAGAAAGTTGATGGCTGACTTCAGTTTGGCGGCCACTCCTAGAATATCAGATCTCACGGCCCTGCTCCGGTCACGCCCATCGGACGCCAGAACAAAGAAGGTGGTGTTGGTCTGGCGAATCGCTGGAACGATATCGCGGATCTGGTACGACGCCAGGGGGAACTGGAAGACCAAGAACTCCTGTGCCGCCGCGCGGGCGGCCAACAGCGCCGCGTGCATGACGTAGATTTCCGTCAGGTCAATGAACACCGGCGATAGGTTCAGGTCCCCCTGCATCTTGCCGCTGATCCGCATTTCGAATGTCGGCACCGCTTCGACGGCTTCCAGTCGTGCGATCGCGTAGTCAAGCCGTGGAACAAGTCGCTCCCGCACGATCGTCTGCGTCTGGGCCACCGTGGGAGGATCGTTGACGGCGCGCTCCATCAAGACGAGGAGGTTCTTTCCAATGACCGCAGTCGGCACTCGTGCTCCATCGATGGAACCCGGGAAGACCCATCGGAACAGCGAGGCTTGGCTCCCCTCGGGATCCGCCGCCCTGCCGTCGAAGTTGTAGTTCTCCCACTTCTTGAGCATATCATTCACGGTCGGGTCGGCATACGTCGCCAGGATCTCTGTGATCGCCGCCCCGCAATTGGCGGTGCCATTGGTCGGATCGGCGGCCACCGCCTCTTTGAATAAGGCGTTCGCCCGATCGAACGTCAGCTTGTCGAAATCGCTGACGTTGTTGAAAACGAGCGTCGATGCGAGATACATCTGATTCTCCATCTCCGCATAGCCCTCCAACGCCTTGGATTGTGCCAACGCCGGATCCTTGGGTTGATCTGGGCCGTCGGGTGTTTCCTTGCATCCTCCGGACCGGAGCAGTGTCAGCGCCAGAATGACAAGGATGAAAGATGAGCGATGTCTCATGGGAGGCTCCTCAATGGGATGTTCTCGTTCCACGTGCTGCATGCCAGGATCCGTTGACGGAAGATCCATCACGACACGGTCAAAGGGTCACCCGATATGATCAACGATCGTTTTGCATCTACGGAAGGACAAACGAAGCCACATTCGACGCCTGCGAACTGAGATTCGTGTACTGGAACCGACCCGTGTTGAGGTCAGTGTAGCCGCTGCTGTTGTTCGATTCTGTGCCTGTGTAGACCCTGACATAGACAGTGCTTCCAGTGGAGAATCCATAGTTGCGAAACGTAGAGATCGACCAGCTCGTGGAATATGTGCCCAGAGAGACATTGGAGACTATCCAAAAGACTCCATCATAGTTTGCTGGGTCTGATGAGATGGATGAACTGCGTCCTAGGAAGTACATGACCCGGCGATATCCGCTGCCTCCGTCGTTGAAGGAAACAGTGATGGGCACGCTGCTCGTCGAAGGCGCTCCGATCGTGAGATTCGAGATCCCATAGGAAGGGGCTTTGCAGATGTACGCCGTCGTCGCTATCGTCGTACCGCCGCCAACGAATTGATACCCCATCAAACGACTCTGCCCATACCCCGACTTGGAAAAGGTGATGTTGTACGTCCCGGTCGGCAACCCGGCAAATGTGTACCGTCCTTGGGCGTCAGAGACCGCTACCGCGGACCGGCCCTCCACGGAGACCGCCACTCCGGAGCGATCGCTTGCAAATCCCCCATTTGCCTCAACGGGAATGACGGTCCCGACGAGGTCTCCCGTGAGCGATGGACCCGGCGGGCCCTCTTCGCCTTCGGGTCCAGTTGGACCTTTCAGTTGATCGCATCCTGACCACGCCACGAGAGACACAATGACGATCAGTTGGGACAAGCGTGTGATATTCATGGTGTTCTCCGGAACTCACGTCGTTGATGAGGTCGCATCATTTCACCATCATCATCTTCATCGCCCGCGAATAGGCCGATCCGTCGATCCCCTTCGCCTCCAGGCGACAGATGTACATTCCCGATGGCGATCGTTCGGCATTCCACACAACCTCACGAACGCCCGCCGATTGCTCCGTCATCACGATCGTGTCAACGAGTTGACCGAGTACATTATAGATCCTCAGTGTCACTCGGGCCGCAACGGGCAGCGAGTAGCGGATCATGGTGGCTGGATTGAACGGATTGGGATAGTTCTGTTCCAGACGGAACTCTGACGGGATCTCCAACGCGGCGTCCTCGACGCCAGTCAGAGATGTGGTTCGATAGAAGCCCTCGCCCGACGTTCCGACGAGTATGGCCGCGGGCAACGGATGGATCGTCGTGACATAAGGACGAGAGCCCACACCAAGACCGCCTGTGACGTTTGAGAAAGTCTCTCCTCCGTCGATTGATCGGAAGATGCCCGATTCGACTGTTCCTGCTGCCGGATCGGTGCGCGAACCCACCAACATATTCCCCGAGGCTCCGTATGCCAGCGATGTCAGATAGCCTTGGCCGCCAATGAACAACCCTGTTGCCCGAGGGAAAGTCCACGTGCTACCTAGATCGGTAGTCCGTCGCACATCGCCATAGCAGGACACGAGATCTCCGGCGGGGCCAAACACGAGGTCGCCGCCGGCATAGCCCTTTGACGTCCAGCTCACCCCAGCGTCAGTTGAGACAAATAGGATGTTGCTTTGAATCGCTGCCACGATTCCGGCCACGTTCACCGCGATCTTGGTGATGCTTTGAACCGGGCGGGCGTCGTCCTGCATGACGGATTGCCAGGAGATCCCTCCGTCCGTGGTTTTAAGCACCCTTCCACTCGGAGTCCGATATGCTCCCGAGCTGGTCCTAGGATACCCGAGACCTATGTAGGCGACACCCATCGGTCCCGCAGCACCGGCGAAGACCGGTTCTGCGTAGTCGCCTGAAACGAATGACTTCGACAGACTCCACGTGAATCCGCCGTCGAGAGAACGGTAGAGGTTCGATCCATTCCAGCTGTACATGATCCCATCCGTCCCCGCGACAATGCCCCCCGCGCTTCCGCTGAATCCCTGACTGCTTGGATCCCATGTCGCGCCCTGGTCCGTCGAGCGGAAAATCCCACGGTTGGTTGCCATGAACGTTGTGCCTCCGGCCGTCCCGAATCCGTTGATGGTCAATGCTGCGTAGCCATTCGACGACTCCGTCCACGAAGCCCCTCCGTCGGTGGACCGGGTGAGCATCCCTCGTGCCGAGCCAAGCAGAACGCCGCCGGCGGCCCTGAGAACGGTATGAGCCCGGGAGAACATCCCTGATCCCGTCGACCATGTCACGCCGTTATCGGTCGACATGAAATAGTCATCCCCACCCTGTCCCGCATACACCTCTCCTCCAGGACCGTACGCGATACGTGAGATCCGCGTGGGACTCACCCCCAACGCCATCGTCTGCCAGGAGGAGCCAAGATTTGTCGAGCGATAGAGCGAGCTGTCCGTCCCAAAGAACAGCGTCTGGCCTGGGCTTAGGCTCAGTACGGCGCCAGTATTTCCCGTTGAGAGCACGATCGACCAGGTCTTTCCAGAATCGAGTGAACGATCGACTTCACCACGCGAGTATGTGAAGAGCCTTTGGCCGCCATCTGAGATCAGGTAGGAACTTGCACCTGAGTATGATGCCAGCGTGGAGAGGAATGTCCAGGTGACGCCCCCATCGGTCGACCGGACGATATTCTGTCCGTTCGTTCGTACATATGCAAACCCACCGCCGTCAACACACATAGCCGTACTCGCGTCCATATCCCGAAAGCTCCAGGTTACACCATGGTCCGTGGATCTGTAGATACCACGGAAGCCGACAGCGAGGATCGTCCCGTCCGGCAGTGCCTCAGCACCGTAGATGTACGCGAGGTCGTTTCCGGCCATTTTCTGCCATGTCATTCCCGCGTCGGTGGACCGGTAGGCCCCCGTCCCCGGAAACGCAAAGATCCTTCCTGCGCTGTCTTGGATCATCTTTACGACCGGACCCCCGAACGGTGCAAGTCCGCCCGACCAGAGCGACGGTCGCGTCGCCCGCGGCGAGACGGCGACGACCGCGCTATCACGCCACAGATTCCCCTCCGAGTCTGTGATCGTGAGGGGGTAGGTGTAGGTCGCGGGCGTCCAGCGGTCCGGGATCAACACTTCAAACCATGTGCTATCATTGTTCGCATCGTAAGCGATGTTTCCATC
The DNA here is from genome assembly GCA_964473365.1 of uncultured Ignavibacteriaceae bacterium. Lineage (GTDB taxonomy): Bacteria > Bacteroidota > Ignavibacteria > UBA10030 > UBA10030 > 2-02-FULL-55-14. The sequence continues at coordinate 5,585 of CAYYOV010000076.1, forward strand.
GGCCCCCGGAGCAAGAGCGTTGTACGAGAGCGCTTTCGTCGTGGCTCCTCCGTAGAGCGAGACGTTGTTGCCGATCACCTTCACTCCGGATAGGCTGAAGGGGGTGTGGTTTCGGACGCCCACCACAAACCGTCCGAACTCTCCGGGGGTCATGATGCCGTCCTGCCCGACGTTGTCATGGACGATCGAGGGGGCGAGCACCTGCATTTCTCCCGCCGTAACAATGCCGACTCCTCCCAGTCTCAAGCTGAACGGAGGTCCGCTCGCAGGAACTAGATTCATTCGCGCGAGCAGGGGAGCCTGACGGCGTGCGATGGTCACGCTTCCCCCGAACCGTCCGTCAGCCGCCGCCCCGTCGTCGTGTGATCCATCGTCGTACAGCGTGACGTCCGCCACCGAGGCGCCGGAGCTCGTCGATAGCGACACACTCAAGCTACTGAAGCTCCTCTCCGTGTCGTTGGCGTCCAGACGAATGGTCGCATCGTTGGGGTTGGGAAACGTCACCACCGGCTCGACCACCGGCAGATCGGGCAAAGAGAAGAGGCTGTTGTACATCATTTGAGCGAACTGGTCGACATAGCGCAACTCGGCCACACTTGACAGGCGATCGGCTCCCAGGCCAGCCAGCAGCGCCGTGACCACTTCCTGCGTGTCTCCAGGGGCCATGGAAAATGGGCCCGTTGTCATCAGAAGACGCCGATCGCCGGGGGCAAATGAGTAGCTGGCGCCCAGTCCGTCGAGCAAGCCGGAGCCTGTTGTCGGATCGCCTGAGAGGGGGTACTTTGACGGCGAGCCACCGGGAGGATAGGCATAAGGCTGGTCCGGGGTATTCAGATCACCAAGCGGCGCAAAACCTCGCAGCATCTTCCACCATCGACCGGTGCCTTGGAGGTAACTGCCGGAGCCGGTCGGGGGATCGTTGTAGGATGAACCCGCCGAGAAATAGGCGAACGACGACATTCCGAGATTTCTGAAGCCACCTCGACGCCTGAGGTCGAACACAGCGGTGTCAAGCGGAGACGATGGCACGATCGGTCCCGCAAGAAAGTCATATCCACCCGCGGGAGGCGGTAACTGAAATCGTGCGTACTCGCCGTCGGAGGTAGATCCGTTGTACGCATATCCCAGGCTTAGCGACGAGTCGCATCCGAGGAGATCGTCGCCTGCATTGCCGACGTCGGGATCGGACCACTGACAGACGAACATAGAGTCGATCCAGAACGCGCCGAACTGATCGCCCACTGCGGTCGAAATATCGACCCCCCCTTTGTTGATGATCTTGTATCGGTTGAAGATGACATTGGCAAGGTCATCATTGCGTTCGTACGCCCAGACTGTCTTCTGTATCTCCAGGCCAAGCGGATAGGACCCGACAAACGACGTCGTCGTTGACACGGTGAGATCGTTATAGACTGTCCAGATCACCTGATCTGCAGGGAACGAAGGGTCCGCTCCAGCGACGCCAGGCTCATCGTATCCCCCGGAGATGAGATCGGCCGGCCCGAAGGACGCGGAGAACTCCGGAGGTGGTTGAAATCCCGGCACGCCATTTCTTTCGATGAATGGAGCGCCCTTCGAAACTGGCCACTGTGTCCAATCCATGCCATACTGGGCTTGCACCTGACTTGTCTGGCTGAAGTTGACGCTCGACTCCGGGATCTCAAAAACTGCGGAGGCATCGCGTCGGAGTTCGGCCTCGGTCATGTTCGCGTAGTCTCGCCGGATCCGGTAGATGCGTACGGAAATATCTGACGGGCTCTCAGTTCCCGAAGGTCCGACCGAAGGCGTGATGATCTTCCCAGCCCGCGTGCCGATCCCGTAGGTGCCGCCACCGACGCGAATGTTCTGCGTTCCGGAAAGAGAGTAGGGCTGTGTCCGAGCTGCATCCGTAAAAACCTTGCCGCCCCAAACCACTCCGTCTTGGTAGATGAAGCTACCCGTCCCCCGGGGATAGTACGCCCCATCGTCCCCCGCCGGCGAGTGATTCGATTGCCCGTCGTATCTCGACCACGACGTGATGTTGTTGATGGTCATGACGGCATATTGCGGCGAGCCCAGTATGCGCCCCGCACCGGGTGGCTGCATCATGTCTTCCTTGACGTGTCTCTGAGCCTGCGCAGGGATCATCAAGCACAGCACCGCCAATGCGGCGGAGATCAGGCACCATTGTGACGTTTTCATGATCGACTCCCTCTGCAAATGTCATGCTCGCCGGGATATCTCAACCGGGTGGACTTATTTGACCAGCAGCATCTTCATGGCCTGTTCATATCCTGACCCATTCACGCCCTGGGCTTCCAAACGATGAACGTAGAGTCCCGATGGAAGCCGATCGGAAGCCCACGTAGTCTCGCGCGATCCGCTTGACGGCCAATGTCTGAGTTCAAGAGGAGAGGAATATCACAAGCACGACTTTCACAGCATGCGGTGGGTCCCGAGGGAGGGACGAACATTCGGCGGGTCGCTCAACAACGGGCCGCACGGTGCTCATGCAGATCTTCGCGAGGAGGATAGGATCATACAGAGGTCAGGATCGCCCCATCTATGCGTTGTACTCTAGCGAACGGCGGTTGCACAATCAATAGCTACATCTCTACAAATCAGTATTCGTGTGGATGGATACCAACCTTTGGGTCCAAGCAGTACACTTGCTGCAGCAGACTGCCGGCTCACTCCATCCTGCAGTAGTTCTGCTGAGGAAGTTCTTCTCAAGAATGAGAGACTGCACCAATGACATGAGTTGTCGAGAGATTCTCAAATCTGAGATGCACGAACGGAGCACTCGACATCCGGGAGCGGGTCTCCGTTTCTTCGTCGAAGGGAGAATCTTCTTGACCGGGACGATGCTCGATTCACGCTTTGGTGTTGACTGCGCAACCACCGGAAGGAATTGGAGCCCCGCATCGTAATGCCAGAGTAACATTCTGTGTGATCCCACGTGCTGGACAATCATCGAAGAGCTGTCTTCTCGTTCTTGAGAATGGTCTGTATCGGTTGCGCGGAACCCCCGAAGCATAGCAACAGAACAAAAAAATTCCGGCCAGGGATTGTCCTGGCCGGAATTTGAGTGATGCCGCGGTGAGGCTGCGTCACGATGACTGCAACATGCTTTCCAGCATCCTTATTGTTCTCTTCGTAGGATCGCGATCCTCTTCGTCATTTTCCGAGCCCCCTCACGTGGCCCAGCACAGCCTTCAATTGCTCTTCGCTG
>CAYYOV010000077.1:0-8306 GCA_964473365.1 uncultured Ignavibacteriaceae bacterium
GCGGCTTGCGTCCGCTCGCGCGGGTCTTTCTCAAGGCAATCGAGCACGACGGCGTCCAGCTCCGGCGGGATCGACGGATTGACGGCGGACGGCGGCGGCGAGTCGACGTTCACGATCTCGTAGGCCACGGCAGTCTCGTGCATCCCCTTGAACGGCAGCTGGCCGGTCAGCATCTCGTACAAAAGGACCCCGAGTGAGAAGATGTCCGAGCGGTGATCGGCTTCCTGGCCCTGCACCTGCTCGGGCGACATGTATCCGGCCGTACCGACGGTGCTGCCTTCTTTGGTCAGTCGCGTGACCCCGCGCAACTTCGCGAGACCAAAATCCATCACCTGCACGATGCCGTCCTTGCGGATCATGATATTCTCGGGTTTGATGTCCCGATGGACGATCCCTTTTTCGTGCGCGACGGCCAGACCTTCGGCGATCTGAATGCCGATATCGATGGCCTGCTTCACGGACAGCGTCGACTTCTTTTCCTGCAGGGTCTGTCCGTCGACGAATTCCATCACAATGAAGCTCTTGCCGTCGGCCTCCTCGATGCCATGGATGGTGCAGACGTTGGGATGGTTCAGAGCGGCCGCGGCCTTGGCTTCCTGAATGAACCGCGAACCGTCTGCGCTTGCGGCGGCGGCGTGTTCCGGCAGGAATTTCAGCGCGACAAGGCGGTCCAGCGTAAGGTCCTGGGCCTTGTACACGACGCCCATGCCGCCTTCACCCAGCTTCTCGATGATCGTATAGTGGCTGATTGTCGAACCCACCATGGGTCATTTCCCCTTCATCATATCAATGTAGCCGGGCTCGTCGCGGATGCCGTCGAAGTCCGGGTCGCTCTTGATCCATTCGTAGTCTTCGAGACCGGCGACGATGGACCTGCGGAGCGTCTCGATGGCCTCCGCCTTCTGGCCGAGGCGGGAATAGACGCACGCGGCGTTGTAGAACATGAGTGGATCGTCGGGGCTGAGGGCGATGGCCTTGGCCGTCTGCTCGAGGGCCTCGCGCTCCTTGCCGACGACGGCCAGCTGCGTGGCATAGTGGATGTGCGAGCGAGCGTCGTCCGGATGCTTCGACAGGTACACCGGAATGCGGTCCAGCATCACCTGGATGACCTCGGCCATCTTCTCCTTCTCGCCGAGCCGCTCATAGGCCATCCGGAGTTCGCCGTGGGCCGTATGGAAGTCGGGGTTCAGCTCGATCGTCTTCTTCAGCAGCTCGACACTTTCCCGGTCGCGGTTCATGACGTGGCAGATCCGCGCCAGGACCCAGTACCCGGTGAAGATGTTCGGCCCCAGGTCGATCGCCTTGCGCGCGGCGGCCTCCGCCTCCTGAATGGATTTCTTGCTGAAATACGCCATCGCCAGCGCCGCATAGGCCTCGGCCACCGTGGAGTCGTACATCAGGGCCTTCAGGCTCGATTCGATCGCCTTGTCGACCCAGACCTCCTTGGTGTCGTAGTCATAGTGCAGCGTGGCGTACGACTCGCCAAGCCCCGCGTACGCAGCCGCGTAGCGGGTGTCGAGCTCGATGGCCTTCTGGAACAGATGGATCGCGAACTGGAGGCTGCTCTTGGTCCGACGGTACAGGAATTCGCGCGCTCGCAGATAACAGTCGAACGCTTCCGCATTCACGGTCGACCGCTTGGTCAGGATGATCTTCTCGTTCGGCGACAGCTTGATCATGAGGGCGTCGACCACCTGCTTCGACACCTGCTCCTGGATGTCGAACACGTCCTCCATCTTTCCCTTGAACGATTCAGCCCACAGCTGTCGGCTGTTCTCGACGTCGATGAACTGCAGCGTGATCCGCAGGTTGTCCTGGAACCGCCGCACGCTTCCTTCCAGGAGATAGCGGATCCCCAGCTCTTTGCCGATCGTCTTGATGTCCTTCGTCGTGTTCTTGTACTGCATCGAATTCGTGCGGGAGATGACGTCGAAGTCCTTCAGCTGCGACAGGCTGACGATCAGCTCGTCCGTGAGCCCGTCGCCGAAGTACTCGTTCTCCTTGTCGCCGCCGATGGTCGCGAACGGAAGGACCGCGATCGCCAGCCGCTTCGCGCTCGCCTGCTTTGCCTCGAGCTGTGTGCCCAATCCCGAAAGCGCCTGCAGGAATTCGTCGACGCTTTGGAACCGCTTCTCCGGTTCCTTCTCCAGCATCTTCATGACGATCGTGTCGATCGCTTCGGGGAGCCGTCGATCGAGCTCGCTCGGAAGCGGAGGGGATTGGTTGACGACGAGGTACAGAAGGCCTGCCTCGTGTTCCGACTTGAACGGCAGGTCGCCGGTCAACAGCTCGAAAAACAGCACGCCGAGCGACCAGAGGTCCGACCGCTGATCGGCGCTCGCCCCCTGCGCCTGTTCGGGAGACATGTACGAAAGTGTGCCGAGCGACGACCCGGCCTTCGTGAGCGTGCCGTGGCTCCGGAGCTTGGCCAGCCCGAAGTCCATGATCTTCAGCTGACCCGTCTTGGTCAGCATCACGTTCTCGGCCTTGATGTCCCGGTGAATGATGTGCTTGTCGTGCGCGACCTTGAGGCCTTGCGCGATCTTCTCGATCCACTCGATCGCCTGCTTCACAGGGACGCCGGAGCCGGTCGTAACGGTGGCGAGATAGTCCTTGAGCGTCTGTCCGTCGATGAACTCGAGCACGATGAAGGCGTTCTCGTTGTGCTCGTCGATCTCGTAGATCGAAAGGATGTTCGGGTGGTTGAGGGCCGCGGTGGCCTTCGCTTCCTGCAGGAAGCGTGCCCGATTGTCGGACGTGGACGACAGGTGTGCCGGCAGGAATTTGATCGCTACGGGGCGGTCGAGCTTGGTGTCGAGGGCTTTATAGACGACGCCCATTCCGCCTTCGCCGAGTTTTTCGATGATCTTGTAGTGGCTGATGGTCTGATCGATCATTGCGGAATCCAAATGCTGATTGCACGCCGACGATGGCGCCGGCTTGTGACACCGCCTCTTGTGGAGGACGGCAGTGAGAGGATCACGGTGATTGTGAGGTGCAACTGGCTACAGCAACCGGCTGAGAATCGCGGAGCCGGTCTTACGACTGGACGGGTACGATCCCATCGAACATCGTGATCGATGGGGAGAACGGATCATCAAGGAAGTGGACGATACTCAGCTTCGTCGGAGGCCGACGAGGCCTGAAAAATATTGGGATGAGCATCGACCTCCCGCTCATCCCAATTCGCAATTCTAAGACTTGAGAATCTACGGTTTCGCTGATGAAATCGCCACAACTTTCTCGAAGAATCCATAAACAAATCATGCGAGCTGTAAGGATTTTCAACACATTTTCGGCCTCGGACGCCCCTGGGCGACATCAAAATGCCTGAAGTGCTCCTCAGATGAAGGGCCCGGGGAGGGGCACGAAGATCTGCGTGGATCGGGATGAAATGTCGTCGCTCACAAAAAGAAAACCCGCCTCCGAGGAAGCGGGCTTTCGTGAGTGTATCAGCCAAGAGCGCAGCACCCGAAGGCAGACTCCGGGGCAGGTTTGGCTACATAGGCCGCATCATTGCGGGTTTGAACTCATACTCCTTGGGAGGTTCAGCCCCGAGAAGCCATTTCACGAAGTAGTCCCATCGCTTCCGCATCATGTAGTTCGATTGGGCTCCGTAGCCGTGCTGTTGGTATGGGAAGAGGACGAGGTCGAAATCCTTGTTCGCCTTGATGAGCGCCTCCATGACCAGATACGTGCTGTACGGCGGCACATTATTATCCATCATTCCGTGGGCGAGCATCAACTTTCCCTTCAGGTTCTTCGCCACGGTCTGGTTCGCTTCCGCTTCGTAGTTGTCGGTGCCGTCGGCGCTCTTTATCAGCAACCCCTGGTAGCGTTCGCCCCAGTCGTCCTCGTAGTTCCGCTGGTCATGATTCCCCGATTCCGAGATACCGACCTTGAAGAAGTCGGGATATCGGAACATCGCGTCGGCGGTGATGAATCCTCCGCCGGAGTGTCCCCACATACCCGCACGGTCGATATCGATCCATCGATACCGAGCCGCGAGTTGCTTCATGCCGCCCACCTGATCGGGGAGGGTGTTGTCGCGTCCCATGGCGCCGTAGTACGTGTCGTGGAAGGACTTCGAACGGTTCGGCGTGCCCATTCCGTCGATCGTCACGACGATAAAGCCGAGTTCGGCCAGCGCCTGGCGGTCGCCCCGCACGGCTGAGAATCCGCGGCTCCCCGTGCTGCCGCTCTGCGGTCCGGGATACGCGTTGTTGACGATCGGATATTTCCGTGTCGTGTCGAGGTTGGTCGGCACGAACATCAGTCCCGTGATCTCCGTCTTCCCGTCGCGTCCCTTCATCGAGATGGGGATGGGCGGCTTCCATCCGGTCGCGAGCAGCTTCGAGATGTCCGCCTTCTCGAGCGGCATGACCAGATCACCGTCGGCATCGCGCAGGACGTGGACCGGAGGGACGTCGGGCTTGGAATAACTGTCGACGAAATACCGACCGGAAGGGGAGCGTTGGATGGAATGATGTGCGTCTTCGGGCGTCAGGAGTGTCGTCCCTTTTCCGTTCAGCTTGACGCGATAGTAGTGCATGAAGTATGGATCGCGCCCCTTCTCGCGCCCGTAGGCGCCGAAGACGAGCGTGCGCGACTTCTCGTCCACGTTGACGATCTGCGCGACCATGCCCGGGCCGTTCGTGATCTGGTTCTTTACTTTTCCGGTCGTGAGGTCATGCAGATAGAGCTGGCCCCAGTCGTCACGTTGCGAGAACCAGATGATCTCGTTGGAATCCCACAGCACGTCCCACCCCGAGACGGACTCGAAGTGCGTCGTCACCACTTCGTCGAACACGGTCCGCACCGCTCCGGTGGACGCATCGGCGACGCGCACCCAGGTGTGCTTGTGGTCCCGTGAGGTGGAGGCGAGCGCGAGTCTCTTTCCGTCCGGGCTCCATTTGTAGTCTGACATCGAAATGTCGTCGCCGAGCGTGGCCCGATGGTATTCAGGCTCGAGTTGGAGACGGATGACACGCGGGCCATCCAGCTCGATGATCACGCGGTGGACCATGGCCACGACGCTGTCGCCGGGGAGGGGATACTTCCATGATTTCAGCTTCGGATGTCCCGGGGTCGCTTCCACGAGATACATATCGCCGACCGCCCGTTCGTCCTGCTGCTGCGTGGCGATCTTCTTCGAGTCGGGCGACCATTTTACGATCGCGCGGTTGCTCGTCGTCCAGCCGGCGTTGTCGGTGGCGTATCCGAAGTTCTCGGTGCCGTCGGTTGTGAGCTGGCGCTCCTCTTTGGTGGCGAGGTCCCGGACCCAGAGGTTCCAATTGCGGATGAAGGCCTCCTTCTTGCCGTCGGGCGACGTGGCGGCCGCGCCGCCGAACATCATGCCGAAGCGTCCCCGCATCTGCCGGAGCGAGGCTGAATCTTCCGTCGAAAGGACATACGGAGCCCTCGACTTCCTGGCCGGGTTGATGAGGACATAGTCGTTTCCGTTGGCCGTGCTGACCCGATACCAGAACGTGTCGTCCTTCTTCCATGTGACGTTGAGCGACGCGTTGAGGACGAGGGGATTCACCGTCTGGCCCAGGAAGGCCTCGGCGCGGGCGTAATCGTCGGCGGTCAGCGCCTTGGTCTGTGCCCCTGCAATCATCGGGACGACGAACAACAGGAACAGGGCGTTTCTCTTCATGTCGTATGGGCTCCTTGAATGCCGGATGACAGCGATGGTCAGGGAATCTACTGGATGGGGCGTCGAGACGCCAGCAGATTTTGAGCGCGGGAGGCCTACGAGCGTTTGAGCACGATCAGCGTCCGGTCGTCAGAGGCCGGGGTCCCTTTCGTGAACCTGGCGACCTCATCGAGAAGATGCTGGCCGATTGCTTTTGCAGATCCGGTGCAATGTCCGGCGATCGCGTCCACGATCCGCTGCCGACCGAACATTTCTCCGGTCGGGTCCGCCCCCTCCGTGATGCCGTCGGAGAAGACGACGAGGACGTCCGACGTCCCCAGGGGTTCCGTGGATTCTTCGTAGTTCATCTCTTCGAACATGCCCACGGGGAGCCCCGTGCCCGGCAATTCGCGGAACGTTCCGTTCGAAGAACAGATCACGGCCGGATCATGTCCGGCATTCGCATACCGTAGCTCGTGACGCTGGGTGTCGAGGACGCCGAGGAACATCGTCGCGAACTTGTCGTCCGACGTGCTGTGGTAGAGCAGCTGGTTTGACTGTCGCAGGGTCTCTCCGGGGCCGGTCCGCGTCGCGAGCGTTGCCCGCAATGTTGCCTGAAGGTTGGCCATCAGGAGCGCCGCGGGCATTCCTTTGCCCGAGACGTCGCCCAGGCAGAACGTGACCTGCGGCTCGGTTGATGTCACTACGTCGTAGTAGTCTCCTCCCACGGATGAGGCCGGGGTTGTGGTGGCGAAGAGCTCGTAGCCGGGGATGGAGGGGAGGCGGGGTGGGAGAAGGTTGCTCTGGATCGTGGCGGCGGCCATGATCTCGTGCTCCATCTTGCGCAATTGTCGCTCCTCTTCTTCGAGCCGCGCATTCTCGACGATCTGGGCCGATTGACCGGCCATGATCCCGAGCAGTCGTGCGTTGTCTTCCGTGAACGTTCCCCCGTCTCGCCGGTCGAAGACGGTCAGGATCCCGATCAGCCGCGACTTCACCATCATGGGAACGCACAGCATGGTATGAAAGTGCGACTGACGCGACAGATGCTGGAACCGCTGATCGTGGGCCGGGTCGTTGATGATGAGGGCCTTCTTGTTGATATACATCCACCCGAGCAACTCCTGCGTAAAATGGTGCTTGTCTCCTCCGGACATGCTGACGTGCGTCCGGATGAGCGTGTGCATCGGATCGTGCACATCTTCCTTGACGAGCGTGATCGTCCCCTGCGCTGCGGAGACCGCCCGGGTCGCCTTCCTGACGATCGCATGCATGATCTCATCGGGTTCTTTGAGAAGGGCGATCGCGTGGGCCAGGTCGTTCAGCGCCGTCAACTCTTCGACGGCCCTGTGCAGGCGTGCATTTTCTTCCTGGAGATGGACGGGATCCATGGGGAGTTACCTCCGGAGTTCGAGGGCGGAGACGATCTGGTCAAAGACGGTTCGTGGCCGTTGCACACGTGTCTCCGATGGCGATCGTGTCGTCGAGCGGGAATGTGTATGGCCCCCAGGAAGGAGCCCGGGGTGAACCTCCCCGGGCCCTTGCGGGGTAAATGGTCCGGATCGTTAGTCGACCGGACGTGCTGCTTCTCGGAGCATCGCCGTCAGGTCGGCGCTCTTGAGGGCCTCGCGCATCTCGGCACTCCTCAGGGCTTCGCGTACTTCGGTATTCCGAAGGGCTTCGCGCATCTCGGCGCTCCGCAGCGCCTCTCGCACCTCGGCGCTCTTGAGGGCTTCGCGGAGCTCGACATTCGCCAACGCCTCACGCAGTTCCGCGCTCGCCAGCGCCTCGCGCACCTCAGCGCTCTTCAATGCTTCGCGCATCTCCGCATGTGCAAGCGCCTCGCGCACCTCGGCGCTCCTCAATGCTTCGCGCAGCTCTACGTTTCGCAGGGCCTCGCGCAGATCGGCGCTCTTCAGGGCCTCGCGCGCCTCGACGCTCTTCAACGCCTCACGGAGTTCGACGCTGCGCAGAGCCTCTCGAAGCTCCGCGCTCGCAAGCGCTTCCCGGAGTGCCGCGCTCGCCAATGCTTCTCTCACGGCCGCGCTGGCAAGGGCCTCGCGCATGCCGGCGGTCATCAGCGCCGCCTGAAGGTCTGCGGAAGCCAGAGCCTCGCGAAGCTCGTTGTTCGCCAGGGCCGTCCACAGCATCTCGTTCTTCAGCTGGCTCTGGAACGAGGCCGAGTTCACCAGCTTGACGAAACTGTCGTTCTGCATCAACCTGGCGATGGACGTGCCGTCGACCGTCGCTTCGCCGATCTGTTCGGTCCGATACTTCTTCGCTGCACCGATCGTGCCGGCCGTGTCTTCCGCCACGGGCCACGGGTAGTAGAGCGCGAAGTAGGCGAGCAGGGCGATCACAACGACTGCGCCGCTGATGAACCAGTTCTTCCGGTTCGTCGATTGTGTTGTCTGTTCCATGATGACCTCCTTCTGCTGCGGGTGATGAATGGTGATCGATCGTTCGAACCACGATCCTGAATGTCATTGTTCGCGCGTCGGACGCCGACTGAACATGAGATCCCGGCGCGTCACAGCTGCGGCGACGTTTGGACCTGCTGCTGCAACAGACCCGATTGGTACTCCACGGACAACGTGCCCTGGGACCGATGATAGCGTACGAAGATGGTCGTCGCTGTCGAGGGCGTGAACGTGCTGGAGAGCGCGAC
>CAYYOV010000078.1:0-7940 GCA_964473365.1 uncultured Ignavibacteriaceae bacterium
TGAAGAAGTTGTTCGTGAGAACGATGCCGAGCATCGAGAACGTGAAGATGCCGAGGTAGGCGAAGTACCGCCCGTAGCGCACGTCCCCCTGCATGTAGCCGATGGAGAACAGATGGACGAGCGACGACACGATCATGACGACGACGAGCATGATCGCGCTCAGATTGTCGATCATGATCCCCAACTGCATCGTCAGCGGTCCGATGCCGGGGACGTTGCCGAAGTCGACCCACGGCAGGTTCGCTTGAATGACCTCGTCGTGGAGGACGCCGAGCTTCGTGGCGGCGATCACGAGCGCCGTACCCAGGGCGGAGAACGCGATGGCGGTGCCAAGCCAGTCGCCCTGCCGGGGAAGGCGCTTGCCGAAAAAGATGAGGATGACAAAGCTGGCGAGCGGCAACAGCAGCGTTGCGAGGGCCAGAGAGAGAAGGGTTTCAGGGTTCATCAGCGTCGTCGCAGTACTCAGAGGTCATGATCGGACCCACCGTGGACGTCTACCGTCCGGGGGCGGGTCCCCGATGTCATCAGTCTTTCAGCCGATCGATCTCGTCGACATTCACCGTGTGGAAGTTCTGGTAGATGTTCAGCACGATCGCCAGCGCAATGGCCGCTTCGGCAGCCGCAAGCACGATGACGAACAGCGTGATCACCTGGCCATCGAACGTGCCGACGGCGTACCGACCGAACGCCACAAAGTTCAGCCCGGCCGCATTCAGCACGAGTTCAATGCCCATCAGGATCATGATGGCATTGCGGCGAGTGAGGATCGCATACGTGCCGAGCATGAACAGCAAGGCGCTGACGAGCAACACGTGCGTCAGGCCGGGATTCTGCAACCACACCAGGATCTCATTCATATCCGTCGTCCAGTCAGTCGAAGTACATGCCGCGCAACGGGTCCCTCATTGTGCAGAGGTTTCTTCTACGATTTCCGGTCGCGGCGGGCGATCAGGGCCGCACCGACGAGTGCTACCAGCAACAGGACCGACGCGATCTCGAACGGAAGGAGATACGTCGTCAGGAACATCTCGCCGATCGCCGGGGCGGTCGCTGCTATCTCCGAGCCGCCGCGAGCGCTGGGCCACGACGTCGTCCAGACAGCACCAGCCAGAATACCACCGATCGTCGCCGTGATGATGACGGCGGGGAGGGTCTGTATCGTCCCTTCGCGAATATCGACGGAAATCTGCCGGTTGGTCAGCATCACTCCGAACAGGATGAGCACCAGAATGCCCCCGACATACAGGAGGAGCTGCACCACGCCGACAAAATCGGCCATCATCAGAACGTAGAACGCGGCCACGCTCAGGAGCGTGATCATCAGAGAGAATGCCGCACGTACGATATTTCTGGAAAAGACCACGACGAAGGCCGAGGCCAGCGCCAAGACGGCGAACAGGTAGAAGGCGATGGTAAAGAGGTCCATGATCAGGCTCCCGGCGTCTTCGGAGGTTCATTCGCAGGCGGAGCGGCCGGCGGGGGCGTTGACGCAGGGGGCGCCGCTGGAGGCGCTGCCGGGGCTGCTGCCTTCGCCGCGGCCGCAGCTGCCGCCGCAGCGACTTTCTTTGCCGCAGCTTCCTCGTCCGCCTTCTTCGCCTTCGCTCGCGCTTCGTCGATCTGGGCCGGCGTCATGGCGCTGAAGCGATAGATGAGGTCCTTCCGGTCGTACTCGGAGAACTCATACACGTCGGTCATCACGATACATTCCGTCGGGCACGGATACACGCACAGTCCACAGTAGCAGCACTTGGCAATATCGATGTCAAAGATCGGAACGTAGAGGCGTTTCTTGTTGCCGGTCGATGTCACACCCAGGTCAACGTCGGGCGTCGACTTGATGGTCTCGATCGTGATGCAGTCGACGGGGCACGCCATCGAACATTGGTCGCATCCGATGCAGTCGTCAATATTGACATACAGCCGGTTTCGGGCCCGTTCCGGCAGCTTGAGCTTGACGTCCGGGTACTGGATGGTGACCGAGCGCGTGAACAGGTGCGCAAAGGTCAATTTCATCCCCACGGCCACGGTGTACAGAGCGTGGAAGATGTCGGTGAAGTAGATACGAAGAGCAGACATGAGAGGACGGGTTTGAGTCGTCAGTAATCAGTAGTCAATGGCCAGTGATCAATCGTCGGAAACGTTGGGAGTTGCCGAGCGACTGCGTGGCGCGCCATCCATTACCACACCAGGATCAATCCGACCGCGAAGATGCATACGAACAGGAACGGGACCATGACCTTCCACGCCACATGCATCAGCTGATCGACGCGGAGACGCGGCAGTGTCCATCGCAGCCAGATCTGGACGAACACGAAGAACATGCCTTTGATGATCAGCCAGAACGACCCCCAGTAGGGACCGCTCATCACGTCGCCGAACGGGCTCTGCCAGCCACCCAGGAACAGGCAGACCACAATGGCCGAGACGAGGAACATGTTGGCGTATTCGGCCAGGTAGAACATGGCGAACTTCATGCCGCTGTATTCCGTATTGAAGCCCTGGACGAGTTCCGATTCAGCCTCTGGCAGGTCGAAGGGCGTGCGGTTCGCTTCCGCGACACCGGCCGTCAGGAGGACGAAAAAGGCCACCAGCGTGAAGGGCGTCAGCAGGATCTTCTGGAGGACCGGTCCGGGACCACCGAACACGATCCAATTGAAGAACCCGCCTTCCTGGAACTTCGAGACCTCATTGAGGCTCAGCGAGCCGGCGATCATGACCGCCACGAGGATCGCCAACGCCGACGGGATCTCGTATGACACGATCTGCGCGGCCGAACGGAGCGAGCCGAGCAGCGCCCATTTGTTGTTCGACGCCCATCCGGACATGAGGAGCCCAGCGACCACGATGGAGGACACGGCCACGATGTAGAGGATCCCGAGATTCAGGTCGGCCCCGATGTAGCCGGAACTGAAGGGGATGGCCGCAAATCCGACGTAGGTCCCGACGAACACGAAGAACGGAGCGGCCGTGAACAGGAGCCGGTCTGCTTCCGTTGGGATGATATCCTCTTTCTGGAGGAGCTTGAGAATGTCGGCGAACGGCTGGAGGACGCCGTGCCAGCCGGTGCGCATGTAGGCCACGCGGTCCTGAATATGCGCTGCGACCTTCATCTCCATATACAAGGTCACCAGCGCATATACCAGGATGAACACGAGCGGGACCGCAGCCATGATGATGTAGGCTACGAGCGGTTCACCGACTAATCCGATCAGGAACTCTTGCATGTTCGTCTCTTATAAAGATATCACGCACAGACGCAAAGGCCGCTGAGGATGCAACGATCAGATCGATTGGTTCTGTCCGTCACGACGCTCTGCGGATGACGCGAGCCCAGCATTACCGATCAACTTCACCCAACACGATATCCGCACTGCCGACGATCGCCACGAGGTCGGCGATCATCGAACCGCGCGAGATCTCGGGCAGAACACTCAGATTGACGAATGCGGGACCACGAGCTTTGACGCGGAACGGGCTGGCCGTACCATCCGACACGACATAGAAGCCCAATTCTCCGCGGGGCGATTCGGTCCGGACGTACGCCTCGGCCCCCGCATCGGGACGGATTCGCTTCGGGATCGCAGCCTGGACATTCCCTTCCGGGAGACTGGCCAGGGCCTGTTCGATGATCTTGACGCTTTGCTCCATCTCGCGAACCTTGACGATGAAGCGGTCCCACACGTCACCGACCTTTCCGAACTCGCCCTTCCCTACCTGCACGTCCCACTCAAACTTGTCGTAGACACCATACGGATCGTCGCGACGCAGGTCAAACGACACCCCCGAACCGCGAAGCATCGGGCCACTGCACGCGAAGTTGACCGCCACGTCCGCCGGCAGCACGCCGACGTTGGCCGTCCGTCGTACGAAGATCTCGTTGTACGTCAGGACGTCGTTGAACTCCTT
This sequence comes from uncultured Ignavibacteriaceae bacterium, assembly GCA_964473365.1. Taxonomy (GTDB): domain Bacteria; phylum Bacteroidota; class Ignavibacteria; order UBA10030; family UBA10030; genus 2-02-FULL-55-14. The sequence continues at coordinate 3,907 of CAYYOV010000078.1, forward strand.
CAGCTTCGGCATGAAGTACGTGCAGAACTCTTTGGCCTTCTCGACAAAACCCGGAGGCACGTCGTGCGACAGTCCGCCAACCCAGATGTAATTATAGAGCAGTCGTGCGCCGCAGGTCATTTCGAACAGGTCGAGGATCTTCTCGCGGTCGCGGAAGGTCCAGAGGAACGGCGTGAAGGCCCCCATGTCGATGCCGAACGTTCCGACGGCAACAAGGTGGCTGGCGATCCGCTGCAGCTCGGCCATGATGACGCGAAGGTATTCCACGCGCGGCGGGACCTCGATCTTCATCATCCGCTCGACCGCAAGGGCGAAGCCCCAGTCGTTGTTCATCGACGCCAGGTAGTCCATCCGGTCGCAGTACGGTATCACCTGCTGGTAGTTTGTCATGTGCTCCGCATGCTTCTCGAAGCACCGATGCAGGTAGCCGATGTGCGGAATGACGTCCACCACGATCTCGCCGTCGACGACGATCTCGAGCCGGAGCACACCATGGGTCGACGGGTGCTGCGGGCCCATGTTGATGATCATCTCATCGGTGCGGATCGTCTTGCCGGTCGACGTACGAATGGCACCCGGCTTGGTGACGTAGGGGGTCGGTATGATGCGGGGCTCGGTGATCATGCAAAAGAGAGAATGGGCCGCAGAGAGCGCAACGAACGCGGCATCGGGCTCAATGTTGGCTTGGTGATCGTTCCGTTCTGTGTGGCGATCGTCGTATCGGTTGAATGGAGCGAAGCCTGCTAGTACGGGACCTTCATACCGTTGTAATACTCCGGGACTACGAAATCCTTCCGCAGCGGATGACCCGGGTAGTCGTCGGGGAGCAGAATGCGCCGGAGGTCCGGATGGCCCTCGAACACGATTCCGACCATGTCGTAGGCCTCGCGCTCATGCCATTCCGCCCCGCCCCAGATCGCGGCGGTCGAGGCCACGCGGGGGTCCTCTTTCTTCACCACCGCCTTGATGACGATTTTGTGCTTTTGCGCCATCGAGGCGAGATGGTAGACGGCGCCCAATGTGCCGTTGTTATAGTCCATTCCGCTCATGCACATCACGTAGTCGAAATCGAGACGCGGGTCTTCGCGGAGCGCCTTGGCGACGACGGCCAGCTTCAACGGCTCAACGGCGATCCAGGGCTGCAACACGTCCATCTTCGCGTCGAGGACGGCATCGGGGCACAGGGACTTGAGGGTGTCGAGGATCTCGGGGGCGGTCATTGCTGGGGGACGAGGAGACGGAGGTTGACGTTAGGCGCGCATCTTGGGTTGCACGAGGGTCTCACGCCGTACTTTTTCCTGCAACTTGATGATCCCCTCGAGCAGGGCCTCGGGCCGGGGCGGACATCCGGGAACGTAGACGTCCACGGGGATCACGCGATCGACGCCTTTCAGGACATGGTAGCCATGTTCCCAATACGGGCCGCCGCAATTCGAACACGACCCCATCGAGATCACATAGCGGGGCTCGGGCATCTGATCATACAGGCGTTTGATCCGGGAGGCCATCTTGAGCGTCACGGTGCCGGCAACGAACATCACGTCGACCTGTCGCGGGGTCGCGCGCGGGATGACGCCGAACCGCATGATGTCAAAATGCGATGCCGAGGCGGCCATCATCTCAATGGCACAGCAGGCCAGGCCGAACTGGAGCTGGAACAACGACGAGAGCCGCGCCCAATTGAGGACGTTCTCCAGCGGCGTGACGAACACGTTCGCATTCTCAAAGCGTTGATCGAGCAGACCCACGGATCAGGTTCCTTTTGGTCGAAGAGATATGAGCCGCGAAAGACACAACGAGCAGATCAAGTACGCTATCATCTACCCGATTCTTTGGGTCCTTCGTGCTTTGACAACTAGACACTGTTCTTCGCGACAACGCTCCGGACGGAGGGCACTTCCGGACGAGGCTTGTCCCAGTCGAGATCGCCCTTCGCCCAGACGTAGACGAACCCGACGATGAGGACGGCCAGGAAGACGGCCATCTCCATGAAGGCCAGCATACCCATGTCGCGGTACACGAGAGCCCACGGGAAGAGGAACACCACCTCGACGGCAAAGATCAGGTAGATCAGGGCCACGACGTAGAACCGTACGTTGAACCGCACCCAGGCCGAGCCGAGAGGTTCCTCGCCGCACTCATAGGTTGAAAGCTTTCCGGAGTACGGGCGGGAGGGACGAAGCAAGCGGGAGGTGAGAAGGCCGGCGATGACGAATACAATGCCGAGGAGAAAGAAAATGAGGACCTTACCGAACTCCGTGAGCATAGGCATTACCAACGGCGACGTACAGGGGGTTGAACGGCGTTGACGAACATGATGATTCTACCGAATAATCGCAGGAGAGTCAAGAAAACCGCGTGGTACCAGTCTCAAAGTTGACAACGGCGGGACTGCGGCGATGCGGATCGACCGAGAGATCGGCGAGTGGTCTGTCAGTGTTTCCACGGCGTCTCGGGTGAACCGAGTGCGTGGTTGACGTGACGGGCGAGGACGAAGAGGAGGTCCGCGAGGCGGTTCAGGTAGATGACGGGAAGACGGTCGAGCGACTCCTCACGGATGAGGTGCACCGTTCGCCGTTCGGCGCGGCGGCAGATGGTACGGGCGACGTGGAGTGCCGCACCTGCGGGTGACCCAGAAGGGAGAATGAACGTACGGAGTTCCGGCAAGGTCACGTCGAGCCGGTCGATATCCTGCTCCAGCCGCTGAACGGCCGCCGTATCGATCCGCCGCACGTTTGACGAGGTGGTTCCTGGAGGCGTGGCCAGATCGGCCCCGAGCACGAACAGCTCGTTCTGGATTCGCTCAAGCAGTTCGTTCACACCCGGAGGAAGGGCCAACGTGCGCACGACTCCGAGATGCGCATTCAATTCATCGACCGTGCCGTACGCTTCGATCCGGACCGCATCTTTTTCGACGCGCCGCCCGCCATAGAGCGAGGTCTCGCCCATATCCCCTGTCTTGGTGTAGATCTTCATCAGGGGCGACCTTCGGGGCGCCGTTCCGGCCGCCCCTCCATTTCCTCGATGCGCGCCCGGATCAGGGTCAGCTCGACCTGTAGTGACTCCTGGATCGACTGGAGCTCCGCAGCCCGCACTTCGTCGAGCTTCGTGTGCAACTGCTGAAGCATGAGCTCGGACTTGACGTTCACCTGGTAGTCCAATTCGGCGCGCAAACGATCCTTCTTCTGCGCGCGGTTCTGACTCATCATGATCAACGGGGCCTGCAGGGCAGCGACGCACGAGAGCATGAGGTTCAGGAAGATGAACGGAAACTCGTCGAACGGCTTGAACGCAAGCTGGACCGTGTTCAGCACCATCCAGCCTCCCAGGAACGACATGAACGAGATGATGAACTTCCAGCTTCCGCCGAATTCCGCGATCTTGTCGGCCAGGCGGTCGCCAAAGCTAAGCTGTTCCTCGATCTCTTCGTTGACATTTTTCGACGCCAGCGACTGCACCAGCTCGTTCGTGGCGCGCAGACGACCGCCGATCTCTCCCAGCATCGCCACCGCGACGGAAGGCCGCTGCAGCAGAAATTCGATGAAATCATCCCGTCGCATCTCGAGCAGGGCGGATTCCTCCATCGCCACCGCTGTAGCCGTTCGTGGTAAGCCGTCGAGCAGCGAGATCTCTCCGAAAAAATCCCCCTGATGCAGTACGGAGACACGGACCTCTTTCTTTGCGTGCTGGTCCGGCACCCTGATCTCAATGATGCCATCCTGAATGATGAACATCGAAGATCCAGGCTCGCCTTTGCGGACGAGCACCTCTCCCGGCTGCAGTGTGCGCGGGAGCCACAGGGTCGTCAACGTCTCCAGGTCTTTCGGCAGGAGGCGGTCGAAGATCGGTATTTGCGAGAGGAATTCGGTGTTGACCATGGCAGCAGCTCGCCTTCGGATCCAATGTACGACATGGGTAATGAAAAACCACGCCCGGCACGTCGATGCCGGGCGCTCACAGATACGTCCCGCAGGTTACATGGATAGTTCCCATTCATTTCGTCGATGCCGGGAGGGGGGTACCGGATCAGACCT
>CAYYOV010000079.1:0-7779 GCA_964473365.1 uncultured Ignavibacteriaceae bacterium
CCACCCAGATGATCCGATGCCGCTCGGCCAGGATGCGGCCGATGTACTGGATCGTCGATGGATAGCGCCCCCAGTCGTCGGCGAAGACGATCAGATCGCGAGGACTCTGGGGTGAGATGGAATCCGTGGACCGCACAGTGGACGTTAACGCGTTGTCCTCGGTACCAAACCGATGGACCGTTCGATGAACCACAGAAGAGCCAACAAGTAGTAACGTGCCCTCAGCCTACCTCGGGAATGCAGACCGAGTCCGCTCAGCAAAGTCCAGACAAGGGCTCGCAGCATCACCCCAACGGCCATCAGGCAGCGTGCGACTCCGGCCACAGTCGCACCATGATGCTTGCGAAAGTATTCCGTTTCGCTGTCGTAGATGATAAAGCGCGCCGAATTCCTTCGCACGGGGCTGCTCGAGCCCTCCCGATGGACGATCGCAGCCCCGGGATAGTACCAGACCTTAAGTCCGGCCTCAGTGACGCGCCGGCACCAATCTTGCTCTTCGGAGTAGAGGAAAAAACGTTCGTCGAAATTTCCCACCGCGGCCAACACGTCGCGCCGTGTCAAAAGGAAGGCACCTTTCACAACTCCCACCGGCTGTTCGCTCAGATCGTCGGTGATCCACGGATCACCCCATGGGGGTCCATACGGCAGCAATTTGTGCAGGCCGAACGATTCGACGAACAGATTGAGCAACGTTGGAAGCGCGCGAGCCGACGGCTGCACGCGACCGTCGGGATGAAGGATACGGCATCCGAGCACTCCTATCGTCGGGTCACTCGCCAAGCGCGACACCGCCGATGCCAACGCGCCGGGGAGCAAGATCGTGTCCGGATTCAAGAAGAGCACCATCGACCCATTCGCAGTGGCCAAGCCGAGGTTGTTGGCGGCTGCAAATCCAATGTTGCCTCCAGCGTCGAGGAATCGAACCCTCGGGAATCGTGCTGGAAGGAGGTTCATCGTCCCATCCGACGACGCATTGTCGACCACGACCACCTCGGACGTCACGGAGTCGCCCTCCCGGTCGACCGAGGTCAGGCACTCGGAGAGCAGTTCACGCGTGTTGTGGCTGACGATGATGATGCTTAGCCGTGGCGCCATACCTAGGGAGCCGTACTGTGCGTTGAGGCGCTATCGAGCCAGCGACCGATCGCTGCGCTGACGATGAGGAAGATGATCATGTCTCCGCTGCGGGTGAGCGTATAGAAGACGCTCATAACGATCATGGTCATCAGGAACGCCAGCATCGAGAGGGATGTCAGCGATGATGATATCACATGGCGCCACCACGCGAAGGCCGCAAGGAGTCCAAGGAGAAGTGGACCCACGACGATTCCGAGAACGCCAAAATCGGCATGGAACTCACGTAAGTACGTGCCAGTATTGGCTCCGATGGGCGTCCGGTAGAACGGAGGATACGTCGGCACAGGGACCCCTGGAGCAAGCTTGGCAACGACACGATATGCCGGGGCAAGTGTGTTGAACCCGAATGGCGTGTTCTCCCGTTCTTCCTTCCAGTACTGATTCAGGACTCCGTAATGCACGGAGAAGTACATGATGATCGAGGGGGTCAACACACCCAGGCCACCAACTTGTTGCAGGGCGCGCGTCGAGCCTGTGAAGGTCTCTGAGGCACCCCGTAGACTCCTCACGGTCTCTGCACCTGCAACGAGGATAGCCAGACCGGTCGCGATGATCACCAGTTTTCTCCATCGCACCGACGGAACGCGTTGTGAGACTGATGAGCGAGCCTGGGCGAGAAAGAAGCCGGTGGCGAAGAGAACGGCGGCCATGATCAACTTCGCGCGCCCCATCTGGGCCATCTCGATCATGATCGTCGTGATCAAGGGCATTACTGCGACAAGGGTGGGACGGAGCAGGATTCCGGTGAGCACTCCCCCAAACACACATGCGACCAACGCAAGCGCTCCGAGATATGGGATGGTGCCAGGGATCCCCTCGGCCACGCGCGAGGAGTACAGGAAATTTCCCAAGACAAGCGCTCGACCGATACCTCCGTACTTTGACGAAACAACCCACCAATGTTGAAGTGCGGTGGCTAAGCTGAGGAGGTTGAGGACCCACAACACGCCCACTAACCTTTTGATGTTCCTCTCCGGAAGGCGACGCGCGGCCGATCTGATCCTCGCGTCTATCAAACGCGGCCCGAGAAGGAGAATACCGACCATGAACGAGCACCAGCCTGCGACGATCACAAACCACGTCTCAGGATCCAGAGGATAGTAGCGGATCAGTCCGCTCAAAAAGAGCGCCAATGTGCCACCCCACATGACCGAAAAGAGCGTCGCAGGATTGTACCACCGGCCAAACACTTTGACCCCGATGGCAAAACTTACGATCGTCAGCAGGGTGACAGTAACGATCATGCTGCATCCCTTCTGGTCTTGGGCAAACGGCAGATCGCAACGAAATAGGCGACTGAGAATCGCAATCCAGCGAAGGTCGGACAACGGTCGACGACCTGATACGATCCGGCCTGGCGGAAGGCCGGCCGATGGATCAGCCGTGCAGCCCACGATTGGAGCGTCCGGCTCCCAGGGAATGGGAGCGCCTCAAAGGCCCCCTGATAGCGAAAGTCCACTGACTGATAGAAGTCTTCGAGCAACGCACGGAATTCAGCTTCATTCCATTCGCGCACGTGGAATGGATTCTGCGGCGTATCATCCAGAGAACCGGCCATGCGTCGTGGTGTCGAGATCAACAGAATGCCTTCAGGATGGAGAGCACGAACGGTCGCCGCAAGGAATGCTTCCGGGTTCGCGAGATGCTCGATCGTCTCAAAGGAAACGATGCGGTCGAACAGGCCCAATGTGTGGATCTCTTCAGCATTGAGACGCTTGAATCGAAGGTGAGGTCGTTGGTACATCGACTCAGCATGCTGAATCGCCTCTTCGGCAATGTCAACACCGACCACACTGCGGGCCCCGGCGTCAGCCAGATGGGCAGATCCATATCCGCTACCGCAGGCCACGTCAAGCACTGAGTGGCCGCCGACCATCGTGGCGGCGAAACGATAACGTTCCATGTGCCGGTCGATGAGGTCGATTCCGACGCTTTCTTGCGGGACGAGTCGCTCCGGGCTCATGGTCGAACGTCTCCAGGCAAACGCAGCGTCGCCACGACAGCTGCTTTCTCCTCGCTATCGAGTACGACAAGCCACACAAATGCCGCATATGCTAGACCAAATACTGCCACGGCTGCCATGGATCCGGCCATCGAGGGAATGACAAACCGCAGGAATGAGAGGAACCCAAGGCCCAAGCCACCCGCAATCAGCAGCGCGACCGTCGGCCGGTCAGGACGAAGAACGAATGTCGCGGCGAGCTGACGGCGGGTCCGCCACACAAGTACGATGAGTTCGACCGAGACCCTCGCCATCCAGGCGATGGCAGCTCCGGCAATGCCGAAGGTGCTCGTCAACAGAAAGAAGATCGGCAGATAGGCGGGAAATTCGATAAGCAGGAGGACGGCAATGTCTCTCGGAGCATCGAGTGCCTGCAGAGCAACATAGGGGACCTGGGCGAGCGAATGTGCGAGCAAGCCGAGGACCAGATAGACCCAGACGGAACGAAGATGTTCGGCAGTATCGGTGCCGAGCCAGAGAGAAAGGAGAATGTCGCCGTAGACGAGCAGCGTCAGGATCACCGGGACCATCAGGATCATCACGAGACGCGTCGACCTGATCGTCAGGCTGGCCATTTGCCCTCTCATGCCGGGTTCATCAGATTTTGAGGCGAGGAATGGGTAAAGCGCTGTCGCCACACTGACCGGCAGCACGAGGAAGCGAAGCAAAGCATCGACGGGTGCAGAGTACCACGCCTGGGCCTCAAGCGACACGGCGCCGGTGATGATCAGGCGCTCCGATAAGAGAAGCAGCGGTCCAACGGCTTGGCTCACAAAGATCCATCCACCGAACGAGAGCACTGCCCGATCAGAGTTTCGCGGAGATGCCGACCCGAAGAGCCGAAATCCTGGAAGGACCCGTCGAACGACAGCGTACGATGCGATCGCGGTGACATAGCGCACCAATACGGTGTACGTGAGTAGCTCATCGAGTTGTCCGCCGAGCAACACCACCACCAGTGTACCCGTCCATTGCAGGAAACCGGTTCCACCTTGCAGGGCGTTGACGAGATCGAACCGACGGGCAGACTGGGCCACACCTCGAAGGGGACCCGCGAGCACCAACGCGGGGATCGCGGAGGCGATCATGAGACCGAGAGGCCGCACATGGGCCTGCACGTCCTCGGGAAGGCGGAGACCCATCTGAGGTACTGCATATGTCACACCAACTGCCGTGACGGCCAGGCAGATTCCCACGAGCATGGCGGCGCGAAGGATCCTCCGAACGAGCGCATCGGCATCTGCGCGATCATCACGGGTCAAAGCCGACGAGACAAACCGGACAGTTGCCTGACTCAATCCGAGGTCGAGGAACGGCACAGCCCCAACAACGATCCAGAATAAGGTCAGCAGTCCGAATGTCTCAGGGCCAAGGCGCCCGATAATGAGCGGAACGCAAAGGATTGCCGATCCGTACACGACTGCTTGTGTGGCAACGTTGAGAGCGGTACTCCGCAGAAAGCCTGCCGAGCCTGCGGCAAACCACCGACCAGAGGATCCTTCAGACATGGGCGCCAAGCCGAACCGCAACTTTTCGGACCTGGTCCTTCCAGGAATCCTGGATGTGCGGCGAATGCAACCATCGGTCGCCCCACACGGCCGCGAGGAGACCGAGGATCGCAGCCAGAGAAGTGATGATGCCGACAATCAGTAATCGTTGCGGACGATATTTCTTCTCAGGCGCGACGGCCCGGTCGAGCACCAAGAGCACAGGGACGTTCTTCTGCTCATCGACCTTCGCTTGTTCGTACAAGGGCAGGACATACTCGAGGATCTTTTGCTGGATCACGACATCGCGCATCAATCGGAGGGTCTCGATGCCTACCTCCGGGATCGCTTCGACTTTCTTGTCGATCTCAGAGAGTTCCAACCTCGACTGGAGAAGTTGGGAATGATCCGGCGTCACCGTCCGTTCCAAGATTCCGACCTCGATCTCCTTCTTCGCCTTCATCGCGTACAATTCGGCGATCCCTGAAAAACTCGCCCCTCCTTGATCAGGGGGCACGACGATCGGGCTGCGCTCCTGATAGCGACGTAGAGCATCCTCAGCCCGGCGCAGATCGTCCGAGATCGTTCCCAGGCGCTGCTCGATGAACACTCGATTGTTACGAGCTTCGCGTGTCCCCAGCTGGATGCTGACAACGTTCAGGATATCGATGAAGGCGTTCGCCATGTCGGCTGCGCGCTGCGGGTCCTTATCCAGCACTTCAATCGAGATGTAGTCTTCATTCTGTACTTCGAAGAATGAATTATTCCTCAACTCGCGGATCGCCAGTTCGACGCTACCGTCCGACTCATCATACACCCGCGTGAGATCGAACCGTCGGACAATGGAGTCCATGACAGACCGGCTTTGCAGGATTGCAAGATAGTTGTATGGACCGCTCGCCGCTCCGACCTTCGAGAGCGACCCACCAAGACCCTTCAGCAGTGAACTGGCCGCGCCCAGTGGATTCAGCATCCCTTGATCCTTCGGCGGCAGAATCGACGCCGATGCTCGGTACCATTTTGGCATGATGAGGACAATGACCACGGACAGGATGGCCGCAAGCACCGGCACGACCACCAAGAAGCGCCACCAGTGTTGGATGATCGTCAGAAACGGCGTGACGGCAGCGCCAGAGGCCGGATCGTTCGAGGTGCTGGATGTGGGTTCAGGATTCATGACGTTGCGCACTGGAGAGGGTCGATGGGATCAGGGCTTGATCATTTCGAGAGAAGGATGATGAGCGTAAGGGTCACGCTCAACACGGAAGCGATCTGCCCCATTTGCCCAAGGTAGTACGTCCATGGCTGGTCTGGGTTGAGCGGAACCCAGATCGCATCGCCATCATCAATGGTGGTCTCGTCCGGGGGCAGCCATTGACGAGAGGAGCGCTTGATGATCATGATCCCACCCGTTCGGGCGTCGCTGGTCAATCCGCCAGCTAGTTCGATGTAGTCGCCAGCACTTCGTTTGGGGATGAAGGGTACATGTCCGGGCCGGAGCACTTGGCCGTAGACGAACACGTTCCCCGATGTGCGGGGGATCTCGATCAGATCGTCTCCAAAGAGCACAGCATCCTGCGAGGCGTCCCCGCGTCCGAGGAGTGCCTCGAAATCAACCGAGACCAACTCATACCGAAGTCGGATCTCGTTTTCAACTTCCAGATTGCGTCGCTCCTCGGGGAACGCCTCACCGCGCATACTCAACAGTTTCTCTCGCTCGACGGCAGCTTGAGCGCTCGCCGACCTCACAATATGGGCTGCTGTGAGCGAGCCGGAGGGAAGCACGCCACCCGCCATCGCCAAAGCCTCTCGGATCCGTGTGACACCGGGTTCTATCGGGTACGCCCCGGGACTCCGAACTTCGCCGGTCACCTGAACGAATGCCAGATCTCCGATGGCGCCAGTGCGTGGCACTACGAGGCGATCGCCCGCCTGTAATTTCCTCTCCCAATCCGGTGTGCCATCGCGAAGGTCAAGGACGATGTGGCTCTCAGGGCCGGACATCCGGATCAGCACGACACTATCGGCCCGCGCTCGGGCTCGAAGACCGCGACCCAGATCTACCAGTTCTCGGACCCGGTCGCCCTCCACGAATTCAAACCGACCCGGCTTGAATATGCCCCCTGCGACGGAGATCATGGCTGTGGGACCCTGGATCTCTGGCACAACGATCCGATCGCCTTCTGCGAGATACGGATTGCCCTCCGCGGATCGACGGACCGTTGACAGATCGACGTCGATCCTCCGTCGCTCTCCGGAACGGCGGACAAGGAGAACCGAGCGGCTTGATGCCGTCGCTGTCGGGTCCTTCTCCACCTCGAGGTCTTCCGCCCGCAGCTGCGATACATCCAGTGGCCTGGTCGAGATGGCCGGTTTGGAGGCTGTAGTCGCTTCGTTTGCGATCTCAATGGCCCGACTGACGCGCTCCGAAGCAAATATGGCGTGGGTTCCCGGTTTGCGGACGGCCCCCTCGATTGTCACTCGCACCTCGCGCGGCTGGACCAATGTGATACCTGCCGTTGCGCTGAGGTACTTCGTTCGAATCGCCTGCGTGACGGCGTTGCGCGCTTCCGAAAGGGTCCCCCCGGCAACATGCACTTCTCCTACCGTCGGCACCAACAATATGCCCTCCGGCGAGACAGGAATGGTAAATGAGAGCGGAGGCGTCGTCCAGAAACTCACGACGAAGATGTCAGAAGGACCTACGATATAGGTGTTCGGGTCCACCGGCGCATCCATCGGTGGCGAAACAAGCATCGGTTGAACCGATGAGCTGGATGCGCGCTCTCCGCGAGAATCCAACAGGCGCTGCAGGTCTTCCTTCGTCTGTGCAGATGCGATGACAGACAACAGGCCGAATGCAGCGCTGATTGCCCAGACTCTCTTAGCCATTTCGATTCTCCAGAAACTTGGCGATGATCTCCACGATCCGTTCCGCCGCTTTCCCATCCCACAACGGCGGGTTCCTCCCATGTTTGAATGTGCCGCTCAGGATGGACTCCACGTGCGGCACTGCATTCGCGATCGACGAACCACAGAGCACGTTCGACCCTTCCGTGACCGTCACGGGTCGTTCTGTGTTGTCACGGAGCGTCAGACAGGGAATGTCCAGATACGTTGTCTCCTCCTGGATCCCGCCCGAATCTGTCAACA
>CAYYOV010000080.1:0-7709 GCA_964473365.1 uncultured Ignavibacteriaceae bacterium
GTCGTACCACCGGATCTGTCGCTCCAACCGGTCCTTGATGTAGCTCGGCACGCTCAGGCCGTGGTGTTGGTTCGGGTAGATGATGAGTTCGGTCGGCACGCCCGTGTGCTTGAGCGCCTGATACATCTGCTCGGCCCCGATAACTGGAACATTGAAGTCATCCTCGGACGCCATGAAGAGTGTTGGCGTCGCGATTCGGTCGGCCTGGAAGAAGGGGTATGAGACCCGGATCCACTTGTCGGCATTCTTCCATGGAACGCCCAGCTCGATGTCGTACTGCTTGATGTACTGGTCCGACCCGTACATGCTGAACTGCAACGAACTCCCCGCGCCGCTGACCGCTGCTTTGAAGCGGCGATCGCTCGCGATGGAGTAGTTGGTGGTGATCCCTCCGTAGCTCCAGCCGCCGATGCCGATCCGGTCCGGGTCCGCGATCCCTTCGCGCACGAGATGGTCGGCCGCCCCCAGGACGTCCTGTACCTCGAGTCTTCCCCAATCGCCGTAGATCGCCCGCGTGAATGCGATACCGCGTCCGTTGCTGCCGCGGTAGTTGACCGAAGCTACGGCGTACCCGGCCCCTGCAAGCACGTGCTGCGTCGTGGCGAACCCGAACTCGTCCTGTCCCACCGGACCGCCGTGGATCACGAAGACAAGCGGGAGACGCCTTCCGGCTAGCGCATTCTCCGGACGGTAGAGAATGCCCGAGACCAACGTGCCGTCGGAACTCTTCGACGTGAAGCCTTCGACCTTTGCGAGCTGCAGCGGCGCCAGGAATGCATCGTGGATCGAGGTCAGCTGCTTGAGGTTGCCGTCTTTCAGAGCAAAGATCTCAGCAGGGCGCAGGGGCGAACTGATAAACATCAGCCATCGGCCGTTCTTCGCATCGAATTGCAGGTTGGAGATGGACCGTTCGCCGTCGAGAAGACGGCGATATTTTCCACTCGGCGTTTCAAACGACACAAGCGGCGTCATCCGGTCGTCAGCCATCACTGTCGCGACGGCGGTGTTTGTCGACCAGCGCGGTGTGCTGGAAGGCCGGTCGAGGGGTGCCGACAGCAGGTTTGGGGTCCCACCGTCTGCCGGTATGACCGCCAGCAGGCGCTGGCCATACATCGTGAAGGCCTCGTCGCTGCTGCTCTGAAGATAGGCGATCCGCTTGCCGTCCGGACTCCAGACGGGAGACGATTCCGTTCCAGGCCAGTCGGTCAGCTGTCGCGCTGCCGCCCCCGGAGTCGCATCCATCACGTAGAGCGCAGTGTTCTCGTTGCGGTCGGGGTCTTCCGTCCGGTTGCTGACGAACACGATCCGTCGACCATCTGGCGCGATGGCGGCCTGCGACTCGTCGAATGCTCCGGAGGTCAGAGTGTCGACGCGCTTCGTCCCGATGGTGAACCGGTAGAGATGCGTTGTTCGGCGGTCACGGTATCCTTCGTCGTCTTCTTTGAAATGATAGCGATCGATCACGTACGGCCGGCGGACCTTCGATGCTGCCGTGTCGGCCGTGCTTGCCTCCTTCACCGTTAACAGCAGCGCTGACCCGTCCGGGAACCATCGGTGTTCCTCGATCTCGCCCTTGATCTCTGATGCCCTGATCGCTTCGCCACCGCGGCGATCGAGCAGATAGACCTGCGTCGCCTTGTCGTCCCCTCGCTTGGCCAAAAAGGACAGATACTTCCCGTCGGGGCTGAATCGAGGCTGGCGCTCGCCGTCGGGACTGTTCGTCAGCTGGACCGATTGCGTACCGTCTCCGCTGACCATCCAGATGTCAGCGTTCGACCGGTCCTTGACGGAGTCGACGGTTGAAAGTACGTAGGCGATCCAGGCTCCATCGGGGGCAACCTGGAGATCGGAGATCGACCGGAGCCGAAAGACGTCCGATGGTTGCATGGTTCGCTTGGGTGCGTCTTGAGCTCCTGCGGGGAGCAAGCCTGCAAGCGATAGCAAGGCGGTGAAGAGAATGGTCGAGTTTCGGGTCATCTGACGTGGTCCTCTCAATAAGGTTCTAACAGGGTACGGAAGATCAATTGCCGCCATGACGCCAAGGCCGAGAAGGACTGAGGATTGCCAAGAACGCCAAGGAGATTTCTCGATTCTCTATCACATTCGCTTGTCGACTTGGCGACCTTCGTGTCCTTGGCGCTCGTGCCTGCCCGCCGCTTTGATGCGAAGTGTTGGTCAGGCGGGGCGGTCTACCCTCTGACCTCTTGAAGGTTTGTCAGCAACCAGCTAGATGAGCTTCTCTGTTCGATTCGCGTGCCAAGCGGTCGCGATCGCGAGGGCGTAGAGACCGGCCCCGACCCAAAAGAAGCCGTACTCGTAGGGTTGCGGCAAAGCTGCATGCATTCCGGCATCGGTATCCCGCATGAACGTCCACAGGATCAGGATGCTTCCCAACACCGCGGAAGTCCATGCCGTCGTACCGGGTCGAAATCGTCGTGACCGTTCGATCAGGAGAATCATTGCGCCTCCCAAGACGAGGAGAGCCGACACGATCACCGGTGCGAGGACCGGCCCGATCCAGGGGATCGGAAGCAGGAAGAGAATGTCCCAGTCGTAGATGGAGGAGGGCCAGTCGATGGCTGCCTTCAGCCAAAGATAGAAGAAGATGTCCCAGACGCCGAACGCGATAGAAAAGTGGGCGAAGCGTTCCCAGCGGGACCGGCCGGCGAGGATGCCCACAGCTGCGAGCATGATGAGCGTCGAGAACTCGCGGACCAGCTCGATCGTCAGGCGGCTCTCGTCGAACGCCTGCAAGGGAAAGGCAAATCCCTGTGGATAGTAGAGATCGCGAAGGTAGACGACGACTGAGGCCTCCACCCAGGCGAAGGCGACAGCAAAGACCGCCACCCATGTGGCGGTGCGAAGGGCGGATGCGTCCGGGATGGTGAGCGGCCGGTCGTTGGTCATTTCCGGAGTCAGCGCGGGCGGTTGCGGCGGGAGGTCGTTCGTTTCCGTCCGGCCTTCGTTCCGAGGAGCTCGTCTGCCACTCGTTCGGCCACGTCGCGATTGTTCCAGTATCCGAGGTGGGAGTTGAAGATGAGGCTTCCGGTGTCGACAAGCTGGTCGTCAACGAGACGAGGGAAGAACCGTTCCAGCGGATACGCAAGAATATCCTGATGATTCCAAAAGTTCACCCAGGTCCCTCTCGGACGCTGGATCCCGACGGGATTCTTTGCGAGGGCCGAGGCGTCGAGCATCAAATGTGCCTTGCGCAGCAGGAAGAGAGCGATCGGAGATCCGGTCGTGAAGAAATGGCCAAGGCGCTGCCGCCCGTCGCGACGCACGCGGCGACGCTTGCCGCGAGGCTTGCCGAACACATCGAAGAGGTAGTCGTACGCGATGATCGACCCGAGACTATGAGCGAGGATCGAGAAGGTTGAGGCGTCGTTACGGATGATCGAGTCGAGCTGACGATAGACGAAGTTGCGGAGCCGGCGTTCGCCTTCGGCCGAAGCATACGCGACCACATCGCCCATGAAGACCGTCAGAAAGTACCGGCCGAACCCGATCTGTTTGTCGAACATCGGTGGGATCGTGCCGTGATACTCCGGAAAAGCCCGGTGAAAGACGGCCCACTTGGAGTCTTTGACGACCTCGGTGTAGTAGATCCGATGAAGCGTGATATGATCGTCGAAATCGACCTTCCGCTCGGCGAGGACCTCGCGCAGCATCGCCTCGAATGGTCCGTAGAAGCGCTGCTCGATCTCGAACTCGCCCATGCCGTGGAGAAGGATCAGGTGATGCATGGTCTTGGGTGGGGTGTGATCTTGCTGACACAAGGTGCGCACACGAAGCGGGAGAAACAAGGCGGCATCGTGGTTGCATGATTGCGGCCACGGGCCTCCGAGTTGCAACTAAATCAAATTCTCATAATTTGGAATCCAAGTTCAATGGTAGTTTGCCCCATTCACAACACACAGGAGGTTGTTGATGCGCCTTCGTCTATGGATTGTCGGAGCGGCCATCTTGCTCATCGTGTTGGGCGGTGCCGTTGATGCGCAATGGAAGCAGGTGAACGGTCCTGGGCCGCAGAGTGTGACCGTTCTCTACCGGAATGGTCCTATGATCTATGCGGGCACAGATGGGAGCGGGCTGCACGTGTCCTCTGATGAAGGACAGACCTGGATCTCCATGAGTGGCGACGGCGCCTACGGTGGCAACACACTTCTTCCCGTGCAGGTCCGCTCGGTCATCGTCGATGGAAGCCGCGTCATCGTCGGCTCGTACGCTGCGGGATTGTGGCATTCCACGAACAACGGCTCGACATGGTCGCGCTACGGGTCGCCGCTCGGCTCAGGCAATTCGATCAATGGACTCGTCAAGGTCGATACCGTGTTGCTCGCGGGGGGCAATGGCATGTGGCGATCCACGAATGGCGGCACGACATGGACCTCGAGCACGACGGGCCTGACAAACACCAACGTGCGCGCCATGACGACGAACGGCACCACGGCGTTCGCTGCGACGGACAACGGGTTCTTCCGGTCCACCAACCTGGGGGCCAGTTGGACGATGGCCGACAGCGGAATGGTGAAAGTCGGTTCGCGATATACGATGGCGATGGCATCAGCCAATGGCGTCGTCTACGGGACCTTCTCTAACGGGTACGCCGGTCAGCACGTCGTGTTTCGCTCGACCGATAATGGTGTCTCGTGGGACTCTTCGAACGGTAATCTGACAAACATTTCCACCTCGGCCATCGGCGCCTATGGTGACACGGTCTTCGTGGGCTTGAACAACAACGGACTTCAACGATCTACGGATCGCGGTCAAACGTGGACCACGGTCACCAACAACGGGGCCACGTATCCTCTTGCGATCCTCGCATACGGGAACCGTGTGCTCGTCGGAGGGAACAAGGGAACGGGCGCGGGCGATGGAGGCGTCTTTTTGTCGGCCAACAATGGCGACGCCTGGACCCGCATGACATCAGAGTTGAGCAACGGTTCGACGATCGTGGTTGAGGCCGTTTTTGGCCGTCTTGCGGCGGGTGTCGATGCGGGCACGAGCAGCCCATACAACGGCTTCTACATTTCCGATGACCGCGGCTCACGCTGGCGGCGTAGAAGCCAGGGACTTGTGGCGAGCGGCAATCCGGTGAGCGTGAAGAAGATCTTTCAGCATCAGTCGCGACTCTACGTCGCTGCAGCCACGAACGTCCCACAGGGCGTCTTCGTGTCGAACGACAGCGGCGCAACATGGACCCAGGCGATCACGGGCTTGTATCAGTACGCTGACGTCTACCAATTCCTGGCGGATGCCGATACGCTCTATATTGCCTCAAAGGAAGGATTGTTCCGGACGACGAACGGCGGTACCTCATGGACCTCTGCGATGAGCGGCGTCCTGAGCGGTGAGGTGGTGTCCGTGGCCATGCGTGGCGACACCTTGTACGCGACCAAGGGCACGAACCACCTCTTCCGCTCAGAGGATCGCGGCCGGACGTGGACGTATCTTACCGTCGACCTGCCGCTGTATCAGTATGTGAACCAACTGTGGACGATCAACGGAAGGTTCTATACGCTCGGTGGCAATGGAAGTGGCCGCTTCTTCACTTCTGCCGATAGCGGCAGCCATTGGACCGAAGTCAACGCGGCGCGGTTCACCGGGAACAACCTGGTCACAGGTATCCTCGGCTACAGGAATGCGTTGATCGTGAACACAGTGTCCGCCGGGATCCACATTTCGACGAACAATGGTTCGACCTGGACGACGTACAATCAGGGCATCAACGACGCGTACCCGACGTTCACGTCCACCGTGGTCGTGTGGGACAGCCTGTACGCTACTCGCGGCGGTGCGATCCTCGTGCGTCGACTGTCGGAGTTCGGAATCACGGCGGTCGAGCAGGGCGGGGAGGGACAGGTGCCAGCGTCCTTCGGGCTTCTCGCCAACTACCCGAATCCGTTCAACCCGTCGACTACCGTCACGTTCCGGACTGCGGTACGAGGTCATGTGACCTTGCGGGTCTACAACCTCCTGGGTCAGGCCGTTGCGACCCTCGTGGATCGCGCGGTCGACGCCGGACTCCACACGTCGGTCTGGGACGCTGCGGCCATGCCATCGGGCATGTACCTTTCCGTCTTGGAATCCGACGGCCATCGAGCTGTGCAGAAGATGCTGCTGACACGTTGATGGTCGAACGTCAGATCGAGAGAACGAAGCCCGGACAGCGATGTCCGGGCTTTGTTCGTACCCCAGGCGGATCTTGGGACAGCAGGTGACAGATCCGCGTCGACGGGATCTCGCAGTTTGATGTGTGCTGATACCATTCGTCGTCCAACCGGTCCAGGCCCGAAGCGACCGAAGGAGTCGATTCAGACATTCATCTGAGACGCGCTATGTCCGTGCGCCCGTCACGGAACGTCCGATGGAGATCATGATCCGGAGACTCTTCTCGACGTCTTCATCCGTGGTCGCCCACGATGACACGCTGATCCGCATGGCGGTGCGTCCCTGCCAGACCGTACTTCCGGCCCAGCAGGTCCCTTCCTGTTGCAGGTCTGCGATGACCTTGAGCGTCTGCTCAGGAGCACCGAACGAGACGAGCACCTGGTTGAGGGCGACGTCATTCAGGACCTCAAATCCGGCAGAGGTCAATCCCTCCGCGAACCGCCGTGCGTGGCGGCACGTTCGTTCGATCAGATCTTCAACTCCCTGACGTCCGAGCGACCGAAGCGCCGCCCAGACCTCGACCCCGCGGGCGCGACGGGAAAGCTCCGGAGTGTAGTCTGACGGATCGCGTTGCTCCGTCATCTTCGGCAGGTATTCGGCGGTGATGGCCATCGCTCCCCGGAGCGCTTCGCCATCCCGGACGAACGCCAACCCGGAATCGAACGGGACGTTGAGCCATTTATGGGCGTCTGTCGCCCACGAATCCGCGAGGTCGACACCGTCGATGAGATGTCGGCGGGACGGGGCGACCGAAGCCCAGAGCCCGAACGCACCGTCAACATGTACCCAGGCGTCCGATCCGTGGGCCCAGTCGCAAACGGCGCGGAGCGGGTCGATCGCGCCTGTATTGACGTTCCCTGCTTGCGCCACGATGATAGTCGGTCCCGCGATGCGGGGGAGCGCATCAGCCCGCATTCGTCCCTGATCGTCGGCGGGAATACGAACGATCCGTTTCTTTCCGAGTCCGAGCATCCCGAGCGATTTCAGCACGGTTGGATGTGCTTCTTGACCTGCGATCACGGTCACCGGCGGCGCCCCGAAGAGCCCGTCAGCGTCCGGATCCCATCCTGCCTTGAGGAGGACCGTGCGACGTGCCGCTGCAAGAGCCGTGAAATTGGCGACCGTGGCACCCGTGACGAAGGCCCCTGCAGATTCGGGCGGGAGATGGAGGATATCGAGAAGCCATCGGAGCGAGATCCGTTCGAGCTCCGACGTACCCGGAGTGACCGTCGAGAGTCCGGTGTTCTGGTCCCAGGCAGTGGCCAGGAAGTTGGCGGCCACGGTTGCCGGGAGAGATCCGCCGATAACAAAGCCGAAGAACCGTCCCGATGCCAGCGCCATGGTCGCCCCGGAGCCGACCTCGTCCAACTCACGAATGACGCTCGCCGGATCGAGATTCTCGGACTGAAGTGGCACGTCCCATCGCTTCAGGCCGGCGACGGCCTCGGGGCTGGGTCGTACGGCGCGTTCGTTCAGCGATGCGATGTAGCGTGCCGCGCGTTCGGCGGCGTCCAGAAGGAGAGGGCGCATTGGGA
>CAYYOV010000081.1:0-7476 GCA_964473365.1 uncultured Ignavibacteriaceae bacterium
TCCATTAGCCGGCAGCTGAAGTGGAACGTTTCGGAACAAACAGCGAGGCCACGATCGATATCGCGAGGATCGCTCCGATGATGCCGAGCGACCATTCGATCGGGAACTTGCCCCCAAACGCCGCATTGAGCCACACCATCTTCAGGCCGACAAACACGAGAACAAGGGCCAATCCATACTTCAGAAGGTGGAACTTGTCCACAGCCCCCGCCAGCATGAAGTACAGCGCCCGCAGGCCGAGGATCGCGAAGACGTTCGAGGTGAATACGATCAGTGGCTCGCGCGTCAGCGCAAAGATCGCCGGCACCGAGTCGACTGCGAAGATGACGTCGGTCAACTCGACAAACAGCAGCGTGACCAACAGCGGCGTCGCCATGAGGACGCCGTTCACCCGAACGAAGAACTTTTGGCCGTGCAGTTCGTTCGTCACCGGTACCAACTTCCGGAATAACTTGATGACCGGATTCTTATCGGGTTCGATCGGCTTGTCGGGGCCAAACATCATTTTCAGACCCGTGCCGATCAGGAATGTCCCGAAGATCCAGACGACCCATTCATACTGCATCAGCACTGAGCCCATCGCAATGAAGATCGCGCGGAAGATCAGCGCTCCGATGATCCCGTAGAACAGGATGCGGTGTTGATAGACCGACGGTATCGCGAAGTACGTGAAAATGACGACGAACACGAAGATGTTGTCGACCGACAACGCCTTCTCGACCAGGTAGCCCGTCAGGAACTCCAGACCCACCTGCTCCGCCGCCGCTTCGGGGTCAAAGCCTGGGATCGCCGTGAGCCGGGGGTTCTCGGCAAAGCTGTGTGCGGCGTAGCGATACAGCCCGTAGTTGAACGCCAAGGCCAGCGCGATCCAGACGATGCTCCAGGAGGCGGCCTCCTTGAAGGAGACGACGTGCGCCTGGCGATGGAACACCCCGAGGTCAAGAGCCAGGAAGAACAGCACCATCATCGTGAATGCGGCGTAGATCCAACCGTATTCTGCAAACGGAAAGAGTTCGATCGTCATAATGTTGGAGATGGTCAAGCGATGGGGTGTGGCCGGCCAGTGCATGCCGGGCTATCTATGCGAAACACGGGAAACGGACTCGATGACACATAGTCGTCACAATTGAACGAGTTGCGATCCAAGGATTGGAAGGCCACACCAACACGGCGGAAGGGGCCAGGGGCGCCTCCGCACGACCCCCACTGACCCCTTCCCTCACCCTCGCTCCTCAATCCTTGCTCCTCTTCAGGAGCTTCAGCGCACTGAAATGCTCCTCCCGTACGCCATCTCCTCGAGCTTTGCCACGCGCTCTTCCATCGGGGGGTGCGTGCTGAACAGCTTCATCATTCCGCCGCCGCTGAACGGATTGACGATGAACATGTGAGCGGTCGCCGGCGTGGCCTCCATCGGGATCTGCTGCGATGCGCCGTGCAAGCGCTTCAGTGCGTTCGCCAACGAGATCGGATTGCCGCTCATCTGCGCCCCGCCGGCATCGGCCAGGAATTCCCGTTGCCGCGAGATGGCCATCTGGATCATCATGGCCGCCAGCGGGGCAACGATCATCATGACGATCGCCACAATGGGATGACCTCCCCCTTCGCGGTCGTCCGACCGGCCGCCGCCGAAGATCATGGCCCACTGGGCCATGTTGGCGAGCATGCTGATCGCGCCGGCGAACGTGGCCGCGATCGTGGCCACCAGAATATCGCGGTTCTTGATGTGGGCCAACTCGTGCGCGATCACGCCCCGCAGTTCGTCCTTCGTGAGCAATCGAACGATGCTCTCGGTCACCGCGACGGCCGCATGTTCGGGGTTCCGGCCTGTGGCGAACGCGTTCGGCTGGTCGCCCCGGATGAGATACAGCCTCGGCATCGGCAAGCCTGCCCGCTGCGTCAACTCTTCCGTCATCCGATAGATATGGCCGTACGTCGAGCGGTCGAGCTCTTCCGCCCTGTACATCCTCAGCACCATCTTGTCGCTGAACCAGTAGGTGCCGACGTTCATCGCAACCGCAAAGGCGAACGCCATAAACATTCCGCTTTGGCCGCCGAGCCAGTTGCCGACCAACACGAACAACACGGTCATGACGGTCATCAACAATGTTGTCTTGAGGGTATTCATAGTGTCCTCGTCACAGCTCCTTTGGAAAAAGATCTCCGTTGCATGGTGATTGTATCAATAGTTTCCGGCTCGGCCGGATCGCTACAGGCTTTGCAGGCTTGCCTTCCAACCCGTCCGGCGGATGAACCTCCAGAGGATCACAGCGCCAGTCAGGATGCTCAGCGGAATGACGAACCTCAGCATGACGGCGCTGAACATCGGAAGCGCATCATGTCCGGCTGCATTGAGAACAAGATAGACCGTGTACGCGATGTAGTAGAACAGGAAGAATCCGCCTTCCCATCGGTCGATCTTTCCCTGGTGAAAGAAGACCGGCAGGCAGGCGACCGCCACGGCGATCATAACGGGGAAGTCAAACGTCAGTACCGACGGCGCAATCGGAATGCCCCCCGCAGGCGCCACAACTGCCGAGATCCCCAGCACGCTCAGCACGTTGAAGATATTGCTCCCCACGACGTTGCCGACAGCAATATCGCGCTGGCCTCGGATGCTGGCGATGATCGACGTTGCCACCTCGGGCAACGAGGTGCCAGCCGCAATGATCGTCAGTCCGATCACAAGCTCACTCACGCCAAGTGCACGTGCCATCAGCGTAGCACCTTCGACCAACCACCGGGCTCCGAGCACGAGCACCCCCAGGCCGACGACCACGAGTCCGAGGCTCATCGCGACCGTGCGAATCGAACGGTCGACTGAAACGTTCGGGTCCTTCGTCTCTCGTGCTTCCCGACGCCCCAGCCGGATCGACCATCCGACATACGCCACGAGGGCCGCCACGAGGAGCAACCCGTCGAGGCGTGTAACGGTGCCATCGAGCGCGACGACGAGCGCCGCGAACGACGTCCCGATCATCACGGGTACGTCCCATCGGACCAGCTGGCGAGAGACAGCCAGTGGAACGATCAACGCCGAGATGCCGAGAACGAAGAGCACGTTGAAGATATTGCTGCCGACGACGTTGCCGACGCCGATATCCGGTTGTCCGTCGATGGCCGACTGGACTGTGACAGCCACTTCGGGTGCGCTCGTGCCGAACGCCACGACGGTCAAGCCGATGACGAGCGCAGAAATGCCCGCCATGGCAGCGAGGCGCGATGCGCCGCGCACCAGCCACTCGGCACCGATCACCAGCATCGCAAAGCCGGCGAGCGTTGTTCCGATCGTCATCGGGTCCATGGAGGTTCTTCGATGGTCAGTAAAGGGCGAACAATGTTCAACGACCGCACGCCGGGAGGTCCGGCCTCATCCCCAGCACCACCACCTGCCGTCGGACGCTCACCGGCGGGATCGTTGTATGTCTCTCTACATATATTACGTCTCAATCGACCGTTGTGCTATCGCCAATTCAGTTCCGACGCTTGCCTGGCCTTGGCTTACTCCGCACGGGGACTGGTCTAGGGGCCGGCGTCGGGAACAACAGATCGATGATCTTCTGAATGATGTCGTTCATGGCTTTCTACAAGCAACGTAGTAGTAACCCGCAGAACGTCAGGCGTGTTCCCTAAAAACCGGCCAAATCACGCTAATTTCGCCTGTTATCAGGCGTACTTCTCACCTCGAACAACGACCGCGTCCTGCATATACGCTGTGACGCTATAATGGGAGAAATATTCTGTCTCCAACAGACGGATGATCTTCTCCGCCAGTTCCTGGCCCGCCAGGATTTCGATCTGGATATTCTCCCCCTCCCACTCGCTTCCCCGGAAGCGATGCCATCCCTTGCCCCGGACCGTTGACAGCGTATATCCTTTCACACCGATTCCTTCCAGGTCGTGCAATAGCTTCGGCTCGATCTCATCCTCAGCAATGATCTTCACCAGCTTGATGACTGTGCGCATGTCAGCCTCCATAGAGCCAGACGGCGAACATGTGATACAGCGGCCGACCGAGCAGAATATTGAACGGGAACGTGATCACGAGTGTCGCCGTAAGATAGTATGAGGGATTCGCCTGCGGCAGCGCCACGCGCACTGCCGCTGGTGCTGCGATGTAGGACGCACTTGCGGCCAGAACGCCGAGGATCGTCGCCCCTCCCATCGACAGCCCGGCAAGCGAGCCCGCCAGGATGCCGACGGTTCCGTTGAACAGCGGCATCAGGACTCCGAAGCCGACCAGGAACACGCCCGCCTTCTTCAGGTCGGGCAACCGCCGTCCTGTCACGAGTCCAGCCTCGAGCAAGAACAGCGTCAACACACCACGGAACGGAGCATCGAACAACGGCGCCACCTGCGACCATCCGCCGCTCCCCGCTACCAGGCCGATCACCAGACTGCCGACGAGGAGGATCGAACTCTTGCCGGCGAGGAGCTCGCGCAACACTTCTCCCAGCGGCGCTCCGTGCGCCGCATCGCCCTGGCGAAGCATCAGCGTGCGGGCCAACACGATCGCCACCAGGATCGCCGGCACTTCCATGATCGCCAACAGGCTCGGCATGAAGCCTTCGTACGGAATGCCAAGATTGTCGTGGAAGGCCAGCGCCTCACTGAACGTGACGGCTGAGACCGACCCAAAGTGCGCTGCGATGGCCGCCGCATTGGCCACATCGAAGTTCCCGAGCTTTCGAAGGATCGGGTAGCTCCAGAGCGGGATCAGGAGGCTCAGTCCCACGGCAGCCAATCCAGGTTTCCAGATCTCCGCAAGCGGTGTAAGTGAGAGCTTGTAGCCTCCCTTCAGCCCGATGGCAACCAGCAGGTAGATCGTGAGGCCGATATACAACTGGTCCGGGATACGCAGGTCGCTCTTCAGGACCGTGGCCACGATGCCAAGCAGGAAGGCCAGCACCATGGGTGAGAACAGACTGGCCGCGAGGGTCTCGATCGACATGAGCTCTCCGGTCAGTCGAAGAATGTGATGCGGCCGGTGGAGATATCATGCATCCCGCCCACGATCATGACGGACCCCTTCTGCTCGAGTTCGCTGATGACCGGACTCTTCGCGCGGATCTCGTCGATGGTCAGGCGCACGTTCCGTTCCGCGATCGCATCGACGGGAGCCGCCTCGTTGCGGGCACGGCGCTCGGCCCGGACCGCAGGCTGGATCTTTGCCAGCAGTCCGGTCAGGTTGCCAAGCTTCACGGAGTCACGCGCTCCCTTGACGGCGCCACACGCCGTATGACCGATCACGGCGATGACCTTCGACCCGGCCGCTGCCGTGGCGAACTCCATGCTGCCGAGGATGTCTTCGTTCACGACGTTGCCTGCAATGCGCACGTTGAAGGCGTCGCCCAGTCCGAGATCCATGACCAGTTCGGACGAAGTGCGTGAATCGATGCAGCTCAGGATGACGGCGTAGGGATACTGGCCAGCAGCCGTGGCCGAGGCTTGGGCGCGCAGATCGCGCTTGAGCGGCTTGCCGTTGAGGAAGCGTTCGTTTCCATCCTTGAGCATCTGCGCGGCCTGCTTCGGGGTCAGCGCTTGCTGAGACGCTTTCGTCTGCACGCCAGCCGTCTGGGCGACCAGCGTCGTCGCGCCGAGCGCGAGTGCGAGACTTGCTCCGCGGAATGTGGTGATGAGGTTTCGTCCGATCATGATGCGTCCTTCGAACATGTTGAGTGGAGGATGTCCGCCAACGGCGGCGTGATCGATGCGAGACCTCGGTCCGGCTTCAGGCCTGGTGCCTGCTTCCATCGCGCTGTCTGTACACAAAAAAACCGACACCCGTCAGCCACCGTGGCTGATGAATGTCGGTTTACGATCCGCCAGGACCCCATCAACTGGACTCCTCGCGGCGCGTCTACCTTATGTTGATATCAAGATACAAAGATTAAATACGACTGTCAAGGTCGGATTTCTGGCATTGTGGTATGTTGAAGAAAGGCGGATGAGGTCTCTGGGCGTGGGCCGCCAAGAACGCGAAGGACGCAAAGCACGCCAAGACATCATGTGGGTGGAATGAGGAGATGAGCAGAGTAGCAAAACTCGTCGGCAGCTACTTGGCGAGAGTGAAGACGATGACGCGCTCGCCGGTCCGGGCAGAAACGTCAGAATGCATCGACAGGACTGTGCGTCCCGTGTGTTCGTGGATGATCCCCTTGAGCGTGTCGTGGGCCTGTTCGATGAGGGTCGTACGGACCTCCTTGAGCAGCTTCACTCCTTGAGCATCCTTGGCCAGCTGTTGCTCCGCCGGCGTGAGCACGCCTTCAAGCCTCACGACGACGACGTCTTCCAGCACGAACGTGCGCGTTCGGGTGGGTCCGCGCCCCATAAAATCGCGTTCGAACTTCACCATAGCTTCGCTGATGGAAGCTTCGATCTGACCTGGGCTTTTTGTCGGCATGGTGGGGTCGTAAGAAGACGGGCAAAGTTGCCTAATCTTGTGGCGAAATTCCATCGCCATTTCCTATCTTATCCGCGGCCCTTTCGCCGCGACCTCCCCCATGCCACACGTCAAGATCTGTTGCATCGCTTCACCGGAAGAAGCCCGACTCGCCCTTCGCTATGGGGCCTCGGCCCTCGGACTGGTCTCGGCCATGCCCAGCGGCCCGGGACCCATCCCCGAGGAGCGGATCGCCGAGGTCGTTGCCTCGATCCCACCCGGCACCGACACGTTTCTTCTCACGAGCCTGACCGACCCGGACGACATCATCGCCCAACATCGCCGGTGTGGTACGAGGACGATACAGTTTGTCGACAGCATGGGGCGTGGGGCATGGGGCAGATTGAGAGATGGCTTGCCGGGAGTGCGCTTCGTGCAGGTCATTCACGTCACCGACGGCTCTTCTATAGAAGAAGCGTTGGCGTACGTCCCGTTCGTCGATGCGCTGCTGCTCGATTCAGGGCGTCCGAATGCCGCGGTGAAGGAACTGGGTGGAACGGGGCGCGTGCACGATTGGTCGTTGAGCCGCGTGATCGTTGAGCGAGCGACCTGTCCGGTCTGGCTCGCCGGCGGGTTGAAGCCGGAGAATGTCGGGGAGGCGGTCCGGACGGTGCGGCCTTACGGGCTGGACCTGTGCAGCGGAGTTCGGACGGATGGACGGTTGGATGAGGAAAAGTTGCGGCGGTTCATGCGGGCGGTGGAGGCTTCTCCACGGTAGAAGCGTTTCTCGCAGAGACGCAGTGAGCGCAGAGGAGCGTTGCCCCCGGTACAGCAGAAAGAAAGTTGTTTGCCGCTTCGCGGCAGTTGTAATGGGCCTCTGGCTCTGCGGCCTTTGCGACTCCGCGAGCAATTTTCTCTCAACGGGGAGATAGCGAGGCGCGTTTCCGCAACCGCTCGATGACCTTGGGATTCCTTAGCTCCCTTGCCGCGTCGGAACCGATCCAACGGGCCGTCGGGTCCTTCGAAGCTGCCAACTTCTTCGCCAACCGAAGCGCTTTGGGGTGTAGAGCCAGGCTCCGCTTGCCGATCTGGCGCAG
>CAYYOV010000082.1:0-7091 GCA_964473365.1 uncultured Ignavibacteriaceae bacterium
GGTGGACGATCCCTTTCTCATGCGCCTTCTGGAGTGCCTGCGCGATCTGTGTGCCTATTGTGACTGCTTCCTCGGTCTTCGTGAACGGCAGCTTCTCGGCCAGCGATCCGCCTTCGACGTACTCCATGACCATAAACAGCTGCCCGTCGGTCTCTTCGACCCCGTGGATCACGCAGATGTTCGGATGGTTCAGTCCGGCTGCGGCCTGCGCTTCTTGGAGAAAGCGCGCCTTGGCGGACGAGTCCTTCTGAACGCGGTCGGGAAGGAACTTCAAAGCGACAGTACGGTTGAGCTTGGTGTCGGTGGCCTTGTAGACGATGCCCATGCCGCCTTCGCCCAGCTTGGACTCGACCGTGTAGTGGCCTATGGTTGAACCGATCATGGTTTGCCTTTGAATTATCGAATGCCGGGTAGAGCCAAATCGTCCCCCTTCAGCGTCTCCCTCTTTTCTCGCCAGATGATAAAGAGGAAAGTCCCACTGCGAGTGTGACGTTGATAGTCCTATGCTTCCAACCCAAGTCCAGCTGTCGGCTACTTGCTCAGGTCCTCACGCACGAGGGTCAGCACCGCCTCCGCCCGATTTTCAATTCCCTCAAGAAAATCTTGTTGCGCCCGGCTCATGAAACTCTTCTGGGCGATGACCGCCATGAGTTCGTTGTCCGCCCGTATGCTTCGCAGGACCGATGCTGGTACCTGTGGAGGCCTGTCGGCGAAGGAGCGGATATCACCGTCGGCATTCAGACCGGCCAGGGCAGCCTGCATCTCCGGATATCGTGCGAAGGAGACCAGCACCTGCTGTTCCAGCTCGATCATCACCGTGCTCCGCTGGTCGAGTTCCTGGGTCACGCCTTGCCACACCGCGAGGGCTGTCAGGAGTCTGCGATCGGTCAGCAGCGACAGCTGACCGGCCTGCAGCGTCGTCACGAGGGCGGCATTATTGAGGTCGGGTCCGTACACATGAGAGTCGTTGATCGTAACATAGTTCGGACGCCAGAGGGCCCGAAGAAGCACATAGGTCGAGTCGGGTGACATCTTCGCCGCCTCTTCCGGAGACATCCCGATGAATCTGCCTGCCACGGCCTGCTGCCGTCTGGCCTCGTCCGCCACCGCCTTCGCAAGGCGTATGTTCAGCTCGAAGCCCTGCTCGAGGCTCACCAAAAGTTCCCGCTCAAGCGCTTCCGCCTTATGTCCATCCCACCAGGCGTCGATGGCAAATGCCAGCAGGATGGAGGCGACGATGACGACTCCCTCACGGAGGGAGGCCCGCAGAGGCGATCGATCCACTAGTGCTCCATGATAGAGATATCTCCCGATCGTCGGATCTGGTCGAAGTAGACCTTCTTCCCGTCGGGAGACCAGGAAGGATAATCCGTCAGACGAATGGCCGGGTCTTCGAACTTCTTGGGATATGTGATCGTTCCCGTAGAGATCGCGACCTCGACGATGTCGATGTGATCCCGCACGCAGACGCCGGAATGCTCATGATTCGTTGTGTGACACCCGTCGGGAGTTCTACTCCATTGCCAGGTTCAGACTCGATGGTATCGTCATTGATCGTTCTGCAGATCACGGTCGTCCGGTCAATATTCCATAACGAAAATATCACCCGACCTCTGCAGCTGGTCGAAATAGACCTTCTTGCCGTCCGGACTCCACGACGGATAGTCGGTCAACCGGATCGACGGGTTGTTGAACTTCTTCAGGACGGTGACCTTACCTGTTGAAACAGATACGACAACAAGGTCGATATGGTCCCGCACACACAGGACCAGATCGGGATCGACGGGTGAACAGGCAGGATGAGAATATTCGGCGTCGTCTGTTGGCACGACTCGCGGCGTTCCGCCAGTCGCCGGAACGACCAAGAGACGTCGTGAATCGGCGACATCTGAATTGAATATGATGTGGCGTCCGTCTTTCGACCACGCCAGGGACAAAAAGGCCTTGTCTGCGGACGCGAGCTGTTCCTCCCGTCCGGTGCGCATGTCGCGAACCCAGAGCTCAGCCCTCCCTTGGTGATAGCGATTGAAGGCGATCTTCGTCCCTTCCGGGTTCCAGGTGCTCCACGCGGCATCCGTGATGACCGAGGATGAAAGATCGCTGATGCTTCGCACGATCACCCCTTCCCGTGCAGTGGAAGCGATCTGGTCCCCTCTCGGTGACCAGGATGGAAGCGTCCCGGCGCCGACAAACCGCTTGAAGGACCCCTTCATATCGATGATCCACACGCCGCTCGCGCCACCCCGGACGCTGACAACGGCGAGATGCTGGCCATCGGGGGATGGGACGGCTTCCTGCTCGATGCCGCTCTCGGACGTGACCCTTCGCAACGATCCCGACGAAACCGTCAACTCCCAAATATCCTGGATCGGAGTCATCGATGAATAGGCGATCTTCCGTTGACCGCGAGCGACAGACGGATTCACATCGGCGTTCTCACTGAGGGTCAAACGCCGCGGCACCTGGCTCGATCCACCGTCGGGTCGGAAAGGCATATGCCACAAATTGATCAGTCCTCCTCGGGCAGACGAGAAGATGATAGACTGACCATCGGCCGTAAACTCCGGACCGCTCGTGAGGTCGTGGTCGTGCGTCAATTCGATCCGTTCCCCGCCTGAGGAAGGTACTGCGAAAATGTTGCTGCGCGTCGCGCGAGTTGAGCCGTAGACGATCCACGTTCCATCGGGAGACCAGACCGGCTGATAGTCGTACTCCGCGTCGTTGGTAATGCGCACGGGCTCCCCGCCCGTGGCACGTACTCGCCAGAGGTCCCATTGGCCGTCCCGAGCCGATCGGAACACGATCTCCGAACCGTCAGGTGACCACGCCGGGTCGAAGCCGTTGGAGACGAGCTTCAAGGGGTCTCCGCCGAATGGCTGCACGATGAAGATATCCCCTCCCTTGCCGTCGAGGAGAAGATTGAGATTGCCCCATCCGATGACCGTGGCAAAGAGTCCGCCGTGGTCCCTCGAAGAGACGAATGCCAGCAACGAGCCGTCGGGTGACCAGGACGGCTGCGATTCGTTGGCGGGGTTATCCAGAGTACGAACGGGATTTCCGCCCTCGGTGGATTGGATGACGATGTCGGTCTGTCCCCGTTCGTCGGTAACGAACGCGAGGAACTTCCCGTCGGGGGACCAGCTCGGATTGTCCTCCAACCCGGGCGTGGACGTGAACCGGTAGATGCGTGCATCAGGGCCGAGTAACTCTACGGGCGCCTCCGTTCGGAGGAACAGGATGCCAGCGAGAACAGCCAATAGGACGATCACGGCAACAGAGGCTACAAACGGGTAGAACAGTGGCGCCCGCGGCGAGGGCGTCGACCCCGCTGCATCGCTCGGAGCAGGGGGAGTTCCCGTGACATCGCCCCTGATCGATTCGTGGCCTCCACGCCGGGCGAACAGTGATGACTTCTTGAGTGACCGTCGTAATTCACTGACAGCATCCTGCATTGTTTGGTAGCGGTCGTCGGGGTCCTTCTCAAGACAGCGATTCAGCAGGTTGACCACAAGAGGTGAGAGGTCGGGCTTCACCGTGGAGATGTCCTGGGGCGGCTCGTTCACGATCGAATACACCATCGCCGCCTCGTGCTCGCCGCGGAAGGGGAGCGTCCCGGTGAGCATTTCGAACAGCAGCACGCCGAAGGAGAAGATGTCGCTGCGATGATCGACGTCGCCTGCTTGGATCTGTTCGGGAGCCATATAGCCCAATGTTCCGACCGTGCTCGACGTGCGCGTCAATTTCAGAGCGCCTTTGAGCTTCGCCAAGCCGAAGTCCATCACTTTGGCCTGACCCTTCGAGGTCAGCATGATATTGTCAGACTTGATGTCCCGATGCACGATCCCCTTTGCGTGCGCCTCCTGCAACGCTTCGCCGATCTGCGCGGCGATCTTGATGGCCTCGTCGGTTCTCGCGAACGGGATCTTCCCCCGCAGTTCTCCGCCCTCGACGTACTCCATGACCATGAATAAGGAACCATCGGCCTCTTCGACGCCGTGGATCGTACAGATGTTCGGATGGTTCAGTCCGGCGGCAGCCTGGGCTTCCTGGAGAAAACGCGCCTTGGCGGATGTGTCCTTCTGAACGCGGTCCGGAAGGAACTTGAGCGCGACCGGGCGATTGAGCTTGGTGTCGGTGGCTTTGTAAACCACGCCCATGCCGCCTTCACCCAGCTTGGACTCGATCGTGTAGTGGCCTATGGTTGTACCGATCATAGAAACGAACCTTGATTTGACTTGTGTCTCCATCGGGCCAGCAGCGGCCTCGTCGCTTCAGCCTCGCTCATCACATCTGAATTCGGGCTCTGCCGTCTGATCTTGTTCCGCGCGATCTTCGGCGATCATCTGTGGTCGATCGACTTCGTTCTCATTTCTTCATCCCAATTCAAGACCAACGTCAGAGGTGTCGAGGATTGATCTGGCCTGCAGGAAAGAAGGAAGCGTTGCCCATCGGCGCTCGCCGCCACAACGTAGATCGGAAAGCCCGACCTCAGCTGGAAAAGCTCCTTTGCCACGCCAACCTCAAGGGACGCGCCGGAGATCCTCAGGTCCACCGCCATCACCCTGGCATTCTTGGAGACATAGAAGAGTTCCTTTCCGTCAGCGCGCCATCGGGCCGTCGTGAGCGATGCCTCGTGGACCCCGCCGTTGGTGATCTGCCATTTCTCTTTTGGTGCCGTGCCGGCTCCTGATGGGCCAAATGGAATGACATAGACCTCGTTGACCCCCGATTCGTTCGACGTATACGAGATCCACTTCCCGTCGGGAGAAAACTGAGGATCATATTCGTCGAAGTCGGATTGGACCAGCGGAAAGGGTTTTGATCCTCCGGTCAGCGGCAACACCCACACATCCGATCCTGTCTTGGGATCATCGACATAGTAGAGAAGAAACCGGCCGTCTCGAGACACATCGCGCGGCCTCTTCGTCAGCGCGGATTCAACGAGAAGATCTTCGCCTCCAGCTCCGCCGATGGCCTTGCGATAGATCCCCGATCCCGTCTTCATCTCGGATGTGTAGATGATGGCGGTCCCATCCGAAGACCACACAGCATCGTCATCGGTCACCGGATCAAATGTGAACCGGGAACGGACGTTCCGGACCAGGTCATACGCCCAGAGGTCCCGATTGCGGGATTGAGGGTCCCACTCGGAGATGACAAGCTTCCGCTCGTCCCGCGAGAGTTGTCCTCCGCCGTGTTGAGCACGCTCACCAACATTCCTCAATTGCCGGCCCGTCCGGTCGAAGAGAATGAGTTGGGTGCCGCTTGCCCCCACATTCCCACGATACGAGAAGATCCCGTTGTCCGAGACGGTGAATGCCCCTCGATTAAAATCCAGGTCATATCCTATCTGACCGACAACCGGGACCGCGTCACCGGTCAATGCCAGGTTGGCAGGATCGAACGGCTGAGCGACGAGTGCCGTTTGACGGACGAAGAGAAGGTATCCCGAGCTGTAGGCCACATTGGATGATGCAGAAAGCAGCCTCTTGTTGACGCTTCCATCGAGCGACGAGACGATGATTGCGTCATTCTCTCGTTCCTCGCCGCCGGTACCGGTCCGTGTAAAATACAGGAAGTGTTTGCCGTCCGGCAGGAACCATGGCCAGCGATGTGTTTGATCGCGCCGGGTTGAGTCGAGACGTGTCACAGGAGAAGGATCGCCTCCATCAGCGGAGACCATCGAAAGTCCGCTGTTCCAGGTCGCTGCAAAGACAATGATCCCGTCCCGATTCCATGTACCTCCGCGGGGGTCGATCACGTCACAGATCGAGAACGACGGCCCACCGGTGGCCAGTATCTTCTTCAACTTGCCTGAGCCGAAGAAACCGATAGATCGGCCATCGGGAGACCAGAAGGGGAACGAGGCCCCCACGGTTCCGGGAAGCATCACGGCCTCAAGGGAGTTCAGCGGACGAATCCAAAGGGAACTGTTTCCAGATGAATCAGTTGCCATATACACCAGCTTCAACCCATCCGGTGAGAGCGCAAAGTGGCCTCCCCCCAGATAGCTGGTATAGACGGAATTCCCCGGGGGAAGAAGGATCGCGCGCACGACGGCCCTGTCTGGCGAGGGTTGTGTGAGGTACAGGGTCCCGACGATCGTCAGGGCAATCATCAGAACACCTGCAACGACCCAGGGAATGCGGCGTGCCCTGAGGATCCCCTCCAGCCGCGTCGACGGCCCGGACGTCATCTGTGGCTCAGCGAAGGATCTCGTCGTTGCCGTCCGGCTGATCCGTTCCCGGCTCGATCCTCGTTGGTACCGCTTCAGATCGACGGCCACCTGGCTGGCCGACTGTGTCCGTTCCTTCGGGTCTTTCTCGAGACATTCGAGCACCACCGCATCCAGCTCCGGAGCGATCCCGGGCCTGACGGATGACAGCGGGGGAGAGTCGACATTGACGATCTCGTACGCGATGGCTGTCTCGTGCACCCCTTTGAAGGGGGGCTGACCCGTTAGCATCTCAAAGAGCAGCACGCCGAGCGAAAAGATGTCCGACCGATGGTCAGTGTCCTTTCCCTGGACCTGTTCGGGGGACATGTAGCCCGCTGTCCCGACGGTCGACCCTTCCTTGGTGAGACGAGAGGCTCCGCGAAGCTTCGCGAGGCCGAAGTCCATGATCTGCACCCGGCCGTCCTTCCGGAACATGATGTTCTCAGGCTTGATGTCCCTGTGGACGATTCCCTTCTCATGTGCGGCAGCGAGACCTTCGGCGATCTGGATCCCGACGTCGATGGCTTCTTTCATGGAGAGGGTGGACTTCTTTGCCTGCAATGTCTGTCCGTCCACGAATTCCATGACGATGAAATGCTTCTTGTCTGCCTCCTCGATCCCATAGATCGTGCAGATATTGGGATGGTTCAGCCCCGCCGCGGCTTTGGCCTCCTGGATGAACCGCTCGAGCTCATCCGAGCCCGCCGAGACGTGGTCGGGGAGGAATTTGAGAGCGACGGCGCGGTCGAGCTTGGTGTCCGTGGCCTTGTAGACCACGCCCATGCCGCCTTCGCCCAGCTTGGACTCGATTGTGTAGTGGCCTATGGTTGTACCGAGCATATGTTCTCCGCGCTCGTCCTGCAGTTCATGAATC
>CAYYOV010000083.1:0-7041 GCA_964473365.1 uncultured Ignavibacteriaceae bacterium
TCACAGAATTCAGTAGAGAGTTCTGTAGTGAGCGGGCCCCCGCTACAGACAACACAAAACCCGCTTCAGGCGATGTCGCCGGGCGGGTTTTGTGTTGTAAGAACCAAACACCAAGCGACAAGAACCAAGCAAATCCAAAGAACATGAATCAACAAGTCTCAGAACAGAGCGCATCGCTTCGAACCCTGCTGACTGAAGCGTCGGAATCTTGATCCGGCCGGAGATCCACGAAGAGTTTACGACCTCCCCTGCGCTGATACTCCTGCTGACACGAAAAGAGCCGCCCAGCAAAGGGATGCTGAACGACACCCTGACTGACCACCAACCAACCTTAAACGGCTGGGCTTCCTTTGGGCGGGATCAGAAAGGCTGGGCTCAGTTTCTCCTGCTGCTTCTCTCGCTTTGCATTCTTCTTCTCTTGCATCGTCTTCGCCGGCTTCTTCTTCTGATCTCGCCTGGTACTCTGACCTTTGCTCATGATCATCTCCTTTGATAGGTGTGAATGGTAAGATCCGGTTGACCAGCTAGGCACTATGGTCGTCTAGCCACGCCAACATCTGGCGGATGCTTCCGGTCGCCAACGCAATGCACGTATCGGCCGCACCGTAGTAGATCTTGATGGAATCGCCATCCTGGCCTACAGTGTAGCCACATGGGAAGACCACATTCCCTACATCGCCACGATGCTCATACGATTCGCTTGGACCGAAGACCCATTCCGTACCCCGTTGAAGGAGTATTTCGGGCCGCTTCAGATCGAACAACGCGAGACCGAGCCGATAGATGCACCCGGCGCAGGACTGTTTGACGCCGTGGTAAATGACGAGCCATCCGCGAGGGGTGTGGATGGGCGGTGGCGATAGACCGATCTTGTTCGCATCCCACCACGCCCCCTTGCGAGCCTGCAGCATCAATGCATGTCCCCCCCAGTTCTTCAGGTCGGGTGAATACGAGACCCACATGTGCGCTCTCGGTGCGCTCACCGGACGATGGATCAACACCCAGTTCCCGTCGATGCGGTGCGGCAACAATGCCGCGTCCTTGTCCTCCGGCGACATGATCACCCCGAAGCGCTCGAAGCTCTGAAAGTCAGAGGTCATGGCCAACGCAACCCCGGGCCCGTCGCGCGTGTAGGCGGTGTAGACCACGGCGTACTTCTGCAACTCTGGCACATACGTGATGCGCGGGTCTTCGATACCCCAAAGCTCCTCCGGATGCTGGTCCGGATCAGGGGACATCGTCGGCTTCTTGTCGATCTGCCATCCATCGATACCGTTGGCAGATCGGGCCGCGGAGAAGTGCGAAAGCCCCCGCCGATCTTCTACGCGGCAGAGCAATAGGGTCGTTCCATCCTGTAGCAGCGTCGCACCTGCGTTGAAAACACTGTTGACCGGATACGGCCATTGGTCCGCTGTCAGGATAGGGTTTTGCGGATGCCGATGGAACAGCTCTAGATGTTGACGGTCGGTTGTGATACGGCACCTATTAAGTGATGCGTTTCTTGCGCCAGCCGCAACTCCAGCAGGGATTGCAGGAAGGCGAGTGTTGATTCTGCACCTTGATTTTCGTTCGGCCGATCGGGATGGAGCCCGTCGCGACAGCCACCGGTCGTGGGATCGTACAACGACAGCTTGAGGTCGTTCCTTCCGAGGAACCAGTCAAAGGCCCGCCGGGCCTCCTTGTTCCAATTCTTGTCTCCCGTTGCTTTGTAGGCCTCCACGCACGCCGACACCATCGTCTGTGCCTCCACCGGCTGCTGGTCGAACCGGGCCCGTTCCTTGCCGGACTCGTAGAACCCATTCGATCCGATGGGCACGAAGTGCCCGTCAGTGGAACGTTGAAGGCGAGCCAGCCACTCGAGCGATTCCACTCCCACCGCCGTCATGGTCGGATCCGGGATCGACCTGCCGCAGACGAGAAGCGCGTGTGGCAAGGCGGCGTTGCAGTACGTAAGTGTTCGTTCGAACCATCTCCAGTCATCCGTTCGATGTGAGGCATACGATCTCATCAGCCTGCCTGCGAGTTCCTCCGTGACCTGATGGGCCCTTCGGTCTCCGGAATAGCTTTGGAGGTATTCCGAAATGCCGATCAGGGCGAACGCCCAGGCGCGCGGACTGGTCGTCGTGAGGATCGCGGGAAGGGCTTGTTCGAACATCCATCCGGCCATGCTTTTGAGTGAGGGTGTCGTCGAATGGCTCAGGACTGTCCCGAGCGCCCAGAGCGCGCGTCCATGGCTGTCATCCGACCCGGTATCCTCCGACCACCTCCGTTGATAGTCCATGAAGTTCCGGAATCGTTTGTTCTGGACGTTGAAGGCGTAACCAAGAAATGCGAGATACCGGGACGCAAGCCCCATGCTCCTCCCATCCCCCAATTCACTCTCAAGGACGCTGACGAGCAGCGCACGCGCATTGTCATCGGTGGTGTAGCCGTGCGCGTAGTTGGGTACGGCGAAGAGCGCATGCTGGAGGATCCCCGTCCTGTCCGTCATCGTATGCAGGTGATCGGTTACGAGCGGTGGTAGCTCGCCTGGATGCTGATCGAGCGCTTTGGCCGCAAATCCTGGAGGTACGTAGTGCCGGCGTTCGGCACGCGCACGGCTAAAGCTCTCCATATAGCGAGCGGCCACCTCGCTCCAGATCATCGAACGCCCATACAAATAGGCCCGCTTCCGCATAGCATGCCGCTCTGACTCGTTCCCCAGCAGCTCGATCACCTGCTCCGCAAGGGCCTCCGGATCTTTGAACGGGACGAGGATGCCGCGTCGTTCTGCGAGTATTTCCTGCGCATACCAATACGGCGTTGAAATGACCGCTTTGCCCGCACCGACGCTGTATGCCAACGTTCCCGAGACGATCTGGGCTTCATTCAGGTATGGCGTGATGTAGATGTCGGCAGCTCCGATGAACTCGATGAGTTCCTCGATGCTGACGAACCGATTGTAGAAAATGACGTGCTTCTCGACGCCCTTCTGCTGGGCAAGCCATTGCAGCGAAAGGCGATAGGTCTCACCCTCGTTCTGTAGGACGTGTGGGTGCGTCGCCCCGACGACGATAAAGACCGTCTCCGGATACCGCGCGACGATCGTGGGCAACGCCGAAATGACCGTTTCGATCCCCTTGTTCGCCGACAGCAGGCCAAACGTCAGCAGGACCATCTTCCCTTCGACGCCGAACAGGTCCTTGTGGAAACTGGGATCGACGAACGGCATGTCGGGGATCCCGTGTGGCACGTGATCGATCTTGCCTGGATCAACGTGGTAGACGTCTCGGAGATACTCCGCCCCTCTCGCACTCATGACGATCAACCGATCCGACTGCGCCGCCACCTCTTCCAGCACCACACGTTGATCGGGAGTCGGATGGTCAAGCACCGTGTGAAGGGTCGTGACGATTGGCATCCGTAGGTCCCGCAGGAGGGTCAGTACATGACTCCCCGACCTCCCGCCAAAGATCCCGTACTCAAATTGCAGACAGACCAGGTCGACATTGTTGATGTTGAGAAAATCAGCCGCACGTTGGTACGAATGGACGTCCTTCTCAGATAACTCAAATCGTACGCGCGGAGGATAGGCATAGCCTTCTTCCCGATCGTTGACCGGCAAGGCGATGCATGTCGTGGCCGGGTAGGCCAATGCTACCGCTTCGCAGATATCGGTGGTGAACGTGGCGATGCCGCATTGACGGGGCAAGTAGTTACCGACGAACGCGATCCGGCTGACCTTGGACTGTTTTCCGTTGTTCTTCACGACGTGTTCTCCGGTACGTTCATCCACGCATGCGTTCGGGCGGACCGACCGCGTCAGGCTCCAGACGACGGCCCTGCCAGACCGGCTTCGTAGTCCCGCTTCAGGCCCTCGGCGTGGCGGATCGCCTGCTGGCGGTCCGTGAACCACAGCGACACGATCCGCTTCTTCCTCCACCAGGCCCCCTTCCACTGCCGCAGGATCCAGTTTGCCGGGTCGGTCGAATGGTGCAGGATCGTGATCAGCATATGCCGGTCGCGCAGGATCGTCAGGACTTCTTTCATATAGGGAGCCCGATCACGGACAGGCCTATTTTGTGTCGAGAATGATGGGCAAGCCATCTTTGCCGGCGCCGACGATGATCACTTTCGTGTTCGTCGAACTGGCCAGCTTCTCTGTCGCTTCGATGCCTTTCCAGCGAAGAAGTTGGTCGCTGATCCCAGCGGCGACGATCGTCTGGAAATCTGCGATCCCCTTGGCCTCGATCCGTTTGCGATCGGCCTCCTGCTTCTCCTTCGTAAGGACGAATTCCATCCGCTGGCTTTCCTGGTCCGCACGTTGTTTTTGCTCGATCGCTTCCGTCAACTGGGTCGGGAGCGCCACGTTGCGGATCGGGGTGTTCTCGATCGTCACCCCTCGTGGTGCCACGGTCTTGGCCAATTCCTCTTGAATCGTTGAACCGAGGCGCTCGCGTTCAGTCGAATAGAGCGCGCTGGCCTGGAAGCTGGCCGTCACGGCACGGCAGATGGAACGGAATTGCGGGATAAGAATGATCGTCTCGTAGTCTCCTCCGGCGACCGTCACGTAGACGCGGGCCGCAGAGTCGGGATTGAGCCGGTAGAGCGCGCTGACCTCCAGCCCGATCGTCAGTCCTTCACGCGAGAGCACTTGCATCGTTTCTTTGTGTTCCTGCGTCTGGATCGAATACTTCTCGACGTGGGCCATGGGGTTGACGAAATTGATGCCGGATCGCAGCGTCTGTGGCGATACGACGCCGAAGAAATCGACGACGCCCACATGACCCGCGGGGATCTGCGTGAAGCATTGCAGAGCCACCATCATCGCAAACACCACCGACCCGACCGCTCCGAGCGATGCGGCGGCCTGGAACTTAGTCATGCCAGCACGCACGCTGCTGCGGGCGTTCCACCACACGATGGATGAGACGACTGTGAGGATAATTGAGAGGATAAAGGTCATGACAGACTCCTTGTGCACGAGTGAGATCAGTGAACGCGGGTCCCTACCGGCCGAATCGGATGGCGCAGGCACGGCCATCTCGCGGACGCGCGGGGATGGTCAGTCAAACTGTAGGGATGCTGCCAGAGCATCCACATCGTTCCGTTCGTTCTTCCACACATCTTCCCGGCGCTCCAACGCCGACGCCTCCTCCGTCGCTTGCCGCTCGTACGCAACGTTCACATTGGAAACGGCCTTCTTTAGCAGCGGGAGCATGCTTGAGGCAACCTCTCCGAGCTCGCAGTGGAGGACCAGAAAGTTCAGATCCACCTCTGCCCTCCGGACGCTTTGCAGTTGTCTCCATTCCGCCACGAACAGCGGTGCCCACTCTGGCGGAGGAGGGTTGGTGAGCTCAAAATAGAGATGATAGATCTTCTCAGAGCCGATATCTTTGCGGGACTTGTCGGCGTTCAGTCGCTTGATGCGGATCGGCGGAACAATCGCACGATCGTTGACGGTCTTCGATTCAGACATCTCATATCCTCCCTTGTTCGCATTCATGACGCATTGAACCCGACCCATGGAGCGAGTCAGGACCGAATGGCACGACCTCCACTTGGGCGACGAACGCGCCTCGAGGATGCGCCCACTGCCCGGCGTTTCGTTCGTGCACCCGTCGACACCAGCACGACCGGATCTCGTTTTACGCGGACGGGCTTGGTCTTCTGGATATTTCGCAGCAATGCCGCCAACCTGGCATTGGAGTTGCGTAGCTGGGAGACGATCTTTGCAAATTCGTTCTGCTGCCGGATCGTCGTTTCGCGGGCATCCCCGTATTTCTCTTGCAGTTTGCCGACGAGCTCTTCATACTTGCCCGCCATACTCGTCAATTCGTCGTTCATGATCGTCCCCCAGTGCCTGACAGCCTTTCCCCTGCGTTGTTTCCATCCGCCTTCGAGTTGATCCCAGTTCATCTCTCAACCTCCATCGATAGGCCCCGGTAGCGACCATTCGTCGGACCACTCGCCCTGAGCGCCCGACATGACACACTTCACCATACGGACTGGCGCCCGGGGATGAATCAATCAAAAGGATGGAAAAGGAACTAGCTCTCCCCGGCCGAGCGTATGGCGCGGCGACGCTCTCGGGAGGGCTGGGAGACGAAGATGGACGGAATGCTACGGAGACGCGAGGACCTGCGTGGATCAGCGAAGCGAGGCGGGACGGAAGTGCGTCGCGATCTGCAATCGGCTATGGAGGGCCAACTTTTCGAGGATGTTGTGGATATGACTCTTCACAGTGTATGTGGAAAGACTGAGCTTGTCAGCGATCTCTTTATTGCTCATCCCTTCGGCAATGAGCGCAATGACCTCGCGCTCGCGTTTCGTCATTCGAACGGCGTCTGGCAAGGAACCGCGCCCCCGCTGCAATGCCCGCTCGATCACGTGCGAGAACAGCGATCCCGTCAACGGCGGAGGAAGCACTTTCGTGCCTCGGGCCACCAATCGGATGGTCTCCAGCACATCTTCAACGGTCGCGTCCTTCAGAATGAATCCGGCCGCTCCCACCTCCACCAATTCGACGATATCGAGCTGCGAGGGGATGAGCCCCATCCCGATGATCCTGGTCCCCGGCAAGCTCTTAGCCAGCGCAGCGACGAGGCGTGGGGCATTGTCGTTCCGCAGGCCAAGATCTATCAACACGACGTGCGGCTTGTGGGTCTTCGCCTGCAGAAGCGTGTCGTGTCCCCTGCCGGTCGCGGCCACCACGACGAGATCGGGCTGACCATTGATCAGTTCTTTGATGCCATCACGGAGAATTCGATTGTCTTCAACGAGCAGGATCTTGATCCGCTTCACGGCGTCGGGCTTCCTTCGCGGATACGCATCAGGGTGCACTGCGTGGTTGCATGGCGGCTCTGTGGGAGCGCACATCGAGCCAGCAAGCCATTATCATGGTAGGCATTCACAAAGCGACATTCAATGGTCGACGTGCTGCGATTTCCCCACGGTCCATCCCGGAAATCGTGAATGGTCAACCGTCATACACGGTTTGCAAAGAAGCGCACCCCGTCGGCCACAACCGTTTGATGCTTCACGGGAAGTACTCGCGCAGTG
>CAYYOV010000084.1:0-2140 GCA_964473365.1 uncultured Ignavibacteriaceae bacterium
TCGGGCCGCGTGAGCGCCTCGCTTGCCAGCGAGATCGTCGCCAGCGGGGTCTTGAATTCATGCGTCATGTTGCCGATGAAGTCGCTCAGTCGGCCCGCGAATTCCGTCTGCTGTCGGATCGTCCGGAGCGTGGCCACGAACACGCCGACGATGAGGGCGAACAGCGCCGCCGTCACCAACAGCTCCGGCCAAAGTCCAGCCCACAGATGCGACTTCAGGGACGGAAAATGCACCACGAGCTGTTCCCGGGCCGCGAACGGTCCCAGCGCGCCGATGCGCAGATGGAAGGTTTCGTCCTCCGGCCAAGCGCGGGACCCGTCGGTGGCGACCGTTACGGAATCGTCCACGGTGATCGCCGCCGCGAATGGCTGGTCGATTGACCGCTGCCGGAGCTGATCGCCCACCAGGCTGTCCAGCGAGGCGGCGGAGATGGATGGACTGACAGCAGGCGGTGTCGACATGGCGAACGACTGCACCACCCGACGTACCATGCGGTCCTGCCGGAGTGAGTCGTCGAACGTAAACGTATATGCGGAGGCGTCGCCGAGGCTGTCAAGCCGCATGGTTGAAACCCCCTTGTCGGTCCGCACCCGGATGAATGCGGCCTTGCGGCCGTCCGACGGCCGCGGCAACGGCAGGGAAAATTCCCCCGACACGCTCTTCTGTCGCCACAGCGTCGTGTCGAGTCGACCGAATGTGTCGAAGGCTTCCACCGTAATGGCCTGCGGCCGGTCGCTCGAGCCAAGGAGATGGTCCCCCTTGATCCATGTGCGCACGGTCCCGGCAGGCGTCATCATCACGGTGAAGGCGATCGCCGAATCGGGGCGGTTCGCCCGGAGCGTCTTCGGGGCCGACGCACTCGTGGGCGGCACCTGCGCCTTCCAGTGCATGTTCTCCGCATCGCCGACGACGAAGACGCGGTTGACGATCGACCGCTCTTCAAGCGAGCGCACCGACGACGAGAGCGCGGCGGCTACGTTCTGTTCGAACGTCGCGCGGCGCAGCTCGGCCGTGTTCTGCAGCAACCGCACCTGCAGCGCTAACAGGGCGACGCATGCCAGCACGATGACGCCGATGAGGATCCGTATGGAATAGGCGCGGGAGAACATGGTGTGAGATGAAAGTATGAAGACGAGAAGTAGTTAGACTGAATCATTCAGATTTGCGGCTCCATCCATGCCTTTGCGGCTACAGTCTTTCATCTTCCTTCTTTCGTCTTACTACTTCCATCTTCCTCCTCCCCCAATATATTCCACCCCTCTCATACAATCATCCCCTCTTTACACTTCTTCACACTTCTTTAGAAGGATTAACTCGACCTATTGCATCCATTTGCGGATGTTGACGTTAGACAAGCCCATCGAGGTCACAGGGCCGTACGAGGCGTCGCTCTATCAATCAAGGAGTTCGATCATGTCGATCCGTCGATTCACCTTTCTGCTCCCCCTGCTTCTGCTCGTCTCTTCGTTGTCCGCTCAGGGCTGGTCCTCGCAGGGTGGCCAACGGACGATGATGCGCTTCAACGCCGACTCATCCGTCATGCTCCGCGAGATCATGACGATCGTCGCCTACGAAGGAGGTTCGCTCCGCATCATGATGGTCCCGCCAGCCGATCGGCGCCCCGAGGGCATGCCGGCGGTGGACCTGCAGCGCGGTGACGAAGTCGGGATGGCGGGCGGCAAGCGTATCAAGACGATCAAGGAACTTCGGGCCGCCTATGATGCGTCCAAGCCAGGCGAGGAGTTCAAGCTCGGCGTTCGCCGAGACGGCAAGCCGGTCGTCGTCACGTTCACCCGGAAAGATGAGAAGGATATGCCCTCCGGAGGCATGGTGATCCGTCGGGGCCCGGGAGATGAGAATTCCGATGTCTTCCCGGCGCTCGGTCTCATGCTTGAGAAGAAGGAAACCGGCGTGGTGGTCGCCGAGACCATGCCGCATGCGTCCAAAGAGATCCAGAAAGGTGACATTGTAGCCACGCTCAACGGCGTCAGCGTTAGGACGGTCGCCGACTTTTCGAAGGCTCTTGACGCGACGAACGTCGGAGAAAAGCTGACGTTCCTGCTCGATCGGAAGGGAGAGAAGGTGACTGTGTCCTTCCCCCGCCCGGAACCGAGAGGGAACGTGAGGATCGTGAGGTAGT
>CAYYOV010000084.1:2240-3607 GCA_964473365.1 uncultured Ignavibacteriaceae bacterium
CTTGTCGACGCCCAGTACAACAGCTTCAACCAGCGCGACGATAAGTACCGCCTCCTGGGTCTCCGCCGGGCAAAGGAATACTTCGAGGTGACGCGCAAAGAGGTCGAACGCCAGCAGACCCTCTTTGACAAAGGATTGATCTCTCAGGTCGAGTTGGACCGGTCGAAGAACGCGTTCGCCGACGCGGAGGTTAACTACCAGCAGTCGTTGCTGGCCGTCCTGTTCGAACAGCAGTTCATCACCGTCGACCGGGCGGTCAAGTATCAGGCCGAGGATGGGTCGAAGCGGGTGCGACTGAGCCTGGCCAACGCTTCCGGCGGAGGGGAGTTCCAGAAGCTCATCGGGATCGACGACAAGCTGTTCCGCTCGCTTCAGCCCGACATTATCAACAACATCTACGTCTCGCTCTACAATCAAGACGGCGCGATCATCTCGCAGCCGTACGAATCAAAGATCGACCAGCTGCAGTTCGGCAAGCCGCGCACCGTCGAATTCACGCTCCTGCAGGACCTCGATGCGGTCACGGTGAACCTTCTCTACGGGAACGGCAGTTCACGGACCATGCGGATCTTCCTGCAGAAGGACGTGACGGCCGACCGTGTGCTCGTACAGTCGCAGCAGTTCTCGCAAGAGGGCGAACTTGGCCGCACCGCCACCTACGACCTGACGTTGGAGCTCTTCTCGGGCTCGCAGAACACGTTCAGTCTCGAGGTGGTGAACCTCCCACAACAGATCAACCGGTACTTTCGGGACGTTGGCTCGAACGCCCGGGTCTCGCAGATCCGCTTCACGGAGAGCTCGCATTCCCGCAAGGCGGCCCTCGAGATCTC
Organism: uncultured Ignavibacteriaceae bacterium; assembly: GCA_964473365.1. Taxonomy (GTDB): domain Bacteria; phylum Bacteroidota; class Ignavibacteria; order UBA10030; family UBA10030; genus 2-02-FULL-55-14. The sequence goes on from CAYYOV010000084.1 coordinate 3,071, forward strand.
GCTCCCCGACCGTCCGACGGACGAAGTGCCGATGGACAAGCCGATCCCGTTCTTTGTGCTCGTCGTTCCTGCCGAGCGGGTCAAAGACCTCGCCAACCAGGCAACAAAGACCTGGACGGAGGAGGAGATCGCCGGGTTGAAGGTCGGCTTCGTGAAGCTCGAGCTCGTCCCACGCGGCAAAGGCCGCCTGCTCGTGCGTGCTCCGCAGCTGTACCACGTCGTCCAGCCCGGGCAGCCGATGACGATGACGATCGATATCGTCAACGAGGGGACGCGGCGGCTCGATAACGTGAAGGTGGACGTGGACCTCCCGTTCAATTGGACAAAAGTGGTCGAGCCCGCCGTTATCCCTACGCTCGAGATCAACGCCGAACAGCGCGTAGCGGTCACCGTCACGCCGCCAGGCGACATTGCTGTCGGGCGTTATGAATTCCGGCTGCGTACGAGCGGGCTGTCGGACAACCAGCCCGTCAACGCCGAGGACAAGACCGTCACGGCCGAAGTGGCCGCCGAAGCGGGCGTGTGGGGAACGATCCT
>CAYYOV010000084.1:3707-6743 GCA_964473365.1 uncultured Ignavibacteriaceae bacterium
GAGGTCGCCACCACGATCGGCATCATGTCGCAAGGGCGTCTCGTCATGCAGGAACCGGCGGCACAGCTGGCCGGTGCGAACCTGGAGGAATTGTATATGCAGTATATGGCAGGAGGGAGTGGGCAGTAGTCGGTAATTAGTAATCGGTAGTCAGTGATCAGTGTTCGGATTTGTACACGGACGCTTCAATCTGGCGACTATCGGCGGACGACTTCATACTCTCATACGATCTTAGCCTCTGGACTTCCTCATGCTCTCCCTCATCATCACAAAAGAACTTCGCGACATCATCGGCTCGGCCAAGTTTGCGCTGACCTTCGGCGTCTGCTCAGTCCTGATCATCTTGTCCTTTTACGTCGGCGGCCGCAATTACCAGGTGTCCCGCGAACAGTACGAAGCGGCGACGCGGGAGAACTTGCGGAAGCTCGAAGGCATGACCGAATGGATGTCGGTCCGTGATTTCCGCATCTATCTGCCACCCCAACCGATCGCCTCCATTGTGATGGGCGTGTCGAATGACATCGGCAGGACGGCGGACATTCGCGGCCGGGGCGAGATCCGCCCGGACGACAATCGCTACGGCGATGACCCGGTTTACGCCGTGTTTCGCTTCCTCGATCTCGACTTCGTCTTCCAGATCGTCTTGTCGTTATTCGCGATCCTGTTCGCGTATGACGCTGTCAGCGGAGAGAAGGAGCGGGGTACCCTGCGCCTATCCTTCGCCAACGCCGTTCCGCGCGGCACATACATCATCGGCAAATTGGCCGGTTCATTCCTCGGCGCCGGTCTGCCGCTCCTGATCCCCATCCTGATCGGCTCGCTCATCCTCATTGTGATGGGCATTCCGATGGCCCCGACCGACTGGGTCCGATTGGCCCTCATCGTCGCAGCGGGAGCCCTCTATTTTGCGGCCTTTCTGGGGATCGCCGTGTTCGTTTCGACGATCACGCAGCGGTCCTCCAATTCCTTCCTGATCCTGTTGGCCATCTGGATCCTGACCGTCCTTGTCTGGCCCCGAACGGCGGTGCTGCTGGCAGGGCGCGCGGTGACGGTACCGGGCGTCGACGACCTGAACTCCCAGAAGGGGCGCTACACCATCTCCCTGTGGGAGGAGGACCGGAAGAAGATGGCCAACTTCCGCGCTCCCGAGAACACACCGATGGACAAGATGATGGCGGAGTTCCAGAAGTTCATGGGCAACCTGGGCGATGAGCGCGAGAAGAAGATGAACGACTTTTCGGCACGGCTCAATGAAGAACGGGCCAACCGGCTGCGCGTCCAGGAGCGTGTGGCGCTCGGATTGGCGAGGGTCTCTCCCTCTGCCGTTGTCTCCCTCGCGGCAATGGAAATCGCCGGTACGGGGATCCACATGCAGGAGGCGTACGTCGAAGCCGCCCAACAGTACCAAAAGACCTATGCCGAATTCATGAAGCAGAAGACAGGAATGAATGTCGGCGGAGGATTCGTCTTCCGCGTCACGACCGACGACGAACCCGAGAAGAAGCCGATCAACGTGCAGGAGATCCCTGCCTTCACGTTTCAATCTCCGCCGCTGATCGCGTCGCTCGGCGCTATCGCCGTCGACATAGGATTGCTCGCCGTGACGGCTCTAATCAGCTTCATTGCGGCGTTCGTCGGGTTCCTCCGATACGACGTGCGTTGAGACGACGGGGCGATCGGGTCTGATGAATCCCGCGTCATGTCCCGCGACCGGTTTCACGATCCACCATTCCACGAGACGATCATGCTGAAGACCCTTGTTCTGAAAGAGCTGCGCGCCATTCTCGCGAGTCCGAAGTTCCCGGTCACGCTCGCTGCCGTCACGCTTCTGATCCTCCTGAGTGTCTTCGTCGGCATCAATGAGTACCGCTCCTCCGTTCGGCAGTACGAGACGGCGACGGCCCTGGTGCAGATGGAGATGCGCGAGGCCCGGTCGTGGATGGCACTCAACAACCGGGTGTACCGCGAGCCCGATCCGATGCAGATCTTCTCTGCCGGCGTCGAACACGATATCGGCCGCATGTCTGCCATCTCTCCATGGCAACCGGTCAAGCTGCTGTCCGCTTCTTACACGAACGACCCGCTGTATGCGGTCTTCCGGTCCATCGACGTGGCGTTCATCGTGTCAGTCGTCCTGACGCTGCTGGCGCTGCTGTTCACATACGACGCCGTCAGCGGCGAACGGGAGGACGGCACGCTGCAATTGACGTTCGCCAACGCCGTTCCACGGGGGCAGTATCTCCTAGCCAAGTTCATCGGCTCGTGGCTGGGCCTGGGGGCACCGCTCCTGGTGCCCATGCTCCTGTCGATCGGCCTGCTGCTCGTGTTCCGCATTCCGCTGACGGGCGAGCACTGGCTCCGCATCGCGGGCTTTGCGGGCGCCTCCGCCCTGCTGTTCACGCTGTTCCTCGCGTTCGGCCTGTTTGTCTCGACCCTCACGCGTCGCTCGAACGTGTCGTTCCTGGTCTCTCTGACCTCGTGGGTGGCTCTCGTGCTGATCGTACCGCGGGCCGGTGTAATGATCGCCGGACAGCTGTCGCCCGTACCGTCCGTTGCCGAGGTCGACAGCCAGCAGGACGGCTATTCGAAGGACCGATGGGAATCGCACATGAAGGAGATGAGCGCCCGGTGGCGGGAACGCGAGCGAGCGATGGAGGGAATGACGCAGGACCAGCGCAAAGCTCACCGGGAGGAGATGGAATGGACATGGGCCGAAGAGGACGACCAGGCACGCAAACACATGCAGGCCGAGATCGACGAGCACGGCCGGAAGCTCCACGAGGACCTGCGGAACCGCAAGCACGAGCAGGAACGTCTCGCCTTTCTCCTGTCGCGATTTTCTCCCGTTTCGGCGTATCAACTGGCGGTCATGAACCTCGCAGGGACGGACGTCCAGGTGAAGGCCCGCTACGAGGACGGGATGAGCGCCTATCGGACCACGTATAACGCCTACCGCGATCGGAAGCAGAAGGAATCGGGCTCGACCGGCGGCATTCGGATCAGTATCGACAGCAACTCAGGCATCAAGATCGATTC
>CAYYOV010000085.1:0-6683 GCA_964473365.1 uncultured Ignavibacteriaceae bacterium
TTGCTCCGCCCGATCTCGAACATGAACCGAAAGACGATGCCGGTCGGCTCGCTCACGGAATTCCGTCCAGCCGTCATCACGTATGAGTCGACGCCGCTGCTCCGCAACATCGGGGTCCGGTATGTCGGCAAGGACCCGGGATCGGCCGGATATCCGACCGACGTCACGAGCCATTACGCAGGAGGTTCGTGGGTCCTCTCCAGCGACAGCGCAGTCGGTGGAACGTACCGCCTCGATCTGAGCGTGCCCCCGAATTTCGGCGACACGACGAAACTCCGGGTGCTGTGGAGGGCGAACAGCTCGACGGCGTGGGACTTCCCCGGAAGCGTGGGGACGTACAGCGGGGGGACCTTGATCGAAGCGGGCATCGGCGCGTTCGGGGAGTTTGCCCTCGGTTCCGGCGCCAGCGCTCCGCCTCCGCCCCCGGGAAAGCGATACGAATCGGAGGTCTTCGCGACGCACACGCTCCAGTCGGACATCCAGTTCGGCGTAGCGCCGAGCAAGACGCTGTTCATGGACCTCTTCACCGGAACGAATGATTCCGTGAAGAACCGGCCGCTGGTCATCTTCATCCACGGCGGAGGTTTCAAGGGAGGCGACAAGGTCAGTAACTTCGGCACACTGCTGTGCGGCGGACTTGCCAAACGCGGGTATGTTGTCGCGTCCATCAACTATCGCACGACCGCCACCATCGACAGCGATACGGCTCACTTCGAAGCGATGCTGAAGGCGCTGCAGGATGCCAAGGCCGCCGTCCGGTATTTCCGGGCCAACGCCGCCACCTATGATATCGATCCGAACCAGATCTTCGCTACAGGAAGCTCTGCGGGCTCGATCACGGCATTGCACCTGGCCTACCTGGATTCCGCCGAGGTCCCGGCCTACGTGAACTGGAGCAACGTCGGCAGCACCTTCGAAGGAACGAGTGGAACGCCGGGGGTCTCGTCTCGCATCAAGGGCGTCATCAGCAACTGGGGCGCCATCGGGGATACGACGTGGATGAAGCCGAACGACCCGCCGGTCTATGCGGTACACGGCCTGATCGATTCCACTGTCTTCTTTGAACAGGTCCCGGCTGACGGTCCCTTCAAGTACGGCTCCAAACACATCATTGCCGCCGCTCAACGCCTCGGCATACCCAGCGGGCTTCGCACTTTCTCTGGCACGGGTCACACCCTCGATAACAATGTGGCGAAGCAGGATAGCGCCTACAAGGACGCAGGGGCATGGTTGTACGGAATCCTCGACCCGGCCACGACGTCTGTCGACGATGCGACGTCTGCTATCCCGTCGGACTTTGGGTTGATGCAGAATTATCCAAATCCATTCAACCCGGCGACGACGATCCGGTATCAGCTGCCGACGTCGTCCGATGTGGTCCTGACGGTCTTCAACATGCTTGGCCAGACCGTGGCAACGCTCGTCAACAGCCGCCAGCCTGCAGGCGACCATGCCGTGTCGTTCGACGCGTCAGGCCTTGCATCGGGCCTCTATCTCTATCGTCTGCAGGCGGGCGGGTTCGTTCGCACGCAGAAGATGGTCCTCGTAAAGTGATCCTGACGAGCGGTCGATGAGCTCTCGCCTTGCCGTTGTCGTGTTGGTTGCATCGCTCGCAATGTCCCTGAGCGGCCAGTCGCTGACGTACTACATCGACGGGCTTGGGGGTAGCGATGCGGCCGACGGGCGGACCGCCGCGACGGCCTGGCGGTCCATTGGTAAAGTGAGCCTCCGCACGTTCCAGCCGGGGGACAGCATTCTGTTGAGGGCCGGATCGACGTGGACGGGTCAGATGATTCTCGAAGGGTCTGGCTCGTCCACCGCGCCGATCGTCGTCGACCGGTACGGCACGGGACCGAAGCCCCGAATCGACGGGAACGGACTGATCGGTTCGGCGACGGTTCATCTTCGCAACGGGTCCTTCTGGGAGATCGGGAACCTCGAGATCACCAACACGAACGATCCCGCGACGGCCGGCGACCGACGGGGCCTCCTGGTGAGCGCGACGGACGCCGGGCTCATCGAGCACATCGTGTTGAGGGGATTGAGCATCCACGACGTGAAGGGGATCGTCGGTCAGGATGACGCAGCGAAGCGCACGGCTGGCATTGGGATCGAGACCGTGTCCGACGCCGTCGTCCCGACCCGATTCAATGATATCCTCATCGAGGGATGCACGATCTTCAACATCGAGAACACTGGCATCTACACGGACAACCTGGTGTTCCGGAACACGCCCGGCACGGCCGACTGGACCCGACGTCGATTCACGAACGTCGTGATCCGGAACAACGTCATCCACCATATCTCCAAGAACGCCATGATCCTGCGGATGCTCGATGGCGGATTGGTGGAACACAACGTCTGCTATGAGACGGCGATCAAGGTGACCGGCAACACGATGTTCACGACGTGCTGTGACGGTACCGTCTTCCAGTTCAACGAGGGGTATCTCAATCGAGCGACCGAGAGCGAGCCGGGAGGTGGGGACGGGAGCATGTACGACGCCGACCTCAAGAGCCGGAACGTCATCTTCCAGTACAGCTACAGCCACGACAACAGCCACGGCCTGTTCTGGAATGCCACCGTGCAGGCTGATTCGGGCATCATCGTCCGCTACAACATCAGCCGGAACGACAAAGGGAACATCTTCACCATCAGCTATCCTGTCACGTCGATCTACATCTATAACAACACCGTCGTCATCGGGTCCGGCGTGTCGCCGGCGATCATCTCAGAGAGGAACATCGGTACGGGTACCCGGTGGTACCAGTTCGCGAACAACATCATCTATAATCTCAGCCCGACCTCGACCTACGACCTGCGAACGGTCAACTACACGCGGGTCATCGACTATAACCTCTACTATGGCTTCCATCCGGCAGGCGAACCGTCGGACGCGAACAAGCTGACATCGGACCCGAAATTCGTCGACGCTGCATCCGGCGGCACGGGCATCGCATCCGTGGTCGGTCTTCAGCTCCAACAGGCTTCCCCTGCCGTCAACAGCGGCCAGCTCCAGCCCACCCAACCGGCGTTCGACCTGTGGGGGGGCGCCGTTCCAAACGGCTCCGTCGATCGGGGAGCGCATGAGTTCTGGCCGGCGAGCGGAGCCATCGACGCCGAAGAGACCACTCCACGGACGGTCGGCCTCCAGCCTGCCTTCCCCAATCCGTTCAACCCGGACACCAATCTGCGTTTCTCACTCTCCGAGCGGGAGAACGTCGAGGTCGCTATCTACGACATGCGAGGACGCCTCGTCCGTACCGTGTGGAGCGGAGAAGCGGAGGCGGGCGAGCATACGGTCACGTGGTCGGGGACGGACGGTTCGGGCCGGCCGGCGGCCAGTGGCGTGTATCTCGGCCGTCTGACGACAGCCCGAACCTCGTCGGTCGTGCGGATGATCATGATCAGATAGACCAGCCATGCTCCAGAACATGAGACCGTTACGTAACGGCTATCTACTTCGCGCTCGTCCGATTCTCCTCGGAGCCGCGGCAACGCTTTTTCTCGGGATCACCGACCAACCCGCAGGCGGTTCGCTGCCGGTCATCGGGCACGTCCGGGTCAAGCACGCGCGCGATATCAGCGCTTCTCCGTGGGGCATTCAGGCGGGCACGCTCGAGCGGGAACACATCGAAAAGGCAGCGGCGATCGGGGTCAAATGGACCCGCTTGCAAGCCTCTTGGCGCGAGATCGAACGGGAAAAGGGCCGATACCTCTGGAGCGCTACCGATCGCGCGTTCGGGTATGCTCTGGAGAATGGCATCACGCCGTTCGTGTGCCTGGCTGTGAGCAATCGGCTCTACTGTGCCGAGTCCAAGGGACCCAGCGATCGTGAGACAGAGATCTACGGACGCAATCCGCTGCCTCCGACGTCCGATCCCGCTGCACTCGACGCCTGGCTGCGTTTCGTCCGCGCTGCCGTCGAGCGCTACAAGGACAAGATCAGACACTGGGAGATCTGGAACGAGCCGAACCACTGGGCCTATTGGGGTGCTACGCCCGATGGCCGCGAGTACGGCCGATTGGTGCGAGCCACCGCGTCGGTCATCCGGGAGGTCGATCCGACAGCCACGGTGATCGCCGGTGCCCTTGCCGGGCTCGACCCGGAATTTACGGATGCATTCCTTTCCGACGGGACGGCGGAGCTCGTCGACATCGTCTCCTTCCACAACTACGCTTCGGTCCCGGAGGAGCGTATCTACAAGGCGGTGGAGACATGGAAGGTCATCGAGCGACACAAGCCGACGCTCGAACTGTGGCAGGGGGAGTGTGGCTATCCGTCGCACAGCAGCACCCGCGATTTCCGCGGCACGAGTCCGTGGGGACCGACGATCCAGGCCAAGTGGCTCCTGCGTCAGGCCTTCGTCGATGTCTACTATTGCCGCACGACGCTGAGCAACTACTTCAAGCTCGTGCATGAAGGGGGTCGCGGCGTGTTGCCGAAGCGCTCGTTCATGACGAGTCTCGACAGCCTCCTCGGATTCCCCGAGCGGAACGGGTCCCGCGTCAAAAGCGTCGGCGTGAACGAAAAGTGCATCCTCGAGAACCCTTCGCTTGCCCCCAAGCCCGCCTACTTTGCCTACCAGAATCTCTGCGCGGTGATGGACGGGCGCTATCGCCGGACCGAGGTCGAAGCGCAGACGACGGTTCGGGAACAGGGGACGTTCTTCGGCATCGGTCATGAAGACGACGCGTTTCCGTCGATACCGCTCGTGGCGACCTTCCGCACCTCCGACGGCACACCGCTCGTCGCCTACTGGCTCCCGTGGCATCCTCAGGAGATGATCCGAGCGGCCACGATCGACCTTTCCGTTCGCGGCCTGCCATTCAAAGATCCTGTCCTGGTCGACCTGCTCGACGGCGAGATCCATCCCATCGCTGCTCAGGTGCGCGAGGGACGGACGGTCTTTCCCGGTTTGCCATTGACGGACTACCCGTATGTCATTCTCGAGCGGGACGAGATCGATCTCGCCCCCTGACACCTTCTCCAAATCGGTCGCGAACGTGATCCACCGAGCATCTATCGCACTACTGATCCTTACGGCGTCGATCGCGTCGGCGCAGCCACGCCGGGAGGTCCTCCTCGAAACGGGCTGGCGATTCACACGCGAAGACGTTCCGGCCGCCGCGTCTCCGACGTTCGACGATGGATATTGGGAAAAGGTGAAACTCCCGCACACGTGGAATGCTCGCGACGGACAGGACGGGGGAAACGACTACTATCGCGGAACCGGTTGGTATCGGACGACGGTCACGGTGCCGCGCACCGAGCGTGGCCGCACGATCATGCTCCGGTTTGACGGAGCCGGGACCGTGACGACGGTCTTCGTGAACGGACGGGAAGTCGGCTCGCATCGGGGTGCGTACGGTGCGTTCGCGTTCGATATCACGGAGGCCGTCGAACCAGGCCGACCGGCAGTGATCGCGGTGCGCGTGAACAATGCGCGCGACACGACGATCGCTCCGTTGCGAGGTGATTTCACCGTGTTCGGTGGTCTCTATCGACCGGTCCGGCTGGTCACCCTCAGCCCTGTCGGGATCTCCCCGTTCGACCATGCAAGCTCCGGCGTGTACGTGACACCACGGAACATCACTGATACCACCACCGACGTGCATGTTCGTTCGATCGTTCGAAATGTCAGGAACGGAGAAGCGGCGGTACAGGTCCGCACCAGCCTTCTCGACGCAAAGGGACGTGTGCTCGGCGCGGGAACTGCGACCGTCACGCTTCCGGCTGGATCGACGAACAATGTCGAGACGATCCTCACGCTGGGCAAGCCTCATCGCTGGGATGGTCGCCGCGACCCGTATCAATACCGCGCGCGTGTCGAGGTCCTCGAGGGGACAAAGGTCGTCGACTTGGTCGAGGAGTCCTTCGGTATCCGGACCTTCTCCATCGATCCGGCGCGCGGGGCGTTCCTCAACGGCCGCCACTACGCCATCCATGGTGTCAATCGACACCAGGACCGGCTCAATATGGGCTCGGCGATCACGAAGAAGGAGCACCTCGAAGACTACCGGCTGATCGAGGAGATCGGGGCCAACGGCATTCGGCTCGCGCACTATCAGCAGGCCCCGGAGTTCTACGACCTGTGCGATGCGGGTGGAATGATCGTGTGGGCAGAGCTGGCCTTGGTCGACGAAGCGCATCCGAATCCGGCCTTCCTGGAGAACGCCAAGCAACAGCTGACCGAGCTGATCCTGCAGAACTACAATCGTCCGTCGATTATGTTCTGGGGTCTTCAGAACGAGTTCATGCCCGAGTCGAATCCCGAGCTCTACGCGCGTGTCGTACAAGAGTTGAACGGATTGGCCAAGAGCCTCGACGCGACGCGCCTGACGGCCGCGGCCAGCCGGAGCAAGTATGAACCGAGCGAACCGATGAATGCCACCTCCGACGTGCTCGGGTACAACGTCTATCGCGGTTGGTACGAAGGCAGGCCGGAGAACTTCGCCAAGTTCGCCGACGAGCTTCGGAGAGACTATCCGGACCGGCCGATCGGCATCACGGAGTACGGGGCCGGAGGGAGCATCTTCCAGCACGAATGGCCGTCCAAGCGCCCCAATACGAAAGGTCCGTGGCACCCGGAAGAATGGCAGTCGGTGCTGCATGAGGTGACGTGGAAGCAGATGGCCGAGCGGCCGTTCCTGTGGGGTACGTTCGTCTGGAACATGTTCGA
>CAYYOV010000086.1:0-6639 GCA_964473365.1 uncultured Ignavibacteriaceae bacterium
AAGATGAAAGATTGAAGATGAAAGACTGAAGATCGAAGATGGATGATGACTGCGGAATGCTGTGAGGAGTGATGTGAGTTGTCGGACTGATGTGTCGTTGGGATGAGGACGGGAGGAGGTACAGATCTCCCCGGAAGGCGCGGACGTGCAACAGACCATCTCAGGATTGACCCTCTTCGCTGCCTGTTATGGTGTCTTCTACGTTCTGACACCTGTCTGGCGCCGGGGTTGGATGCCACCGTGGGCGCGCGTCCCGCGTGGACTGCTTGCCTGGACGATGGTGGCGTCGCTGGCTGGTCCGGCCTGGGGTCTCGGTGATGTCCTCATTGAACTCTTTACTGCGCCAACGGCCGGCACCGGCTTTGCGTTTGGATTCTATGCCGTGCTCCTTTCATTGGCGGCATGGATCTTATCCTACCCCGAGGCGATCAATCTCCATCACGTTCGACCGTTCATCGAAGGTTCGCTCCTTTTCCGAACAGAGAACTGGAAGAAGGAGGATGTCTTCGCCGGCGCCGAGCAGCGAACGATCGACGCGATCTATAAAGAGCAGACCGGCAAAACCCTGACGTTTAACCCCCTCCGGGCGGTGCGCGAGCATCAGACGGTCGAGGCCGCGCGACGGGAATTGGAGGACGTTCGACGTCAGCGACAGGATCAAGCAGGGCGGGAGGATCTTGCCTCGCTCCAGTCGGGACAGCCGGCCGACATCACTGACGTGATGCGGCTCTTCACGATGCATCGCGTTCCACACCGGCTCATCGGCACGACCTTTCGGGTCGTCGTGACGCCGGACGACAAGGTCTGCCACCTCCACACGCTCTTTGCAGGGTTCACGCCTGCCTCCGTTGCGTCGTCCGATGCCCGCTTCCGATTCCATCAGGAGATCGTCGATCTTCTGCAGGTGTTCACAGGACAGGCCTGGCTGGACCGTTTTCGACCGTACTTCGATACCGTCCGCCTCTCAGGATTTGCCGAGGTTCGCGACTCATTCGACCTTCCACAACGGGTGGAGCAGTTTCGGCTAACGATCGCCGTGACGCATCTCGACGCGCGCAAAGGCAAGATCTTCATCGCGACAGAACTCGAACGACTCGGGACATTCGAGTGGATCGATGCTTCATCGAATCCTTCTCCCGCTGAGTGAAGAAGAGATGATCCACGTAGTGACACGAAGAAAAGAACTCGAAGGGAGATCCTGGAGCATGTTCATTTCAAGGGAGTTATCAGACGCACTTCGCGCTCATGCGTGTTCCTTCGTGGTCAAGCGTCTTTTCGCTGGGGGCATCACGAAGTCCTTCCTGGGCATCTTCCTCGTTGCCGTCAGTGCTGCCACGGCTCAACCCGGCCTCACGACCCGCATCGACAGTCTCGAAGCGGCAGGCGCATTCTCCGAAGCCACAGCGTGGCTGACGCAGCAGCTGGCGGTCGAGCGGAACGCAGCCAAGCGCCGCACCTGGCAGTGGGAGATCGACCGGCTGAAGCGTATCGCGCTCGATTATTCGACGAAGCGCGAACGGCTCTGGTCGCAATTGCAACGCTCTGTGAAGGATGTGACGCCGGAAGAGTTCGAGCAGTGGATCTCCGAGGGGCGCTTCGACCGCCGCTTCATCGACGGCGAAGAGCGGTTCACATACACCAGCCGCAGCAATCTCTTCTGGCGCTACGCAGACGTCGCCGCCCGGCGTATCAATCCGCCCGATGATTCGGCCTTCGAGCGGGCGGTATGGGAGAACGCTCTCGCCATTCGTGAGGCGGCAGCGAAAGAAGGTAAGCCGTATGTGCTCCCCCGGTCGTTTAACGTGCGGATGAGAGTCACGGCAGAGCCGAAAGGGCTCGCGGATGGCGCGCTCGTGCGTGCCTGGCTTCCCGTGCCGAGAGAATTTCCGTTCCAGACAGACATTCGGCTGGTCCGTTCGTCCGTTCCCGCATCGCTCGACAACGAGAACAGTCCCATCCGGTCGGCGTACATGGAGCAACGCTGGGAAGGGGACTCGACAATCGTATTCGAAGTAGAGTACGACTATACCCATTACGGCATCCGTTTCCCGCTCGACCCCTCACTCGTGGGGCTGGCCGATCCGTCCGACCCGGTTGTGCGCGCGTACACGGCCGAAGGTCCGCATGTTGTCTTCAGCGATACGATCCGATCGCTGGCCCGATCGATCGCGGCCGAAGTGTCGGGTCCGCTGTTGACGGCGCGCGCTTTCTACGACTGGATCGCCGACAACATCCAGTATTCCTACGCCCGCGAGTATTCGACCATCCGCAACCTGTCCGAGTACTGTCTGCTGAACCGCTATGGTGATTGCGGACAGGAAGCGCTGCTCTTCATCACGCTCTGCCGCGTGAGCGGCATACCGGCTCGGTGGCAATCGGGATGGTTCACGTTCCCCGGCGGCAAGACGAACCATGACTGGACGGAGATCTACGTCAAGCCGTGGGGTTGGATCCCGGTGGACCCCTACATGGGGATCTTTGCGCGACAATATTTGACGACGCTCGGCCCGGACGAACAGCAGGAGGTTCTCGACTTCTATTTTGGCGGACTCGACCAGTATCGCATCGCTGCGAACAGCGACCACAGCCAGGCGCTCCGGCCGCGCAAGCGCGGGCTTCGCTCGGATGACGTCGATTTTCAGCGCGGCGAACTGGAAGCCGACGGATCGAATATGTACTTTGATGTCATGACGTATCAGGTCGACGTGACCGAACGGCCCACGAACCGATGACGGTCCGGCGTCTCCCCTCACGCATACCCGAAAGGAACACCATGTATCGCCTCGTCGTGTTGCTGCTCGTACTGGCCGTCGGCGTTTCGGCCCAGGAAGTGAGTCTGATCTACAAGTACAAGAAGGGGGAGACCGTCCGCACGAAGGAACTGATGACGCAGTCGATGACCTCCGAGGCCATGGGAGGCGGACAGACCGTCAAGAGCACGCGCTATACGAAGATGGTCGTGAACAGCGTCGGCGCCGACGGGACGGTCGAAGTGGTCCGGAGCACCGATTCATCCTCGATGACGCTCAACGACAAGCCGTTCAACAACCCGCAGGCCTCGATGTCGGAGAAGGTGGCCTTTAAGCTGAAGTTCGACCAATACGGGAAGGTGCTCGACGCGTCGCCCGTTGAACCCCCCACCGATGCCGTCGGCAAGCAGATGACGGACGCGATGGCCCAGCAATTCAAGAACAGCCCGGGACTGCCGGCGAAGAAAGTGAAGATCGGCGACTCGTGGAACGACGAGATGACGAACAATCAGCCGACGCCCAGCGGCACGCTGACCACCACGATCAAGCTGACGACGACGTTCGACAAGCTCGACAAGGTGAACGGAACGGATGTGGCGGTCCTCAAGGTCACGGGCACCATCAGCGGAGAGCTCGGTGCCGGAATGGGGACGATCACCGGAACGGTCTCCGGATCTCGCCACTTTGCCTACAAGATCGGCCAGGAGCTCCAATCGGTGATGGAAATGGACCAGACGATGGACATCACCACGCCGCAGGGGAACATGACGATGCAGACGAAGATGAAGCAGGAACGGGAACGCATCAAATAAGATCCGCTGTAAATCCCCGAGCTTGCCGAGGGGATGAAGCAGGAACGAGAGCGTATCAAGTGACAACGAGGTGGAAGTAGGCAGTAGGCAGGTACAGGCAGGCTAGAGTCTGCAGAAGTCAGAAGCCAGTCCATTCAAGGGCTTGGGACATCCCGAGCCCTTCGTATTTGAGACACTTGGGTCATTTGGATTTGTTTCGTATTTAGGATTTCGCATTTCGTACTTGTTCGCATGCCCACCGCCCTCCCCCCGATATCCGACATCCGCTTTCCAGATTTTCGCGTCGTGACGGCCTCCGCCGGCTCGGGGAAGACCCGCACGCTTACGCGCCGCTTCCTCCAGTTCCTGCTCAGTCCCGGCATCGCGCACAACCAACCTCGAAACATCCTCGCCATCACGTTCACGAACAACGCGGCGGCGGAGATGAAGGAGCGTATCCTGGGATTGCTGAAAGCCCTCGCACTCAGGGACCCGGAGGTGGTGAAGGATGTGTCGCACCTGACCGGCATCGCGCCCCGCGACCTGCCGGTCCGGGCCGAAGGCGTGCTGGAGTCGATCTTCTCCGCCTATTCCGAATTCCAGGTCCGGACGATCGATTCGTTCCTGTCGAACGTCTTCAAGGCCGCAGCCGTCGAATTCGGGTTCCCGCCCGACTACACCATCTCGCTCTCCGCCGACGCGTTGCTGGACCAGGCGTTCCGCGAGTATGCACTCCGTTTGATGGAAGACGAGACGGGCCGCCTCCTGTTGCGTGATCTCGTACGTCTGCAGGACGAACAGCGCGACGACGATGATCCGTACCTCTGGGACCCGTACCAAGCGATCACCCGCAAGGTCCGCTCGCTCTACCGTGAGATCGCCAAGATTCCTGACGAGATCCATGTGCCGGAATTGGATGCGGCGCACGCCGAGGCGCGCGACCGCGTGCTCGAATCCGCCGCGACGCTTCGCGATCTGCTTTCCACATCGGGGGCCTCCGTCAACAAGCTCCTGATCAACGACCTCGACGAAGTGCTAAGCGGACGGCTGAGCGTTGCCACGTCCCGAACGGTGAAGGCAAAGGTCTTCAACGCATCAGGAACGAAAGACGAGAAGGCCGCGGCCGAACGGCTTGGGGCGCAAGCGCTTGAGCTCCTGCAGCGATATAACGAGGCCCTTCGGGCATACGGATTGCTTCAGGTGCGGCGGGACTTTGTCCCCTACGCGACGGCCCTCCGCATGCTCGAATCAACGTTGACCTCCATCAAGCGGCGCGAAGGGACAGTCCTGCTCGACGATGTCAACCGCAAGCTCGGCCAGTACCTCACCGAGCAGGTGCTCCCCGAGGTCTACATCAAGCTCGGAGATCGCCTGTCACACTATCTCATCGACGAATTCCAGGACACGTCGCCGATCCAGTATAATGCGTTGAAGCCGTTGTGGGAGGAGACGCTCTCGGTCCGCGGTACACTGTTCGTCGTCGGCGACCCGAAGCAGTCGATCTACGGATTTCGCGGGGCCGACTACCGCATCATGCGGCGGATGGTGCAGGAGGAGGTCTTCCCGTCCGCGCCACGCCAGGTGGCCACCCTCGAAAAGAACTGGCGCAGCCGGAAGAACCTCGTCGATTTCAACCGGACGGTCTTCCGCGAGATCCTTCCGGCTTCCGATCTTGGCGCTGCCGGAGACGCGAGCGGCCTCACAACGGACGTGCAGGAAGTCTCCGACCCAGCGCAACCGCCGGGCCGCGTGCGCCTCATCTCTGTCGAGCGGGCCGAGGAGGGGGAGCCCGAACTTGAATCGGTCGCCCGCATCGTATGGGAGTGGCACCGGCAAGGGTATCCGTGGCGCGACATCGCCGTCCTGACGCCGGCGAACGCGAATGTCATCCGCGTCTCGGCCCGCCTCAACGCGCACCAGCCTGAACGGATCCCGTTCATTTCGCAGAGCAGCCTCGACATCCGTCATCGCCCCGTCATCAACGACCTGCTCTCGTTCCTCCGCTTCCTCGACGCACCCGTGGACGACGTGGCGTTCGCGTCGTTCCTGCTGAGCGATCTGTTCGACCGGTCGGCTTCCGGCGTGTCGCGCGACGACGTCCGGTCGATGCTGCTGATGACGGCCCAGACGCCCCAGCGGCCTCCGCTCTACAAGGTGATGCAGGCGCGACATCCGGAGGTCTGGGAGTCGTCGATCGATCGTCTGTTCGCCCGGGTCGGCTACCGGCCGCTCTACGACCTTGTCGCCGAGGTCATGAAGGCGTTCCGGGTGTTCGAACGATTTCCGGAGGAAGAAGCGGCGCTTGCTCGATTCCTCGAAACAGTGCGTGAGCTGGAGGCAACGGGGACGAACAGCGTGCGCGACCTCGTCGATGCCGCCAACGGCGATGGGGCCGACGTGTCGTGGGAACTCCCGGCGCCGCGGGGCCACAACGCCGTCACGGTCATGACGGTCCACAAAGCAAAAGGACTCGGGTTCCGTGCCGTCTGCGTGTTGCTGTATCCGCGGAAGGTGAAGGTCCCGCAGCCGCTTATCGTCCCCTCAGTGGAGCAGGCGGGGAGCAAGGAACTGTGGCATGTGGACGGCGACGCCGCGAAGCGGTACCCGGAGCTGACGGCTCTGTACGAAGAGGCGAAACTGCGGGAAGATGTGGACGAGCTGAATTCGTTGTACGTGTCATTGACGCGCGCCGAAGTGGAAATGGCGGTCGTGTCGGTGTACAAGAAGGAGCAGGACCTGCCGCATCGGCTCTTGCCGCCGCCAACGCCGGACGACCTGCCTGCGGCGCCCGCTGAGCCATCCGCTCTCCGAGAGACGGCGCTGGCGACCCTCTCGCATGAGACGCCCGAAGAACCGGCTGCCGAGGCGCCGGAGACAGCATGGCATGCGAAGGAACTGCGCCGAGGCGACATGCTCCACGCCGTGCTCGCCACCATCGAGACGCTCAACGATGTAAATGGCCAGGTCGATGCGGCGCTGGAACGCGTGCGTCCGGAGACTGAAGGGTGGAGCCGCGAAGCCATAGGCGCGGCGGCAAAGAAGTTCCTCTCGCTCCCGCTGGCGCGCCCGTTGTTCGAACGCGCGGAGGGGCGCGAGGT
>CAYYOV010000087.1:0-6623 GCA_964473365.1 uncultured Ignavibacteriaceae bacterium
GGTGCCGAGACCGGATCCGTTTCGCGGCCCACGGCGGCGAGCGACCCGATCAGGATCTCAATGTCGTCGAGGTACGCGCCGTCCTGCTCCAGCCGGGAATCGGCATGCAGTCGAAAGCGCACAAAGAGCGATTCCGAGCCAGCCCTCAATAAGGACCCAAGCGCGACGTCCTCCCGGATCATCTCGCTGAACGGAGAATCAAATCCCGTGTGCGTCTTCAGCACGCTCCACCGCGAAGTATCGTCGCTGGCCTCAACGAAGAGCGTGTCGGAGGGATCGATGAAGATCCGCCGGTAGTAGCGGAGGAGGGCCTGGTCCTGACCCGCCAGGTCGACGGCCGTTGTCAGCGTAAACGCATTGTCGCACTCCGGAGGGTACAGGCCTTTGGGGCTGTCGGTCATGGAATGGATGCCGCTACGTGCGACGATGAGGTCAGTGCCCCACGCTCCCGCGGACCATCGTTGCGCAGTGAACGTCGGCCGCTCGAAATCGTCCAGGATCTCTCTTCCAACCGTGAAGACCCTCGTTCCGACAGGAGGGTAGTGTGACACGTTCTTTGCCCGCGCCCGATCAGACACGGTCACGCTGTAGGCGATCTGGTCTCCGGGCACCAGCGGTTGCGGCGGAAGGATCGTTCCACGATATGCGTCCGGTGTTGGAAGGCCCGTCATCCGGGTCTCCGTCGTTGGGCCTCCGTTGACGGCCCACGAGAGCAGGATGGTGGAAGTATCGATTCCGCTCAGGTCGGTCATCTGCACGTCGAACGCATACGGTCCCCGCAGGCGGATCGTATTGCGCAACGTATCCGCCACGGTCAGCACCGGTGGGTCCACATCCGCCGCGACCCGGAAGGTCCGGACGTGATACGGGAGATAGCGCGCACCAGACCGGAGAAGCAGGAAGTACCACACGTCTGTATTCAGCGGCTGGGCCGGGATGGAGGAAGTATAGGTTCCTCCACCGGAGGAAGTCATCACGATCCGGTTGAAGGGGAAGACTCCGGTGGTGCTCCAGCAGAGTTCCACAGACGAAATGCCAGGTTCATGCGTGGTGACGACCACCGGATAGGGCGTTGAATAGTTTTCGTTGTCACGCACCGGAGCGTGCTCGTACCCGCCGACCAGCCGGTCCAGAACTCTTGCCATGACGGTGTATCGCGAGACGGAATCGGTGATGGCCTCGAATCCACCAAAGCCGAAGTTGACGAGCCGATAGGCCCCTTCGTACCGGATCGCCGCGATCGAACTATCGAAGGGTCCGCCGGCGACGAGAAAGACCGGCACCGAGCCGTGGACCGTGTCAATGACATCTCCCCATTGCTCATAGTACGCGCGTCCCGGCTGGTATCTTCGGAACCAGAGGTCGTTGCCGATCGGGTCCCCCGCGACCCCACGGATGCCCTCAGAAAAGGCGTTGTCGGCGAGATAGATGGCGCGGAGATACTGCTCGTAGAAATCCTTCGACTCTCCGCCGCTCAAAACAAATTCATTCGCATACGAACCGCTCGACGGATCGCAAAGATCCCAGCCGATGTCCTGGCCCGAGATGAACAGGTTCCCGCCCTGATCGAGGTAGGATCTCAGGACGGCGCGGTCCAGTGAGTCCAGGGTGGGAAACGTCCACTCACACGTCCAGATCACCGTGGCGTACCGCCGGAGGACCTCCGCAGACGGGGTTCCCCGCGATGCATGGTCCCAGGTATCGTAGACTACGTCAAGCTTCCGGAGACTTTCGTGGAAGTAGTTCTCGACGTTGACGGTCCCATCGTCATCGTCGACGAACAGCACCGATGGCATCACCCGAAACTCACGATGGAATTGCCGGACGAATCCCCCATCGGCCGTGACGGTGAGAGTGTACGGCACCGTGCACGGGACCGCTTCCTGGGCAATGACGATGCCAAATGGATCGTCATCGTTCCTCCAGCTCGAGGAGTCCAGGTTCGCAATTCCGCGGAGCAATCCGCAGGACCGGACCGTCCCTCCGGACGAGGGAGAGGCGATCGCAGAGAAGACCGGGTCGACCGTGAGCGTGATCGACGCATGCTCGGCGTCACCCCAGGTGTTCTCCAGGTGAACCGTGATCGCCGCGACCTCACCCGGCTCGAGGATCCCGTTGTTGTTGCCACCGAGCGAGTCCGAGACGCCCACGGAGACGAGATCGATCATGGGACTGGCCGGCGGCGGCGTTTCCGTCAGCGCGCGATAGGCGTTGATCCGGCCAAAACCCATGCGGCCCTGATATGCGGGATTCATCGGCTCGAGCGGATCGCAGGTGCCGGCGATCTGCATCATCACCTGTCCGGCAGTCCACGAAGGGTTCTTGGACCGTATGAGTCCGGCTAACCCCGACACGAGTGGCGCTGACATGGACGTTCCGCTGTAGTCGGAAGAGTACGCGCCGTTCGGGATCGTACTGAGGATCGAGACGCCCGGAGCGAAGACATCGACCGCGCCCGGGGCTCCATAGTTCGAGAAATCTGCTTTGTGGTCGTTCTGATCCGTGGACCCCACGGAAAAGGCTCCGCGCAATCCCGCCGGAAGATTTGACACACCGGCCAGGTCGATCCCGTCGTTTCCGGCGGCCGCGACGACGACCACATTGTGACGCATAGCGTACAACAACACATCCTGCTCAAACTGCGAACGCTCCTCATAGCCACCCCAGCTGCAGTTGACGATCTGCGCACCGTTTCGAACGAGGTACAGGATCCCTTCGTACCCGAAGAAGATCTCCGCATCCCACTCGACATCGCCACAGTGTTTGGTTGCCAGCAACTTGCACCGATACCCGATGCTGGAGATCCCCAAGCCGTTGTCCGTCACCGCCGAAGCTGTCCCGGCCACATGTGTGCCGTGCGCCAGGCCGCCGTGCGGATTCGGATCATTGTCCGGCGTGATCGTTTCAGATCGCGCACCGACAAAGTCCCATCCCCGCCAGTCATCGATATACCCGTTCCCGTCATCGTCGATCCCGTTCGTGCGCTTGTCTCTCCCCAGTCCATCCAGCCCGCTCTCGCCCGGCCGCGCAAACATGTTGGCGGCCAGGTCGGGATGCATGTCGTCCACCCCGGAATCGCAGATGCCGATGACGACGGTTGAGTCTCCGGTCGAAATGTCCCAGGCCTGCGACGCCAGGATCTTCTGCAGATGCCACATCTTCGGCGCGAGAGAATCGTTCGGGGCATAGCTGGCCCGGTGAACATAGGACGGCTCGGCGTATTCAATAAGCGGGTCGTGGCGCAATTCGGCGATCACGGCCGAGATCTCGTACACGGATGGGACCGTATACGTGACCCACTGGTACAACGAGCTTTCCGATGTGATAGCGCTTTCGCCAAAGGGGATCGAACGTACTCGTGCCTGGTAGCGGTCGAGACTGGGAGTTCGGATGGTGCGCAGCTTCGCCGCTCCTGGGATCCCCCGGTACTTGACGTAGACCACCCCGGGAACGATCTTCGGTTGACGCGCGGCTTCCTGAGGGCGCTTCCCCGCCTCGGCCAGCGGCGGCATCAAACTGAGGCAGGCGAGGGTCAGTAGGGACAAATATCTCATGGTTGGCTTCGGTTTGGTCAGGACATGGGCAGAGCGTCAGGGGCACACAGAGTGCGTGGTGGCCTGTATTCTATCGGATCAAGACCATCCGCCGCCAGCCGGTCTCTTTCCCCGCCTGCAGCCGGTACAGGTAGATGCCGCTTGAGAGATGTGCGGCATTCCACCTGACGGTGTGCTGCCCGGCCGTCAGTTCTTCGTTGACGAGGGTGCCCACCTCACGTCCGAGCATGTCATAGACCGTCAGACGCACCAAACGTCTCTCCGTGATCCGAAACCGGATCTCGGTGGTTGGATTGAAGGGATTGGGGAAATTCTGCTCCAGTGCGAAACCTTCCGGCAGGTTCGGGGATCCGTCATGCACGGACGTCGCGATCGGGGAGTATTTTGTGACGGTAAGAGCGCTTCCGTTGCTGCCGGACGTGGTGCGTCCCACATACACGTTGTCGTCACGATCGACCAAAACCTTGAGCCCGTCCCCTCCGATGACCTGTTCGACCCCGTCCCGGGAGTAGCTGAGGGTCATGGTACCCGTGACGTACACGGTCCCCTTGGAATCCAGTGCGATCGAGGAGGGCTGGTCGTGCACGCCATTGCTCTCCCCAAAGCGCCGCACCCACACCGGTTGACCGTCCGCCGCGTACTTGATTGTGATACAATCCATCCATGTGTCGATGGAACTCGTTCCGGTGACGTACACCGAGCCGCTGTCGTCCACCGCCAGGTCCGCTGGACCGTCTTGTCCATTGCCGATGGCGTAGTATTTGAACTCCCGACTCCAGAGCGTAGCTCCGCTGGGGGAATACTTGGTCGTTACGAACGGATGGTTCTGTGTGACATCGGTCGCCGTTGACGTTCTCGTCGCGTAGATATTGCCGTTCGCATCGATCGCGATGCGTCTCCGTCCATACACGTACCCGGTCTCCAGCTTTGTCCAAAGCACGGTGCCGGCGGAGTCGTATTTGATGAGTAGGTCGGGACGTGTGGAAGTGTCAAACGACTTGCCGAGCACAATGGCCGATCCATCTCGGTCGACAACAATGTCGTCGGCCGCACCTTTTCCATAAGCACGGGACCACGCGAGGAGGCCGTCGGGTGTGAATTTCATGATCGACAACGCACCGTTCGGCCAGGTGGGAGGGTTGATGAGTGCACGGCTACCAGCGACGAAGATATTGCCGGAACGGTCAACCGCCAGCGAGGTAGGAGTGTCGATCGTGCTATCCGGGTGCTCGATCTCGACCGACCAGAGAAGGTTTCCCTGTGGCGATTGTTTGAAGAGGAGCATTTGCGTCGCCCCGTTCTCATATCGCGATCCAAGCACGATCGTATTGTCGTCCTCGTCGATCACCAGCAACACGACATTACACCAGCTGCTTTCGGGTACGGCGACAGTCCTCGTCCAGATCGTATCTCCCGCCGGAGAGAAGCCAACCGTGAGGAATCCGTCATTGGGGTACTGTCCGGCCGTTGCACCCAGAATGATGTTCCCGCGCCCGTCGAGGGCCATATCCGACAGCCATTCATTGGCATTTCCGGGAGCGCGGTACACCACCGACCGTTTCCATTCGGCGCCGGACGATGGGTGATAGCCTACAGTCGCGTAATTGCCGGCAGCCTTCCCGGCCACATAGATATTTCCCCCGCCGTCCATTGCGAGAGATCGTATCGTTTCGACCGTGTCCCCCGAGGTTGCGGCATAGCGTGTCCACACCGCATCAAGGCTGAGGCTGTATCGGGAGAACATCACTCCGCCACCAGATGTGTCCGCAACGATCATGTTCCCCTTGGAGTCAACGGTCATCTGCGAGCCGCCTCGAACGAACCAGAGACGTTTTCCTGATGTGTCGTAACACACGGCGCTTGCGCTTCCCAGCAGAAACAGGTGCCCCGTCGAGTCGAGAGAGAGCGACGATACCCAACCCGTATTGCCCGATGTTGAGTCAAGGTGACGCCAGACCATCGACCCCGTCGCATCATACTTCGTCAGGGAGAACATCGGACTGAATTCGTCATACCAGTAATCAGTGTTCCCATCGTCTCCAGCGACGTACACATTGCCCAGTGGGTCCACGGCGATGGCGGAGGACGATCCCGGCTGCCCGATCTCCCAGACGACATTTCCGTCACCATCGAGCTTGTCCACGTATCCATTGGTCCAACCCCAGTAGGACATTCCTCGCAGGATGTAGACATATCCGGAATCATCCATGCCCATTCCCACCGAGTAGTAGGAGGGGGGCATGGCGCGAGTGGACTGAGACGGTGCGCTGTTCGATAAACTGGTCAGGACCGCGCTTGTCCCGGCCCCGGATGGGGCGGGTAATAGCAACTGGCCCGATGGTCCGTATTTCACCAATCCTTCCAACCGACTCATAAGAACGAACACATTGCCAGTGTCGTCGACCGTCAACGCGACAACGGAGTTGGACCACCAGGAGCTCTGATGAATTTGGAGCCATTGAACGACCCCATCCTCGCCATAGCGGATCGTGACCACTTCGGCGTTGCTGGTCCCACACACAACGACACCACCGTCAGGGTGGACGGCGATACGGATTGCAGCATCTTCACTTCCGGCCTCACGGTTGTAGCGTTGTGACCACAATTCATTACCGGTCGCATCGTACTTGATCGTGAGAAAGTCCGATCCATCCAACCCGGCATGGCTCCACCCGGTCACGTAGACGTTTCCGTCATGGTCCGTGGCGACGGCAGCGGCTTCGCCCCTCGACGGGGCAAGGCCGGCCGTATAGTGCCGGACCCAGGCGGTCTGGAGACCGCCGGAGATCGGCTGAGCCTGGAGCGCCGCAGAAAGAAGCAGCGCCATCAAGGCAGGAAGCGTCGCTCGTCGTTCTTCGATCATCGTCTCGCTCCTGATGCCCCTGACGGGGGTGTCGAATTATGAGAACCCGCGTCATCCCTACTTCACCAACAACATCCGTTTTGTCTGTGTGAAGCTGCCGGCCGTCAAAGTGTAGAAATACACGCCGCTAGGGATCGAGGAGGCATTCCAAGTGGCCGTGTAGCTGCCCGGGGACCGTTCTTCATCCACGAGCACTGCCACCTCGC
>CAYYOV010000088.1:0-4588 GCA_964473365.1 uncultured Ignavibacteriaceae bacterium
TACCACGCGGAGGATGTGCACGATTTCGTGTGGACCTGTTCGCCCGACTACCGCGTGTTCGAAGAGACATGGCGCCATGTCACGATCAAGCTCATGCTCCAGCCTGAACACGTGGAGTCTGCGAAAGACAAATACTTCCAGTCGGTGAAGGCTGCGCTGGAGTATTTTGACTCGTGGCTGGGAAAGTATCCCTACCCGAACGTGACTGTGGTCGACCCTCCGATCTATGCGATGGGGGCCGGCGGGATGGAGTATCCCACCTTCATTACAGGCGGGTCGTTGAAATACCTGCCGTCCGGCGTGCGGGTGACGGAGGGGGTGACGGTGCATGAATTCGGCCATGAATACTGGTATGGCCTGGTCGGCAACAACGAGTTCGAGGAAGCCTGGATGGACGAAGGCTTCAACCAGTACTCTGAGACGCGCATCATGGATGCGACGTATGGCGAAAAGACCGGCAGCATGAGTTTCCTCGGCTATCAGTCCGGTGATGCAGAGTCAGCGCGGGACGGGTACGTGAATATGAGCAACCCCAAGGTGGGACCGATCGACACGGTCGCGTGGGCGTTCCCGGGGTCGTCCTATGGTGCACTGACGTACAGCAAGACGGCGACGTGGATGATCACGCTGGAAGGGATCATCGGACGAGCGGTGATGGATGACGCCATGCGTACATACTTCCAACGGTGGAAGTTCCGGCACCCGGGCCGTGCCGATTTCGAGGCAGTCGTCAACGAGGTGGTTCGGAAGCACCATGGGGTCCGCTTCGGCCCCAATATGGATTGGTTCTTCACGCAGATGTTGGATGGGACAGAGATCTGCGACTATGCGGTCAGCGGACTCGAAAGCCGCCGCGTGTCGGTGCCGAGAGGCGAAGGGGTCGACACAGCAGGCCAGGGTGGCCGTCCACGTCTGTATGAGACGACGGTGACCATCCAACGGAAGGGCGAGGTCGTTCTTCCCGTGGACATTCTGGTGTCATTCAAGGATGGGTTCTCTGAATTGATCCCGTGGGAAGGCCGTGAACGGGTCAAGGTGCTGAAATTCGTCCGGGAGCATGAGGCCACCTCGGCTACCGCCGATCCGGAACGGAAGCTCTGGGTGGACAAGGATTTCAGCAATAACGTCCGCTCCGTGGAAGTTGAAGGCGGCGCGATATGGAAATACACGATCAAGGCGCTGTACTGGCTGCAGAACGTCGTCCAGTACTCAGCTATTCTCTGACGGAGACCCCCATGACACCGACTTCGACATTGACGATCCTGGGACAGAGCCTCCGTTCGATGGTGCGACGCTGGCCTGTCCTGTTGACGCTCTACGGAATGTCCCTTTTCATCGTCCTTCCGGTTGTGCTGGCGTTCCGCGCGACGCTGGCGAACGCATTCCTGACGAGTCCGGTCATCGAGCGGATGTTCACCGAATTCGACTACACGACCTACGCGGATTTCCTTTCATCGCAGAGGGGCGCCGTTGAGTTCTTCCAACGCACGATCGGCCCGTTCATGTTCGTATCCTTCTTCCTCCATGGTCTCGTCGGCGCTGGCGTTGTCGCCGCGATGGCGGGCGAGGGGACCGTTGCAGATTTCTTGCGGGCGACTGGGCGATATCTGGGACGTTCATTCCGACTTGTGATCTACGCCATCGTGGTGGGCGTGATCGTCATCCTTCTCTGGTCGTTCGGCATCGCCGCGGTATGGGGCGCCATGACCTCCGGCGATACGATCGAATCAGGCTATGTGACGGCGGCAGTGATCGTCGTGGCCCTCTTCCTCCTTCCGGTGGCGATCTTGTCGCTGGCGACAGAGTACAGCCGAGTGATCATCGTGCGCGAGGACCGTCGGCAGGTGTTGCGGACGTTCTTCGAGGGATTTCGGTTCGTGTTCCAACATCCCGTGCGCATGATCATCCAGCACGGCTTCATACTCATCACGATGCTCGTGTTCGTCGGTCTCTACTGGGTGGTTGAAGCAGAGGTCGGGATGACGACGGCGGGCGGGATCCTCGCGATGCTGGCCATTCAACAAGTGAGCGTGCTGGCGCGGATCGGCATTCGCGTGTGGCATACAGCGTCGGCGGTAGCACTTGTCGACGCGATCACGCCGGAAGTGCCCGTCGCGGTCGCTGCTCCCGCACCGACACTTGCCGCATCCATTGTCGCCACTCCGGCCCCGGCAAGCGCTCCCATCACTCCTGCTTCAGCCACTGCGGTGAAGGCAGCGCCCCGGCGACGCAAGCCGGCAACGGCGACCAAGAAGGTGGTCCGAAAGTCGGTCAAACGTCCACGGTCGCGGTAAGAGCGGCAGCGTTTCGCAACAAGCGAGGCGGCCTTCGACCCTGAGGGCCGCCTTTTCCTTTCAGGGCGATTTTCCTATTTTTGCGTGTCTACCACGGCAGGAGGCGATATGGCGGAGATGTCTGAGCAGGCGCATCTGGCAGAATTTGAGGCACGGATCGATCGGGGCGAGAAGATCGAACCCGGCGACTGGATGCCCGACGCATACCGGCAGAATCTGATCCGGATGATCAGTCAGCATGCACACAGCGAGATCGTCGGCCAGCTGCCGGAAGGGAAGTGGATCCCGTTTGCCCCAGGATTCCGCCGCAAGCTAACACTGATCGCCAAGGTGCAGGATGAAGCAGGGCATGGCCAATTGCTGTACGCAGCGGCAGAGACGCTCGGCAAGACGCGCGAAGCCATGATGGATGAACTCTTGAGCGGCAAGGCGAAGTACGCGAACGTCTTTAACTACCCGACGCCCCATTGGGCGGATGTCGGTGTGATCGGCTGGCTCGTAGACACCGCAGCGGTCATCAACCAAACGATGCTGGCGCAGAGTTCGTATGGACCGTATGCGCGGGCTATGCGACGGATCTGCTATGAAGAATCGTTCCACATCAAGCAGGGGTACGATGCGGTCGCTGCGTTGGCACGGGGGACGGCGGCGCAGCGCTCGGCGGCACAGGAAGCGATCAATCGATGGTGGTATCCCACCCTGATGATGTCGGGTCCGCCTGACACGCTCTCGACGCATTCGCAGCTTGCTCTTCGCTGGCGCATCAAGACCAAATCGAACGAGCAGGTCCGGCAGGAATTTGTCGACCATATCGTTCCCCAGATATGGGCCCTTGGATTCACTGTTCCCGACGCCGAGTGCGTCTTCGATCCCGGGACCGGTCACCATCGCTACACCCAACCCGACTGGGAAGAATTGAAGCGGGTCGTGAACGGCGACGGACCGTGCAACCGTGAACGTCTCGAAGCGCGCAGAAAGGCTCACGACGAAGGGCGATGGGTGCGTGAGGCCTTGCAGGTGGCCTCATGACGGACACGCAGTGGCCAACGTGGGAGGTGTTCCATCAGACGAAACGCGGGGATCCGCACGAGCATGTCGGATCTGTCCACGCACCCGATAGGGACATGGCCTTGCAGATGGCACGGGATCAGTTCGCGCGCCGATTGAAGTGCTCGAGCCTGTGGGTGGTCCGGACGACGGACATCGGTATGACAGACTATCAGGATGATACCTTCTTCGCCCGGACGACCGACAAGAGTTATCGTGACCCGAAAGCATTTGACGCTCCCGAAAAGCTCCATCCATGACCGCCTCCGCACCACTCGTTGAGCTGCTGACGTCGCTCGCGGACGACGAGCTGATCCTCGGACATCGCGATGCCGAATGGACCGGCCATGCGCCGATCCTTGAGGAGGATATCGCCTTCTCGAACATCGCGCAAGATGAGATCGGGCACAGTCTCATTTGGTATCACCTGCTGGAGCCGATGATCGGTCGAACGCCGGACCAATCGGCATTCCTCCGCCAGGCCAAGGACTTCCGCTGTTGTCGGTTCGTTTCGTACCCAAAAGGTGACTTCGCATACACTGTCCTTCGCCAATATCTGTTCGATGAGGCGGAACAGGTCCGTCTCTCAGCTTTCAGAGAGAGCACGTACGAGCCGTTGCGTCTGGCAGCAGAAAAGATCCTTCCGGAGGAAGCGTATCATCTTCTGCATACCAAAGGGTTGGTAGAACGTCTCGGTCGGGCGACCGATGAGAGCCAGGGACGAATGCGGGCGGCGCTCGACGTAGCGTTCGCGCAGGCGCTCGGTCTGTTTGAGCCCCTGTCGTCCGAAGATCAGCTGAAGCATGATCGCGTCTTCCCCGGTCATCACGAGCTCCAGACACGCTGGCTTGAGCGCATCGTGCCTGTCCTCAAGGGAGCGATGCTGACGCCACCCATCGACGCTGCAGGCAGGCCACTGGATACGCCCGAGTATGGCGGCCGCAAGGGCGCTCACACGCCGTTCTTGCTCGAGGCGTTGTCAGACCTTCAACGAGTCTACACATCCGAACCCGGAGCGATCTGGTGACAGATCAAAGGGCTGGAGAGCGGGTTTGGGAGATCCTGCGAACGATCCCCGATCCGGAGATACCGGTCATCAGCCTGGTAGACCTTGGCGTCGTTCGGTCCGTTCGCGTAGAAGGAGAAGGGGTGGAGGTCGTCATCCGTCCGACATTCAGCGGATGTCCGGCCATGCATCATATGCGCGAAGAGGTTGAGCGGGCGCTGATCGAGAGCGGATATCGTCC
>CAYYOV010000088.1:4688-6540 GCA_964473365.1 uncultured Ignavibacteriaceae bacterium
TCCGACAATCCGCTGATCGTCCACGTTGCGGATGTCGGGCAGGTGACGACGGTCGCTTCCGAGGTGCCGCCGGCCGCACGCCGTCTGGCAGATCGATTCTGGCCGGGGCCCATTACCCTGGTCCTACCCGCGCGCTCCGACGTGCCCGCTGAGGTCACGGCTGGATTATCGACGGTCGCCGTTCGCGTGCCCGATCACACCGTACCGCGCGAACTGATCCGTCGGTTCGGCCGAGGGCTCGTCGGCCCAAGCGCAAACCTTTCGGGACGACCGTCGCCGACAACGGGTGGTCACGTGTACGACGACCTGAACGGTCGCGTCGACCTGATCCTCGATGCGGGTCCCACTCGGATCGGACTTGAATCGACGGTGGTCGACGTTACCGTATCCCCGCCGGCCATCCTCCGGGAAGGGGGGATCAGCCACGACGCGTTGCTCGTCGAACTGGGCTCGATACGAACGCCCGATGACGTCACGTTGTTGCGTCGCTCTCCAGGCACGCGTCACCGCCACTATGCGCCTCGGGCGACGGTCATCCTCGTTCCGCCGGGCGACGAGGGCCGCCTGCAGAGGGCTGTGGATGAGGCCGCAGCTTCGGGAGGGCCGACAGCCGTCATCGTCCACACATTCGACCTTCCGGTCGTGAGGGCGGACGTGGTCGTTCGGGTTGCAGGAGATTCGACCTCGTATGCGCGGCAATTTTATGCGACGTTGCGGACCCTGGATGCACGCGGCATCAGCGTGATCGTCGTGGAGTCCGTTCCCGACTCCGGATTGTGGCGCACGATCGCCGACCGGCTCCGACGGGCTGCCGAACCCCGTGGGTGAGCCCCGGAAACGTTCTTTCTCACGGGACTTTTGGGTATATTATCATTCCATCGCAAGAATGCCACCAGCCGCGGGCCACGAAGAATGCCGTATCGAGCGCAACGTTTCAGTCGATCAACAAAGCGACAGCCTCGTGTCCGGACGACAGCGCCGGTCGTGGGAATCGTCATGGGAAGCGTCTCTGATGTCGAGACCATGGAGGGCGCACGCCAGGTTCTGAAAGAGTTCGGCGTGCCTCATGAATTCCGGGTCGTTTCGGCCCATCGCACACCCGACCAGATGTTCGCGTACGCTTCCCACGCAGCGTCGCGCGGTATCCGGGTCATCATCGCAGGCGCCGGCGGCGCCGCGCATTTGCCCGGCATGTTGGCCTCGAAGACCATCCTCCCCGTCATTGGCGTTCCCGTTCAATCCAGGGCCCTCCACGGCCTCGACTCGCTGTTGTCGATCGTCCAGATGCCCGCTGGTGTGCCTGTCGCAACGGTTGCGATCGGCAATGCCACGAATGCCGGCTTGCTGGCCGTACGGATCCTCGCCGGTGGAGACACTGCACTCCAGGCGCGGTTGCTGGAATACGCCGAGCGAATGCGCGACCGTGTGCTGAAATCAAAAGTATGACCACGCCGCTGCCCACCGGTTCCGTCATCGGCATCATCGGCGGCGGACAGCTCGGCATGATGACCATCCGTGAGGCCCATCGGATGGGCTACCGCAGTGCCGTCTGGGATCCCGATCCGGAGTGTCCCGCTTCCCGCCTTGCCGACGAAGTGATCACGGCCCCCTTCAACGATGCCGATGCGGCCTCCCGCCTTGCCGACCATGCAAGCGCGATCACGTACGAATTCGAGCATATCAGCGTCGATCTTGTCCGTTCGCTCGAGACCCGCAAACGGGTCCGGCCTGGACACGATATCCTGCGGGTGGCGCAACATCGTGAAGTCGAGAAGACCTCGCTGCGTGCCTTGAATATCCCCGTGGCTGATTTTCGTGTTGCGGAATCCGCTGAAAGTGTTCGCGTCGCCAT
>CAYYOV010000089.1:0-6400 GCA_964473365.1 uncultured Ignavibacteriaceae bacterium
AGATCGCGGCGGGATTGGCCGAGGCGCATCAGCATGGTATCGTCCACCGGGACGTCAAGCCGGCGAATATCGTGCTGACGAAATCGGGCGTGGTGAAGATCCTCGACTTCGGACTGGCGAAGCTGAGCAGTTCTACGAAGCTCACGAAGACCGGGAGCACGCTGGGGACGGTGGCCTACATGGCGCCCGAACAGCTCCAGGGTAGCGAAGTTGACGCGCGGGCCGACATCTTCTCGCTCGGAGTCATGCTCTATGAGATGCTCACGGGCAAGGCGCCATTCCGGGGGGATCACGAAGCCGCTCTGATGTACTCGATCCTAAACGAGGAGCCAGAGCCGCTGCAGATGCACATTCCGGACATCTCATCCGAAGTGCTGCACATCGTGGGCCGGGCGCTCGAAAAAGACCCGGCCGACCGCTACAAAACGATGGATGATGTGCTGGTGGACCTCAGGAGGGTGAGAAAAGAGACGTCAAAGGTCTCCATGACAGCGGTGAAGTCACGAAGGCGTACCGGGTCTTGGCGGCGTCTCCGGTGGTTGGTCGGCGCCGTTGCCCTCCTCGCGATCATCGCCGTCAGCTATGTCCTGACTCGCCCACGACCGCTTCCGGAGCTGAACCCGAACTCCAAGCTTCGACCGCTGCTGACGCAGTTCAAGTATGTTGGCGAAGGGGGGACCATTTCGCGTGACGGAAACTGGATCGCCCTCTCAGGCACCGAAGACGATCGCACCTGGGACGTCTACTACACCAACGTTGCGGGCGGACTGGTCAAGAGGGTGACATTCGATTCCCTTCAGAGATGCGATGTCGATGACTACTCCACGGACGGTGCCTGGATCCTGTATTCCCGGAGTCGCGCAGCGAATCGAGGAATCGCCGTTGTACCGTCACTGGGCGGTCCAAGCCGGGTGATCACCACCGACGGCATCTGGGGGAAGTTCATGCCATACACTGATCGGATCGTCTATTTGAAGGGAGGCTTCATCGACCGCCCGATCGTGGGGAACCGATTCGAGCTCTGGTCGGCGAAGCTGGATGGCACGGACCGTCGACTGGAGTATGCGGAGGAAGGATCGGCAGGCAAGTCCGGCTTGATCACCGTGGCGTATGCTCTCTCGCCTGACGGCAAGTCGTTGGCATGGCTGAATACCTATCCAGACTTCGCGCAAGATATCATCACGATCGACCTCGCGACGAAGAAGGAGAACCGGATCACATTCACTCGAAGCCCGAAGGGGAGCGTCTTCTGGACCCGCGACGACGCGATCATCTACTCTGACTTCTCGAACGGCAACTTCGATCTCTGGATGTGTTCGGCGGAGGGAGGAACGCCCGTTCAACTGACGAGAAGCCGCAATGACGAGGTCTCTGCGACGCTCAGCGATGACGGCGCCAAGTTGCTCTACTATGAACAGAACTTCAGCAGCAATGTCCGCGTCGTCGACCTGACAACCTTCGAGCAAACCAACGTCACGTCGGATGATCAGTTTCGTACAAACTTGAACGTATCTCCCGACGGCCGCTACGTGGCAACCAACATGGTCCCCTCCTGGGCGAATTGGCTCACCTTTCGGGGCATCACGATCACCGATGTGATGAAGATCGACCCGATCAGGACCATCTGCAAGAACGAAATGTCCTTTGTGTATCCGTGGTCCCCCGACGGGAAATGGATCGCCTATGAGTCTCCCCCGGATTCGGCAGGAGGACTGTGCAAGATCTGCATCGTTTCTCCATCGGAAGAGACGCCATCGAGGGTTGTCCATTTGGTATCGGGAGCGCCGCCTCCGTACCACTACCTGCGGTGGTTCAATACCGATACGCTCTCCTGGTTCTCCGAGATGAAGACGTGGGTCTGTTCGATCAACGACTCTCATGCCGTCCAGTTCTACGAAGACTCAACCCGCGCTCGAGCGATCCAAGGGGGGCGATACATTATGTACATGGACTATCGAACTGGCAAACAAGGTTGGTGGGTCGATCTGACCCCGGGAAAACGAATGGATGACCGGCAGGCACGCCGGAAGCGGTTGGCCGGGTCATTGCTGGCCATTGACCCCCAGGGGCGCTGGTTCCTCGAATCACCCCGACCAGGGGAGCTGAACAAGGTCTCGATCCCCGACGGACGCTCCGTCAAACTGCCGACAACACTTCCCCCGAGAGTGATGGGCTATGCGCTCACGCACGACGGCAAGAAGCTCTTCTATTTGGAACGGGTCATCAACACGAAACTGATGCTGTGGGAGAATCCCTTCCTTCCTAACTAGGCGACGACGATGATCGGCGAAACGATCGGCCACTACAAAATCTCGGAGAAGTTGGGTGCAGGGGGCATGGGTGTTATCTACAAGGCTGAAGACACCCGCCTGAAGCGCACGGTTGCGCTGAAATTTCTCCCTTCCGATCTCGTCCTCGACGCGGAGGCCAAGGAGCGACTGATTCACGAGGCGAAGGCCGCCTCGTCCATCGATCATCCCAACATCTGCACGGTGTACGACATCGACGAAACGCCCGATGGCCGCCTGTTCATCGCCATGGCATACTACGACGGCGAATCGCTCCGGGTGCGGATCGCGAAACGAAAGCTCCCCGTCGAGCAGGCCACCGATATCGCCCTCCAGGTCGCCCAGGGGCTCGCCAAAGCCCACGAGAAAGGCATTGTCCACCGAGACATCAAGCCCGCCAACATCATGATCACCGGCGACGGCGTCGTGAAGATCGTGGATTTCGGGCTGGCCAAGCTGAGCAGTGCAACGAAGCTCACCAAGACGGGAAGCACGCTCGGGACGGTGGCGTACATGGCACCGGAACAACTACAGGGGAGCAACGTCGATGCACGGGCGGATATCTTCTCGATCGGGGTCATGCTGTATGAAATGCTGACGGGCAAGACGCCGTTCCGGGGAGATCACGAAGCGGCTCTGATGTATTCGATCCTGAACGAGGAGCCCGAACCCCTTCAGGTCCATCTTCCCGACGCGTCATCGGAGTTGATCCACGTTGTCAGCCGTGCGCTGGAGAAGGACCCCGCCAATCGCTACACGACGGTGGAAGACCTGCTGATCGACCTGAGGAGAGTGAGGAAAGAGACCTCCAACGTGTCATTGACCGCACTCGCCGGCCGGAGGCGGTCGTTCCTTGCATCCCGTCGAATGAGGGCCCTTGCACTCCTGATGGGCATCGCGATGATCGCCGCCATCGTCTTCGTGGTCACCAGGCCGCGGCGGTTGCCACAGGTCAACCCCAACTTGAAGACCACCACCCTGCAGCTCCCCATCAATGACCCGAACGCTTGCAGCCTCTCTCGCGATGGCAAGTGGATCGCAGTCGGCGGCAGCGGTCAGAACAATTTGTCGGATATCTACTACCTGAACACCGTCGCAAGATCGAGTCGCCGAGTGACGTTCGATTCTGCGGCCTTGGTCGATGGAGTTGATTGTTCTCCAGACGGGGCCTGGATCGAGTATACTCGCTTTGTGAACGGACGCCCCGAGATTGTACTGGTCCCTTCGCTTGGCGGACCGACTCGCTCGATCGCTCTCGGATTCTTGGGACGATTCTTTCCAAGTGGCGAGAGAATTCTGTATTTCAACAATCCAACCGCCCCTGGGAAGTATGAGCTTGCATCGGTCAAGCTGGACGGAAGCGACAAGCGTGTGGAGTTTATCGACCCCGGTTACTCACACAAATCCATGAACATCACCCTTAGCTTCAGTCTTTCTCCCGATGGCCGATCGATCGCGTGGCTTCAGACATTTCTCGATTTCTCGCAGGATGTCGTGATCTACGAGCTCGGGACAATGAAAGCTCGTCAAGTGACGTTCAGTCGATCTACCAAGGGTGAAGTGTTCTGGACGCGCGACAATATTATCGTCTACGGGTCGTTTGCCAACGGCAACTATGACCTGTGGATGTGTCCTGCGGAAGGGGGCGAGCAGGTCCAACTCACCCGGAGTAGGAACGACGAGATGGGAGCCTATCTTTCCGATGATGGCTCGAGACTGCTCTACTCCGAGCGGTATGTCACCAGAAACGTCCATTCGATGGACATCCAGACGGGGAAGGTCACGCCGATCACGTCGGACGATGGATCCCGAGTCGCGTCAGTCCTTTCGCCCGACAATCGCTTTGTAGCATCTACCGTCGTCCCTTCGTACGCCAATTGGCTCACATGGATCGGGTTTGAGGTTCGCGATACGAAAGGAGAGCATCCCGTTCGCAACCTCTGTCCGGGTGAAGTCACCATAGGGCATAGAGCTTGGTCGCCCGACGGCAAATGGATCGCCTACACCAGGGTGCCCGATACCGCCGGGGGGATGATCAAGATCTGCATCGTGTCCCCATTCGAGGGATCGAGTTCCCGTGTGGTCGGGGAAGCAATTGGAGTACCGGGAGAGACCGTCATTCTGAAATGGTTTGGGAAGGACACGCTCAGTTGGTTTTCCGGAATGAAATCGTGGATGTGCGCGGTCGACAATGCCGTAACAACTCGGTTCTACGAGGACTCCACGAATGCGCGGCGCTTTCCAGGCAAGGACTTCATCCTCTACCGTGATTATCGCGCGGGCAGAGAGGGCTGGTGGATCGATAGGGCCGTGGCGCGAAAAGGGCAACACAAGGAGGCTCCCCGGAGGATCCTCGAACCGACCGACGTACAGGCCATTGCCCCCAACGGAGAGTTCTGCATCGCCTCTCTGAAGCCCGGCGAACTCCACAAGGTCTCTCTTCCCGACGGCAAATCGACACGATTGCCTTTCACCTGGCCTCAGTTATCGGGGTATCGCTCGATATCGCAGGATGGGAAATCGGTGGTCTATTCCCAAAGTACGCTCAACTCCAAAGTTGTGTTGTGGGAGGATCCGTTTGTCAAGGAGTGACGTGGGAGGGAATATGAAGGAACCCATACGGTTGATGCGTTTCGCGAAATCGATCCTCCACCTGGTGTCGTTGGCCGCGATGTGTGGCTGCTCCGAGATCGAGCGGATCCCGGACATTCCATCGCCTCCAAGCTGCCTCGGAGTGGTGTCAAGCACGCTCAACTCCATCACGCTCCAGTGGGAGGCGGGTGCACATGCCTTGAGCTTCAGGATCTATCGAGCCCGTGGCGCCGACAGCCTCCGTTTGCGCTCCGAGATCACGTCCACCACGTGGACCGATACCGACCTGGACCCCGCAGTCGAGTACACGTACCGCGTCACGTCGGTAGGAACCGACGGCATCAACTGGTCGGAGATCAAGATCAGGGCAGCCTTGGTGCATGCCGTCGTCCGCACGGTAAGCGTCGGGGCTACCGGTGTAACATCGCCCGACATGGCGCTGGATCCGACCGGGACCATCTTCGCCTCTCTCGACAGCGATATTCGCGGTGTACGCTTCTGGAACACCGCCGACTGGACCCTGCGCGGTTTGGTCCGGCCGGAATCGACCGGTCGAACATCGTGCGTCGCCTTCTCGGCCGACGGATCGACAGCGTACCTCGGAGGATTGTACGGCGTGGAGACGATCCGGATGAGCGACCTCCAATTTGTCAAATACCTCCAGCTGTGCGGGAATGGTCCGGGGGACAGCATCTACGTCGAAGATGTCGTACCCGTGCCCGGCGGCACTCGGGGTGTCGTCGTGTCCGATCGGGGACGACTACAGGTGTGGGATCTCGTATCTGACTCGTTGGTGCAGACCGTCGACAGCATCGGACCCACCAGGCCGCAAGCGAACGCCGTGAGCCCGGATGGCCGAAGGCTGGCGGCCGTTTGGAGTCACGGTCTCGTCGTCTGGGACCTGTTATCGAAGACGGTACTCTACGCGGCCTCGGGATATCCCTTGGGCCCGCTGTTCAACGGCGATGGAACATTGTTGTCCGTGTCGGCGAATGATGGTTGGCCCGAGAGCCACCGCCGATTGACGCTCTCGACGCAGACATGGTTGCCGGTCTGCACGGTGTTCGCAGATGGCTCGAGCGCCAGCTTTCGTCCCGATGGCCAGTATCAACTGATCGCATCAGGTCATGGTGTCCGCGTCGCACGGCTTCCGTCCGGCGAGGTGGAGGAGAACATCAGCGGGCATCTGGCGTACGTCGTCTACGTGTCGTACCTGGCGGACGGCAAGAGCTTCATGACCCGTGATGCACGCAACGTCGTCAGGATCTGGTCGGGCGACACGAGTGACGGATGGAGCATCGTGTTCTAGATGAGAATGAGAAACGACGGGTGGTTCCGCATGATCGGCCAGACCATATCCCATTATAGGATCCTCGAGAAGCTCGGCTCGGGCGGCATGGGTGTGGTCTACCGTGCCGAAGACACCCGCCTCAAGCGTACTGTCGCATTGAAGTTCCTCCCCCCCGACCTGACCCGCGACGAGGAGGCCAAGCAACGCTTCATCCATGAAGCCCAAGCCG
>CAYYOV010000090.1:0-6362 GCA_964473365.1 uncultured Ignavibacteriaceae bacterium
TCGGCAGGGCGACGGGACCCTGGTAGGCGTGGAGTTTCTTCCCATGGATGGAGCGTGTGGAAAGGGAAAGCGTGGGGGGCGTCGAAGTAGGTTTCTTCTTGGGCATGGCTGTTCGTGGGCTGGTGGAGGGAAAAGGTAGGGAAAAAGCGGTAGAGAGGAAAAAGCAGACGGCAGGACGAGGGCCGGTCAGACGAAGGTCCAGGAGCGAGCCGGGCAGAGGAGCGGTGGAGCGCTCCGATGCGATCGCCTGGACCTCCGATGCACAACGCGACGGTCGGCTCGACGGTCGCTGCCTAGATCCTCCACAGATAGGACGCCTTGAAGAAGAACCCGCGGTTCTTCTCGAGGAATCCGTCGTCGCGTACGTAACGCAAGGAGGGCTCGTCCCACCGTTCACGCAGGTAGATCGAGCCGTAGCCGGCGTGGATGACGGTGCCCGGAATATAGGTGAACGAGACGAGTGCGTCGACAGGCAGACGGCGTCGGAACCCGTTGTACTCCCCGGTCAGACGGAAGAACAGGTACTTGTTGAACTGGTATGCGGCCTTCAGGCGATTGATCGGGTACGAGAACAGCAGCGAATCGTCGGATACCCGGTAGAGGTCCTGATATGTGACGGTATAGTCGATCCGAATGGCATCGTTCGGCTGAACGGTCAGGATGGCCTGCGCACGCTGCCCGCGGCCCTGTTCCAGAAGGGCATAGGCCGGGGAGCTTCCGTACCGATAGATGAGCGTGACCCCGAGCCACCGGGTGAATTGCCCTCCGCCCTGGAAATAGACCGTGTTCGCATCAAAGCGCTTGCTGAGAAAGACCTCCGTCCCTTGCGTCAGTTGGGCCTGCGCGGCCAGATTGCCACGGAACAACGCGAGGGCTGTCAACCGGTTCGACATTTCCCAGATGGCGCTCGGATGATCGTACGTCTGCGACGCATACGCGGTGAGGCTGATGCGGTTCCAGAAGTCCGAGTCCGGATACAGGTGACGTTGATACGATCCGCTGACGGAGGTGACCCCGGTTCGGAGCAGGAAGCCCATGTCCGCCTGAAAATCCTGCGACACGTTCTCGACTCCGAGTGTCACTCCGCCGTCACGGTCCTGTCGTCGGAAGGCCAGCGACAGCGCGTTTCCGGAGGTCATCGACCCGGCGATGGATGTGCTCGATCCGACGACATGCCCTTCGACCATCGACCCGGCGCCGACCCGTACTTGCGCATCGGCTCCGGCGATGCGGTTGCCGTCTGCGCCCACGCTTCGTATCGCTCCGATGCCGCCGATGTATGAATCGTCGCTCAAACTGCGTCGATAGCGGAGTACGCCGAATTGTGCGTCCGTGGCCCCCGCGATCTCGTCGTTGGCCAGCAATGCGGCGACCGTGTTCTTGTCTCCCAACTTCCCCGTGAGCCGGAGCCCCACCTTCGGATCGACGATGGCGCGGGTATAGACGAACGACTGCGCGAAGCCACCACCACCGCCAAGATTGAACAGTTCGCGACCCTCCAGAAAGAACGGCCGCTTCTCGGCGAAGAACAGGTTCGTCCGCAGATTCACGTCCACCTGACCGGCGTCGGCCTCGACCTGGCTGAAGTCGGGGTTGTACGTTCCGTCAAGAACGAGGTCGGACGTGATGCCGTACTTCACGGTCAGACTTCCCTCGCGTCGAACGTCGCGCACACGCATCGTGTCTGCGACCCGGGCATACTGCTGGCTGAACGTGACGCCCGGCAGGATCTCAAGCAGCACACTGTGGTCGAGCCCGGTGTAGACCATCGGGGCCATCTGTGAGAAGAAGGCGAATCCCTTCTGCGGGTCCATGGCCGGATACGACCCATGCTCGTTCCGCCGGCTGATGTAGCGTTCGAAAAACACGCTCATTATCGTCTGGTCGTCGTTGCGATACCGGATACTCTTGAGAGGGATCTGGATCTCGACGATGTAGCCATCGCTCGTCATCTGACCGGCGCTGTACCAGACCAGATCGACGCTGAAATCCTCGTTGCCGCTGGCGTAGCGGCTGTCCATCTGGATCCCGTGGGGATTCACGTACAGCGCCGTCAGGCCTTGCTGGTCGCCGAACGTGTCGAGATTGATGCAGACCCAGTCGTCCGACCGGATATTGTCGCGGACGGCCAGCGACGTCTTTACCAATGCCGGGTCATCGTAGCAACGGAACGCGAAGTACAGGTTCGCGGGGTCGTAGGTCATCCACACGACCGTGCGTTGTTCCTGACGCTTCCCAAAGTCGGGGGCAAATGTGATGAAGTCCGAAACGCTGGGAGCGTTCGTCCAAGCGACGTCGTCCATCCGGCCGTCGATGGTCGGAGGGGAGACGATGGCGGCGGGTCGAAGGGTCTGTGCGTGCATGGTCGCACAGACAAGCGGCAGTCCGATGATGATGACACGAACAACAGGATTCATGGGTCGATCGTCGGTACGTGGTGGAACGAAGATATCGGGAAGATACGAAGAGAGGGGCGTGAATGTTGGAGCCAGCTACGAAACGTGCGGGTCCTGAGCGAGCTCGTCGAGCCAGGCGACGGCTTCGAGCTGGATGTCGGGCGGGACCCATCCTGCGAACGGATACTGCGGACTTCGCATAAATTCGGCCGATTGACGGAGCACGATGGTCAACGACATGCCGCTGAGGTCGGCATAGAATCGGCTGGAACGAATGAGGGCCGTCAGATCATGCCGGAGCCGACGGACGAGCTCGATGATCTCGGTCGGGACGGGGGTTTGGCCGTTGACGCCGGGCTGGTCCGGAGGCCAGACGACGATCGGCCCTTCGGCGTAGAACTCCCAGAACGAGCGAGATTGTTCGAGGAGCGTTCCCACATGTCGTGCATTGGGTTGAGGCACAAGGGCGCTTGACAGGAACTGCTGTGCGCGAACGCGGCCGGTTGCGCTCATGACGGACCCGAGCGTGCGCCGCAATTCGACCAGTCGTTCACGATCGGCATCGGTCATGCGATCTGCCAGCAGCCACTGCAGTCCCAACGACGTCTGCAGGAGCGACTGATACGCGCAGAACGCCGACGACCCAAGGTCTCGACGGCTCACGCCGGCCTCGGCTGACACGAGGAATGTGGCTGCCTTGGCCAGACACAGCGTTGATTCGACGTAATCGCGCGTTCTGGGTGCTCCGCTCATGGGATCGTCCATGGAGCCGCTGTCCGGCCTTCAACGACCGAACGGATGAGGTCGCTCACGCGCTCGAAGGATTGGTGGTCCGCCACACCGGCTTGTTGCAGCGCATGACAGAGAGCGTCGACATCGGGGGCCATCTCGACCGCGATCTCCCTGAGGAGATAGCGGCACTGTACCGCTACAGAAGGTTCGCAGGGCGACTGGAGCTTCGGGAGGACGCTCAGCCACGCCTCATAGTGGTTTTGGAGCGAGCGTTCGATGACGAAAAGCCGGCGGAGTTCGGCCTCGGGAAGTCGGGCCAGATCGTCGGCGGTAATAAGTTGGACCTCGTCGCGTTCCACGGCGGCGATCGCCTGCTCATCCGGAAGCATGTGCCATCTTGCGGACGGAGGAGCCGGTTGTACCTCGAACACGTGCGCCATCTGATGGGCCACGCGGTCAAGAATCTCCGCACTGCTCGCGGTGGCTTTGAGGGCGTCGCGAAGGCTGGCAGAGCCGATCATGGGATCCGATACATGAGCGTGATCTCACACTCGTACGCGTTTGGACCGACCTTCGTGGTCACGGAACCACGCCCTTCGTCGACGATGTGGCGTCCGGAGCGCTGTTGGGATTCGATCCAAGCGTCGCACTTGGCGTTGGCGGTCGCCCGGGCGTCGTTCGGCGTCGGGCCCTGCCCCTCGTATGTCTCTTTCATCAGAACGTCACCGTGAATTGATGGGGCGCGGATCTCCATAGGGGACCTCCGTACATGACGACGCCCACCGACCAGTCCCATACGGACCCGTTGGCGGGCGCAGACGATGTGACATAACACTGAAGGGATACACTATACCACCTCGTGCGTATCCCCCCAATTGGATGTCGCAGTTACCTGTAAGGTACGTACTAGCGGCTGAAAGTCAAGCGCCACGGGGACCGCTGTGACCGACATCGCATGTTGCATTTTCAGGAGAAGACCAGCCATGTCGAGGTCATCCTCTGCTGAGGGTTCCTGCCCAAAAAGTGTTCGTCCCGGACCGGTGTCTCGCATGCTTCGGTCAGGTGTTGCAGGACCATGGAAGAAGAAGCCACGGCCAACCACCCGACCGACAAGAGCAGTCACTCGTCTCCGCACGATCTTCGGACGGGTATGAAACAAAAAACCCTCCGGGGTGCTCCCGGAGGGTTCCAATCGAGGCTTGCCGATTCCTAGAAACCGCTCACGTTCAACCGTCCGCCGGTCACCGTCTTGCCGCTGAGGGAGGCGGTGGGGACGGTACTCGACAGGATCGCAGCTTTGATCGCGGCCGCAGATGCGCCCGAATGTGAGGCGGCATACAACGCGGCTGCTCCGGTCACATGCGGCGTCGCCATCGAGGTGCCGCTATAGGACCCGTAGGTTGAGCTGTTGTTCTTCCCCGGGAGGGTCGAGTACACAGCTGAACCGGGCGCCCCCAGGTCAACGGTCGTTGCACCGTAGTTCGAAAAACTCGACTTGGCTCCGGTCGACGTGATGGCGGCAACAGCGATGATGTTCGCGTTGGGATAGTTCGAGGGGTAACTTGCCACGGCGTCGTTGTTGTCGCCGACGCCGTCACTGCCACCATTGCCCGCCGCGGCAATGAACAGAATACCGGCCTGGTTGGCGCGCTCGATCGCATCCTGCAGTGCCTGTGAGAATCCTCCACCACCCCAGGAGTTATTCGTCGCCACGATGTTGAGACCGTGACGCGTCTTCAGGTCGGTAAAGTAGTCGACGGCTTTGATGGCATTCGCCGTTGTTCCGCCCCGCCTGCCGAGGAATTTTCCCGAGATCAGCTTCACATTCCACGTCACGCCGGCCACACCCTTTCCGTTGCCGCCTACCGCTCCGATCGTACCGGCAACGTGCGTACCATGATCATCCTGCGTTCCGTCGTAGGTGGAGCTGTTGTTGCCGTCGAAATCCCAACCGCGGACGTCGTCGACATAGCCGTTCCCGTCATTGTCAATGCCGTCGGCGGGATCGAACGGATTGATCCACGAATTCGCCGCGAGGTCCTCGTGCGCATACATGAATCCCTCATCGATGATACCGACATAGACGGTTCCGCTGCCAACATTCCCCGCGGCCCATGCCTCGGCTGCCTGGCTGCCGTACGCATTGGCGGGCGAGGACGCGTCGCCATACAACCCCCACGTCGATCCGTTCGTGTAGTACGGATCGTTGGAGACGGCGGCATGCTGGTAGATCCAATTAGGCTCTGCGTACTCGACGCCCTTCGAAGCGCGCAACGTCGCAATGGCATCCTCAACAGGCCGATCGATCGCGATGATGGTCACGCCCTGATCGTCACCGCGACGGGCCATGACGCGCGTAAGGATCCGCTCGCCCACCTTCCCTCCGACCGACTTGGCTACAGCGATGCGACGCGCCGCCGTCGTTCCTTTCGCAAACTTCACGAGCACCTCGCCTTCGACGTACTGTTCCGCAACCGGCGTCTCAAACATCACATCGCCCTCCTGAACGGAGGATCGCGATGTGGCGGGTTCCGATCCACCGACCAGATCGCCGGCCGGGCGTTCGCAACCGGCCCAGAAGACAAGTAGACCCATGGCAAACGCCGCCGTCGCGCGGCGAAACCAGGCCAATCGAAACGCAGAATTCATACAACCTCCTGGGAATGATGGTGGTGTGGTGAAGACTGAATGAAGGCCTGGTCTATGCAGGGAGAGCGCTACTACGCCGGTCGAATCAGTGGGCAGAATGTATCGGGTTTTGGAATGTTTGTCAAATATGGGAATACTGCGATGGTCTCGGTGCAAGATGAGTATCGGGTAGGACCTCCAACATTCCGCGGGGGAAAGCCGCTGGCGAGGCGGCCAGTGGACCGTTCTGAAGACAGATCGAACGCTCCGCCCGTGGCGCAGGAGCATTCAGAGACGGCCTCCCATTGGAAAAAGCGCTGCCGGAGGAGCGATCCTCCGGCAGAATTCACCGTTGACCGATGAAGGGGCTTTCCCCCAGTCATCGTACGTCGTAGCGCACGAACGCCGCAAAGGCCCCCGCAAAGGCCAACACGGTTGCCAGCGCCAGCCATCCGAGGTCCACGACGGCAGCCGAGAACACATCCCGAAACGTCGGCCGTGGATGCGAGAACTGCGGCATATCGGAGAGGTCGAGCGACAACTCGCGGCCGGAATCGATCTTGATGCCTGAGTTGCTGTCGATACTGATCCGAATGCCGCCGGTCG
>CAYYOV010000091.1:0-5882 GCA_964473365.1 uncultured Ignavibacteriaceae bacterium
TGACCAAGTCGGGGAGCACGCTTGGCACGGCGGCCTACATGTCACCTGAACAGGCGCGGGGCGAAGAGGTGGACGGCCGCAGCGACCTGTTCTCCCTCGGAAGCGTTCTCTACGAATTGCTCACCGGGCGCCGTCCGTTCGTAGGTGAGCATCCGGCAGCGCTGATGTATGAAATCGTCAACGTCGACCCGCTCCCTCCTTCGACGATCGATCGCACCATCCGCCCGGCATATGACGACGTCGTGATGCGACTGCTGCAGAAACGCCCGGCCGACCGATATCCGTCGGCAGCAGAGCTCTTGTCCGACCTTGAGGCGGTCGACCATGGCTTTGCAGGAAATCTGCGCACGATCCGCAGACTGCCGCACGGAAGGAGGATCGTCGCGGCAACCCTCGTGACCTTCGCCGTCGCCGTGGCCGCATGGGTCTTCTGGCCGATGCAAGACGCCTCTCCGCCGACCACGGGTCCGTGGCGACTGGCCATCTTTCCGTTCAGGTCTTCGAACGGCTCCGTGGGCTCGAACGACTGGCCCGTTGTGGTGCAGATGATCATGGTCGACCATCTGAACGGGGTCGAGGAGCTGAGGATCATCGATCCCTTTACGCTCGGTGCGCTCACGCCCAATGACCCCGGAATGCTGGCCTCCGCCCAACGCCTGCGGGCGTCGTTTTTGGTCAACGGGACGGTTGGAACGTTGGATTCGGCCTACGTACTGCGGTGCACTCTCACGGATGTGGCCGATGGATCCGTCAAGCTCTCGCTGGTTGAACCCTTCGCCTCGGAACGTGAGCTTCCTGCATCGGTGCAGCATGCGTCCGAACAGATCCTGAACTACTTCCAGATCCAAGTCCTTACGGGCAGTGGCACCAGCAGAAAAGACATCCAGCCGTGGCTCCGGCACCGTACCAAGAACTTGGAAGCGATCAAGGCGTTTCTGCAGGGTGCTCAGTTCAGCTGGCACATGCAGCCGGGAGGAGAAGAATACTTCCGGAGAGCCATCGCCCTGGATTCGACCTTCATCACTCCCCGGACATGGCTTATCTCCGGCCTCGTCTACACAGGGCGGTTGGCCGAGGCGCGGAGGCACCAGCAATTCCTGTTCCGTCAGTCCACGTCGGTG
Source organism: uncultured Ignavibacteriaceae bacterium (assembly GCA_964473365.1). GTDB lineage: Bacteria > Bacteroidota > Ignavibacteria > UBA10030 > UBA10030 > 2-02-FULL-55-14. Next base: position 1,122 of record CAYYOV010000091.1, read on the forward strand.
GGACCGTTCGAGCAAGCGCTCATTCGCTGGACCGGTGCAATGATTGACGGCAACATCACCGCTCAGATAGGGGCCCTTGGGTCGGCGCTGGAGTACTCTCCGGGGAATGACGTGCTCATGTATTTGCTGGCTGATCTGCATCTGGCGCAGGGAGATTTCGAGGCAGCCGCGCGGGTTATCCGGCCGGCCGTTGAATCAGGCTGGACATTCCAGCCGGCCTCGCTCACGCTGGGTATGAGCCTGTTCCAACTACGGCAGTTCGCCGAATGCCGGCGGGTGCTCGAACGCTCGCTCAACCTGGAGACGGTGTTGCCCTCCACGTACTCGTATTTATCGGTACTCGCCCGTAGCGATGGCGACACGATGATGGCCCGCCGCTACGAGATCGAGTTCTTCCGCCGCTCGCGTGCCGAAGGGGCCAACGACGACAGTCTTCAATCCATGCTGTCCCAACATGAGCGCTACCTCTACGGTGATTGATACCACAATCCGCAGAATCGTCGAAATGAGAATGCGGAATTCATCAACCCACAATGCAGGAGGATCCTATGGCACTCACCAAGATCACGCTGCAGGCGTTGTATCGGATGGCGAGGAGGGATCGGAAATTCTTCCAGGCCATTTTGAAGAATCCTCGCAAAGCGCTCGAGGCAAAAGGGAAACGGTTGTCTCCCAGTGACATGAAGAAGCTCGAGCGCGCGCTGAAGAAAGTCTACAGAATGAACGGCAAGGACCTCGCACGGGTCCTTGTGTTGGGTCAGATACCATGGCCGATCAGGAGGCCCTGGCCGGCGGTGACAAGCAGACCGTGGCCGGCGTAAGTAGGGATGAAGGCGTGAGACAATCAGTTGGTTCATCGGCTGGCGGGTCGTAGAGTCGGGGGCGGAGACTCGCCCGCCAGCCTTGGACGATCGGAGGATACGTGACGATCTCGATCCAGAGAATGGCGTCCATATTGAAGAGGGACGCGAGGAAGTGGCATCCTGAGCTGGTACACGCTCTGGAGCGATACGCCTCTGCGAAACCAGTGCTTTCCGCGAGCAGGAGGGCCGCAACCGTCACGCAAGATCCGTACTGGCTCCTGATTCCGCAATGGCTTGGGCGTCAGGACGCGAGAAGCCGGAGGTTGAGCGGGAGGTTTGTCCGTGATATTCTTCGCGGCCAGTTCTGTGCTTTCCTTGCAGTCAAGATGCAGGATGATGTTTTCGATGGGCACGTGCGGGACGGATCGTTGATCTTCGCCGCTGATCACCTGCTCCTTTCAGCTCGTGAGGCCTTCGGCCCGCACTTCGCTCCCGATTCACGCTTCTGGCCGTTTTTCGACAGATCCTTGAGGCGAACGTTCAATGCGATCGTCGAGTGTGATCATTCTCAGGTACACGGCTTTGGTCCGCCGCCGTCGGTCGTTGCCCTTGCTTCTCACGGATACGCTGTCTGTGACCTGGCCACGTACGCCATGTGTTGCCGGAAGAACAACCCGGGTCTGTTTCGCTCGCTGAAGCAGTGCACCGATGAGCTGGCCTTTGTCGGTCAGCTGCTGGATGACCTGGAGGACATGATGGTCGATGCCCGGCGCGGACGGCTGAACTACGCAGCACGATTCCTGTCGGATCGACGCACGCGTACCGGCAAAGATGTCATGCGGTCGGTCGTCCGGGGCCTGGTCATTGGCAGGCGGGTCGGACGGTTCTTCCGGATGCTCTACCGTCATCTCGATCGAGCACGGGAGGTCGCTGCACGGATCGAGATCCCGGAACTCTATGACTTCGTTGCCCGATACCGGGAGTCCATTGAAGCGTCGCACGCGAATCTGGATCGTGCGACGGTCGACATGGTGTTCGGAACGGCCCTTCGGCGGGGGACAAAGGACCCGCCGGATAGGCGGCGCCGTTCACCAAAGCAGAAACGTCGCAGGACGGTTTGAAGGCCTACGATTGAGAACTGCACGTTTTGTGTACATCACATGATCGGCACTACAATATCCCACTACAAGATCCTCGAGAAGCTCGGCGAGGGGGGCATGGGTGTGGTCTACAAGGCCCATGACACCAAGCTCGACCGGGACGTCGCCCTCAAGTTCCTCCCCCACCACCTCGCGGCCACGCCGGAGGAGCAAGCGCGCTTTCTTCAGGAGGCGCGGGCCGCATCTGCATTGAACCACCCCAACGTCTGCACGATCCATGACATAGCTGAACATGATGGACAACAGTTCATCGTCATGGAACTTGTCGAGGGGAGGACGCTGAGAGAGATCATCGCCAATCGTCAATCGAGTCCCGAGCGAAGTCGAGGGACGACGATCGCAGATCTGATCCAATACGCGATTCAGATTGGTGAGGCTCTCCAAGAAGCCCACGCTCACGGGATCGTGCACCGCGACGTGAAGACCGACAACATCATGGTCAACTCGAAGAACCAGGTAAAAGTGATGGACTTCGGGTTGGCCAAGCTGAAGGGATCGCTGAAGCTGACGAAGACCTCGAGCACGGTGGGGACGCTGGCCTACATGGCCCCGGAGCAGATCCAGGGGGGCGAGGTGGATGCGCGGTCAGACATCTTCTCGTTCGGAGTGACGCTGTATGAGATGGTGACGGGGCACCTCCCGTTCCGCGGGGAACACGAGGCGGCAGTGATGTATTCGATCCTGAACGAGGAACCGACCTCGATCCAGAAGTACGTCCCAGACGCCCCGCCGGAGCTGGCGCGCATCATTTCCCGAGCGCTCGAAAAGGACCCTGCGGACCGCTACCAGCATGTGGACGATCTGGTCAGTGAGCTCCGGAGACTGAAGAAGACAACGTCTCGCGTAGCGCCTGCTCCGGCCGGCGGGGGGCCATCCGAAGCTCCCGTCGAGTCTCACGAGACACGAACAACACGATTCAGACGGCCTCGAGCGACTGTAGTCGGCATCGCGCTGTTAATCGTGGCGGGTCTTGTCGCGACATCCTACATCCTCTTCTTCCGTGCGGCACCGATTCACACCGCCGATCGGGTTGCCGTGGCCGTGTTCGAGAACCGGACGGGTGACGCGACACTCGATGCGTTCGGTCCCCTCATCACGGAATCGGTGGCGCAGAAGTTGGCAGGCATCGGGGTCGTCGATGTCGTGCCGTCGCACGACGCCATCAGGACCTGGCAACGGGTCCGGGCGGAGTCGAACAACGCCGATCCATTCACGGCCCTTGGACGGGAGACTGGGGCCAGACTGATCATTGGAGGGGCGTACTACACCCAGGGAGATTCGATCCTGATCCACGCGAGTGTCAATGATGCTGAGACCGGTAAGCTCCTCAAGGTCGTTCAGCCGATCGGCAACACCCTCGAGAAACGGATGACCTCCATCGAGCTGGTCGGGCAGAAACTGAAGGGGGCGATCGCCTTCTCGTCCGATCTGTATGCCCCGATGTACGATGGTAACCCCGACTACTTCCCGACATACGAAGCGTTTCGCGAATACAAGGTGGCGTCTGAGCTGTTCTTCCGCGGACAGTACCTGCCGTCTGTCGACTACTACCGCCGAGCGTCCGATCTGGACACCACCTTCAAGCTCCCGCTCATCCTGGCGGCGTTCGCCTACAGCAACTCCGGGATCTACGATTCCGCCCAGTCAATCGTACGGGATCTGGATCGCATCAGTCCGACCTTGGTCCAGCCCGATCGCAATGTCCTTGGCTACCTTCAGGCATCACTTCGCGGAGACCAGCTGACGTGTCTCAATATGTCTCGAGAGTGGGCTCAGCGAGCCCAGAGGTCAACCTTTGAATACCTCTGGGGTGTCAATGCCCTCAACATGAACCGGCCGCGCGAAACGATCACGGCCCTAGCACGCTTGGATCCCGCCGATAGCTCATCATTCCGCGACTGGATACACGTTTGGGGAGTGAAGACCTACGCGTACCACATCGTTGACGAACACGGATCGGAGCTTGCTGAAGCAGAGACCGGCTGTGAACGGCTTCCGAACCGTCTGCCGACGGTCTGGTTCAGACTTCGCGCGCAGGCAGCCCTCGGTCGAGCGACGGACATTTGGAAGGGATATGATGAAGTACAATCGTTTCCTCCGAGCCCGGAAGGCACACCTGGGGGGATTATGACCTCATGCGCAGTCGAGCTGCGCAAGCATGGTTTTGGGGAGGCGTCGATCGAGGCGATCAAAAAAGCGATCAGCTGGTACGAAAGCAGACCCGACAGCGAACGACAGAGCAGGGTCCGTCAGTCAGCCCTTGCGGGAGCGTACTATCTTGCGGGAAGATATTCGGATGCCAGGACCATCTACGAGAACCTACTTCGACAGAGCCCCAACAACCTCAACTACCAGGGCTACCTTGGGACCATAGCGGCACGCGTGCGCGACACCTCCGAAGCGCGTCGGATCGACGATCTTCTGAAAAGGACCAATCGGCCGTACTTGTTTGGCAGTCAGACCTATTGGCGAGCCCGAATCGCCGCAATCCTCGGGCAACAAGAATCTGCAGTCGCATTGCTGAGGGAGGCGCTTGCCCAAGGCCAGTCGTACACCCGGCTCCATCCGGACCCGGATCTTGACCTCCTGAAGGACTATCCGCCGTTTCAGGAATTGGTGAAACCAAAGGATTGACGTAGCAGGCCAAGAACAGTCACGTTGAGGTCCCATGATCGGCCAGTCGATATCCCATTACAAGATCCTCGAGAAGTTGGGTCAAGGCGGCATGGGTGTGGTCTATCGTGCCCACGACACCAAGCTCGACCGGGACGTCGCCCTCAAGTTCCTCCCCCACCACC
>CAYYOV010000092.1:0-2231 GCA_964473365.1 uncultured Ignavibacteriaceae bacterium
TTGTTGTTGTGCACTTGCCCGAAGATTCATAGCAACGCCCAAGTGATAAGCTTGGGCGTTGGTGTTTGCCGAATGACCGCAATGTCGCAACTATGAGAGAGCCGTCTTCTTCACTTTCTTTGGCTCCTCCTTCTGAGAATTTCGAATTGCCGTTTATGAGACCATATGCCGTCGCTCTTGTACCAGAGACTCCGATGTGAAGAATCGTAACGGCGCTGGAATGCCTCCAGAGGGAGGTTTCCGCGACCGGACAAGCCTGGATGGCTCAATGCAACAAAAGAACTAGAGAATGCAACCTCACGACTAAGCCTTCTCCAAGGAATTTTCCCAAATTGGCCTGTTAATCCAAGGCATGTCACCCTTGCCGGAGATGGCGCCATGAAGAAGATCGCCCCTGTGCTTTTCCTTCCACTTGCGCTCTGTTTCAGCCTCAGCGCCCAACAGGCCCACACGTTCACTGGCGGCGTCGATACGGCATGGGTGAGGACGTACGGATCTCAGCATCACGGGGCTGCGCCTCAAGCCGTTCGCTCGGTGTCTCTCGACGCGAATGGGAACGGCTACATTGCAGGAACCATGGGCGTGATGAAGTATCGGAGCGATGGCGCCAAGATTTGGCAACGGGATGTTCCTGGTGCGGCTCTATCTATCGATGAGGCCGGATATCTCTACTGCGCCGGGGAACGCGCAGGCGACTACTCCACGACGAAGCTCACTCCGTCGGGCGAGGAAGTGTGGACGCGGGGATACGACGGTCCCGACGATGGATACGACGAGGCGGTGGACATCGCGGTAGATGCTTCGGGCAACGTGTACGCAACCGGAGGGACCGACGGTTGGATTCGCCTTGGCGCATCGGGCAGTCGTGTCGTCACCACGATCAAATACACGGCCCAGGGGAGCGAGGAATGGGTGGTGAACGATACCAGTATTGACGGGGCGAGCAGACCAGGTGCTATCACGTTGGGTCCAGAAGGATCTGTCTTTGTCACAGGGTCCGGCGGACCGGACCTCTTCACCGCCAAGTACAGTCAGGAAGGCGTGGCCCTATGGAAGCGAACGTACCATGACCCTCGAGGCAGCTTGATTGGAGCCGATATCGTTGTCGACCTCAATGGCAACGCGATCGTCGCCGGAACGAGCGTGTCTGACCTCATCACCATCAAGTATGCTCTAACCGGGGACACGCTGTGGGTGCGTCGGATCGAGGGTGCATACGCCTCGATGAGGCGCGGTTCGAGCCTGGCGGTGGATTCACTCGGGAACATCTTCATGACCGGGAGCAATGGCGGCGTGCTGACAACGATCAAGTATTCCCCGTCAGGCGATCCCGTTTGGATCAGCAATTTCATCCCTCCGTCGAGCGCTTTCGGGAGCCCGGAAGGGCTCGTTCTGGAGGGGGATGGACATGTGTTCGTGATGGGCAGGTACTGGTCGGGGGATTCGATCATGTATGTCACAGTCCGGTACAGTCCTTCGGGGAATGAGGAGTGGGTCCGGGAATCACGTGGACGCCGATCGGTGGACCTCTATGACTCCGACTTCGGCGGCTCCTTCGCCGTTGGTCAAGACGGTTCTGTGCATGTCGCCCGATCCGGAGCAGACGGCTATGCCGTTGTCCGATACGACAGCACGGGAGATCTGTTGTGGGATGAGTACTTCCGTGCACCCGGCCTCAGCCGAGATCATGCAATGTCAGCCGTCGTCGATGATGGGGGGAGTGTCACTGTCACGGGCTACAACGAGCAGGAAGAAGACGAGCCCGGCAATGTCATGACGGTCAGATTTGGACCGATGGGAGATGTCGTGTGGGTGAAGGAACACCCAGGGCCGGCCTACCCGTACAGCAGACCCCCGCAGATTGCTGTCGATCGGTCTTTCAACGCGTACGTCACGACGTCAGCGATCGGGTCGGCTGGAAATCTCGACTTCGTGACGATCAGATACTCGCCAACTGGAGATACCGATTGGGTCAGGACGTACAATGGCCCAGGGAACAGTGAAGACTTCCCGACCGCGATCGGAGTCGATTCCACCGGGAACGTCTATGTCGCTGGCGGCATCGACTCTGCACCTCCGTACAACTACAACTATGGAACGATCAAATACACTCCTGAAGGTGCGCTCGATTGGGCAAGGACCTTCCGTGGTCCGTACGGCCTCTACAACGTACCGAAGGCGTTGGCATTGGACCAGGAGGGAAACGCCTACGTCGCGGGCACAAGTCATGG
>CAYYOV010000092.1:2331-5814 GCA_964473365.1 uncultured Ignavibacteriaceae bacterium
TTGTATGTCGCGGGGTCGATGGACGGCGCCATGAGTGCCACCAAGTTCGACGGTGACGGCAATATCCAATGGGCCGCATCCTCCTGGATCGACCGAGGCTCCGTGAACATCCCGTGTGCCATTCACGTGGACCCAATGGGCAACGTCTATCTGATCGGCACGGCCGTGACCGGTGGACAATCGTTCTATACCGTGATCAAGTATCTCCAGACGCCGACATCGGTCGACGTTGGACGATCCTCGGCACCTGAGGCCTTCGCTCTCGATCAGAATTACCCGAATCCATTCAATCCAGCCACCCAAATCTCCTACCAATTGCCAATTGCTGCTCGCATCTCACTCAAGGTTTTTGATCTGCTCGGACGCGAGGTTGCGGTTCTGGTCAATGAGGAGAAACCGGCGGGCAGTTACGTAGTCTCCTGGGATGCCTCATCGATGCCGAGCGGGATCTACTTCTGCAGACTGGAAACGATGGGAGTGGATGGAAAGGGGTGGAGTGCGACGAAGAAAACGATGCTGACGAAATAAAGGAATCATCCACAAAGGATCTGACCATGAGACGGCTACAGAACCTCGTTGGATCTATTGCGTTGGTGGTCGCTGTTTCCTTCACGCAGACGGTCCGCCATGTCCCGCAAGGCTACGCGACCATTCAGGCGGCGGTGGATGCGGCCGTCAACGGAGACACGGTGCTCGTTGCAGAGGGAACGTATTTTGTCAACTTGACGGTCGCCAAGAAGATCGTTCTTGGCAGCCTGTTCATCCTCGACGGCGATACGGCACATATCTCCAGGACGATTCTCGATGGAAGCTTGCCGCGGAACGTCGATTCTGCATCTGTCTTGCTGCTGCTGCCGGGATCCGATACATCGACCGTGATTTCCGGGTTCACGATACGAGGAGGGACCGGAACTCGCACCTGGGTCGCAAGCTCAGGAGTGTACTACCAACTTGGCGGAGGGATCCTGTGTGTCGGAGGGACCGGAACCATTGTTCGAAACGTCATCACGCAGAATGTTCTTGGCACGGCCTATTCACGCGGAGCGGGCGTCTGTCTCTGGGGAACGAATCCGTACGTCCGCATTCATTCAAATCGGATAGTCTGGAATCGGTCTGCTGGCAGTTCCATCGGTCTCATGGGCGGAGTGAGCTTCAGTGGTCCTGGAGAACTGGTGAACAACATCATAGCATACAACTATTCGACACTGGGTCCTGGAGGGCTGAGTTGCTCGGAGTCGGCTGGGCCCTCCTGGATCGTCCATAATACCATTGCCCATAACTCGGCTCTTGCCGGGAATGAGGGCGTCAGCATCACTGCAACTGGTGTCACGTATCTGGTGAACAACATCCTTTGGAATCCTGGCGAGGGAGTAGATCTGAGAGCTAATGATGTTCCCCTTACGGCAGCGCACAACCTTGTGAGGGGGTGGTTCTATGGTGAGAACAACTTTTCAGAAGATCCGATGTTTCTCGACACGCTCGCGTTCACTCTCTCCGCAGAAAGCCCGGCGATCAGCGCGGGTCTGACGTCAGGGAGCCTGCCAAACGCGGCATTCGTTGTGCCGCCGTTGGATGTGCATGGATCGCCAAGACCCCTCATCGCCGGTTCAGCGCCAGACCTCGGAGCCGTTGAATCTCCCTTCTCCAACCCTCATCCATCGATCCATCCTCAACGACTGACCGTCCGGAACCTCGTCTCCTCCGGAATCACCAGAAGGTATTTTCTGTACACGCCAGGGTCGTACGAAACGTCCACGCGGCTTCCTCTCCTCGTCATGCTCCATGGCGCAGGCGGGACCGGCGAAGGGATGCTGCGCGAGGGCTTTCACCTCCTGGCGGAACGATACGGGTTCCTGGCCGCCTTTCCGGATGGAACTTCGTTGAACTGGCAGTATTCAGATTCGCTCACATCCGATATGCGGTTCTTGAACGACTTGCTGGACACGCTGGCGCAACGCTTCAAGGCGGACCCTCAACGCATCTTCCTTGGTGGCTATTCAAACGGGGCGCGGATGACGTTCTCGTTCGCATCCTACTATGGAAGACGCTTGAGGGCGATCGCCCCGTATGCCATGGGCCTGTCCCGTTCGCTTCCTCCGATCCGGACTCCGCTGCCGATGATCTACTTCGTTGGGACACTCGATGGAAACTACGGCGGGAACAGCACATTGTATTCCGCTGAGGAAACGGCGGCGGTCTTTGCGGATTATAATCGAACGCACGGACCGGTGCTCTTCACCACGATGCCGGACATCGACCCGGCAGACGACGGAACAGTTCGCCGATATGTGTATGCCAGCAATGAAAGCACATACGCGCCAGTTCACTTCTACGCGGTCGATGGAGGAGGACATAACCTGCCCGGTGCCCAGTCGATGTGGGGCAGGCCGGTGAACCGGGACATCAACGGTCCCGAACTCATATGTTCGTTCTTTGATGTCGCCGCCCGGGTGGCGGAACCTGCACAGCACACTGAAGGAGCCGCCAGCGGCTCCGTCTACATCCTGGTGAAGGATTCGTCCAAGAAGACCAATCACCACTACCGTGTGAGTTTTGGGAAGAGCGTTGGGGGAGGTCCGTCCTACCGCGTGCAGGACATGACGCTCGGTGGGATTGTCAAGGTGCAGGATGTGACTGAGGTCGGTGGTGTGAACCCAGGTCCGGTATTCGATGGGTATCAACTCCTGGTGACGTCAATCCCGACCGGATTTGATGAAAGCAGATCCGGATGGGTCAAGGGTGCATCGTCCCTGCTTTGTCGTCCTTACCTATTCAATGGATTCTTAGGGACAACCCGCGTAACGGCGCAGCCGGTGCCATATGACTATGAGTTGACCATCGAGTCCTCGGTGGTTGATACGTCAGTATCAATCTATGATATGCCAGCGACTCCCATGAAGTTCCAGGTCGTCAACACCACAACCAAAGCGAGAGCCCGGGTGCTTTTTGCGGACAATGACGGAAACTATGCCCTGACTCCGCTCGATGAGGTTCACATCCTTGAAGCGGATTCAACGGGCTCTCTCTTTCTTTCCTGGGGCTTGCTCTTTATAGATCAATCGGCATCGGTTCCCCCGGTCGCAGGTGACCAGTTTCGATTTGCAACCCATAAACCGATGACGGCGATGGATGCGTTTGAGTTCGGATTAACCACTAACGTGGCGGAGGGCTTGGATGAGCGGCCCGTAGACTGCTATTTGTCTCAGAACTTCCCCAACCCCTTCAATCCATCAACTGTAGTGAGTTATCAGTTGCCAGTAGTCCACAGAGTGGACCTTCGGATCTTCGACCTCCTTGGCCGCGAAGTCGCGATGCTTGTGAACGAAGAGAAGCCGCCAGGATCGTATTCCGTGACGTGGGACGCGGCAGGCATGCCGAGCGGGATCTACTTTTGCCGGCTCACGGCGGGGGAGATCGTCCAGACGACGAAAATGATTCTGATGAAGTAAGAGGGCAACGCCCGAGGGTCGCTCCCCGGGCGTT
>CAYYOV010000093.1:0-5682 GCA_964473365.1 uncultured Ignavibacteriaceae bacterium
CGATCCGGCCTACTACTTTGCCGATATTGACCGAATGAACAACGTGTGGGCTAAAGCTGAAGAGAGCAAGTGAGAGGAAAAAGGAGAGAGGTGTGAGGTGATGTGAAGGTGTCGAGGATGGAGGTGGCTGCGTGATTTCGATTCCCGCCCAGCTTCGCCGCCGTTGCTTCGGTCACAATCGACGTCCTCATCCCTCATTCACCAGGAGCCCTGGCGGTACGCAGTCGCTGCGTCCGCCAGGGCTCTTCGCATTGTCGGACGCTGGCGAGCATCGCCATGCTCAATGCCGATGCGCATGGCTAGACGAGGTGCTTGACGTAGCAGCGTCGGCGTTTGTGTTGCCGATGCTCGTAGTTCTTCCAGTGACTCCGGACCTGATGGTTGGTCTCAAGCTCCGGATTGGATTCGACCTTCCTGATGCCGCGGCGCACAAGTGACCGGTTCAATTCGGTCATGAGAAGCGCGTCGGCACCCTTGCCCTGCAGGTCCTTCCGAATCGCGCCCAAGTAGAGGTCCACATCCTTTGGCCGCTTGAGCGCCATGAGCAGATGGTACCATCCGAAGGGGAGCAGTCGTCCGCGTGAACGCTGCAGGGCGCGCGACAGCGACGGCAATGCGATAACAACGCCAGCCACGCGATCGTGCTCGTCGAGGACGACCTTGAGAAAGTCGGGATCGACGTTGGGAAAGTACTGCTTGACCAGCGCGTCGATGACCCGCGGCGGCAGCGTGACGAACCCGTAGAGGTGATCGAAGGCCTCGTTGATGACACTAAAGATCTGGTGCGCATACGGCAGAATGTCCTTCGCCCGACGTGCTTCGAGCAGATGGAGCCGGCGTTTGTCGAGGACCATCGCTGCGATCCGTACCGCCTTCTCGGGTACCTGCGTAGGTACGACGATCGAATACTCCATCCAATCGGCGTCCTTCCGGTAGCCCTGCCGTTCGGTGTGGTCGACGTAGTACGAATGATTGTAGATCGTCGCCATGGTACCAAGTTCGTTGAAGCCTTCGACGAGCATCCCCTCATGATCCATGTCGGTGAACCCGAGCGGGCCATGGAGGGTGTCCATCCCCTGTTCCCGCGCCCAGGCCTCCATCGTGGAGAAGAGCAGGGCCGATACCTCGGGGTCGTCGACAAAGTCTATCCAGCCAAACCGTGCTTGCCGGCTCTGCCAACGTTGGTTGAAGGCGTCGTTGATAATACCGGCGATGCGTCCGACCGGAATGCCGTCCCGCTCGGCGATCCAATAACGTGCTCGGCAGAAATCGAATGCCGGATTGATATCGGACCGGAGGGTCTTGATCTCGTCGGTGATGAGCGGGGGCACCCAGTATGGATTGCCCTCGTACAGACGGAAGGGGAATTGTACAAACGTTCTCAGATCCTGTCGGCTTCGTACCGGACGTATGGTCAGACTCATGCTAGTCCTCACAGGTCGTCATGGCTGATGGCGTGAACCGACCGGGCGTGGTGCGCAGCGCTCGTGCGCGTCGTTGATGCCCCCGGACGGCGTACAATAGCCGGTCGGTGACCCATTGAAGGCCAGCGGCGACGGCGATACCGGCGATCCCGTCCCAGACGTAGTGGTAGCGTCCGATGACTGTGGCGAGGTAGACGGACAAGAGGGTAGGGAGCAAGACATAGGCTGCCGTGCGGTGAAATCGCCACAACGACATCAGCATAACGGTCGTCGCCGCGCAGTGCGGACTGGGAAGACTCCCGCCGGGAAAGTGCAGATGCTGACGGATCCATTCGCCTGTCCACGTGAAGGCCCCCGCCTGTAACGGTGTCGGAAAGGCCTCCGGCCGGGAAAACACAGGCCCCGCCAACGGGACACAAAGAAAACCAAGATAGCATACGGCCATCGTCAATGAGAGATGGACGAGATAGCGGTGCAGTCCATCCGTTCCGCCGCCCCGTTGACAGAGCAGTCCCACCAGCGGCAGGCACACGGCGTATCCCACGTACGCAAACATCAGCCCTTCGAGGACGATCGATGGAGTCGATCCCTGGAGACCATCGACGATCGGACGGCCGAACCACCGGACCTCGAGGGACACGATCGCCTCGTCGAACCATCGGTGGACGACCACCAACTGAAGGAACTCCATTTCGGCGAACAGCACGTTCACCAAGCCGAGCAAGCCGATCAGGCGAAGCCACCCACGGACAAGTTCATACGGGACTCGCCCAATGGCAAGGGACAGCCATGGAAGGGCAAGCAGGATTGCCCCGAGCCGGAACAGCGAACGTTCGGGCGCCACGGCCCACGACCAGCCGATCATCAGGGCCACCAGGAGTGACATGACGAGCGCACCGCAGACCACAGTAAGCACGGTCGCATCGACCGATTCAGTGCTGGTCACCGAGGGATGCTCGAGAGCCATTGCATAGACTCCTTGAATGCTGTCCGGAACGGTGTAAAGCTTCCGAATCCCGGCACGGAGAGTGCCTTGGAACTGTCGTACCAGTACTGTCGGCCGAGCAGGGCAGCGATGAAACGGGTGAGCAGCGGCGCGTGATGGGCGTGGACGGCCTTCGCGGCCCCTTCGAGCAGAGCGCCGACCGCATACGCCATCCCATACGGAACATGGACCAGCGAGGCTGACCGACCGTCGTGAGCGGCCACCCCGTCGGCAAGGTCGGACCAGGTGATGTGTTCCGGGCTCGACAAATTGAACGCGTGGAACCCGCGTTCGGGCTGACGAACGCGCAACGTGACGAAACGTGCCACGTCGCCGGCGTAGACGAGCGGTAGCCCGTGGTGGCGATCTCCCACCACGCTCACCAGTCGACGACGAAGTTGCCGTATGACGGGAACGCAGAAGTGCGTATCGTGCGGACCGAAAATGATCGAAGGCCTGATCACGGTCACGGCCGCGCCGGTCGTGTCAGCCAGGTCGCTCAATGCGGCCTCGGCGGCCAGCTTTGTGCGGCAGTAGGGATCTCGCTCCTGGCGGATCGGGGTCTGTTCTGCAAGCAGACGATCGGGCTGCCGGCCGTATACGGCGACCGAACTTACTGCGACGACCGACGCAATCCTTTCGGCTCGACACGCGGCAACGATGTTCTGCGTCGACACAAGATTGTTCCGGATGAAGGCTCTGTCATCCCCCCAACCACCAAGTTGGCCAGCCGCATGGACGACGGTCGAGACGCCGCGGGCTGCCCACCGAACAGCATCGATGTCGGTCAGGCAGCCACCGACGAGTTCTACGCCGGGCTGTTTGATGTCCAGGCCACGGGCGATCGATCGTACGAGGCACCGCAGTTCGTGACCATCGGCAAGTAGATGGCGGACAAGATGACGTCCCAGGAATCCTGTGGCGCCCGTGAGCAGGATCTTCATGATCGTCCTCCGGTGGAGTTTACAATGTGTGAATACGATGCCAGATGACTTGTTTCCGTCCCCCGAACGCGTTGGCGTTGCAGCCAGGACACGGTCTGAGCCAGCGCTTCGTGGAAGGGCTTGGGGCGATACCCGAGCTCCTCAGAGGCCTTCCGGATCGAATTCGGCCAAGAGCGAAGGAACGTTTGTGTCCACTCGAGGGTGATCAACGGTCGTTTGCCGAAGCGGTCGGCGAGGAGACCTTCGCACCGAGCAAAGGCGAGTGCAGCCGCTGGGGGCAGGTGTATCATCCGCCGGCGAATTCCGGAGACCTCGGCCAGTGTCGCGAAGAAATCGTTGAAGCAGACGTTGTCGCCGCCGATCAGGTAGTTCTCACCAGTGCGTCCCCGCTGCATCGCACCGAGCAGGCCGTCGAGCAGGTCCGGCAAGAAGACGTAGTTGCCGACGGCCGTGCCAGGCCCCAAGATCCAACGCCAGGTGCCGTCGAGATACCAGGAGATCATCTGGGTCACCGCGTTCGATTCGCTCAGCGGGCCAGGTCCGAAGACGCGCGTTGGGTTGACGATGACGACATGAGCACCGGAGCGGACGTAGTGTTGCACGACCCGTTCGGCCGCCACCTTCGACCGTTCGTACGCTGTATCGTAGTCGATGAGTCGGGGAGTGGCTTCATCGATCTCCTCGCCTGTCGAAGGGCCGAAGACGACGTTGCTCGAGACGTGCAAGACCCGCGGCACACCAAGCTCACGGGCGGTCGACAGCACGGTCTCGGTGCCGCCGACATTGACCCGAAAGTAGTCATCCTTCGATGGGGTCCACGGGCAGGCCAGGGCGGCGAGATGATAGATCTGACCGCAACCGGACGCGGCCGAGCGAACGGCATGCAGGTCGGTCACTGTGCCCGGAATCCATCGCAGCCGTGGATGATGTGGAAGACCGCTTTCAGTTCCTGGCAGACTGAGGACGCGGACATCAGCTCCCGTGTGAAGTAATCGGCGCACAAGCGCGCTTCCGATGTACCCGCTGCCGCCGGTCACGAGCGTTGTCATGGCTGTTCTCTATATTGATTGACCAAAGCCGAGGTGTCGCCGGTCAAAGACACCGTGTCCCAACCGGGACGCGTGTAGCCGGTGAGCTCCAGGACGATCGATCCGACAAAGATGCTGACAGAGGCACGTAGCGGAACGCCGGCTGCATCATCGCTGACCCAACCCTCGAAGCCTCCTTTCATCCCGGCGAAGGATGTGCCGACCCAATGGGCGTTTCCCGTAAAGTGACGGCTGCGCACGTCGTCAGAAAATGCCGGCACGTCAATGGACACACGCCGGCCGGTCAATGCGATATCGGTCGGTTTGACGGCGTAATCGATCGCCGTCGGCAACGACACGAACAGACCTCGCGTCGCGTGCCGACGCGTGAAGAGCAAGAGCGTGTTCACGTCGTAGCAGCCGTCGGGGGCCGGGGCCACGATGCGCCGACTCTCGCAGCCGTTCACGGAATCGATCATCAGGACGGTGCCCGATTCGCGGCAGGGCACGTACCACGTGCAACGCTCCGCACCGGCACGAATGATCTCGCGCTCGATCCGCAGGTCGTCAGCCCTCAGGAGCGTTTCGTGAACGAAGTCGAGGTCGAGAAAGGCGATGGTGGGGTTGGACCGCACGAACATGCGTGCCAGGAGATACGGCTGGCCGTCGACGGATGCGGTGTGCTGTGTCAGAGTGACCGTTCCCAGGTGGGCGAACAGCCAACGGACTCGGTACTCGAGCCGCTCCACCTCGGGACCGATCTGCAGTTCTTGTGCGCCAAGGCTCGTCACCACCAGGGCGAGCAGTGCTACGGTGCGCGCGATCGGACACAACCATGGACGGCTCATGGCAACTCCTCCTCGGGTGCCAAAACATGCAGTGCCCGGCCGATCACACGATAGCTCCAGGTGAATCCGAAGACCGCGAGTACCACTGCAACACCGACGATCGTTTCCATGGCGGACCTCCCGAACTGTTGGGTGCAACCTACAGCCTGGGGAGGACTGGATTGTCATCTGACTCTCAATCGTCTGTCAAGAAATCGCAAAGAGAGAATGCTGATCCCTTCTCATTTTGAGAACTTGGCCACGGCCAACGCTTTGTCGTTCCATTCGAACAGGCCAGTGTCTATATTGGGTGAACCTCGGCCTCGGCTATTTGCCGCACGGAGTTGGCATTTTGTTTCAGGCCTCTGGCTTCTGGTCTCTGAGTTTTGGACCCCCACATCGCTACTGCCGGTTCTCTCATGCCACTTCGCAAGAAGACCATCCTGATCGTCGACGATGAAGAGTCGATCCGTC
>CAYYOV010000094.1:0-5662 GCA_964473365.1 uncultured Ignavibacteriaceae bacterium
AGTCCCAGCACAGCAATCCGTTGGGCGTCATGACCATGTTCGGATTGCTCTCGATACGGTCCATGTTCAACAGGAGAAGGTCGAGGGCATACACCGTAGCCTGGAGCGATTCCGGAATATCGGTACGGTGACCCGGCTCATACGGACGAAAGTCCTTCACTTCATCGATCCCAAGATTCGTCCCGACACTGCGTCGCACGAGGTCGTTCAATTCGGGATCGTGTTTGGGGTCGATGACCGTTTCGGTCAAATACAGAATGCGGGGAGTCGGAACCGGAACGCCAAGAGCATGCGCGAGACGAAGAGCGATCAGATCAGCGGCATTCGCTCCGGGGCCTTCCGCACTTCCGCGCCACTTCATCACGCAGCGATGACCGTCGGCGTCCACAAGGACGGGCCAGGAAGACCCGCCTCGGAAGGCGTGCAAGATCGTTCGGACGTTCAGGGCCGGCTGCACCTTCATCGTGACACGTTCCGGGTTGTGAGAGCCTTCGTTCGATTGCGACGAGCGATCTCTGCCTTAATGTCCTTGGGCATCGTGCGGCATGAACACGATCGGGCATGTGCTCTGTGCCAGCGAACACGCTCGTCGAAGGTCGGATGGAGCGGCATCGGATGGGCCCTATGCCACGTTGCATTCAACCGAGGAATGGACATCGTCATACGCTCCGCGTGCGGGGTGATTTGAGCTCACCTGCGAGCTCCCGGTAGCGGAGCACGCCCCGGTTCTTGCTCAAGTGTCTGAGGATCACGGTGGCTCGGTGGGCGCGGCGCACAGGATCCTTCACGCCATTCACAATATACAGCAGCGTTCGTTGGCGTCCCATCGTGAGGGCGTTGAAATAGGCCCGGGCAACCGTATCCTGACGCATGGCTTCGGCAAGTTCGGGCGGCATCGGGTGGCCGTACCGACTTTCATCCGAGGTAAGGCCGACCTCGACCCGGTCGCCGAATTCCAGGCTGAG
Organism: uncultured Ignavibacteriaceae bacterium; assembly: GCA_964473365.1. Taxonomy (GTDB): domain Bacteria; phylum Bacteroidota; class Ignavibacteria; order UBA10030; family UBA10030; genus 2-02-FULL-55-14. Next base: position 966 of record CAYYOV010000094.1, read on the forward strand.
CGAGCGGCGAAGCGATTGATTGACCGTGATGACCCAACGTCCGGACGCATACGGGACAAGAGCGCAGCGGAACGTCTTCGACCCGTTCAACGTGCAGACGACCCTTCTCGAGCCTTGGCTCGACAACCTCCGCACGGCAGTCACCGGGACCGGGAGATGTGCGGCCCAGAGCCTGTTCGTCGAACGCTGCAATGTGCTGACGAACGAGACCGGGCGGACCGTGATCGCTTTCGTGGGAGGCGTCATTGCTCGCGTCAGAGCGTACGGGTCATGACGTAGTTCGTGAGTGAAACCCCACGCACCGTGACGCTCTGTTCTCGCTCGATCATGAAACCATTCGCTTCGAAGAACGGACGCGCCGAGATGCTGGCTGCGGTGTGCATGGTGCGCACGCCGGCAGACTTGGCCCTCGCAACGGCCTTCTCGAGAAGCGATCGCCCCACCCCTTGCCGGACGTGGGCATGGTGAACATAGAGAAGGTCCAGATACCCGTCGTCCTGCAACTGCACAAAGCCGATCAGATCCGCTCCCGCCTCTGCCACGAACGTCTCTCCCGTCTGAAGTCGGGCGGTCCACGCGGCTTCGTCCGGATCGGCTGGTGCCCATGCGTTGATCTGCTCACGGGAGTAGTCCCGGGCATTGACCGTTCGGACGGTCTCCGTGAAGAGCCGTACGATGGCGGGCGTGTCGTTCGTCGTGTATTCGCGGATGGTTAGTGACAAGGCGGATATATGTTGTGTCCCGACAGAAGAGCCTCGCCCTGCTCAGTGGCGGCGGCCCAGATTTGGGTGCTCGATCAACCGGAGGAGGGATATGACAATGATCAAAGATCCCGGAGAGGAGATCGTTCTCACCGGCACCTCATTGAGAGCTCAGGCGACCCCGAAGGGCCGCCCCGCCGTATGCGCCGACCATGGCGATTGCGAGTGCCACAATGGACGGATAGTTCAGCGATCCAAGCAATCCGATGACTGGCACCCATATGCCGACGGATACTGCCCAGATCCATGGACGTTTGGGCGAAGCAAAACCAAAGAACGCAGAGGCGCCGAACACCAGACCAACACTGACGCCGGAATCGTCCCAGGTCGGTTGAGAATCGATCCAGGCGATCACGAGGCCGATCGCGTTCGAAGCTGCGAAGAGTGACCAGAAACGAATAGGGCGGATCATCGTCGCGGAATGATGAGGAGGGACTGGGATGTTGTCTGGCGCGACCTACGAACCGTCTGCCAACTGGCATTCAGGAAATGCAGCGGTTCGCGGCTGCGTGCCATGAGTCATTTCAAGCGTGCGGTCTCTTCGGTTTCGATGCTCACAACATACGAACCGCGTCTCACCGGAAAACCAACGGGTGTCCATTTCTGATCGTCCCACACGAGAACCCTCTTGACCGTCGCCGGGTCGATCTCGTTCAATACATATGACTCCTCCCATGTTCCGTTCACGTAGAGCGTGAAATCCTGGGAGGGGCGCATGATCCGCACTTCATACGGTTTGACGATCTCGGGCAGAAGGTATCGGAGCGCATGCTCCATGTCTGCCTCACCGCTCTTCTGGATCTCGACCCCGGAGAGTGCGTACCGAGCGCGCTGTTCAGAGAAGGGCCTCGTTCCAGTTACCGTGACCTCGCCCGAAGGTATCACATGAGGCTGCAGGGACATCTCGAGCTCAAGCGTATCCGGCCTGTCAAATCCGTAGGTCTTTGTCTGCCTGTCGTACGAGACATGACTGAAGATCACCTGAACAGATCGCCCGAGGGGAATGTTGAGCATGAATCGTCCGGAACGATCCGTAACGGTCCCTTTTGGGGATTGTTGAAAGAAGACATTGACGTTCTCGATCGGAAGTCGAGTGGTTCGATCGACGACAACTCCTCGGAGTACGCCGACCTGCCGATCCTGGGCGCCGAGGCTCATCGCCAACAACAGCACCAGAAGAGATTGTGAACGAAAGGATCTCATCAGTCTTGGTCAGACCGGTCTTTGATGATGATGAACGCGTTCAGCGTCCGCACACATTTATCCCAATATACTGTTCACAGTTAACTTGTGAAGGGGCGAAGCAGATCGACCACATTCGAGGTGGGGGCTTGTGCAGGGCGCATGTTCGCCCGGTGTGAGGGGAACCCTCATAGCGTTCCGGTCGTGATATACCCCTGAACGCTCGTAGTTGACGACGACAACACAGTTCGGGCGACCGCTGGGAGGCGGTGGGTCAGGCGACTCAGACGGTCCGTTCGACCTCAGCGAGAGGGCGAAAGACCGCTGCAACAGCAACGCCGATGATCGTCCACGTCACCACAGTCCGAGCAGCGAAGATCAGCGCGATGCGGAGGGGAGAACCGCCAATGCCGAAACTGTTGAGATCCCCCGAAATGGCCAGCACGAATCCTATAGCCACGAAGAACAAAACGCGATTGTGAAAGCGTGAGCGGTATCGCTCGGCCGTGAGAGAAAGCATCCAGGTTCCGATCATCGGAACGATGAGGAACTGGAAGAGGCCGAGGATGACTCCGAGACCGGCTGCTTCATGACCAACGCCGCCATAGTGCACACCGAAGACAGGCTCGTTGTCCGGGAACCTACCGTCAGCAGTGAGCTCAGGGTTGCAGAGGTAGCGGCCAGGCTCGGTGATGGTCGACTTCAGCAAAGCGTAGACTTCGCGTTCGTTCGGTACTTGGTTCATTGCGAATCGGGCGTTGAATCCGAACACGCCGTTGAGAACAAATGTCCAGATGAGGAGCGCAGTTGCGCCAACCAGCCCTGAAACGAACATCCTCTTTTTCATGTTGTACCTCCGTGTCTGGGGGAAGGGGCGTATGGTCATTCGACGCCGACACAACATGCACTCGAGTGCCTTTGGGGCCGGCATCCACTGATCGAACAATAGCGAATGCCCGGGACCGCCGTGGACCAACAGGGACGGCGGAATTCCTTGGTCGAAGCCGACCTCGCGGAAGAAGAGCTCAGAGCCGCCAACATGCACCGGCGTCGAGCAGTCAACGCAGGGCCGCTTCTGTGGCTTGACGCCATGATACAGGTAGAAACACGCGGATGAGTAGAGCAGGCTCGCTACCAGATCGCGACGCCAAGTGTTGCGACAAGCCCCACGCTCACAAGCGCAGTGCGGTGTATGGAATGTTGCCGGATCATCCGACCCTGCTGCATGGTCACATGGTCACAGCACGTCACTACTTTCGATGAACCATCGTGACTGCAAGGTCATCCGGCCATCCCTCAAGGGTGATCCAAAGATACTCTCCTCCTCGCCATCGGTGCAGGACTGCGATCGGAGGCTCTCGGTTCTCGTCTCTGAAGACCAACTCCCAGCCTGTCCCTTCGACCAATGAGCGCTCGAGAAGCGCAAGAAACCGTGCATCTCCCTTTTCGAATCCTTTCACGGTCACGCGGCCCGTCCACATCTCACCCGATACCACCGCAGTCGAATCCTTCAGTCTGACCTCGAATTGGCCAGTAGACTCATACCGAACACTCCCGATGGTCGAGACGGAAGTTGGCAGAGACATCGGAAACGGGAACTCGGGGGGCGTGCCCCGGCGATCAGCGCATCCCACAATACAGAGTAGAACGATGAAGCTTGCTCCTGCGATTTTCATGTGCGCTCCTATGCGCTTTTGGGTGAGAGTCTTGCCCGCCACGTTCAGTCGATTATCCGATGCATGTGGCGAGCCGGCGGGCAGGGAGCCCGTGCTGCGCGTTATGACCACGGAAATGGGTTCGATAACGGCTGTTCAGATCCGTCCGCATGCCTCTCTGGATCTGTTCCACCCACTCAGACCCTCGGGATGCGCCGATTTCAGGTGGAGCAGCTTGTTAAGCAGTTGCGGAAAGATACTGTGCTGTTTTGCAGCGGGCCAGGAGGAGTCTCTGGTTGGACCGTCAAAAGCTCCCGAATCGTATTGTGAATACGAGCTGCGAGAATGACTTTTCCAGATTAAGATTGCCCAAGAATCCAATTCCCAATCCAACAAACGAAGACGGACGAACGACCCCATGCAGTTCAAACGGTATGCCGGCGGTGAACAGCTTGGGCTCGGTTTGACGTGGAACGACCGTAAGAGCAATTCCCACCGCTGCGGAAGTACTGATCCATTTGTTGTGCCATTCATCTCCAATCAAGAAACCGACATCCCAACATGGTGGAGCATCACCGATTGGACCACCCGGGACTCCCACATCGCCGACATATGCTGCCCGAACACCCCAAAGCAACGTCCTGTTGATATTTGCGCTGATTTCCCCGGCGTTGTTGAGCCCGATGTTTACCCACCAGGATGTTTGCGCCTGTTCTGTCTCTGGCACTTGGGCCGCGGACTGATATGGCAATACAGCAATTGCCGTGACAACGAGAATTCGGAATAGAATGTTCATCGTCTCACCGCCGGAGTGTACCCGAGGAAATTCACTGTTTGCCGTATGTCGCAAAGTGCTTCTGGATTGATCCCGACAGTCCAACGGCGGGAGCCCTGCCTGCGGGCATCCACCCAGAGTGGCCGCGTCGTAGGTCCAGATGAAACGCAACCGACTACAATCCGGACGATACCGATGTGCCCAAGCACTCACCCTATTTCATACGGTGCCAGAATCACCGCTGAGTCGTCGCAGGGCGATCGCCGTCATGTCATCCTGGGGTGTGCCGCCGGAGACGAACCCATTCACGTCGTCGAACAGCCG
>CAYYOV010000095.1:0-4197 GCA_964473365.1 uncultured Ignavibacteriaceae bacterium
GACGATCGTCGAGGGCGCGGGCAAGAAGGAAGAGATCAAGAAGCGGATCAGCGAGATCAAGTCGCAGATCGAAAAGACCACGTCGGACTACGACAAGGAGAAGCTCCAGGAGCGTCTGGCGAAGCTCTCCGGCGGCGTCGCGGTGATCAAGATCGGCGCGGCCACCGAGGTGGAGATGAAGGAGAAGAAGGCCCGCGTCGAGGACGCGTTGCATGCGACCCGTGCGGCCGTGGAAGAGGGTATCGTTCCGGGCGGCGGCGTGGCCTACCTGCGCGTCGCAAAGAAGCTCGAAGAAGTGAAGACGGAGAACGCCGACCAGAAGACCGGCGTTGAGATCGTCCGTCGTTCGCTCGAAGAGCCGATCCGCCAGATCGTTGCCAACGCCGGCCTCGAAGGTTCGGTGGTGGTCAACGAGGTGAAGAATGGCAAGGACGACTTCGGCTTCAACGCCCTGACGGAGAAGTACGAGAACCTCATCAAGGCAGGCGTCATCGACCCGACCAAGGTGACGCGCATCGCGATCGAGAACGCCGCGAGCGTGGCGAGCCTGTTGCTCACCACCGAGGCGACGATCGTCGAGAAGCCGAAGGAGGAGAAGGCGCCTCCGATGCCTCCGGGCGGTATGGGCGGAGATATGTATTAAGAGAAAGACTCCCCGCCTGACCGGGTCTGTACGATTCCAGTCGGGCAGGCAAACGCCAAACCTCCAAACTCCAAAGGGAGATCAGGAGACAAAGCGGTTGGATGCGACGAGCAGTTCAACAGAGCCCTCCAGGGGAAACCTTGGGGGGCTTTGTCGTTCAAGAACCTGAGAGAGGTGTTGCGGTGATGAAGTTGTTTCACCCTTCGGTGAGTTGCAGTGGGCCTCCGGCGGTGGGAGAGAGGTGTGAGGAGGTGTGGAGGTGTCCAGGACTCAATTGGGAATCAGGATGAGGTCCCGCGGAGGACATCCGTGATAGGTGGAAGGAGAAAGGTGCCATGAAGGGGGCATTGAAATGGGCTGTTCAGATATCTAGCCGTTGTCTCGCAGATCTCATCAACTCCGACTTCAACGCATCGGTCTATCATTCAATCTCCTACTTCTCTTCGTGTAGCTTCGTGCAAACTTCGTGGAACTTCGTGTTCCGCTTTTTTCATTGCGCGCTTGACAATCTCCCCGCCCGCCTGTAGATTTCCCCCGCCGACGGCGCGGAACGATGCCGTTGCGCATCAGGAGGGGGATCATGCCGGCAGACTTCAGATTTCCGAATCGAGACCCGTGTTGAAGCAAGAGAGTATGCAGTAAGCAGGAACGGGCAGGCAGAATTCAGGTTGAAACCAAACTCGACTTCAGCCTGCGGATTGATCTGAATGTACCTGCCTACTGCCTACTTCTTCTATTCTCACTTGGCCCCTCGCTGTTCTCCCCCTATTCTCTATTCTCCATTTTCTATTCTCTCACAATGTTCTCACAGGAGATCAGCCATGGACGCTCTGTTCACCAAGATGGTCAAGGCGGGGAAGACGGTGTATTTCCTCGACGTCAAAGAAGCCAAGAACCAGAACAAGTACGTCAACATCACGGCCTCGTCGCCGTCGAAGGAGGACCCAAAGAAGTACGCCAAGAAATCGGTCCAGCTCTTTTCGAGCGCGGCCGATGAGTTCGTGGAAGCGTTGAAAGAAGCTGTCCAGCATATCAAGGAATAGCATTGGGCAGCGCGTGAAGGACCACGGAGCCCCAGGGGAGACCTTGGGGTTCTGTGTTTAAACGTTCCAGACGCCAAATGGCCGAACCCCAAGCAAACCAGCAAAGTCTCCTCTGAACACCTTGAGCTAAACATTCCAAAGGAAGAGCGATGAACCGGTTCGAGAATTTGGAACAGCGAACCATGAAGTTCGCGAAAGATGTGCTTGCGCTCTGCCAAACGCTTCCTCATGACATTGCCCTGAATGAAGTCAAGAAGCAGCTCATGCGAGCGGCAGGATCCGTCGGTGCGAACTACCATGAGGCCAATGAAGCGATCAGCAGAAAGGACTTCCTTCTCCATGTCCGGATCGCGAGAAAGGAATCGAAGGAATCGAGGATGTGGCTTGGAGTGTTGCCGGAGCAAGAGCGGACCAAAGACGAGCAGATGCGGCTGGCAGATGAGGCGATGCAGTTGCTAAGGATCTTCACATCCATCATCAAGAAGTCGGAACAATCGGAACCGCCAGTGGCCGAAGTTGTCGCAAGACCCTCGGACTCCGCAGGGAGTCGATCTCCGAAGCGGTCTGATGGTTTGGCCATTCGGCGGTTTGCCTGGCGTCTGGGGATTTGGCGTTTGGCATGTTTCCCCCGTGGGCTTTTTCTTCCTACATTGTCATCATGCGCTTCTCCGACGCCCTCCTGGATGACATCAGACGTTCTTCCGACATTGTCGAAGTGGTCGGAGGGGTCGTCAAGCTCCGCCGCCGCGGTAAGAACTTCATCGGCCTCTGTCCGTTCCACCAGGAAAAGACCCCGTCGTTCAACGTCAACCCGGAGATGCAGATCTACAAGTGCTTCGGGTGCGGTAAAGGGGGGAACGTGTTCCAGTTCGTCATGGAGACCGAGCGGGTCTCGTTCGTCGAGGCCGTCCGGTCCCTGGCCGAGCGGGCCGGCATCCAGATCCCAGAAGAGGGGAAGGACGAGAAGGCGCAGGAAGAGAACGACCGCATTCTCAACGCGCTCCGGTTCGCCGGACGCCTGTTCCACGACAACCTGACCAAGACCGACGAAGGACGCAGCGCCCTCGAGTATTTCAAGGGACGAGGTTTCAGTGACGAGACGATGCGCGCGTTCGGCCTCGGCTATGCGTTGAATTCCTGGGACGGTCTCCTCAATCATGCACGTCGCGAAGGTATCCAGGACGAGGACCTGCTGGCCGCAGGGTTGCTGCGGAAGCGCGACGACGGCTCGTTCTACGACTACTTCCGCGGACGGGCGATGTTCCCGATCTTCTCCGCCGCAGGCCGCGTCGTCGCCTTCGGCGCCCGCAAGATGCGCGAAGACGACCCGATCCAGGGGAAGTATATCAACTCGCCCGAGACACCCGTCTACAGCAAGAGCCGTGTGCTGTTCGGACTTTCGCATGCCAAGGAGGCGATCCGCCAGGAGGACGCCGTGCTCCTGGTCGAAGGCTATGCCGACATGATCTCGCTGTTCCAGGCGGGCGTGCAACACGTCGTCGCCTCGAGCGGCACGGCGCTGACCGAGGATCAGCTCACGCTGCTCGGCCGGTACACGAAGAGCCTTGTGCTCGTCTACGACGGCGATTCGGCCGGATCACGTGCGACCATCCGCGGGATCGACCTGGCGCTCGAGAAGGACATGGACCTCCGGATCGTGGCGTTGCCGGCGGGCGAGGACCCAGATTCGTTCGTCCGGAACCATGGAGCAAAGGCGTTCCGCGACCTGCTCGGGCAGGCCGTCTCGTTCATCGACTTCAAGGCCGCCGAGTACCGCAAAATGGGTCTGTTCGACACACCTGAAGGAAAGGCCAAGGCCGTGCGCGCGATCGTCCAGTCGATCGGCCGCATCAACGACGAATTGAAACGCTCCTTCTTTATCAAGGATGTTGCAGAACGGTACGGTTTGTACGAAAGCGTGTTGTGGAAGGAGTTGGAAAAGTGGGGTGGGAAAGAGCGGAGAGCCGTGGAGTCAACGGTCGACGGCCATCAGTCCTCGGACACGAGCGTTGCGAATTCGGTGCCATCCGCGACCCCGGCGCTCCCGCGAGAGGTCCCTTCCGCTGAACGGGCGGTGCTGAAGCTCTTCCTCGAGCTCCATCGTGAGGCCATCGAGTACCTCATGGCCAATCTGCACGAGGACGACCTCACCGACCCGCGGGTGAATGCGCTCATTCAGCGCGTGCTGCACGATGTGGAACAGACCGGCACGTTCGACGTGGCTGCGGCCATCCAATCGACCGACGAACCCTCATTGCGCGACCTGATGACTGACACGCTCATGAGCCGCTACGAGATCAGCCGTTCGTGGGAGAACAGCGATCGAAAGATCGAGCGCGAGGACCCGATGAAGGTGGCACACGATGCCGTCTTCATGCTCCGACGTGACACGCTCAAACGGGCCATCGACCAAAACCAGGCTGCAATGCGACAAGCGGCACGGGACGGGTCCGAGACCGGAGAATTCTTGAGGAACCAACAAGAGCTGATGGAGATGATGAAGCGGTTGGA
>CAYYOV010000095.1:4297-5612 GCA_964473365.1 uncultured Ignavibacteriaceae bacterium
GGACTGTTGCAAAAATGAGAATGCCTCCATACCATTCCTGCCCACCATTAGTCGAGCGGAGGCCTGCATGAAGAAGGTCCTGAAATTCGTCGGAATTGCCATCGTGGGGCTCGTGCTTGTGATCGGCATCGTGTCGGTCTGGGCCAGCTACCGATGGAACGCACCGGTCTCGAGGCCGGTGAAGGAATTGAAGGCTCCAACGGATGCGGCTTCCCTCGAGCGCGGCAAGTTCCTCTTTACGAACAGCCTGACATGCTGGGAGTGCCACGGCGACCCCCTGAATTCCATGGTCCCGCCCAAAGGGGGGGCCAGATTCGACTTGAACGACCTCGACCCGAAACTTGGTGTTTGGTATTCGCGCAACATCACACCCGATGTCGAGACGGGTATCGGCGGCTGGACCGACGGCGAGATCGTTCGCGCCATCCGCGAAGGGGTCCGGAAGGACGGCACTCCGCTGTTCCCCATCATGCCGATGGTACCGTTGCACGGACTTTCGGATGACGATGCACTCGCGATCGTGGCATATCTCAGGACCATCCCTCCCGTGCGGAACGAAGTGCCCAAGAATGACGCCAGCTTCTTCGTCAAGGTGCTCTTTACCCTCGGCGCGATAGGACCGATGGACGCCATCGAGAAGCCCATCGCGGCGCCCGAGCGAGGTCCGACGGCGCTCTACGGGCGCTATGTGGCCAACCACTCGGCTCTGTGCATGGACTGCCACACCCCTCGCAACTTGAAAGACGGGTCGTTCTATATGGACAGCCTGTTCGCAGGGAGCACGATCCAGTTCGGAGGTCCCGAAGGTCATCCTTCAGCCGCATATGCCGCGAACATCACGCCCGACATGGCCACTGGCATCGGCGCTTGGACGGAGGAGGCGTTCCTCACGTTCATGCACACCGGCATGGGTCCTGAGGGAGTGGTGCGAGACGGCCATATGCCGTACGCTGCGACCAGCCGCTGGCCCGACGATGACCTGAAGGCAGTGTGGGCGTTTCTGAAGACGCTCCGACCGATCGAACGGCAAGAGATCCCGAGAGAGCTTCGCGGCGACGGACTATCGCAGGATCCAACAGTGCTGGGGAAGGCGATGTTCGAGACATACTGTGCGCGGTGCCACGGACCGGAGGGGAGGAGTGGCCTGGCAGCCGACCTCGATCTGGCCGACGTAGCTCCAACGCTCAAAGACGCCGAGCTGGAACAGTACGTCCGGAATGGAATGGAGGGGACGCACATGCCAGGGTTCGACAGGACGCTCAGCGAAGAGCAATTGAAGGCTGTGCTGGGCCACGTGAGGGGGCTCGGAAAATGA
>CAYYOV010000096.1:0-5487 GCA_964473365.1 uncultured Ignavibacteriaceae bacterium
ATCGAGAGCAATCCGAACATGGTCATGACGCCCAACGGATTGCTGTGCTGGGACTATGCAGCCGCGATGGAACTACGCATGTTGCTCACGGGCCGGCCGATCGACGAAACGCGATTCTACCCGCTGCTCCGACAGCATCCGTTCTTCTCTGAGACACGTCCCGGTATCGAACCCTGGCGGATGATCGATGCTGCAACGATCACCAACATTCTTGAGGGCGTCCCCGACGACTGGTTCCCGGCTTCGATCGATCGAAACTCCATCCAGCATCGACTGGTCGAGCTCTTCGACGACGCCCAAGCTACGATCCGCCGGCGGCATGACGCGGTCGCATTGATCACGGTCGAATCTCAAGAGGCTCGGACGGCACGTACGTCGGCCAATCGGCGATCCTTCGAGGAGGCCGTGCAACGCTTGGCGAAGAAACCTGGGTCCCACGGCTCATCCTGAGAGACGACAGATGCCGACCACAATTTGGTATCTCGAAATGCTCTCGCGTGAATCCATCCGTCCAAAGCGGCTCGACGAGCCTCGACTCCGGATCCTCGAGGCGACGACGCCGCAGTGGGAGTTCAATCGGTTCCTCTACCTCACCGTTGGGCGCGACTGGTCGTGGAATGACAAGAAGGGCTGGTCCGACCAGCAATGGAGGGAGTATGTGGCTTCACCGTCGCTTCGCACGTTCGTTGCGTACATCGACGGGTCCCCCGCCGGCTACTACGAACTGCAGCGCGACCATGACGGAGGCGTCGAGATCATCTATTTTGGACTGATGCCGGCTTTCATCGGCCACGGCCTCGGGGGACATCTCCTGACGTCTGCCCTTGAGGAGGCCTGGCGTATGGACCCGAAGCGGGTCTGGGTTCACACCTGCTCGCACGACCATCCCGGAGCGCTGAAGAACTACGAGGCCCGAGGCATGGTCCTGTACAAGACCGAGACCCAGGATTGACAGCACTGCCGAGTATTCCGAAGAAGCACGACGTACCTTCATGATGTGATCTTGAGGCATGATATGACAACAGCCAATTCCAACACTCGCAGTGACATCGAAGCGTTCGTCCGGCTTCGTACGCTTGCCGTGGTGGGAGTGTCCCGCACCGGCAAGAAGTTCGGCAACGTGATCTATCGTTCGCTCCGTTCGAAACGGTACCACGTGATCCCCGTTCATCCGGCTGCAGAGACCCTCGAAGGGGACCGATGCGCGGCTGACCTGCACCATCTCCCCGAGCCGGTCGACGGCCTTGTGCTCGTCGTTCCCCCGAAGGAGTCCGAACACCTAGTCCGCGAAGCTTATGATGCGGGCATTCGCCGCGTATGGATGCAGCAAGGAGCCGGCTCGCCAGCGGCCACACAGTACTGCCGGGACCATGGCATGACGGTCATCGATGGAGAATGCCTTCTGATGTTCATCGAGCCGGCAGAGTGGATCCACCGGGCCCATCGATGGGTCTGGAAGAAGCTTGACAAGCTCCCGGCCTGACCACCCCTGAATTCACAAACGATTCGCATGAGCCACCTCAAAGATCTTCTCGACAAGAACCGGGACTGGGCCAGGCAACGACTCAATGCCGACCCCGAGTTCTTCTCCAGGCTGACCCACCAGCAGTCTCCGGCGTATCTCTGGATCGGGTGTTCGGATAGCCGCGTGCCGGCCAACGAGATCGTGGGATTGCTTCCCGGCGAGCTCTTTGTCCACCGGAACGTTGCCAACCTCGTCGTGCACACCGACCTCAATTGTCTGAGCGTGTTGCAGTATGCGGTCGATGTGCTCCGTGTGAAGCATATCATCGTCTGCGGACACTATCGCTGCGCGGGCGTCATTGCGGCTTTACAACAGCGTCCTCTCGGCCTCATCGATAACTGGCTGCGACACCTCCAGGACATTGGCACGAAGCACGCGCCACGACTGCCGGCATCGGAATCGGCACGGGTGCAACGACTCTGCGAACTCAACGTCCTCGAGCAGGCCGTCAATACCTGCCGCACCACCATTGTTCAGGACGCATGGATGCGGGGCCATGAGATGCGCGTGCATGCCGTCATCTACGATGTCGCGGATGGTCTGCTCCAGGAGATCGGGTTCAGCCCCGGAAGTGATGCCGAGGTGCAGGCGATGTACGACACCGCCGTCACGCACATCTGCGGCCAGGAGATGGCACCATGAGTTCTCCGGCCGCACCGGTGACCTTTTCAGAACGGGTGTATACGTTCCACATCGACTTCAACGGACACGTCAGCAATATCGTCTACGTGCAATGGATGGAGATCGCACGTAACCGTCTGCTCGATGCGATGGGTCTGTCGGTCCAACGCATCCGTCACACCGGCTTCTCGCCCGTCTTGATCGAGACGCATGTCACGTATCGTCAGCCCGTCTTTTTGGGCGATTCGGTTATGATCGCGATCTGGCTGACCGACGTCACCCCGCTCTACGCCTGGATGGCCATCCGCATCACCCGCTCGGACGGTCAACTCGCAGCGGTCGCCAGACAGCGGGGCGTGTTTGTCAACCTCGAGACCGGCCGCCCACGAAGACTGAAGCCCGACGAATTGCAGAAGTTTCAAGCCTACCTTCTTCCGGACCGTATCGACGAGTGACCCATGACTGACCCAGTTCCTCCCGCGGTGCAGGACCACTATCCCGACGATGTCGCCCACTGTTACGGGTGTGGTCGCATGAACGAGGCCGGCATCCAATTGAAAAGCCGCGAAGAAGGCGACGACGCCATTGCACACTATCGGCCGCGGCCAGAGCATACGTCCGTGCCGGGATTTGTGTATGGTGGACTGATCGCATCCCTCATCGATTGCCACAGCATGGCAACGGCGGCGATCGCGGCGATCACGCGCGACGGCAAACATGTGGGAGATGGACCGGCGCCGCGGTTTGTGACGGGGGCGCTCAATGTGCAGTACCTCAAGCCCACACCGATCGGCGTGGAATTGGAGGTGCGGGGACGCGTCAAGGAAGCGGGCGAGCGGAAGTTTGTGATCGAGGCCACCGTCAGCGCGAACGGCGTGATCACGGCCAGGGGGGATGTGGTTGCGGTACGAATGCCGGAGACGATGGCACGTCCGGCAGGCTGATCCCCTCGAACACCGCCGGTGTACAATGAAAAAGGCCCCTCATCGGGGCCTTTGACGTTCAGACGGTACTCATTGCTGCGGCGGTCCGGGATTGGGCAGCGAGGTGAACACCAGCTTCTTCCGGGCCTCAGGGGCGATCATTTCGCGATTCCACTGTGGCTGCCAGACGATCCGCACATCGCCATTAACGACGCCGGGAATGTCGAGGACCCGCTCTCTCACCTGATTGGCGATCTGATCGGCCAGTCCGCATCCCGGACTGGTGAGCGTCATCTTGACGCCGACCCAGTCGTCGATGATCTTCACTTGATAGATGAGGCCGAGGTCGACCACGTTCACCGGGATCTCGGGATCATAGACGTCTTTGAGCGCGTCCAGGACTGTCTGTTCGGTCAGCGGTGCAGGAATGATGGGGTCCATCGCGATGTCCTTTTCTTGATAGAGTCTCAACGCATTCGCTCGATAGAGCGTTCCCGGCCGTCGGGGCGCACCAGAATAGCCTCTCGCAAGCCGTTCTTCCATCGTCCGCCCGGATCGGCGTTGACGAACAATGCTGTCGATAATGCATCGGCCTCGGTCGAAGTCGGAGCCAGTACGCTCACGCTGACCGTCTTACTCGGGTTCGCTCCCGACTTCGGCTCAACAATGTGTCCCATCGTCCGTCCGTCGACAACTCTTGTTGATCGGCTGTTGCTCGAGGTCGACAAAGCTTGGTCGCGTAGCGTCAATTGAATCAGATGTCTGTCCGACACCATCGGGTCCGGGATCGCAACCTCCCAGCCATCCGTATCCGGTGGCGCCCCGATCGCCAGCAGGTCTCCGCTGTGATCGATCAACGCCGCCTGAATGCCGTGATCTCGCAGGATCGTTGCCATGCGATCTACCGCAAAGCCAGCACCGATGCCGCCGAGGTCGATCTTCGTCGATTCACATGTGCGTCGAACGGTGCCGTCGCTTTCGAACCGCACATGGCGCCATCCAACGCCCTTCTGGGCATCGGCTCGCTCCGCACTGGAAACGACGCGGATGGCATCGCTGTCCTCGTGGAATCCAAAGGTCGACAGGAGGCCACCCACCGTGACGTCGAATCCGCCGTCGGTGATCTCCGTGAAATGCCCCGAGGCCACAAGCACGTCCCTCGTAACGTCGCTCAACGGGACCGGCTCGTCAACTTCGGCCGCGTTCAATCGTGAGATTTCACTCGAGGGACGGAAAACGCTCAAGAGCCCATCGAGCCGATGCAGCTCGTTACACGCCGCGGTCGTCGCTTCGATGAGGTGCGAGCGACTCTCACCGAACGCCGTGATCGATACGGTCGTGCCCATCGCTACTACTGTCCGTTCGATGGAAGGATGGTCGGCATGCCGACTACCCCGCCATGCCGGTACGATGGCGGCTATGAGCATCGAAGCCGCGGCGCGGCCGGAGGTCGACAGGAACATTCGTCGCGGCAGGTTCATTCGGTCGGTCCGTCTTCTGCTTGAGCTTCTCTGAGCGCATCGCGGTCGGCAGCGCGTGCTCGCAGCAGAAAGACCGCCAGCGATGTCAGCAGAAACAGGAGGCTGGCCTGCAAACCGATGAATCCGGCCACTTTAAGGACTGCGAACGACGGATCCACGAAGCGCACCAGCCATCCACCCGCTTCGCTCAACAGACCCGAGGCGAAGGCCCCGGTCACGAACGCTACCTTCGCACCGCGCGAGAACGGCGCGAAGAGCAGCAGATGCGTCAGCATCAGGAGCACGAGCGCCATCATCGCCAGGTGGCCGTGCGAGACTTCCAGCATCGACTGCGCCGATCGGGCCGGGATGAACTGCTCTTCGGATCCGTTGTAGTATTCCACGACCGAAGCGGGGTCCAACGACATCTTGCTGAAGTATAGGGCGAAGCTTGTGCCCGTGAACAGCACAAGGAAGACGAGCGTCAGGCCGATCGTGAGCCGCATCAAGGCCTGATTCTGATATCCACCGTTCTGCATGTACTTCATTTCGTGATCCCTGGTGAAACGACGGTCGTATACGTCGCCAGCAGGCGTCGAACGCCATTTGTGATCGTCTGTGCCGTCAAGGTCGCACCGGCGATCGCGTGAATGCCCCGCTTGAGATAGAGGTCCGTCTCCGGACGGGCGCCGGTAAACTGTTCCAGCCATCGTTTCGGCGGCTCATAGTCGGCGGGCTCGAAGAATGCAAGGAGCTCGACGACTCTCACCGTCGTGTCGGGGTCGATCACGACCATGACCGTGGCTGGCATGGTGCGAACGGTCATGGTCTCGAAGAACGCCGTTCCTTCGACCCTCCCCTCTTTTCGCGCGACATAGTAGGTTACCACTTTGGATTCGACATTCGCCCGCGCAGACGTTTGGATGGTAGTTCGCTGCTCCTCCGTCAGGAAGACCGT
>CAYYOV010000097.1:0-2145 GCA_964473365.1 uncultured Ignavibacteriaceae bacterium
AAGTCGATGAAAGAGGACCGGATCGAAGGACTGCGGGCAGGTGCTGACGACTATCTGACGAAGCCGTTCAGCATGGAGGAGCTGCTGTTGCGGATCCAGGCGGTGTTGCGGCGTACGGCGGGCAGCGAAGCGTCCTCCGGTGAAGCTGCGACGGTCGCATTCGGTCCCTACGTGCTTGCAGTAGCCACGCAGCAGCTGTCGCGGGGCTCCACAAAGAAGAAGCTGACCTCAAAAGAGACGCAGGTTCTGGCCTTGCTGGGGGCGTCGGTCAACGAGGTCGTTCCGCGTGACCAGATTCTCAGTACTGTCTGGGGAGATTCGAGCTACCACACCGGCCGCAGCCTGGACGTGTTCATTTCGCGACTCCGCAAGCTGTTCCCGCCGAAGAGCGGGGTCGAGATCCTGAACGTCCACGGCGAGGGGTATCGGTTGGTGGTGAAGCAGGGGAAGACATAGAACATTTCGGATTTCGAATTGTCGATTGCGGAATATCCAGGGAAGTCCCCCCAAGATAATTCGAAATTGACAATCCGCGATTCGCAATCCCCTCAGGTTCTCAGCCGCACATACTCGCTCTTGACCAGCCCGTTCGCGAACGTCTTCGTCTGGACATGTTCCCACGCCAGGTCACGTCCGGTGGGACCGAACAGCGGGATCCCCTCGCCCAGCAGGATGGGAATGCGCGTGATGATCATTCGGTCGATCAAGTCCTCGCGGAGGAACTGCTGGATCGTCCTGCCGCCGTCGATGTAAAGTCGTTCGTGGCCGTCGCGGGCGATGCGTTCGATCGACTGAGCAGGCGAAAGGTTCAGCAGCGTCGCTTTGCCGTTCAGCCGCTCGGGGAGTTCCTTGAGGGAAGCGCTCAGAACGTAGAGGGGCCGGGTGTAGGGCCACGGGCCGCCGAAGCCCAGGACGGTCTCATATGTCCCGCGGCCGACGACGATGGCGTCGATCGTCGACACGAAGGCGGCATAGCCGTAGTCTTCCCCTTTCGGGGCTTCGATGGCGTTCAGCCAATCGATGGAGCCATTCGGGCGGGCGATGAACCCGTCGAGGCTCGTGGCGATGTAGACGGTGCAATGCATGGGCTTCCGAGGAAAAGCCAGAAGAGCTTACCGCAGAGAACGCCAAGAACGCAAAGAGCGCCAAGGAACGAGATTTTGACCGCCAAACGGCAAATGACGCAGCCGCCGCGCGCTATGTCCATACCTCATTCCTCTGCGTCCACTGCGATCTCCGCGGCTCTGCGTGGAATGCTTTAGGTCCTGAGGATCTTCTCCATCGGCCTTCCCTTCGCCAGCTCGTCGATGAGCTTGTCCAGATAGCGGATCTCGCGCATCGTCGGCTCTTTGATCTCTTCCACCCGGATGCCGCAGACCACGCCCGTGATCAGCTTCCGCGACGGGTTCTTCCGGGGGGCCTTTGCGAAGAAGGTCTCGATGTCGGTCTGATTCTTGAGCTGGGCCGCAAACCCCTTCGCGTCGTACCCCGTCAGCCAGCGGATGATCTCGTCGACCTCTTTCTTGGTGCGTCCTTTCTTCTCCGCCTTGGCGATATAGGCCGGATAGACCTTGGCGAAGGGCATGGTGTAGATCCTTGACTTTAGTTCCATGGTCATCGTTGATGATATGAGTCGATCAAGAAGTGTATCACGCAGCGGCGCTGAGGACGCAGCGAACGCAGAGGAAGAAGGGGAATGGGAGAGACGAAAGTCTGGATTTGAGCTTCCCGAGGTCCGATCTCTGTCCTCTGACATCTGCTCCCTGTCCTCCGCCCCGTTCCTCTACTACCCCTCACACCACCTTTAATTCTGCTACAACCGTCTCTCCAGCCTCGATTCCTTCACGCCTCCGTACATCGGCCTTGAGGGCGATGAGATACGAACCGGATTTCTTGTCGGGAAACAAGGAGGTCTTCCATGCGGTCTTCCCCACCTTCACCGCCACGCGGATCGATCCGAACGGACGAGCTTTGGAGCCATGCAGGGCTCGAATGACCGCCGAGACCTTTGTTGGCAGGGTCACAAAATGCCATCCGCCAAGGCCGTCATACAGCCAAACCTTGGCCCGGATGGTGTACGCGGATGAGTCGCTGAGGACTGACTGTTTTGAAGAGCTCATAAGAAACTTTTCACCGCAGAGTCGC
>CAYYOV010000097.1:2245-5412 GCA_964473365.1 uncultured Ignavibacteriaceae bacterium
ACCGCAGAGTCGCGGAGACGCCAAGGAAGAAAGGGATCTATTGGTCGCCTATGAGTATTCATCTTCGCGCCTTTGCGGCTCCGCGGTGATCTCTTCTCCTCAAATCGACCCGTTGGAGGGCTTGACCAAATGGAGCGTGAACGAGAAGAGGTTCCCCCAATGACCCGCCTCTTGAAATCCCACGGTCCCTCCAAGCTTGACGACGCTGCTCCGTGATTGGTAATGAGGGTCGAAGATCGTTTCCGTCACCGACAACACACCCCCCGGCTTGAGCGATCGATACAGATCGGCCAGGGCGGCCGCCCGGTCGGGGATCTCGCCGAGGACCGTCACAAGCGTCGCCCGGTCGTACCGGTCGCTCTCGAGCTGTCCGGTCCCAAGCCCCAGCTCACGGAATTCTACGTTCGACCGTCCCGCCTCATGCAATCTCTGACGTGCCTGCTCGAGCATCCGAGGCTGAAGGTCCACGGCGGTCACGGTTCCATGCTGTCCGACGGTTCTGGCCAAAGCCACGGTCACGCGCCCCGGACCGCATCCTGCGTCCAGTACCGCCATGCCCGGCCTCAGGTCGAGATGGGAGATGATGCTCGCGGCGTTGTATTCGCGTGCGATCGGGTTCTCCATCTCCACCAGCCAGCCTAGCCACGCAGGACAGGGGATCGAGCTCCGGCGCGAGGAAAAGCGCCAGATGAGGGAGCCGGCGATCGCCGCCGTGATCAACAGGAGGATCGCCCAGAGTGTGGTGCTCATCGGGATCGTGGGTGAAATCTACGCAATGAATCGTTCTCCGGCGAGGGATCTCCGTGGTGAATCCAACCAGAATCTCCACTCCTTTGGCATTGACATCTGACCACTGGCCTCTCGCCCCTCGACTCCGCGGTCTTCGGCCGCTTCGTTCGGGAAGAGCTTCTGGCCTTTGGCCTCTGTCTTCTTTCCTTCCGCCTCATCCACCGACCGTAAGCACGATCGGCCCAGACCGTTCGCCCGACCCGGCATATCGGTGAGCCTCGGCGGCCTGCTCCAGCGGGAACTTCCGGCCGATCCGCGCCCGGAGAGCGCCGGACTCGAGCAGTCGTCCCACCTCGCGAACCGCTTCCGCACTCTCCGACGCGAGGCTGCAGATCACCCGCTGCCCGTCCTTGCGCGAGGACCTTAGCATGCTCCAGACATGCTTCATCTTGAAGCTCACATACAGGCAGCGCCCCTTTGGCGTGAGCACGGGGGCGCACGCCTCCGGAGTGGTCTTGCCGAGGACGTCGATGATCAGGTCGTAACGCTCGTTGCCCTTGGTGAAGTCCTCGCGAGTGTAGTCCATCACCCGATCGGCGCCGAGCGAACGAACGTAGTCCACCCTCGATGTGCCACAAACGCCGGTGACGTGTGCGCCGGCATGTTTGCACAATTGCAGAGCCGCCGTGCCGATGCTTCCGGAGGCTCCGTTGACAAGCACGCGCTCGCCTCGCTGGACCCCGGCCTTCTTGAGCAGTCCGAGCGCCATCACCGCGCCGTAGATCGAAGAGGCGGTTTCTTCGGGAGAAACATTGGTCGGCTGCCCGGCCATCGCCCCGTCCTCGGGTATCAGGAGATAATCGGCGTAGCAGCCCATCCGCGCTCCCGTATAGCCGAACACCCGGTCGCCCGGCTTCCACTGCGTCACCGACCCGCCCACCGCCTCGACCTCACCCGCGAACTCGCTCCCGAGCACCTTGACCCGGGGCGTCCGCCATCCGAACGCGAGCTTCGCAAAGAAGAACAACGGTCCCGGCATGTGGAATTCGCTCGACGTGATCTCGCTGAACCGTCTCGCCATCAGGTCGCCGAAGTTGACCGTCGTGGCTCGCACACGAATGAGAACGTCGCCGGGACCGACCGACGGCTTCGGGATCTCCTGGACCGCCAGCATCTCGGGCGGACCGTACGCCTGCAAGATGACCGCTTTCATGATCGCTCCAGTATTTGAATGACCACATTTCCCCGCTTACGCCACGACTCGACATACCGGTGTGCCTCCACTATATCGTCGAAGCGATAGCGACGATCGATCACGGGCTTGACCTTGCGCTCCGACGCCAGCGTGGCGAGCTGCCCAAGGTCCTCGAGCGTTTCTTTCGTCATGGCTCTGATGGAGACCGACCGTCCGCCCGGGGCGAGCACCGACCGCACGCGCGAGGAGGCGAGCTTGCCCACCGCGTCCAACACGACGTCGTACCGTTCAGCACGCCGCGCGACATCCTCCTTCGTATAGTCGACGACCGACGAAGCTCCGAGCGAGCGGACGAGCTCCACGTTGGGCGTGCTACACACCCCCGTTACCGCCGCGCCCATGTGCACGGCGAGCTGGACGGCATACGTGCCCACCGACCCGGACGCGCCATAGACGAGCACACGATCTCCGGCCTTGACGCCGACCTTGCGCAGCAACTGCAGGGCCGTCATACCGCCGACCGGGAGTACGGCGGCAACCTCATCGGAGACGTTTGGAGGGATCTTCGTCACCACCCCCATTTTCCACTCTTCCGGGATGCAGAGGAACTCTGCGTACGCCCCTGTCGTCAGGCCGGTGGTGGTACCAAACACGCGATCGCCAATGGCAAAGCGGGTCACTCCCGGCCCTATTCCAAAAACCTCACCGGCGAACTCCACCCCGGCGACCGTCTTTGGCGAGAAGCCGACGACCAGTCCGACCAGCCGAAGAAGGAGCCGCGGCAGCTTCCGGAGCATGACATCTCCCATTGCCACCGTTGCGACATGAACGCGAACCAGGATCTCCCGATTCCCGGGAATGGGGCGGTCGATCTCAGCGAAGGTCAGGACGTCGGGGGGTCCGGATCGGGTTTGCAGTACGGCTTTCATGAGTGCACGAAGGTGGTGTGCGGAAGAACGTCGTAGACCACAACCGAATGAGGAGCGTTACCGAAGGTGAGAAAGCGTGCGTCGGGCACCGTCACTTACGGCAGTCGCGACGCAGAGTTGCACGTCGAGCCACTCACCATGTTCGATGATGAGAACTTCATGGTGGAAGGGCGTTATCAAAAAGACTCGCAAACGAGGAGCAGCTCACACTCGTCTGCGAGATCGCGCGAGATGATCTCCCAACGGAACGAAGGGCCCTCATCCGCCGAGGGCGTGGTCGGTCGTTCTCGCGGACGGTCACGACGGAAGGATCG
>CAYYOV010000098.1:0-1532 GCA_964473365.1 uncultured Ignavibacteriaceae bacterium
CTGGAACGTTTCGCCTCTCACTTTCTCCCGCGGCTCTCGAAGTACTGCAGCGTGTCCTTCGCCGGCTGCCATCGCAGCTCAGCCGCCTTTCGGATTTCTTCCATCCCCCTTTCCCGCTGCTTCGTCTTCAGCAGCTCCAGTCCGAGCGCGAGGTGCCATTCGCCGATGTTATCGCGCTTGGCAAGCACCCGCTCGTACATCTCGATCGCCCGCCGAATGTTCCCCTGGCCGGCATAGACCTGACCCATCTTGAAGAAGATCATCGGTCGATCCTCGTCCTCATCCCTCGTCCGCTCGAACGCTTGATTCAGGATCTTTAGCGCGTCGTCGTACTTCTTCTGGGTGAGATACGCGTCCGCATACTCTGCGCTGAAGTACGGAATGAACCGTCGGACCGTGATGAGCGGAAATGCCCGCGAATAGTAGCGAATGGCCAGCGCCGTCTCTCCCCGGTCTCTGAAGAGTTGCGCGAGCGAATAGAGGGCAGAGGCGCTGTCCGTCAGGCCATGCGAGAGTTCGAATTCTGTTGCGGCGATGGCCTTGTCGTATCTGCCATCCGATGCAAAGAACGTGCGCAGACTATGGAAACGGACCGACGGGTCGGGCGGCACGCGCAAGATCGTCGTGTAAGCGGAGTCGGCTGCCGATGTGTCGCTCAGCGCTTCATAGACCTGGCCAAGGAGGTACCAGGCGAAGCCGTCATCGGGCTTGATGTGGAGTGCTGCCTCGATTTCTTGCAGAGCCTCCTTGGGATGATTGTCCAACGCCTCTTCCGCGAGACTCAAGCGAGCGGCGTAGGAAGCCGGGTCTGTGCGCAGGACCGACCTGAGAAAATCCGCCTGATGCCGCCACCGGTATCTCCTCGCGGTGCGCGGATTCAGCCGGCTCGCCGAAAGGAAATCCTGCACGGCCTCGTCGTCCCGTCCGAGGCGTCGATGCAGTTCACTCCGAACGGCAAGGGCAGCGGGATAGATGGGCGACAGTTCAAGGGCCTTCGACACGAGCCAATTCGACTTCTCTTCACTGTCCATTCCGAAGATGACGGCCCCGAGCGCGTAGAATCCCTTGATAAAGGCGGGAGTCGATTCGAATTTCCTCCGGAACATCCCCCACTCCCGCGACGCGACGAGGTCGATACTGGAGAAGAAACCCGCCATGCTGTAGTACGCTTCAGCATCTGCCGCGCCAAGATCGATCGCCCTTCGATAGGCACGAATGGCCTCTTCATGGGTCCTGTCCGCTTTGCGCCAATCAGTCCTTTCGTTCCGGCTCCTTCGTCCGAGCACTTCTCCCAGCTGAAAATGCGCCCTGGCGTTGTCTGGCGCAAGTTCGATGGACCGCCGCGCAAGCGATTCAGCCTCCGAAATGTCAGTCTGCGACCAGTACTCTGGCATCGCAAGCCGGGACCGTTCCACAAGCGCCTCGACGTTGTCTGGATCCAGGCGCGTCACGATCAGGAACTCTGCGATCGCCTGCTTCCTCAACGGACGGGTATAGCTGAGCCAGGTCCACACTTCCTTCAACGACGAGAG
>CAYYOV010000098.1:1632-5339 GCA_964473365.1 uncultured Ignavibacteriaceae bacterium
AGGGAGTGTGGAGCCATGGGAGCAGAAGCCGGAGCACGCCGACTCCCGTCTTCTTCCGAACGATCACCTGTCCCCGCCGTGAGCTGAACCCGAACGAATAGGGCGGGACACTCTTGAACATCGCCGGGATCCTGAAGTAGAACCCCACTAGCGCCGCCGCCAGCACGTACACGAAATACCATCCCGGCTTGTAGCTGATGAATTCCACGTATGACAAACCCCTGATCCCCAGGGCTTGCGCGTACACCTTGGCGAGCACGAACGATCCGATGAGCGAAACGACCAGGATCTTCGGCGCGGATGGCAGAACAACCTTGCGCAGCCAGACGAGGATGGAGAACTCCACACCGTCGGGCATTCTCGAGCCCGGGTCGAGCAGACGCGCCCCGAACGGTGGCCGGGGCTTGCCGGCATCGCCGGAGAACCGGATCTCTTCTATCTCGCTGAACCCGATCGAGAAGACCTTCGTCGGGCCGAACACCACCCGGACCTGGTCCTCCCACAGGTCGTAGAGCTTCGGCGTTCGCGTGAGCGCCGGGATGACGCCGAAGAACATGAAGATGAGCGCCCCCACCGGGTAGCCGATGCAGAGGAACAGGAGATACAGAACGAACCCGATGTTCCCCAGCGTCTCCGAGCCGAACAGCGACAGCTGGACATAGGGCGGCATGTTGATGTAGAGGTCGGCCAGGTAGTAGGGAATGGCGATCATGACCACGGCCAGCGGTGCGGCCACGGCTGCGATGAGCAGGCTGAGCACGACCCATCCGGTGCGGCTTTCACTTCGCGACTCGTAGAGCTTCTCGAGCGCCTCGTCCTTCCGCTTGAAGAACCCGTTCGATTCCTCCCTCGAGAAGATCTCGCTCACCTTCCGCCCGGCCCGGTTCAGATACTCGGCCGCCTTGTCCCACTCCTCCGCCTTCTCGTAGTGGAATGCCACCACTTCGTAGAAATCCTTGAGCCGTTCCTGGTAAAGCTGCTCGATGGCCCGGGCAATGAGGCCGTGCAGCTTCTTCCGCTTGTCGGTCAGGAGCGTGTTGTACGCCACCTCCTGGATCAGGTAGTGCTTGAAGAGGTACTCGAATTCCTGCGCCTGATCTTTTTCAAGAATGAACTCCAGCGTCCGAAGCTGCCGCAACCCGGGGTCCACCTCCGACTTGTTCGCGGCAACATGCTCCAGCACCGGCCGGGAGAATTCCCGCCCGATGACCGACGCATCCAGCAGCACCTCCCGGATGCGATGCTCCAGCCGGTCGATGCGGGCCATGATGACCCCCTGCACCGTCTCCGGAATGCTCCCTTCGAAATTCTCGTCGATGACGTCCATGCTCCCCTTGGAGATGGAGATCATTCCCCTATCGAGCAACGTACGGACCGTTTCTTCGACGAAGAATGGATTTCCTTCCGTCCGTTTTCTCAGGATGCTCTCGACCACCTCGGGGATCCGGTCGACGCCGAAATGCGACTTCACCAGGTCGGATGCCTCGGTCTCGGAGAGCCTGTCCAGGTCGATGAGCGTGCCCGAGAATTTGGCCGCCTGTGGTGTATACTCAGGGCGGAAGATGAAGAAGAACAGAGCCGGACCGACCGACGCTTCGCCAAAGATATGGTCCATCAGGGCCTGCGAGAAGCGATCGATCCAGTGCAGGTCTTCCAGGATGAACACGCTCGGCTTCCGGTTGCCAAGGGCCGACAGCAGGTTCTTCGTCGCCCCGAAGATCTTTCGTTTCCGGGTCTCGTCGACCTCCAGCAGGATCTCCTCATACCGAAGGGAAAGGAGCGTTGCCAGGTAGGGTTCTTCCGACTCCAGCGAAAGGATCTGCAGGAGTTCGTGCAGACGCGTGCGGGTCTCCTGTTCTCCGGCCTCCGGACCGAGGCGAAGAATGCTCTTGAGCAGCGTCGTCCACAGATAGTAGGGCGTGTCGATCTCGAAGCTGGAGCATTTGCCCACGTAGGAGGGCATTCCCTTGCCATCGGCGAGACGCAGCAGCTCCTCGGACAGACGGCTCTTCCCCACACCCGGTTCTCCCGCGAGACAGAGACGCACGTCCTTTCGCGTGAGGACCGTGTCGAGGGCCTCTTTCAGTTGCGTCTTTTCCTTCTGCCGGCCGATGAAGGCACCTTTGCCGATGCCGGCGCGGGAGGCGGGTTCCTGCCGGAGACCCTGGAGATGGTGCACGTCGACCGGCTGCGACCGGCCCCGGATGCGGACGGGCCGGGTTGCACCGGTCTCGGCGAGGCGGTCGACGATCCGGAGCGTGTCGCTGCTCAGACAGATCTCACCGGGCGCAGCGTCGTTGAGCATTCCGGCCGCCACGGTGACGGCTTCGCCCATCACCGAATATCCCGTCGCCGCATCGCTGCCGGCGACGACGGTTCCGGAGTGGATGGCGACGGTCACGCCGAGGGCCGACCTCTCGGGAATCGACTGCAGGGCGTTGAACCGCTGGACGTACGATCTCATTTCGAGCGAGCAGCGCACCGCCCGTTCGGGGTCGTCTTCGTGGGCCACGGGGGCGCCGAACGTGGCCATGAGGCCGTGTTCGGTCGAAAGTTTTTCCGTCGTGCCGTGGAATTTTTCGATGATGGAAGCGAGCCCTTTGAGGCAGTCGCTCACGGTGGTCGTGGCGGAATCCGGATCGCCCGACTCGTAGAGCTTGTCGACGTTCGTCAGGGCCGAGAGCAGGATGGTAACGAGACGGCGTTCCCGCTCGGTTGGCCGCTCTGTGGTCTTCCCCCGGCGGGTGCTCGACGTTCGGTCTCCGGACCGGACATGCGAACCGTGGGCGAGGTCCTCCTTGACCGCCTCCAGCGCCTCGATCAGTTCCTGCGCGCTGCGGAATCGCTGTCCGGCGTCTTTCTGGAGAGATTTCTGGATGACGCTCTCGAGCCTGATGGGAATCTCCGGCGCGAATTCGGACGGAGGAGGTGGCGACTCGTTCAGGATGAGGTAGATGATCGCCTGGTCGTACTGTCCTTCGAATGGCAGGCGGCCGACCGCGGCCTCGTACATCGTGACGCCGAGCGACCAGAGATCGGACGCGGGGCCGACCGTCTCGCCCCTGATCTGTTCGGGAGACATGTACGAGACCGTGCCGACGAGGGTCGACTCAGAGGAGAGGCGTGACCGGCCGGTGACGAGGGCGAGTCCGAAGTCCATGACCTTCACCTGCCCTTCGCGGGTCAGCATGAGGTTTTCGGACTTGATGTCGCGGTGGACGACCCCCTTGGCGTGGGCGAGCTTCAGCGCATCGGCGGCCTGGGTGATGATGGAGACGAGATCGGCTGTCGGGAGTGGTCCTGTGCCAGCCCGATGTCTGAGCGTCTCCCCTTCGACGAGTTCCATGACGATGAACACCTGGTCGTCATGCTCCTCGATGCCGTAGATGGTGCAGATATTCGGATGGTTGAGAGCGGCCGCTGCTTTGGCTTCGTTGACAAGTCTGGCTTTGTCCTGTTCGGAGGCGGCGATGTGACGCGGGAGAAACTTGAGGGCAACGAGGCGGTCGAGGCGGGTATCCTGGGCTTTGAAGACGACGCCCATGCCGCCTTCACCCAGTCTTTCGAGAACCTGAAAGTGTCCGATGGTGGTGCCGATCATACGGATCGAGGAGGAGGGGCTCCTGAGTTCACGAACGAAGGCGACGCTTGGGCGAAGGCAAAGCTACTCAAGGGGGCAGAAAGAGGCAACCCGGCGGGAAAGCCCG
>CAYYOV010000099.1:0-5282 GCA_964473365.1 uncultured Ignavibacteriaceae bacterium
CGCGGAGCCCCTCGACTCGTCCCGTCCCCACAAGGATGGGACTTGTCGTTTTGGGACGGGACTTGCTCGCGGCCTCGAGCGAGGCCCGCTGTTCTTAGGCGGGCCGAGTCGCCCCTCGACTTCGCTCGGGGCGACCCTGAGAGAATCGAAGGGTCGAGAGGCCCAATGAACACCCCCATATGGATTCTTCCATTGGGGGTTTTTGCTTCTTGGGAGGGGAAGTGCCTGCCTGGTTCTACATCTTGCGCCTGAAGTCGACCGGCCTGTATCCCGGCTCCACGCGCAACAAACAACGACGCCTTCGGTCCTATCGGATCACTTCCTCGGGTATCGTGACCTGTTCGGGCACATCGTCGAGCGGATAGAATTGATGAGCGACCCCCCCAGGTCCCACAAAGACGATCCGGAGACCCGAGCCGCTGAGATCATGCGGCATTCCCACCGGTCCTGATGTTATGAAATTGATGCCGCCTGCAGATGCCTCCACCGACGCATGGAGATGTCCAGAGAAGACCCATTGGATACCCAGGCTGTCGAGCACGGGGAGATATGCTCTGCGATCACGGCCACCCATGTTCCAATACGAATCCGTTTCGTACTGGCCGTCGACGAACCACGGATGGTGCTGAAAGAGGATCGTGAGTGGCGAACCGGAGCGAGGCGGTTCTCTTGAAATGAGCCCTCGAAGCCATTCAATCTGCTCGTTCGCCGACCGTGGCGCGGACTGGGATGCTTTGATGAGTGGTGAATTGATCACGATGAATCGCACGCCGTGAACCATGAACGTGTAATGGTCGGGCCCGAAGTCCTTCCGATAGGCGGCCAGGGTCAATTCAGTCGGTCGGTCTCCAACGTCGTGATTCCCGGCAACGAGATAGTATGGAATCGACGAATCGATCCGTGCCAACATTGCCTGAAATGCCTTGATCTGAGCCGTGTCGCCCACTCGATGAACCATGTCGCCTGTGATGACTACAAATGCCGGGCGAAGGCGGTTCACTGCGACTACAGCTTTCTCGAGATGATCAAGCTCATACTGCATACCTCGATGGAGGGGATGGTAGCCGAGCTGCGGGTCCGTCAGTTGGATGAAGTAGAATGGCTGGGAGGGCTGTGCGACGAGCAGGGCCACCGGCAGCAGCGAGCTGAGGGCTCGTAGGACAATACGAACAACCAAACCACGTACCGAGATCCGCATTCTCTCCATGTCCGGACTCGATGCTCGTAAAGGTTCTGCGCTGACCAATCAAAGGCCAAAATGGCGAAACTCGATCAACTTGACAAGCGTTGACCGCGAGTGTGCCAGATTTGAGAATGCATGGGGCCAGCGCTGAATAGGGAGGGTCGGACCGGTCCAGACGAGTTCTCCCTTCCCGTGTTGACAATGTCAACGCCGGAACGGCATATTAGGCTGGTCGCAGAGGTACTCAGCTACAAGTCCTGCTCCTCCGGGTTCACATGCAGAGAACTTGCCAGCTCCTGAACGCTCTGTTGCTCTCATCGGTCGTCTGCCTCGTGCTGGCCGGCGGCCCGTCCAACGCGTTCGCGCAGATCTCTTCAGCGGCTCTGAACGACGCGCTGTATCTGGACTCCGGTCTTTCCCAGCCTGCTCCATTCGCGACACATGTCGCCGTTCCACGCAAGACGCAACACGTCAACGCAGACGGAATGTCTTCGCGTCTCGCCGAACCGTCGCTCCAACCCGTCTACTACTTTTACGAGCCGCTCCCGATGGAATCCGGAGCCTCCTTCTTCCAGGTCGGGGCTTCGGTTTCGTTGCTCCCCTATCCCGACTCGGAACAGGAGGTACCGATCCCGGGATTGGATGTCCAGTACAAGCGGGGCCTGACAGAAAGCCTCTCGCTGGCCGGTTCATTCTCGACGAGCATCTTCTCCTATCTCGTTCATGGCGGCCTGCAGTGGAATACACGTCTTGACCGGTTCAGTCTCGGTCTAGCCGGTCACGCAGGGTTCGCGTACGGCTTCATCACGCGAGCGAATTTGTTCGACGACGTGCAAGCCTTCGGGCTTTTTGTGATGCCCATACTCCGTTGTGGATACCGATTTGACGCCTTCGTGGTCTCATGTTCCTTTGTGCTCTCGTACGTATTCCGTAGCGCGAGCTACGTCAACGGTCTTGAAGCTTCAGTGGGTCCCCAATACTCGATCAACGACTACTACTGTACCCTCGTGGTCGAGCAACCGTTCATGCGGGACCAGCACATCTCGATCGGGCTGAGTCTTGGATATGCGCGCACGCCCTATCAATCGTGGATGCTGTATAACACGGTCGAAGAATGGTTGTTCGTCCCTGAATTCTTCTTCGCGATCCAGTTATGAAGATCGTGGCGTTGATCATAGCATTCCTGACCCTTCCGGAGATCGCCCTGGCGCAGGAGGGCGTCGATACGACGTTCCAGGTAGAATTGACCGGGACGGCCAGCCCCATGTTCAACTTCTTCCGGAGTCCACGAGTCCCCGGCACGGTCACCGATGCGGCGATCGGGTACGGGTTCTCGTTGCGAGGAATGTGGCACCCAAGCAGGCTTCTTTCCTTCGGGATCCTGACGGGCTACTACGTCTTTTGCGAGGATGAATTCTCGGTCGATCCGCTCCTCTCAGAGCCTTCGGTGTTGGACCTGACGTATCGGGCGCGGTTGTCCGCCATTCCCATCCAGCTTGCATTGTCCATGCAGGCAAGCGGCACGGAGATCGGGATGGGGATCGGTCCGTATGTCATGATGAGCACGATCCAAGGGGGTTCGAGCCCACGGGTTGACGGGTCTCGACTCGAACTGGGAATGACCTTCTTCGGCTCTCACGTATTTGCTTTGACCGACAGGCTCAGCATCGGGCCGGAGCTTCGGATCCTCTATTTTCGATACCGAGGGATCCTGTCGATCGTACCATCCTGCACTTTTCGTTTCGACGCCATTCGCTACTGACCTATGATGCGTCACGTCACAACGGTCCTGATATGCTTGTGGTTCGGATCCTGCGCACCGGACCTGCCGTCAGCTCCTGACCTGTTTTCTGGATTTGAGTTCTTCGACGACCCACTGACGCCCCTGATCGATTCCACCCGGTCGCTCATGGAGGGGGTCTATGAAGTCGAAGAGGGCCAAGAGCACCTGGGTGCGACTGTCGTGGGACGATGGATCGGCAAACGGTGGTGTCTGTATTCTGAACATGACGTCGTCTACACGGAGACAGCAGGTGGATTCTCTGCGGATTCGACTGTGAAGCTTTTCGGGTATGTCAGAACGGTGCGTTCAGGCTCCGGAAATCGTGTACGTCTCAGCATCAGTCTGGCCGAAGGAGCGCGCCACCTTGCCCGGCTCTCGGTGCCTCCGCTCATTCGCATGCGAGGGACCATCGACGGACGCAAGAAGATGGAGCTACGTCGAGTGCGGGCGATCGAGCCCGGACCTCCTTTTCACATCCTGGCACACCGGGGTGGAGGACGTAATTCCGATCGGCTGGGCTTCTCCGAGAATAGTATCCCGATGATCGAACATGCCGCCACGCTCGGAGCCACGGGAATCGAGATCGACGTCAAGCGAACGAGGGACAACAAGATCATCGTGTTTCACGACGACACCTTCTCGCCTCGAACAGTCCAGGGAGCGTATTTGCTTGGGAAGGTCGAGCAGTTCGATCTCGCGCAGATCAAAGCACTCGGAAGGCTGATCCACGGTGAAGAGATCCCGACGCTCGCCGAGGCACTCGACGCCGTGATCGAGCGGACACCCCTGACCCTCGTGTGGTTGGACGTCAAAGATGGTGCCTCTGTCGACGCGGTGATCCGAATCCAGCACGCCAAGGAGGAGAAAGCCGCAGGGATGGGACGGCAACTTGAAATACTCCTGGGAATTCCCTCTGAGGAAGTTCTTCGAGCCTTCATTTCCAGCCCACACAGAGATTCTTCGAAGGTCCTGGTCGAACTGGATGTCGAGACAGCCCTCTCGTTGACGCAATGCCGCGCCTGGGCTCCGATCTGGACGATCCAGCTACCACAGACCGACGTCGATCGTGTTCAAAACAGTGGAAGGCTGGTACTCACCTGGACTGTCGATCTCCGAGAAAGCATCTTGGACAACGTTGACAGGTTGAATGGCCTTCTTTCGAACTACCCCTCGCTCGTCGCCGCCATCTACAACTCACGGCAGCACCTCACACATTGACCGCGTATCGATTCCTCTGCGCGGATATTGAACGAGACGAACAAAGGATCTCGAGGATAAGATCTACCTGCCGCAAGCGGGCTGTACCACCGACAGGAGTCGAGCAAAAGTATCCCGCGTGATGGCTCCGAATCCTCTGAGCAACTCCACAAGTGGCCACATCAGTCTGCTTCGTATCGCTATGAGCTGAAATGTTGAGATTGGCGCCGTTCGTGTCTGTCGTCGATCTCACAGGGTCAGCATACCAATTCGGTCCGCATCGCCTTTGTGAAGATCTGCTTTTCCCCTCCCAGGAAGGGTCACGTCAGTCCGCAACGCAGAGCTCCCTATGATCGATCGTGCCGCATCACTGGTTGTCATCTCTTTGGCCGCAGCGGGACTTGCACAGTCGCTCTCTTCCCAGCCCCGTGTACTTTCGTTTGACGGAATGGCCGTCGTCCGTGCCCGAGATGCCCATCGTTCCGGTTCGGCTGACCTTCGCCCGGCATTGAACGCACTGCGGAAAGATGCCGATGTCGCGATGCAGGCACCTCTCCGGTCGGTCATGGACAAGTCGCAGAGCGCCACGAGTGGTGACAAACACGACTACCTAAGTCTTGCGCGCTACTACTGGCCCGACACCACGAAGCCAGATGGCCTGCCATACGTGAGCCGCGATGGCGAGCCCAATCCTGAGATCCTGACGATCACCGATGCGACCTATTTTGCTGCGATGGTCGAAGCAGTCCAGACGCTCAGTCTGGCCTACTATATCTTCGGCGAAGAGCGCTACGGCGCTCGGGCCGCGGAAGCGATCCGCACCTGGTTCCTCGACCCGGCGACGCGCATGAACCCGAACCTCGAACACGCCCAGATGGTGAAGGGCATGGATGACGGACGACCCGCCGGCACGATCGAGACGCGCAACATCGGGTACGTCTGCGACGCCGACGGCCTGCTTGCCGGCTCACCCGCATGGCCCGCATCGGCCCATGACAGTCTCGTGGCCTGGTTCCGCTCGTATCATCAATGGCTCTCAACGTCTCCTCGTGCCATCGCGGCCTCGAACTTCGAGAACAACATCGCCATCTGGTTCGCCGTCCAAGCCGGGTCGGTGGC
>CAYYOV010000100.1:0-5005 GCA_964473365.1 uncultured Ignavibacteriaceae bacterium
GGTGCGGGGGACCAGAACCTCATCATGCTCGACGGGATGAAGATCTACAACCCGTTCCATGCTTTCGGGATGTTCAGCCTGTTCGACCCGGACATCATCAAGACGACGGAAGTCTACACGGGGGCGTTCCCGCCCGGGTTTGGCGGGCGGCTCTCGTCAGTAGTAAATATGCTTTCGCGGGACGGCAACCGGAAGGAGTATGCGGCCAAGGCCGAGGCCAGCCTCGCGTCGTCCAAGCTCCGCGTCGAAGGTCCGATCTACGGTGCGACCCGTTTCCTTGCAAGCGCTCGGGTGTCGACGTTCAGTAACGTGCTTGACCGCGTGCTGCGCAAGGACCTGCCGTTGTCGTTCTACGACGCGTTCGTCAAGATCACGGGAGAGGATCTTGTAGAGCATTCGCGATATGGATTCACAGGGTTCTTCAGCGGCGACGACCTTCGATCGCGCTCGACGGCCGACCCGGACTATGTCTGGCGCAATCATGCGGTGGGATTCAACGGAGGCGGACTGATCAACGAGAGGTTGTTCGTCGACGTCGTCGCGTATGAGAACCTCTTCGAGGCCAGCCGGAGGTCGCAGAACCCCGCCATCACGCCCGCTCGGACGAAAGTGCGCGAAGTGGGGGTTCGCACCCAGGCCACGAAATACACCGATTCCAGAGACCTCTTCTTCATAGGGTTCGATTTCTCGTTCCCGACGGTCGATTACGAGCTCGTCAATATTGCCGGCATCTCTAGGTCCATCTCGAGCTCGTTCGTGGACTTCTGGGCATGGCTGCGGTACCAGGCGACGCTTGGAGCTTGGCAGATCGATGGCGGTATCCATCTGGATGCTGGCTCCCTCTTCCAGCGCAAGGCCGGGATCGAGGCAGTGGAGCCACGGGTCAACATCAGCTATCTGTTGGAACCGCAGTGGAAGTGGAAGCTGTCGTACGGCAGATTCAGCCAGCATCTCATCACGGTCAATAACGAGGACGATGTCGTCCCGATCTTCGATGCGTGGATCGAAGTACCGAGGACGGTCGGGTCGCAATCGGCAGACCACATCGTCACGGGCTTCGAAGGGAACGTCCTCCCGGAGCTGTCGGTGAGCCTTCAGACGTACTACAAACGGTATGGCTCCCTCGTGACGTACAACCGCGACAAGGTGAGCGCGGCGGATCCAGATTACATCCGCGGACAGGGTCGTTCTTACGGCGTGGAGACGTTGGTCCGCTACGGACAGCCGTCGTGGGACGTCTACGGTGCCCACACGGTCGGCTGGACGACCATTTCGAATGCCGGGTTCACGTATGCGCCCCGCTACGACAGACGTCACGTCGTCAATCTGCTGGGGATCATGCGGTTCGAGCCTTTCGAGCTTTCTGCGCGCTGGGAATTCGGCACGGGGTTCCCGTTCACTCCTTCCATTGGCTACTATGACCGGCTCTCGTTCGACGATCCGTTCGGCGGGCCGATCTCCTCGCAGAAGGGGGAGCCGTACCTGCGACTTGGCGAAAAGAACGTGCGCCGGCTTCCGGTCTATCATCGGCTGGACGTCGGGGCGCAGTACCGGTTCGAGCTCGGACGTCTGCGCGGGTCGGTGGGGCTGCAAGTGGCCAATCTCTACGACCGCGCAAACATCTTCTACGTGGATCGTACGACCGGGCGGGTGATCACGATGCTTCCGTTCTTTCCATCGATCACGATCACGGCGGAGTACTGATGCGAACAGCCGCCACGATCCTGTTTGCGATTGTCATGCTGGGTGGATGTGAACGCGGGTTCGATCCGCGCGGCACGTTTGAGAACCGTCTGGTCGTCTTCGGGCTTCTCTCGCCTTCGACCGACACAGTGATGTTCCGTCTGCAGGCGACGTACGATCTCCAAGGCGCCGACCCGATGTCGCATACAACGGAACCTGACCTGAGCGGAGGTACGGCAACACTCTCCTGGGATCGGTACTCGGCCTCATTGCGTGATACCGTCGTGCCGCACCCGAATGCCGAACGGTATTCGAACGGCCTCCGCATCCTGACCACGTCACCGCTCCGTGTTGAACGAGGAATGACCTATACCGTCCGTGTGGATGTGCCGGGATATCCGCGTGCAGAGGCGACGGCCAAGGTCCCGTCGATCGCGCCGTTCTACTTCCGGAACGAGGCACTTTTGTCCAATCCAAGTTCATTTACCGGCCTGGACCTCGAACTGTTCATCGGACTGCCGCCAGAGGCGTTCGGATATCTCCCGAACCTCCAGCTGGAGTACGAAGTGCTTTCGGAGGGGGGCAGGGTCGAACGGCGGGAGGTCCCTTCGCGACTGGCCGTGTCTGCGGCTGATGTGAAGCCCGAATATCCGACATTGCAGGGATCGACTGCGGAGGAGCCACGGTATTCGTACGGCGCGGAGGCCTTTCGGTATGAGGGTTCTGCGTATCGGTTCCTGATCCGAAGTATCGTCGACCAGTACGGCGCCGCAAACATCCGGTATCGTCGTGCGATCCTCTATCTGACGCTCGTGGATGAACATGCCTACAAGTACACCTTCCTCGTGAACGGCTTCTTCGATCCCATTACGGTCCGCACCGACCAACCAGACTACTCGAACGTGAATGGAGGAGTCGGGATGGTCGGAGCCTTCGTCGTCGACTCGTTGACGGTCCCTCTTCCAGCGGTCATCCAGTAGCCGACGGTTGAACCTCCCCGGAAAAAGGAGTAGGTTCATCCCTCACTGCCATGCCGTTCTCACTCTTCGGACATCGTGATCGGTTGACGCCGAGCTGGTCTTTCGCGCCCGGCGGACTGCTCTGGCGGCTCCTACCGACATCAGCCGGCGGCTTCGTGGGAGAATCCAGGGAGCCCGAAGCGTTGCGCGTTGGTTTCTTTCATATCGACGCCCGGACTGGGGCCGTTCGTTGGAAGGACAAGCAGTGGGGTGAGCCGTGGTGGACAGGGCTGGAGGCGGTCCATGGCACCTTCGCGATCCTTCATGAATTCGTGAAACCTGACCTGCCTGATCATGGACGCATCCATGTCGTGGACATAGAAAGCGGCACCTTGCTGTGGTCTGCCCCGGACGTGGCGTTTGCCGCTGTCGCCGATGATCGCCTGTTGGCAACGCGGCTGGATACGACAGGGCGGGAACAGGTGATCATCGACATCCGCACCGGAGAACGACTGGGGGTGCGTGACCCCGAGGTGGACGCCGACGAATGGACGCTGGCGTCTGGCGTGCTCCACCAGGCTTCTCATGCGTTGGAGTTCCCCGAACCAGCGGGTCTCGGCGACGCCGACCCGAACGGGGAATCGATGGAGGAGGTCATCGCCGGACCCGGATGGACCGTCCGGGGAACGTATGAGCCGCTGGATGCCGCGGGTCCGCTGACGATGCGTCAACGCCTCCGCGTCATGGATGGCAACGGACGTACGATGTTCGACCAGATCATCCACACCTCCGCCCGGGCTGTCGTGCCGGATACGTTCTTTGTATGGGGTGGAATACTGTATTTTCTGAAAGAACAGCGATCTCTGGTGGCCGTCGGACTTCCGTGAAAGAGCAGAGGCCAGAGGTCAGAGGTCAGAACCTGGCCGGGCCCTCAGGCACCTGGTGTCGAATGTCTCATGATCTGCCTTCGCTAACGAGTCCCATTCCTTCGACCGAGCATCCTCGACATGGCTGAGATTCTCATTCGACAGGTCGACGCGTTCACGACGAAACCGTTCGCGGGTAACTATGCAGGCGTGGTGCCCGAGGGCAACGGGTTGACCGATGCGCAGATGCTTGCTGTCGCTCGCGAGATGAACGTCTCCGAGACAGCCTTCGTATTGCCCCCCAGCACTCCCAATGCCGATCTTCGCATTCGCTGGTTCACGCCGGGCGAAGAGGTGCCGCTCTGCGGTCATGCGACCGTCGCCAGCTTTCACATCCTCTCGGAGGAAGGGCGGTGGGGAATGGAGCGACCAGGATCGTACGCGTTTCGACTCGAGACGCGCAGCGGCATCCTGGCAGTGAACGTCGAAAAGGGGACCGACGGTGCGCAGATCGAATTCGAACTCCCAGTACCGGTCTTCCGTCCATTCGACGTACCGCCGGGATCAATCCTGAGCGCTCTAGGGCTCCCGGCCGCTTCATGCGACTCGCAATGGCCGGTTGTCGCGGAGAACTACCTGTATCTCCCGGTCCGAGGTTTGAAAGAACTGGCCGCGATCCGGCCCGATTACGTTCGGCTGGAGGAAGCGTGTCGCGCCATATCGGTCCTTGGAGTCAGCGTGTTTACGCTGGAAACGATCGAGGCCGGTTCCTCGGTTCATTCGCGGTTCTTTGCACCGGGTCTGGGGGTGAATGAAGACCCTGTCACGGGCTCGGCGAATGGGCCGCTCGGTGTCTATCTTCGTCGGTTTGTTCATGCATCCGGCCAGCGCTTGCCCTCGAGCACGCTTCCCGATGGCCGCGTGGTCTACGTCGGTGAGCAGGGGGACGAGGTGGACCGGCCGGGACGCGTTGCGATTCGCATTCTGCCGGATGGAAACGAGGTGAAGCGGGTCTGGATCGTCGGGCGAGCGGTGACAGTGTTGCGTGGTACGATGACCATTTGACAACCTTTGCGAGGTTCACGTGAAGCATCTCGTCTTCTGGATCGTAGCGCTGTCTGCCTTCGGGTACTTTGCGTACAGTGTGCGCCGCCTCGTGCAGCACTTGCAGATGGGGAAACCCGATCAGCGGTTTGACGATCTGAAGGGCCGCCTCGTCCGTACGCTTCGGGTCGCCATCGGACAATCGAAGCTCTTCCGTGAGCCCGGCCCAGGGGCGATGCATGCGCTCATCTTCTGGGGTTTCCTTGTTCTGCTGACGGCGGTCGTCGAAGCGCTCCTTGAAGGGCTCATCCCGGGGTTCGCGCTCTCACAGATCCTTCCGGACTGGCTCTTTCGGGTCATCGCCGTATCACAGGAACTCTTCGGCGCCGGGGTGGTCCTGGGCGTGATCGCAGCGATCGCACGGCGACTCATTGTGCGACCTGCTCGACTTTC
>CAYYOV010000101.1:0-4940 GCA_964473365.1 uncultured Ignavibacteriaceae bacterium
TCATCGTTCGGTTCGCTTCAGAGACCACCACGCCAATGCGATCTATCACTGTGAGGGATAATCCAGGCCTCATCGTCAGCCATCCGATCGAAGCCGTGACGACATGCACTGCCCGGCCAGACCAGGCTCCGGGCCCGGAGGTCGAGTCATGACTGGTTTTCACCGCGAGATACTGGTACTTGACGCCGCTCGAGAGGCGGAAGCGATCGCCGGGCGAGTGCGCACCATTGTGGCCAATGACCTCCGGAAACGCGGGGCCGTCATTGCGATCTCGGGCGGCATCGACAGCGCCGTCTGTGCGGCTCTCTGTGTGAAGGCCCTCGGACCCGAGCGCGTCTTCGGGCTCCTCCTCCCCGAGCGGGCCAGCGCACCCGAATCGGCCGAACTCGGCAAGGAACTGGCGGCCACATTCGACATCGCGACTCTCACCATCGACATCTCTCCTATCCTGGAGGCCGCCGGCTGCTATCAGGCGCAGGACGAGGCCATCCGGGCCGTCGTACCGGACTATGGGCCGGGGTGGAAGCACAAGGTGGTGCTGCCGTCGATCCTCGGCGGCGATCGCCTGAACCTCACTCGGCTCGTGGTGGAGACGCCGGAGGGCGTGCAGTCGACGCATCGCATCCCGGTACAGGCCTATCTCCAGCTCATCGCAGCCACGAACTTCAAGCAACGGACGCGGAAGATGACGGAGTACTTCCACGCTGACCGGCTCAACTACGCCGTGTGCGGAACACCGAATCGCCTCGAGTACGACCAGGGTTTCTTCGTGAAGCTCGGGGACGGCAGCGCCGACTTCAAACCGATCGCGCATCTGTACAAGACCCAGATCTATGCCTTGGGCAGACATCTCGGCGTCCCCGAGAAGATCCTCCGCCGGCTTCCGACCACGGATACCTTTACGATCCCTCAGACGCAGGAGGAGTTCTACTACGCTCTTCCGTACGAGTTGATGGACCTTTGTCTGTTCGCCTGCAACCATGACGTCCCGCCCGAAGAGGCCGCGGTCGTCCTGAACATCGAGCCCGATCAGGTCCGCCGGATCTACAAAGATATCGATGCGAAACGGATGTCGACGCGGGCTTTGCATCTCCCACCGCTCCTCGCCGGGAGCGTGCCCGAGATCGAGCGGTTGCTGGCATCTCCTTCCGACATCCGCTCCGCATCCGATCGGTAGCGCCATGTGCGGTATTGCCGGCATCCTCAACAAGTCCAGGAATCACGCCCCTCCGTCCGTCGAGACGCTGACCTCGATGATCGGCGCGCTTCGCCATCGGGGTCCGGATGCGTTCGGCTGCTATCGGGACCGGATGGTCGGCCTTGCCCACGCTCGCCTGTCGATCGTCGACATCGCCACCGGTCAGCAGCCCATGACGAACGAGGACGGCTCGCTTTGGATCGTCTTCAACGGCGAGATCTTCAACTTCGTTGAACTTCGGGAAGAGCTGGAACGCCAAGGTCATACCTTCACGACCCATTCGGACACCGAGGTCATTCTGCACGCGTTCGAGGAGTGGGGGACCGAATGCCTTGCGAGATTCAACGGCCAGTGGGCGTTCGCGGTCTGGGATACGCGGAGGAATCGCCTGTTCATGGCGCGAGACCGCGTCGGAGTGCGTCCCTTGTTCATCCACGAGCATGACGGACAGATCCGGTTCGCGAGCGAGGTCAAGTCGTTGTTCGCCGACCCGGCAGTCAGACGACAGATCGATCCGCGGGGGCTCGACCAGACGTTCACGTACTGGGGACCGCTCGCCCCGCAGAGCGTCTTTGAGGGGGTCGAGGAGCTGCCGGCCGGGACGTATCGGATCTACGGTCCGGATGGGCAGGTGGAAACGCGCCGGTTCTGGATCCCTGCCTTCCGCCCGGCGGAGGAGCATATCCATCAGAAGCAGCCGTCATTCCAGGAGCATGTCGAACTGCTGCTCGACCGGCTCCGAACCGCCACCAAACTGCGCATGCTGCGGGCAGATGTGCCGGTCGGGAGCTATCTTTCCGGAGGACTCGACAGCTCGTTGACCGCATGCCTCGGCCTCGAAGCGGCCCGAGGGCCGTTCCGGACATTCTCGATCCGCTTCGAAGACGACGAATTCGACGAGGGGTCATACCAGAAGTTGATGGTCGCGCACCTCCAGAGCTCTCATGAGGAGATTGTCGTCCGGGGGTCCGATATCGCCGCGGCGTTCCCCGACGTGATCTGGCATACCGAGCGTCCGATCATCCGCACCGCTCCGGCCCCGATGTACCTGCTGTCGAAGATCGTACGCGCCTCCGGCATCAAGGCCGTGCTGACGGGCGAGGGGGCCGACGAGTGGCTGGCCGGCTATGACATCTTCCGCGAGGCGAAGGTCCGCGAGTTCTGGGCCCATGATCCTCAATCGAACGCACGACCGCTCCTCTTCGACCGGCTGTACCCGTATCTGAAGCGCTCTCCGCAGATGACGAAGAATCTCTCCCTCGAGTTCTGGAAACAAGGGTTGGAGAAGTTCCGGTCGCCCGGGTTCTCCCATGAGCCGCGATGGACAACGACCGCCGCGGTCAAGCGGTTCTTCTCTGCCGACGTGGCCGAAGCGTTGGACCGTGCTCCATCGACCGATGTGTTGCTGGACCTGCCGGCACCATTCCAGCAGTGGGAATCGCTGGCCCAGGCCCAGTATCTGGAGATCCGGACGTTGCTGACGAGCTATATTCTGTCGTCGCAGGGCGACAGGGTCTTGATGGCCAATTCGGTCGAGGGTCGGTTCCCCTTCCTGGATGCGGATGTCATGGAGCTTTCCGCCTCGATGCCGTCATTCCACCGGCTGCCCTTCCTGAACGAGAAGGCCGTCCTCAAGCAGGCGGCGAGGCGGCTCGTCCCCGAGGCGATCCTCGAGCGAAAGAAGCAGCCGGTGAGGGCACCCGATGCGGTCTCGTTCCTCGTCCCAGAGCTCCCGCCCTACCTGGAGGACCTGATGGCTCCCGAATCCATCCGGCGGGCCGGGCTGTTCGACGCCGAACGTACGTCGCGGTTCATGTCGAAATGCTACGAGCTCCGCCGGCGGGGCCTGAAGGAGCTTCCGCTCAGCCATCGTGACAACATGTCCTTTGTCGGCCTGCTTTCTACCATGCTGCTCTGGCAACAATTTGTGGACACGTTCCCGTCGCACCCGCCGGCTGACGTGCGCTTCACGACATTCATCGACCGGGTCGCCGAACGCGCCCCAAACGACAAGAAAGCGCCATGACCCGGGAAGAGATCGGCGACG
Source organism: uncultured Ignavibacteriaceae bacterium (assembly GCA_964473365.1). Taxonomy (GTDB): domain Bacteria; phylum Bacteroidota; class Ignavibacteria; order UBA10030; family UBA10030; genus 2-02-FULL-55-14. The sequence continues at coordinate 3,246 of CAYYOV010000101.1, forward strand.
AGATCAGCCGGTACATCAACGAGAACTTTTTGTTCGGTGATCGACGCGTGGAGCCGACAGAGTCCTTGATCGGCTCCGGTGTCGTCGATTCGACCGGCATCCTCGAGATCATCACGTTCCTCGAGAATCGGTTCCAGGTGTCGTTCGACGACGCCGAGCTCGTGGCCGACAATTTCAATACGGTCGAACATATGGTCTCGTTCGTCCTCTCCAAACTTACGCCCCCTTCCTCGCGCTGATGCTGGTCTTCGAGTATCTCGATCGCGCCCGGCAACGCGACCCTGACAAGGTGGCGCTGGTCTGCGGCACCGAACGATCGACGTACGATGAGCTCGGACGTCGTGCGGACGACCTCGCGTCGCTCGTCTTCCGTCGCGGCGTCGGCAAGGGCGACCGGGTGATCCTCTTCCTGGACAACTCGAGCGCGTTGGTGACCTCCATGTTCGGCACCCTGAAGGCGGGGGCCTGCATGGTGCTGGTACATCCCACGACGCCCCCCGACCATCTTCGCTCGATCGCGGCCGACTGCGGCGCGACGCTCCTGATTTCCGACCGTTCCCGATCGACACTGATCGCGCAGGCGCTGGACGGTATGACGAACGCTCCGTCCCTGATCCTCGTCGAGGACATGGCGGAACAGACTTCGCCCGAAGCGAACACGGCCACTCGGGCGATCGGAGCTCAGGAGATCGAGGAAGGCGACCTCGCCGCGATCATCTATACGTCCGGCTCGGCAGGGCGGTCGAAGGGCGTGACGCTGACCCATCGGAACATCGACGTCGTCGTCCAGGTCGTCGCAGGGTACCTCGACCACCGCAATACCGACGTGATCCTGTGCGTGCTGCAGCTCTCGTTCGGCTATGGTATGCTACAGCTATTCGTGACCTTCTTCTCGGGCGGCCGGCTCGTGCTCGAGCGAGGTTTCGGCTTCGCCTACGACATTCTTAAGCGCATTACCACCGAGCGCGTCACGGGCTTCGCGGGCATTCCGACGATGTATTCGCTCCTCCTGCAGCTGAAGGAGCCCGCACAGGTGGATCTGTCCTCCGTCCGCTATGTCACGAATGCCGCGGCACCTCTCCCACCCAGCTACGTGCCGCGTATCAAGAGCTTGTTCCCAGGTGCCCGATTCTTCCTGATGCACGGGCTCACCGAATGCCTGCGTACCACCTATTTGCCACCCGAGGAGGCCGAACGTCGGCCCACCTCGGTCGGCAAAGGGATGGCGCATGTCGAGCTGTGGCTCGAGAACGAGAAGGGTGAGCGGATCGAAGGCGTGGGAGAAGGCGAGCTCGTCGTTCGCGGACCGAACCTGATGCAGGGCTACTGGAATGACCCGGAATCGACGAAGAAGGTCTTGCGCCCCGCGTACGACGGTCAGCTCGCACTCTATACGGGAGACCTCTTTCGTACGGACGAGGACGGCTACCTGCACTTCGTCTCGAGGATGGACGATGTCTTCAAGTGCAAGGGAGAGAAGGTGAGCCCCGTCGAGATCGAGCAGGTCTTGTTCTCGATGGAGGAGGTCGCGGAGGCCCGCGTCGTCGGCGTGCCGGATGACATCCTCGGCTACGCCATTCGGGCGGAGATCGTGTTGCAGGATGGAGCGTCACTCGATGAGCGACGCGTGAAGGCCTTCTGCAGGGCCCGGCTCGAGGACCATAAGGTCCCTCATGTCATCGCGTTCGTCCCCTC
>CAYYOV010000102.1:0-2222 GCA_964473365.1 uncultured Ignavibacteriaceae bacterium
GAGGAGTGGAGTAATGGAGGAGTGAAGGAATAGAGTGGCGGGTCGGGGAGATGCGGAGCGCGTCACCACGGTTTGGTCAATGGGCGGACCATCTCTGTTTCTCTGATTCTGCTCTACCGCTCTCCCTCCATCGCCGAAATGACACCGAGCTTCAGCACCTTCGAGACGCCGAGATCGGGGAGCTCCACGTGGCAGAGATACATCCCGCTCGCCACGAGCCACCCATCCTCGTTCTCAAGGTCCCACACCAAGAATTGCGACGCGTCATCTTTGCGAAGGGTGCGGACGAGATGGCCGCCGAGGTTGAAGACACGCACCGTCACCCGTTGTGGCAGGTTGTTGAACGTGACGAACTGCCGCGCGGGCGTCGACGCACCATATGGCGTGGTGGGCTGGGCGTAATACGGGTTCGGGAACACTCCGACACGGTCCGAGCTTGCACGTTCGACCGTGCGGCCGCGCAGCGGAGCTGGTATGACGAAGTCGAATGCATCCGTCGAATCCGGAAAGCGACGGGGAGTGAACGACACTTCTAGAGGGGGAACCCATTCCGCGCTGAACCGTCGCGTCCACGTGAACGTGTACATGATCGGGATCGTAGCGTCTGTCAGCACGTCTTGCCATTCCGGGACTGAACCTGCGCCGCTGTACGGGCTCTTCATGACAAAGAGCCATTCCCGCGGTCCGGTGGTCGCAGTGTTGGTCTGACCGCCCGGCATGCTTCCCTGGTATGGAGGCCAATAGTAGCCGTCGACGAGGCCAAACGTCGTGTTGTTCTCCAGGTATCCGACCGCCAATCGTTGAGGTGGATTGGCGTCAATGTCGTACGCAGCCAACGGCATACTAATGCGATAGTCCTGGAAGCGATAGCCCGAATTGACGTTGACGATCCACGGTGCGAATGAAGGATCGGCGGCCGGCTGACTCGCCTGACGAAGGAATCGATATGCGTATGATGACGTGTCGTCGGTCACCGTATTGAACGACGATGGGGCCGTGGCCGCATGGTGAGCGAATCGGACGAGCACTTTGACCAGTGCCTTGGCAGATACGGGGCGTGTCGTTGTATTGCCGACGTAGTGCACCGGCGCCTCCCATCCGACCGCTCCGTCGAATTCTTCCAATTGCAGACCGTCGCCGTTGACCCACGTCATCATTCGCGTTCCCTGGTCGAATGTTCTGGTACCGTTCCCCCACATGCCTGGTACAAGCCCACCATCGAGGGTGGCATTGACCTTGACGAGCGCTCCGTCGACGATCGGGTATGCGTCGTCCCCGGACAGGTTCGACTGATCGGAGACTACCACGGTTCCGCGCGTTCGATTCGTGAGCGTCCATCGGACGTCAACGCCGGTCCATCGGAACGTGATGCGGAAACTGTCACCCCGACCCGCGTATGGATCGAGGACAAGAGGCGTCACTCGCACGACGCCGTTTCCAGTGGTATGAGCGACGGCGAGTGTCTCGCCTACGGAAGTGACGGGGTCTTGTCCGAACGGAATTCTTGGTTTGACAGAGACAACGACCGGATCCGACTCGATGCTCACCGGAACTTCGGCGGTCAACATGTTCACGTTGTAGGCCGTGACCGCGAAATGGTATTCCTGGCCATTCTTCAATGGTACAGCCTGATACCAGTTGCCCGACCATGTACCGTTGACCTGATCCGCAGTGACCCGCAGTGAGCGTCGGATGCCCGAATCCGATCCGTTCTGCAGCATGCGTACCGTTGGCAGGCCTGTGGACTGGTCGACTACCTCCTCGCTAATGATGGTGCGGCCGTTGACCCGGTCGAACGTCGCAATGCGAACGCCTTCGGACACTCTTGAATTCTTAAGCGGAAGCTGATACACGGTGTATCCTTCGAACGTGTACGAGTCGGCAATGATGCGTTCCTCTGTCGTCTCGATAGCCGTTGGATCCCACCCCCAATTGAGGAGGATCGCTCCGTTCGTCTCGGACGCGGAGACCCGTGGCGGTGCAGGAGCCATTGGCGCCTGGAAGACCCGATCGAACACCGATTGTACAACGCGGTCATTGAACCGCATGGCGGTGATGCTGGAGAGCCGGTCGGCGCCAAGCCCAGCTACCACGCCGATGTACACCTCCTGCGTATCGCCCGGAGCCATCTGGAATGGTCCCGTGACTGAGATGATCCGTCGATCTCCAGGATTGAATGACCATGACGTGCCAAGGCCGTCGATGTATCCGGTACCTGCCAA
>CAYYOV010000102.1:2232-4924 GCA_964473365.1 uncultured Ignavibacteriaceae bacterium
ACCTGCCAATGGGTCATCCGAATACCGAAACGAAGAAACGGGGTATGGACCTGAATAGAATGGAATGTCTGGTTGACCGAGATCACCGATGGGAGCAAATCCTCGCAGGACCTTCCACCACCCGCCCGTTCGGGTATAGTAGAAGATCCCCCCGGGGTCGGAATACGGATCCCCAGCCCCCCATGTGCCGAAGGAACTCATTCCGAGATTGCGTACACCGACTCTTCGTTGAAAATTCACGATCCCAGAATCTCCCGGCGAGGGGATCACCGGACCGGCGAGGAAGTCATAGCCAACGACCGGTGGCGGAAGGTTCCAGCTTCTGAATTCTGCGTCTGTCGATTGACCATTATAGACGAAGCCAAGCGATCGCCCGATATCGCAGCCCGCCAAGTCGTCGCCGGCACTTCCAATGTCTGGGTCAGACCATTGACCAACGAACAGGCTGTCGAGCCAGAACGAGCCCTTCTGCACTCCCGCGTCGTCTGATGAATCAACACCACCCTTGTTGATGATGCGGTAGCGTACAAAAAAGAGCGATCCGAGGGCATCGTACCGGCGGTAGCCCCACATGGTCTTTTGGATCTCCAGGCCCAACGGTTCCGAATAGGCCAACGTTGCTGCTTTGGCGGGATCAAGGTCGTTGTACACGGTCCAGATCACCTGGTCCGCCGGCAGGTCCATATTCCGTCCTGCAACGCCCGGCTCATCCCGATTCTGCGTGATCAGACTCTCGGCAGTGAAGATCGGACCGGAATTCCAATCAGTGTTGAACGGCGGCGGGGGGTCGTAGACTCCGTTGCCGTTGCGGTCAATGAACGGCGCCCCGAGGCTCACGGGCCAATCGATCCAATCCAGGGCGTATTGTGCCCGTACCGCTGTCACCTGAGAGGTCACTACGGCCGTCTCCGAGGTCTCGTACACTGACGCCGCGTCGCGCATGAGGTCGTATTCAGACATTGTGGCGTAGTCACGCCGGATGCGGAAGATCCTCACGCTGGCGGACGAGGGGTCGACCGCGGTAGCTGTCGAACCGGACCCGCTCACGGCGCCGGGCCGTGTGCCCGGCGTATAGGTTCCTCCGCCGACCCGAACCGTCTGCCGCGGAGCGGGGATCGAATGGAGGGCGTCTCGGAACGCCTTCCCCCCCCAAATGAGTCCATCCTGATAGACCACAGAACCCGTTCCTCGCGGGAAGTACATGCCATCGTCACTCGACGGCGAATGGTTCGAGTGGCCGTCGTACCGCATCCACGAAGTGACATTGTTGATGTTCAACACGGCATACGTCGGCGAACCTGTCACCCGCGCCGGAACCGCATCTTGCACCGCACCCTCGGGCTTCCCCTTCACCTGCCCAAATATGAGCGAAGGAATGGCCGTCAACAGAATTGTCAGCGTAACGCTTCTTACTCGCAGACCCCTCCAAGCCTCCTTCCTCCTTTCACCTCTCTCCTCTCTCGTCTCCTTCACATCCACCTTTCTCCTCTCACCTCTCTCCTCTCTCGTCCCCTTCGTCTCCACCTCTCTCCTACCACCTTTCTCCTCTCTTTGTTCTCCGCCGTTCTTCATATGCCCACCCTCGCGCCGATTCGGATCTGTCGCGGCGCACCGTACATGTCTTGGCCGGTAGCATACATATACCCCCACCGGTTCTGCAGGTTGAGATACCGGTAGAACTCTTCGTACTGCGGCAACATCGTGTAGTTGACCGCGAATGTCGATTGAAGCCAGCCGTCGTCGGTCGCCGTCCCTGTCGTCGGATATGTATTGATGATGTTCTTCGTGTCAAGCAGGTTCGTCACCAGACCGAAGATGCCCACGGTAACACCCATGACATCGACGTCGTATGAGAGTGAAAGGTCTACCGTTGCGACCCACGGCGTACGCGACTCCTGCGGATATTCGGCCGCCACGAACGTCCGTACATCGACCAGCGACCGGACGCCGATGAGCCATGGCGTCGATGACCCCAAGTATCGTGGTAGCTCGATCCGCGTGTATGGTGTTCCAGATTCCATCCGTCCTAAGACCCGCAACTGCAGTCCGCGCAAATTGCCCTCGGGCGACGAGAGATAGCCGATTGAGCCGATGATACGATGCGTGCGATCGTACGCGAGCGGCCTCGCCGTGATCGCCCGCGGGCTGAGCGCGTAGGAGATCTCGTCCGTAAAGTACATCCGGTTCGACCGCGGGTACGAGGTCTGTCCCTCGGCCCGGCTCCAGGCGTAGGAAACATCCAGGTCCACTTCGGGAGCCGGCGTGGCATGTACACCGACTTCCAGCCCCGAGCTGCTGCTCTCGCCGCTGTTGTCGAAGGCCACAGGAGGGATGATGTCGGGTATCGTCATCGGCAATCGTCCGAATTGTACCTGCCGGGAGAGTTGCTTGTAGTACGCGACCGCCCGGACCGTCAGGTTGCCGATCACTCTCTGAGTAAATCCCGCCTCCATCTGCTGGGTCCTCGACGCTTTCACCAGGAATGGAATGGCGGCCCCTCCAAGATTGTAGGGCACTTGCCACAGCGGATTCAGCAGATCGCCAAGACGTTTGACGTCGAGCTGCAGCTGTTCGTGCGGCTGCGATTCGACGTACGCACCGTACGAGGCGAAGAACCCGCCCGTCGCCCCCTCATAGCGCAGGCTCAAGCGTGGAAGCAGATACGATTCGGTCTCCGTACGCTGCAGCACGT
>CAYYOV010000103.1:0-4858 GCA_964473365.1 uncultured Ignavibacteriaceae bacterium
TGCTCGATTCCGCGCGGTCGGGTCGTGGAAAAGTGAGATGCCGCAGTCTCCTCACGCGTCTGCGGCGTTCTCCTGGGGTTGCTGATGGAGTTCGATCCCGTACTTCTTGATCCGGCGCTGGAGCGCCGTACGATCGATGCCGAGCACTTTAGAGGCCCGGCTGATATTTCCTTGTGACTCCCGGAGGGCCAGCGTCACAAGCATCTTGTCCATCTCCTCGGGTAGATCTGTTCCATCGTGCCTGAGGCGCAGGAAGGAGAGGAGGTGTGCGGTCAGATCCCGGCTGTCGTCCACGGCTTGCTCGAGCCCGAGGACGCGCAGATCGTTCGCGCCGATGGTCGGTGCGTCGATGAACAACGACGCCCGCTCGACGACATTCCGTAGCTCTCGTACATTCCCCTTCCAGGGCAGGTTCTGAAGATAGGCGAGGGCGTCGTCGGAGAACGTGGCCTTTTGCAGCGACAACTCGCGGAGGAAGTGCTGTGCCAGCGCGGGAATATCTTCGCGGCGGGACCGCAACGGCGGCAGAGGGATCGGCACAACGTTGAGACGATGGTAGAGGTCGTTCCGAAATTCCTGACGCTCCACCGCCGTCCGAAGGTCCGTTTCACTGGCCGCGATCAGCCGCACATCGATGGACCGTTCGTCCGCCGACCCGATGCGCGTTACCCGGCGGTTTTCCAGCACACGGAGGAGTTTGGGTTGAAGGTCGAGTGGCAGGGAGGAGATCTCGTCGAGGAATAGCGTGCCCCCATCGGCCTGCTCGAACTTGCCCGTCTGCGTCCCCGACGCCCCCGTGAACGATCCACGTTCGTGGCCGAACAGCTCGGATTCGAACAGCGTATCGGGGATCGCCGCACAGTTGACCGCCACGAAAGGCTTGTGGGCTCGGTGGCTCTGATAGTGGATGGCCCGGGCGACGAGTTCCTTGCCTGTCCCGGTCTCTCCGATCAGGAGGACCGTTGCCGTCGTAGGGGCGATCCGGGTGATCATGGTCCGGACGGCCGCGATGGCGGGGCTCTCACCGACGAGCAAGCCCGCGTCCGGGTATTTCTGCAGTTCCAAACGAAGCGTGCGTGCCTCTTCTTTCAAAGCCTCATGCATATGGCCGCGGCGGATCGACTGCGAGGCCAGGGGCGCGATGGACTGCGCGATGCGGACCTCGTCGGGCGAGAATCTGGGCGAGGACCTGCCGCGGATGAGGTGCATAATACCGATCAATTCGCCGTCGACGACCATCGGAACGGCGAGTGCCGGTCCAGCGTCCTCGCGTTCCGCGGTGCGTCCACGGAAATTCAGGTCGCGCGGAAGATCATCCGTGTCGAGCAGGGACCGGTGCTTCAGCATCCAGCCTGCGACGAGGGAATTCAGCACGTGCGGGATCGATCCATGCTGCGTTGTGGCCGACCGGACGACCGTGCTAGCAGGGTCGGTGAGGGAATCGTGCAGTAGAAGGATGGCGGCCTTGTCCGCGTGGCACAGACGGAGACAGCAGTCGCTGATGGATTCGAGCATCTCGACCTGGCTGGTGAAGGCCGAGAGCGACTGGGCGAGCCGGTGGATCTCTTCCAGCTCATGAATGCGCCCTTTGAGGGCATTGATGTCGTCGGGTTGAGCGGCCATGATGCTGGGTCTCCCCGGTGTCGTGGGTCTAGCTCATGAACAGCTGCTTTGTTGCGAAGGTCGGGTCGCTGGTCAGGTTCACGCCGAGCTTCCTCAGGCCGGCCTCGTCGCCCGGAGACGGGATGTGCGTCAGATGCATCTCGCATCCGCGCAGATCTTTCAGCGTCTCCACGGCGGCAAGGGCCTGTGCGTTCCCGGTCGACCCGATGCTGAGGGCGACAAGGGTCTCCTCGAGGTCCAGGCTGATCTGCTTGCCGTGAAGAACCTCCTTCTTGAAATGGCTGAGCGAGTCGATCACGGACGGCGGGAGCAGATGCACGCTGTCCGCGATGCCAGCGAGGGATTTCACGGCGTTCAGGACCACCGCCGAGGCGGCGTGCATGAGCGGGGAGCTGCGGCCTGTGATGAGCGAGCCATCTCTTAGGCGGATGGCGCCTCCGCACGAGAAGCCGTCGCCGGCTTCACCGTTACGCGCCTTTTCCCTGGCGGGCGCGACGACGGGCCGGTCCTCCGGTCGGGAGCCCTGCTCCTTCATGATCAATTCGGCCCGCTGAACCGTCTCTTTGTCGGTCATACCCATCGCGTATTCACAGGAGTACCGGAAGTATCGCCGGATGATCTCCTGCGATGCGGCCGCCCGCACAACGTCGTCGTTCACGATGCCGAAGCCGGCCCGGTTCACACCCATGTCGGTGGGGGATTTGTAGAACGACGGTGCGTTCGTGATGGACTCGATGATCCGCCGGAGGAGGGGGAACGCTTCGACGTCCCGATTGTAGTTGACCGCCTTCTCGTTGTAGGCCTCCAGGTGGAACGAATCGAGCATGTTGAAATCGCGAATGTCGGCGGTGGCCGATTCATATGCGACGTTGACAGGATGCTTCAGGGGCAGGTTCCAGATCGGGAAGGTCTCGAACTTGGCGTATCCGGCGTGGACGCCCCGCTTCCATTCATGGTAGACCTGCGACAAACATGTGGCGAGCTTGCCGCTCATCGGTCCCGGCCCGGTAATGACGACGATCGGTTGCGTGGTTTCGATGAACGTGTTCGCCCCGTATCCCTGGTCGCTCACCACCATCTCGATATCGGTCGGATAGCCTTTGGTGAAGGGATGGGTATAGACCCGGATGTGCCGTCGTTCCAGCTTATTGCGGAACTGGACGGCGGCCGGCTGGTTCTCGAAACGGGTGATAACGACGCTGGATACCGTGATGCCCTGGTCGCGAAGGTCGTCGATGAGCTTGAGGGCGTCGGCCTCGTATGTGATGCCGAAGTCGGCCCGCATCTTCTTGCGTTCGATATCGCCCGCAAAGATACACAGGACCACCTCCGACTTGTCGCGCAATTCCCTCAGCAGGCGGATCTTGACATTCGGGTCGTATCCAGGCAGGACTCGGGCCGCGTGGTAGTCGAACATCAGCTTGCCGCCGAACTCCAGGTAGAGCTTGTTGTCGAACCGTTTGACGCGGTCGAGAATGGCGGCGGTCTGTTCTGCCAGATACGTGTCGTTGTCGAAGCCGGTCATGGGGCGGATCGCTGGGTTGCTGGAAAGATTTTGAGGATCCTGTGTGTTTGCCGCCAAGGGCGCCAAGAGCGCCAAGGACGCCAAGAATATATGGGAGATAGGGAATTGAATTCGGGCTTTGTCTTGGCGTCCTTGGCAACACACAGTCTTCCTTGCACTTGGCGTCTTGGCGGTTTTGGGTCAATGCCGCGCACACGAGGGTCAGTGAATCTCTCTGGCCTCGTCGCCAGGGTGATACGTTGCCTCGGCGTGCTTCAACACATCCTCTTTGTAGAAGTTGACGTCTTTGAATGTACCCGTCGCGTACATCCTGGCCTGGTCGGAGAAATGCTTTGATCCGGGGTCGCCGCTTTGGCCGCCCGCCAGGAGCGACTTGGCTTTGAGCCGTTTGCCGAACTCCACAGCGGCGATGAAGCTGTTGCCCCCGAACCCGTAGAGCTTCTTCGTCCCCTCGAACGCACGGCTGCTGAAGGCCGCCAGCATACCCCACTGTGCCGACGTGAATCCGACCGGAATGCTCGGTTTCGCGTCGTCATGGTGTTCTTCAAGGTTGTTGTCCAGCCGCTGGAAGCGATTGATGTCGCCCCATGGGGTCTTCCACGTTCCGCACGTCGCGTTCAACTCATTCACAGCAGCGAGAAGCGGTTCGACGATCTCTGACACAGTCGCCTGATTCGCGAACGATTTCGTCCTGTCGACCACGTCGTCCCCGCCCCCAGGCGCTTTGGCCCGATTGTAGATCGAATGACCGAGTTTCCTTCCCCACGTATCGGCCAGCGTCATGGCCACGGATCCCACACCGGTCCTGCAATCCCAAGCCCTGAGTACGGCCATGGGCTCCTTCAGCTGGTCGAACAGCGGACTCCCCGGCTTCACGTCCCGATCGAAGACGCGGACGAGGGCGGGAACCAGGATCTCAAAGGCCGTCAAGGATGGGTCATATCCTGCGGCGATGACCTTGTCGATCGTGAAGGCCTTTTCCCGGTCGAGGACCCGTGCCGCATTGAGTGCGCGGAAGTTCTCACCGTCCGGAGCCATGTACGTCGGATAGTCGGCCCGGCGCGGACTGCTCGTCCCCGACGCCGTGAACGGGGTCGAGTTGCAGTTCTGGATCCAGCCGCTCGCCGGATTGTAAATGTGGATGGTCTGATCGACGGAATGCAGACCTTGCCACTCTGTCGCCGGCGTTGTGCCGTCGACGGGCTGCGACCAGTCGAACGACGGGTCCCGCTTCGGCACGTAGTTGCCATGCCAGTAGGCGATGTTCCCCCGGTCGTCGGCGAAGACGGTATTGTTCGACGTGTTCGCCGTCAGCTCCATCGCGTTCTTGTACGACTCGAACCCCGTGCTCTTGGTCCGCTGGAAGCTTTGGATGAGGCTCTGCAAGGCGCGGTTGTATGAGCGGACGCTCAGATAATTACCGTCGCGCCGTGCCATGATGGGACCGTGATGCGTATAGAGGGCCGAGACTGTCCGGCTCTTAATGCTATCTCCGGAGGCATAGCGGAGGACGATTTCCTTCTGCCGCACCGGCTTCTTCGCGCGGTCGTACTCGTATGTCATCGCTGGCCCTGTGCCGCTGACCTGCTCGACATACATGTCCGACACGTCCACGGCGCTCGAGGTGTGCATCCATCCGCAGTGTTCGTTGAATCCCTGATAGACAAAGAACTGTCCCCACGTGACCGCGCCATAGACATTCAGCCCTTC
>CAYYOV010000104.1:0-4711 GCA_964473365.1 uncultured Ignavibacteriaceae bacterium
TTCCTGTCGCTGACGCCGACGATCGCCGTTCTGACGACGCTGGAAACGGACCATCTGGACTGTTACCGCGACCTCGAAGATATCAAGGGGGCGTTCATTCAGTTCGCGTCGCGCGTGCCGTTCTACGGGTTCATCGTGCTGTGTCTCGATGAACCGGCGTTGCTCGACATCATGCCGACGCTGAACAAGAAGCGGATCATCACCTACGGCCTCAACCCGCAGGCGGATGTGCAGGCGGTCGACCTCCGGCACCGAGAGAATCGGACCACGTTCGTCGTCGTCCGAGGAACGCAGGACCTCGGAGAGGTCACCATACAGGTCCCGGGCAAGCACAACGTACAGAACGCCCTCGCCGCGATCTCGGTCGGTCTCGAGCTGGGCGTGCCGTTCGAAAAGATCAAATCGGGGATCGAACGGTTCACCGGGGTCTACCGGCGGTGGGAAAAGAAGGGCGAGGTGAAAGGCATCACGGTGTTCGACGACTACGCGCATCATCCGACCGAATGTGCCGCAACGCTGTCGGGCGCCAAGGCCGGCTGGAGGCGCCGCGTCGTCTGCGTGTTCCAGCCGCACCTGTTCACCCGGACGCGCGATTTCTACGAAGAGTTTGGGAAGGCCTTTTTGCTGTCCGACGTGCTCGTCCTGACGGATATCTATCCCGCCCGCGAGGAGCCGATCCAGGGCGTGACCGGGGGACTGATCGCGAACGCCGCCAAGCAATTCGGTCATAAGGATGTGCACTACGTTCCGGACAAGACGAAGGTCCCGTCGTACCTGCGGTCGATCGTCAAGGAGGGGGACATCGTCATCACGATGGGCGCCGGCGACATTTGGAAATTCGGCGAGCAGTTCCTGAAGGAACTTCGGTCGGCCTGATATGATCCCGCTGGATGAGATCCGACGGGCGATCCGCGGACGCATCGCGCTCAATGAGCCGTTGGGTCCGTACACATGGATGAAAGTAGGCGGGCCGGTCGACTGCTACATCGAGCCGGCCGACCGGAACGACCTCGTCGACCTCGTGCGGGTCCTGACGGCCGAGCACGTGCCGTACCTGATGCTGGGACGAGGAAGCAACCTCCTCGTCAGCGATGAAGGGTTCCGGGGCGTCGTCGTCAACCTCGAATCGGGTCTGGCGTCGGTACGACGCGAAAACGGAGATGTGATCGCCGAGGCGGGAGTACGTATGACGAAGTTCGTCGATTTCTGCGTCCAGCAGGGGTTGGCGGGCGTCGAGATGCTGGCGGGGATTCCGGGAACCGTCGGCGGCGGTATCGTGATGAACGCCGGGGCGCACGGCGGAGAGATCGCCGACCATTGCGTCGGCGTGGAAGTACTCGAAGGCGGAACACCGGTCTGGCTTCCGAAAGAGGCATGCGGCTTCCAGTATCGTCACTCCGCGTTCGAAGGACGCGTGGTATTGGCTGGACGCTTCCGGTTGCCGTCGGGTGATGTCGAAGCCTTGATCCGGCGCCGCAAGGACCTGATCCAGAAACGGAACATGTCGCAGCCGCTCGAGATGCCGAACCTCGGGTCGATGTTCAAGAATCCGCCGGACCGGTTCGCGGCGCAGCTGATCGAAGAAGCCGGCCTGAAAGGGAAGACGATCGGCGGCATTCAGGTTTCCGAGAAGCACGCGAATTTCATGGTCAATCTTGGAAGTGGGACCGCGTCGGATGTCGTGCGGCTCATCGATCTCGTGCGAAGAACGGTCTATCAGCATTCGGGTATACAATTGGAATTGGAAGTGAAACTGGTCGGCTTCAAATCGACAGAAGGAGTGGCTTGAGCGCTGAACACGTTCGCTGGAAAGGCGTTGTCCTGCTGCTCGTGCTGGCGATCGCGTTGGTGATCGGCGGGAACCTGTGGAAATCGAACCTGCGGGTAAAACGCATCAGTGTCGCCGGGTCGCTCAACGTCGAACCGAACCAGATCGTTCAACTGGCGGAGATCCCGATCGGGACGCCGCTCTATGAGGTCGATCTGACGCGGGTCCAACGGAACGTCCAAAGCCACTACTTCATCCGCCGGGCGACCGTCGAACGGGACCTCTCAGGGGGCATCAAGATCACCGTCGAAGAACGGACGCCGCTTGCCGTGATCCTGGGCGCGCCGCTCTGGTACGTGGACGATCGCGGGGTCATCCTCCCGTCGTCCATCTCGAAGGCCGTGTATGACCTTCCGGTCCTGGCGGGCCTTCCGGCCGGGACCAAACTCTCCGCCGGCTCAAGGATCAGGGAGGAGGACGTGGAGGAGGCGCTCCTGGTGCTGAACGTCCTAAAGCGTGTGAACCGGGAAATGTTCCATCGGATCTCGGAGATCCGCGTGCGGAACGGCGGCGACATGGTATTGACGTCGGCGGAGTCGGGCGTGCCGATCATCTTTGGCCGCGGAGAGATCGCCGACAAAGTGGCCCGGCTGGAATCGTTCTGGACGACGGAGGTCGTCGAGCGCGGAACGAAGGACCTGCAATACATCGACCTGCGCTATCGCGACCAGGTGGTCGCACGATGGGCGCCGGTCGAAACGAAAAAACGATCGTAACGCGTCCGCCGTCGGCATCCGGCCGATCAGCGAACGCACAGCAGTGAAGTTCTGCCTGCAGACCAGCAGGACAAAGGAAGACCATGGAACAGGACATTGCCGTAGGACTGGACATCGGAACGACGAAGGTCTGTGCCATCGTGGCATCGCCCGATGAGGCGCATCCGGGTAAACTGAAGATCCTTGGGATCGGACGCAGCTCGTCGGAAGGCCTGACCCGCGGTGTTGTGACGAACATCGAGAAGACGGTGCATTCCATCCGAGCGGCAGTGGCCGACGCGGAAGCACAGTCGGGCGTCAAGATCAATGCGGTGACCGTTGGCATCGCCGGTGACCATATCCAGAGCTTTCAGAGCCGGGGCGTCATCGCAATCAGCCGTCCGGACAACGAGATCACGAAGGAGGATGTTGACCGGCTGATCGAGGACACGCGGCGCGTGGCGCTGCCGCTTGACCGGAAGATCATCCACGTCATCCCGCAGCAGTTCATCGTCGACGGCCAGGACGGCATCTATGATCCGGTCGGTATGGCGGGCGTACGCATGGAAGCGGTGGTCCACATCGTCACCGGCCTCGTGACGGCCGCGCAGAACATCTATCGGTGCGTCCAGCGCGCCGGTCTGCAGGTCAACGACATGGTCCTGGAGCCCCTGGCGTCGAGTTATGCGGTCCTCGACGAACAGGAGAAGGAAGTGGGCGTGGCGCTGCTCGACATCGGCGGAGGGACGACCGATCTGGCGGTCTTTGAAGAGCGGACGATCCGTCACACGGCCGTTGTCGGCGTGGCAGGCCGGAAGGTGACCGACGACATCCGCAAAGGGCTGGGTTTGCTGAACGAACAGGCCGAGCGGCTCAAGATCGAGCACGGCTTTGCATACGAGCCGGCGGTGGTCGACAATCAACCCATCTTGCTCCCGGGCATCGGCGGACGTCCGCCGCAGGAGATCGACAAGCAACTGCTCTGCAAGATCATCCAGCCGCGGATGGAGGAGATCCTGGAGTTCGTGGCGATGGAGATCAAGCGGTCCGGCTATTCAAGGCATCTTTCCGCCGGCGTGGTCCTGACGGGCGGCGGCTCGCTCATCAAAGGGACGGCGGAGCTTGCGAAGGAGGTCATGGGAATGCCCGTGAAGATCGGCATTCCGACCGGCTTTGGCGCAGGCCTGATACGCGAGATCGAGAACCCGATCTATGCGACGGGTGTCGGGCTTGTGATGCACGAATTGAAGCACCGCGACCGATCGACGATCGCTTCGACGATCAAGGACGGAAAAGGCAAGTCGATCCTTTCGCGAATGAAGCAGTGGTTCGATGAGCTGTGATAAGTAGATCTAACCACGAATGAAAACGAAGTCACACGAAGAGAAGAGTCAGGACACCCCCGCTTCGATCACATTCGTGTCACTTCGTGTGTCTTGGTGGTTCACGCTTTTGAACATGAATACGAATACCGTCGACAAGGACTGACCCTTGTCGTTCACGAAACTGAACATCACCACCCATCCATCCACCCCATCCCCTTTTCATGGAGGTCACCAGTGGCCATTGAACTAGACTCCTCAAGCTCGCGCGGCGCGAAGATCCGTGTCGTCGGAGTCGGCGGCGGCGGCAATAACGCCGTCAACAGCATGATCGACAAAGGCCTTGTCGGCGTCGATTATGTCGCCATCAACACCGACGCGCAGGCGCTCGATCGCAGCAAAGCGCAGCACAAGATCCAGATCGGCAAGACGCTCACGCGGGGTCTTGGCGCTGGGGCCGATCCCAACATCGGCTTCCGGGCGGTCGAAGAGGACCGCGAAGAGATCGCGCAGGCCCTGTCGGGCAGCGATATGGTCTTTATCACGGCCGGCATGGGCGGCGGCACGGGCACGGGCGGCGCACCGGTCGTGGCCAGCATCGCAAAGTCCATCGGGGCGCTTGTCGTCGGTATCGTGACCAAGCCGTTCCTCAGCGAGGGAAAGAAGCGGATGATGCAGGCCGACACGGGCCTCGAGGAGCTGAAGAAGCAGGTCGACACGATGATCGTCATCCCGAATCAGAAGCTGCTCGAGATCATCGACCGCAAGACCACCGTCGGCGCGGCATTCGAGATCTGCAACGATGTGTTGCACAAGGCGGCCCGGGGCATCTCGGAGATCATCACGGTCTCCGGCCTCATCAACGT
>CAYYOV010000105.1:0-4704 GCA_964473365.1 uncultured Ignavibacteriaceae bacterium
CTCAAAGGCCAGGTGGCGGCCATCAACCAGCAGATCAATTCGCAGACGATCATCAGTGTGATCTCCGAAGAAAAGATCAAAGAGCTTCCCGATGCGAACGCCGCTGAAGCCATCGGACGCCTGCCGGGTGTGTCGATCACCCGTTCAGGTGGCGAAGCGACAGGTGTCGTCCTACGCGGGCTGAGCTCGAAGTTCAGCAACATCACGGTGGACGGTGTGAAGATCCCGCCGACCGACCAGAATACGCGCAATGTCGACCTGAGCATGCTCTCGCAGGGAGCGCTCGCCGGCATCGAGCTTCACAAGACATTGACGCCCGACCAGGACGCCGACGCTATCGCCGGGGCCGTGAACCTGGTGACGAGGAGCGCTCCGGAGGAGCGTCTGCTGTATCTTGACGTCAAGGGAGGCTACAATCATCTGTTGGAGTCGTTCAAGCAGTACGACGTTCAGGCTCGGTACGGTGAGCGGTTCTTCGACAATATCTTGGGTGTTCAGCTCCAGGCGAACACGGAGCGGAAGATCCGGAGCCGCGAGAATACGAACACGAGCTACTACACGTACGACAACCCCACGCTGCCGGACTCTGGTACCTACGATGTGAATCAGTACGACAACGACTATCTGATCTCGCAATTTCGAGTGCGCTTCATCGATGAAGTGCGGCGGCGCAACGGAGGCCAGGTGATCTTCGACATTCGCACTCCAGATGCGGGAGTGGTCAAGGCCATGGGAATCTACAGCGAAACCCGTCGTGAGACTGCGACCTACGAGCGATTCTACCCTGGTCAGGGAGCAAGCCGGCCCTATGCGTACAACTACGACCTGACAGAGTTCAACACGAGCACGGCCAATGTCTCGCTCCAAGGGACGAACTACCTGCTTGGATTCACCACCGACTGGCTCGTGTCATTCGCCCAGTCGAAGACGAAGAATCCGTTCAACTATCGGACTTCATTTTCAGAGGCGACGCCTGCCGCCTTCCAGCCATCCAGAGGCGATCCCGATATCAACATCATCGCGTACGCACCCAATCTGTTCAACATGGCCACCCTGGACAGCACGGCCCTGCGCCAGAACGAGAACTACGACAAGGAGTTGACCTATGCGCTCAACCTGAGCCGTCAATTCGACCTGGGCGGCATGATGAGCGACGAAGTAAAGGTCGGGTGGAAGTACAAGCACAAGTCCCGTTCGAGGACAAACAGTGCGACGGTGTGGAACAACTACCTGCGGTTCAACGAGTTCCTTGCCCCCGATGGGTCGACGATCGACCTTTCGGGAACCCGGTTCGCGGCGGCGTCAGCGGTGAGCGCCCCCGTTCTGACCCGGTTCTTTGACGGAGATCCGCTGTCGCGAAACCTCCTTGGCAAGTATAACATCACGCCTCTCATCTCCATGGACGCCCTGCGTCAATGGGTGGAGCTGACCGGAGAGGGCGGCTTCGTCCAGCCGAACATGTACGGCCCGGACGACCTGGTGCGTCTTGAGAACTACTATGTGCAAGAACGTGTGCAGGCAGCGTATGTCATGAACACCTTCTCCCTCGGCCAGTCGGCAACACTCATTGTCGGCGTCCGCATGGAGCAGGAAACGAACGACTACGATTCTCAGTATGCCAGTGAGCCGATCGGCGGTACGGGGGTCGTCCAACGGCTACTGGCTGGGAGTGTGATCGATACGGTGACGACCTACACGGAGACGATATGGCTGCCCAGTGCTCAACTGGCGATCCGACCGACCGAGTACCTGACGTTCCGCCTGGCAGCGTACCGAGCCCTTGCCCGGCCGGACTTCAACCTCCGGATACCGCAGTTCTCCTTCGACCAGGGGACGAGCGGCTTGACGATGTATGCAGGCAATCCCACACTGGAGGATTCGAAGGCATGGAATTTCGAGGTGAATACCCAGGTTCACACCACGACCATCGGCCTGGTGTCGGTCTCCGCATTCTATAAAACGATCGATAATCTGTTCCATCGGACCAACGGGACAAGTATCGTCAGGCCCTCGGGTGGACCCACGCAGCGGCTCGGTCTCAATGGATGGACGACCAGCGGAGAGTCCGGAGCGTACGACCGGATCACCAGGCTTCTCGACCAGGTGGGAATGTCCTCATGGAGGGAGAACGCGGTCTTCAACAGGTTCCTTGGGCAGAACTACACGAGCTTCTCGCTCTTTATCCCGTACAGCTCACCGACCCCCTCGAAGACGTGGGGCGTCGAATTCGAGCACCAGATGAATTTCGGTTTCCTTCCGGTCTCGTGGCTCAAGCCCGTGACGCTTTCGTACAACTTCTCCATCACCCGTTCCAGGACAGAGGTCCTGCTCAGCCGAACCGTGAAGGATACGTCGTATAACCCGACGGCGCCGCTGGCGCGGCGGTATTCCTACCTGACGGGCAGCGAAGCGATCTTCGAGACGCGCGACTCCGAGGACCAGCCTGAATTCTACGCCAACGTCGTCCTGGGCTACGACATCGGAGGTGTTTCGGCGCGATTGTCGTACTACTATCAGGACAAATACACGTCTGCATACTCGACAGACGGCACGAACGACGGCATCGTGGACGCGTTCAGCAAGCTGGATCTATCGCTGAAATATGAAGTGACCCCGAACGTTTCGGTCTTCATCAACACGAACAATCTGCTCAACAAGTTCGAGAGCACGTCCCGGTACAACAAGGTGTTCGCGTGGGGCTACGTCCCGCGTTCGGCCGAGCTGTACGGAACGACGGCCGACCTCGGCGTGCGTGTCACACTCTGAGTTCTTTGTTACTTAGCTACTTCAACATCATCACCACACGGTTTCATCACATTCAGGGAGGTAGGCCATGAAGCATGCAACCATCGGTTTTTCGTTGGTGTTGCTGATGCTGGTTCCGCTGACCGCGTTCGGCCAGACGGGAGACACGCTCCTCATCGCGTCTCCACTGCCGGCGGCCACATATCTTGATGCTGTCCTGGCGGCAGACACAGCCGGTGCGGGAGCGACGGCGTGGGCGAACGGAACGCGAGTCTACAAACTGCAGAAGAACGGGTTCTACGCGATTGCCAACGCGTTCAGCATCGGGGCAGGCCGGAAACTCAGGATCGTCGCCGAGGCGGGCAACTACGTCCCTGGCGGGGACTTGAGACCGGAGATCTACGGCTCCAAGGATGACGGAACGTATCCGGGCAACTTCTTCATCATCAGCGCACTCGGAGGTGAGATCCACCTGAAGGGCCTTGCTCTCACGGGTACGGACGAATTGCTTCCTGCCCTCGGTGTCGACGGGATGCAGGGTGGTTTGATCCAGATCGCCTCCAACCGGAGCGGCAGTGTCTACATGGACAATTGCGTCGCGAAGTCCATCAACGGTCAGATCATTCGCACGGACGGCCGGCCATACGTCGTCAAGGTCACGAACACAATCTTCGCCGACATGGGCTTCCTGGGGACGACAAACCTCGGCTCCGGCAAAGGCGTCGATTTCCGCAATCAGGAGGTCGATTCGGCGATCTTCGTGAACAATACGTTCGTGAACGTCGTCGACCGGACCATTCGGCACTATCAGTCGCTGTACCCGATCCACAATTTCATCTTCAACAATAACACCGTCATCAACGCGTGCAGCTATCACGGAATGCTCTCCCTTGGTTGGCTTGACACGTCGGGCACTGGCACGTTCGAGATCAAGAACAACCTGTTCCTGGATGCGTTCGCCATGCCGCCGGACACCGACAGCCAGCGTCAAGCGGAGTTCATTACAAACACGGAAGTGGATCCGATCAACAGCAAGGCGAAGATGACGTGGATCCTCGCCAACACCAACACCGGACCGAACCCCACCCCGTGGGTCATCAAGAACAACTTCTGGGCGGTGAGTGACTCGGGCGAGGCGATCCGTCAATTGGGCTCGCCATACCTGAAAGTGCCGCTGGCCACCCTCTATCCCAGTGCAGCTGAGCCGATCCTGAACGCCGACATGACCCGCCAGGTCAACGCGCATATGGGGGCAGGTGCTGCGGCGACAGCCTTCACGAAGGTCAGGGTCGTCCCGGAGAACGTTCCGGCTGTGATGTCAAAGATGATCCGATGGTACTACGCTCCACGTTCGGCGGGGTCGCCGGTAGACAACCAAGCCAACGTCGGCGCAGGTGCGGGCAGGGCGAAGCTGGGTGGAAGCGGAAACGGCGACCCGTACTTCGTCCATGATGCGACGAACAATGTCTGGGTCTACGACTACGATCGCCGCACATCGTCGTACTTCCAGAATGAGTTCAACGCCAGCTTCAGGGCGAGCGTGAACCTTGGCACCGCCGCTGACGACGGCGGAGTCGTGGGCTCGCGAAAGTGGAGCTACTTAGGTACGGTCGGTGTTGAATCCGACCCGACCCTGATCCCCGGGTCTTACGAACTCGGCCAGAACTTCCCGAACCCGTTCAACCCGACCACGACGTTCACGTTCTCCCTGCCGACGCAGACCGACGTGACCGTGGAAGTGTTCGACGTGCTCGGCCGCAACGTCGCGACGATCTTCCGCGGCGTCAGGGAAGCGGGCGTCCATACGGTGGACTTCGATGCGAGCCACCTCGTCTCCGGCATGTATATCTACCGGCTGTCCGGAACGGGCGTCAGTATTTCGAAGAAGATGATGCTGGTGAAGTAATGATGTCGTGAACTGTCACCGGGGCGGCAGACGGATCCTTCGTCTGCCGCCTC
>CAYYOV010000106.1:0-4632 GCA_964473365.1 uncultured Ignavibacteriaceae bacterium
GGCCGACGGGGGTGCGGGTGGCCTGCTGGGCATAGGATGCGGACACAAGCACACACAGTGCGATGGACATGAGCTTCATAGTTCTCTCCGACATCTGGCGTCTGGAATACCCTGCCTCCTAGGCGGCCTTCCCTCCAACCACCTTCACCGCCACGATCGTCACGTCGTCCGCCAGCGGTCGGTCGCCCAGAAATGTCTGCAGGTCCGAGACCGTACCGTTGACGACGTCGCGGGCAGTTCCATGTGCCGACGAGCGCAGATACGCTTGCAGACGCTCATCGCCGTACGCTTCCCCCGAAGTCGAGCTGGCTTCCGTCATTCCATCGGTATAGAAGAAGACCAGATCGCCGGCCCGCAGCCGGAACGTCTGTTTCGGATACCGCACGCCCTCCTTCAGTCCGAGCGGCAATCGCACGCCCTTCGTCGTCAGCGGCGTCACCTTCCCCTTCCGAACCAGCAGCGGCGGCGTCTGGCCGGCGTTCGAGAGCGTCAGCGTCCGCCGGGTGCCGGAGGCTTCCAGCCGTGCCATGACCATGGCCGTGAACACTCGCTTGTCCGAACGCTCGTGGAGCGGCGCATTGATAGCGTCGAGGATCTCGTTCGGCGCCGATGAGCGCTTCGCGGCCTCGTAAAGCATTCCGCTCGTCATGATGGCCGTGATCGCTGCCTTCATCGCCTTCCCCGAAACGTCCGCCACGGCGATGCCGATGTGCGCGGGGTGCTTGTCCGACGCCAGGTACGCGTAGAAATCCCCGCCGACCTCATTGGCCGGGCGGCACAGCCCCGCAACTTCGAACCCGCTCAGTCGCGGATCGGACGCCGGCATCAGCCCCATCTGCATCTGCCGCGCCGTGTTCAGCTCGGTCTCGAGCCGCGTGCGCTCCTCGACCGCCTCCCGTTGCTCCCGCAGGAACGTGTTGATGAACAGCACGCCCCCCACGAGGGTGGTCGAGCCCCAGAAGAACATCGGGGCCGCCAGCACGTTCAGCTCCACGAACAGGATCACCATCACCATCGCGAGCAAAGCGTGCAACACCACCAAGAGCCAGAGGGCCACCATGGCCCGGAAGCGCAGGAAGCAGACGAGCGCCGTGAGATGGAAGAGCAGAGCACAGGCCAGGTACATCCAACCCGGAACGTATCGAAATCCCAGTCCGTGACGGGCGTTCACCAGGTCGGTGACGAGGGTCAGTCCGAGGAAATTGTCGTAGTAATGCTGCGACTGCGGGACCGCATCGACGATGATCCGGCGACCTTTCAATCGTTCGAGCGACGGCTGAGGTGCTTCAACCGACGGGATGATCCGTGCGATCTTCCGGTCGTAGACGTACGAGAAGTCCCCGCTGACCCCCGGCAGCTGCGGGTCGTAGTCAATGGTCCAGCTGTCTCCCGCAGGCTGCGCCCCAACACGCATCGCATCCCCTCCGACGGTCCTTCCCCACCGTTGGACGCGGGCCTGATGGAGGTTGATGAGATGCCGGTCTCCCATCCGGAACCGATCGGTCGGAAGTCCTGCGCGTTCCGAGAGATAGTACATCAGGGACCATTTCGGCTCTTCGGCCATCGTCGCATACGCCTGCACCGATGATGGTTCGCCGAACATGATGCGCACTGGAAGCGGTCGGATGGCCACCTTGAGCGATTCCGACGGTACCGCTTCGATCTGGGGAGGTATGAGACCAGTGTAGCCGACGGCGAGACGTGTGCCGGCCGGCGGCGCAAGAATGATCGGCTCGATGCCGTACCACGACACGCCGTAGACGCCGTTCCGGAGGGCAGGTTCTCCCTGTACCAAGATCACGAGGTCTTCGGGTTGTTCGTTCGCAAGTGCCTGGACGACCTCCGGCAAATAGCCACGGTCCACCACCTCTTGTTCAACGAAGACCGATGTGAACTCGTTCTCGGGGGTCGTGATCGGCCCGCGGTATTTCTCGATGGTCGGCAACCAGATGGCGTTGATCATGATCGTCAGGTCGTCGAACATCACCGGCACGACGAGCACCGAGGACGGGATGAACGCGAGCGTGAAGACGATTCCCAGGCGCAGTCGAGTCGAGCGGACGGTCCGGACTCCGAGGCTCATCAGGGTGCTCAGCACGAGCAGGATGCCGAGAACGATGGGGATGACGGAGATATTGAGCTCGAGCGCCCGGCCGATCGGCCGGGGGGGCGAGGAGCCCCAGAGGCTCCAGACAAGCACATGGCCGATGAGGTAGCCGGCCAGCGCGGCGAGGACGCCGATGGCAGCCGAGCCGGCGCGTCCGCGCAAGGAACGATCGGCGAGGCCGGCGAGAAAGCCTACACGTCGGCCGACGAAGGCGAAGAGGAAGAAGGACCAGACGATGATGAGGTTCGTGCCGACGGAGACGACAAGGATCCGGATCGAATCCCCCTCCCCACCCGCCACGCGGGCAGAATCGAGCGTGATCAACCACAGGAAGATCCCGAGGGCCGCAGCGATCGACGACCAGAGCAGCACATGGCGTTTCGACTCCATAGCCTCTCCTCTCCGTAAGTGACGACAGCACGGTACGGAGAGAATCTACGGAATCCCCGGGTCAGAAGTCCAGGGGGACGGAGAGCGTAGGCCACAAGCGGGTGCGGGGAGGTTTGAAACCGGCGGAAACCACAGAGAGCCGGCCGGGACGAACCGGCGGGAGGAAGGCCGGTCGTCTGATCACATTCGCCGTCGGCCCCTCTCTTCTTCCCCCATCTCCTCTATCCTTCATCCTTGATGTTGATCCCCACGATCACCCAACCGATCCAGAGGATGGTGATCGCGGCTGTCACGATCATCGGGTACCAGAACGCTGCGACGGCCATCAGGGCGTACAGGGACAGCCCATAGTACCCTTTCAGGTAGCTGTCGTGCATTTTCGCGGTCGCCTTGTCGTTCTTCGTCAGGGGAACCGGACGTGCCTTCGTGGCGGTGAATCCGACGAAGATCCACGAGAGGGCCTGGAGCCCATTCACCGCCGCGTAGAGCACCACCGCCGGAGAAGCATAGTCGGTGAAGAGGTACTCTCCCAGGAGCGCCGTCGGGAACGGCATGCTGGCGACGATCAGGAGAAGAAATCCATTCGCGTAGATGAACGCATGCGACGACTTGTCGACCAGCTTCATCGCCGAATGGTGGTTCACCCACGTGATGAGGATCGTCCCAAAGCTGAGGACGAACGCAAAGATCGCGGGCAGCATGTGCTGCAGCTCTGCCCAGAGGTCGGCGGTGGCATTGATGCCCGAGACATGCGGGACCTTCAGCTCGATGACGAGGAGCGTGATGGCGATGGCGAAGACGCCGTCGGCGAACGCCTCGAGGCGGGAGTTGGGGTTCTGTTGAGCCACGTCGGACCTTTCGGGAGCGACAGAAGAATGTCACGCAGCGATCCTGCCTACCTGCTGACGCAGTCGGCAGGCAGGCGCAACGTGAGCCACGCTCGCAGCGCGGGGTGGAATCGTTGGCCGGTCTATCTCCATCGCGGTCGCCGCCACCGCTGCGAACTCCGCGTGAAATACGTCAACGATGGCCGCTAGTCTTTCATTCGCTTGACGTCATCGACGCTGAACTTGTTGAGCCGGATGGCCGTAGCGCTTGCGCGTTCGTATGCCGGAACGCACATTTTTGCTTCTTCGTGCGAGTCGGCTTCGACGATCACATAGCCGGAGTGGTCGCCGTCCTTGCAGCCCCACTCGAAGTGGGTGATGTATCCGATGGATTCGACCGCCTTGAGGGCCTTGACGCAGTCGAGGTGGGTGTGTTTCGAGACGACGAGATATCGGTCCATGGAGCCTCCTGAAGAGTGTTCCTCCATGGTAGTGAATTATATGATTCCTAGATATGGGAATCTTCAAAATAGGGGGCTTGGTGCATTCCTCCTACGTCACAGCATCGGCGAATCCCGCCCTGGATACCCGCGAGTTGCACGTTGGAGCAATCTGGCTCAGTAGCCGATCTTTCGTCTTGTGCGAGCCGGAGGTTCCATCAGCCCTCGGATCGCCTGAAACACCACCGCGAATTGTCGATCGTACGTGCGTTCGAGTTCATCCAACCGCCTGGAGAGTTCCCGATTCGACTCGATGAGATGTCGCAGATGGACGAAGGCTCTAATGAGCTCAATGTTCACCTGGATGGCACGAGGACTGCGCAGGAGGCCTGATGTCATGGCGACGCCATGTTCGGTGAAGGCAACGATCGACTTTGAGTACTTCAGGGATATCACAAATTGTGACATGTTCTTCCGTTCGTCGCGATTGAGTTCGAAAGCGAAGTCTGGCGGGAAGCGGTCCTCGTTGCGTCGAACAGTTTGCATGAGGACTCTCGTTGACACACCAAATAGTCTGGTCAGGTCGGGGCCGAGGATGACTTTCTGGCCTCTGATCACATGGATGAGTTCGAGCAGGTGCTGGTCTGGCACCAAGGATGGTTGAGTCATGCGCCCCTCTGAAGAATGGCACTCCGAATCTGCAACTCGCTTAACTCGCCGTCAACCACGCGGCCTCAGTCTATCCCCGCAGCTACCTGAAGAGCAAGTCACCATCGACAACTAAGCAGAGCTCCAACGCGGTTTGGAATGTTTGGAGCTTGGCGCCTTTGGAGGTTTGTTTGCCTGCCCGACTGGGATCGAACAGACC
>CAYYOV010000107.1:0-4509 GCA_964473365.1 uncultured Ignavibacteriaceae bacterium
GGTGCCGAAGGGGGAGGCATGTACACGAGGGGTGGAAGGGGCGGGCAGGTGCTCGAAGTGACCACGCTGTTCGACACCACGGCGACCACTGTGGTTGGAACACTGCGGTGGGCCGTCAACGTGACGGGAGCACGCACCGTTGTCTTTCGCGTGTCGGGCACGATCAATCTCGTGGCCGACCTCAGGATCACGCGCGACTCCATCACCATCGCCGGACAGACAGCGCCGGGGGACGGCATCTGTCTTCGAAAGTATCCGCTCGTCGTCAGCGCCAACGAGGTCATCGTGCGGTTCCTGCGAGTACGCCTCGGAAATGAATCGGGCGGAGAAAGCGACGCGATGAGCGGGTTCACCAACGCGACGACCGGCCAGAAACGGAACATCGTCATTGACCATTGTTCGGCCAGCTGGAGCGTCGACGAAGCATTGTCGTTCTACGGCAACTTCGACGTGACCGTCCAATGGTGCATCATCAGCGAGAGCCTGTACAACTCCAACCATCCCAAGGGTTATCACGGATACGGCGGCATCTGGGGCGGCGCTGACCAGACCACGTTTCATCACAACCTGATCGCGCATCATTCCAGCCGGAACCCGCGGCTCTCCGGCGTTGGGACGACGGTCGGCACGTACAACACCGACCTGCGGAACAATGTCATCTATAACTGGGGCGCGAACAGCGCATACGGCGGAGAACAAAGCACCGCGAACTTCGTCAACAACTACTACAAATACGGACCTGCGACGAAGAGCGGGGTCCGGTCGCGCATCTGGAACCCGAGCGATTCGCTCGGCCGGTGGTATATCGAAGGCAACTACGTGCATGGCAATCCCACGGTCACGGCGGACAACTGGGCCGGTGGCGTGGTACCCTCGATCCCTCCCGCAGATCTGCTCTCGTTGCGCGCCGGAACGCCGTTCCCGAGCCGGCCTGTGACGACCGAATCCGCGCTGGAGGCCTTTCCGCGCGTGCTGGATCATGCTGGCGCAACGCTCCCGAAGCGCGATACGATCGATGCGCGGGTCGCGTACGAAGCGCTCACGGGAACGGCGCTGTTTGGCGGACCGACGTGGCCCAAACTGCAAGGATGGGACTCGACTCTCGCCACCGGCATCATCGACCTTCCGGCGAATGTCGGCGGGTGGCCTACGCTCGCCAGCGCCCCCGCTCCGACGGACACCGATCATGACGGCATGCCCGACGATTGGGAGTCGGCGCGCGGCCTGAACCCTGGGGATGCGGCCGACCGGAACGCCACCGGCCCATCGGGATATACGCGACTGGAAGAATACCTGAACCAGCTCGGCGACGACGGAACGACGGGCGTCAGCGAGGCCGTCGAAGTGCCCACGGGATTCACGCTCCACCAGAACTTCCCCAATCCGTTCAACCCGACGACGACGCTGCGCTTTTCTGTCGCCACGTCCGGTCCGGCAACGCTTCGCGTGTTCACCATTCTGGGACAACCTGTCGTGACCCTCTTCGACGGATGGGCGACGGCCGGCCCTCTCCACAGCTCCATGCTTGACGGCTCCCAGCTTCCTTCCGGCACGTACCTCGCGCGGCTGCAAAGCGGCGGCGTGATGCAGGCCCGCCGGCTGATCCTTCTGAAGTGATCTGTCACCTCTTCACCTACCGACCTGAGCGCGCCATGTCCTTCCGATCGTTCGTCGTTCTTGCAGGTTCCTTGCTCTTCACATTGACCGCGTGCCGTGCACAGGATGTTGCGACGTCCGATGTGTCGTGGCGAACGGCCGAAGAGATCGTCAAACGTGTTCAAGCTCCCGTATTCCCGGATCGCGAATTCGATGTATCGACGTACGGGGCCGTTGCGGACGCTACGACGGACAACTCCATTGCGTTCCGGAAAGCGATCGATGCCTGCGCGACGTCGGGAGGAGGGCGCGTTGTCGTTCCGAAGGGGATATTCCTCACGGGTCCGATCCACCTGAAAAGCAACGTGAACCTCGTCGTATCGAAAGGAGCGACGATCCGATTTTCGACCGACCCCTCCGCCTACCTCCCGCCTGTCTACACGCGGTGGGAGGGGGTCGAAGCGATGAATTATTCGGCTCTGATCTATGCGTACGGCCAGTCGCACATCGCCATCACGGGCGAGGGTGTCCTGGACGGCCAGGGGAAGGCGTGGTGGTCGTGGAAAGGGAACAAGGAATCGGGCTGGAAGGAAGGGATGCCCCGTCAACAAGAGGCTCGAGCGCGACTCCTGCGCATGGCCGACGAAGGTGTGCCAGTGGAACAGAGGATCATGGGAGAAGGATCGTACCTCCGTCCGAACTTCTTTCAACCGTATAAGTGTACCGATGTGCATGTCGAAGGCGTGACGTTCATCGATTCACCGATGTGGTTCCTGCATCCGGTGCTGTCCGAACGCGTGCTCGTCGAGAACGTCACTGTCGAGGGCCTTGGCCCGAACAATGACGGCTGCGACCCGGAATCGTGCCGCGACGTGGTGATACGGAACTGCACCTTCAACACGGGAGACGATTGTATCGCCATCAAGTCGGGCCGGAACACGGACGGCCGCCGCGTGAACGTCCCGTCGGAGAATCTGGTGATCCAAAACTGTCGCATGAAAGAGGGGCACGGCGGAGTGGTGATCGGAAGCGAGGTGAGCGGCGGTGCGCGCAACGTCTTCATCGAGGACTGCGTCATGGACAGCCCCAACCTCGACCGTGCGCTCCGCTTCAAGACGAATTCGGTCCGAGGTGGCGTCATCGAGAATGTCTTTGCGCGCCGCATCACGGTCGGCCAGGTCAAGGAGGCCGTGATAAAGGTGAACTTCTACTACGAGGAGGGCGATGCCGGTGCCTTCCCCCCGATCTTCCGGAACCTGCAGGTCGAAGACCTGACGTGCGCCAAGGGCGCTTACGCCTTCTGGTTCAAAGGGTATGAGCGGTCGAAGGTGACGGGCCTCCGCTTCATTCGTTGCCGGTTCGACGGCATCTCCGAGGAGAGCGTGATCGATAACGTGGCCGGACTCTCCTGCGAGGATGTCACAATCAACGGAGCGCCGTATCGTCCCCGATGAGTCGGACCCTCGGACCATCCACGAGTGCTGACTTTCTGCCGAGCCCGGAGCATGCCAGCGCCCAGATCACGCATGTCACGGACCAATCGATGAACTCCGTTCGCCGCACCCTGCCGCTGCTCCCCGTCCTCCTTCTCTCCGCGGTCTCAGCGCTCGCACAGCCGCTGACACAGGCCGACATCGACCGGCGACTGACCGCACTTCCGTTTGAGCGTCCGGCAATCAGACTGCCGCGCATTCCCGATCGCCGTGTTTCGATCGTCGAGTTCGGCGCCGTCGGCGACGGGACGACGATGAACACCAAGGCGTTCGCCGATGCGATCGCGGCCGTGAGCGCAAAAGGGGGCGGGACGGTGGTGGTGCCGGCCGGGCATTGGATGACGGGACCGATCATGCTCGAGAGCAATATCGCGCTTCATACCGAGCGGGGCGCTCTCGTCGTGTTCAGCCCCAGGTTCGAAGATTATCCCATCGTCGCGCGGCCTGGCAGTTCCACCTTGAAAGCACATCCTCCGATCTGGGCGGTGAAGGCGAAGAACGTTGCCATCACCGGGGAGGGGATCTTCAATGGTAGTGGCCAGGCATGGCGTCCGGTGAAGAAAGAAAAGCTGCCCGAGAAGCAGTGGAAGGACCTCATACGCTCCGGCGGGGCCGTGACGGATGATGGCAAGATCTGGTTCCCGTCAAAAGCCGCGCTCGACGGCGAACAGTACCTGAAAGACCTCCGAAAGCGCTCCCCAAAACCGACCCCCGCAGAAGTCGCCGGCGCGAGGGAATACCTGCGGCCTGTCATGGTGGAGTTCTTCGATTGTGAAGCGGTGCTCGTCGAAGGCATCACGCTGACCAATTCACCGGCCTGGACCCTGGGTCCCGTCCAGAGTGAGAACGTCGTCATCCATCGGGTCACGATCGTCAATCCGTGGTGGGCGCAGAACGCCGACGGGATCGACCTGAACGCCACGAGGAACGTCCTCGTCAGCGATTGCACTATTGATACCGGCGACGACGCCATCTGTATCAAGCCGGGCACCGCACCCAAGAAGCGCCGCGATGCGCCGTCCTGCGAGAATATCATCGTCACTGATTGCACGGTCTACCATGGCCACGGCGGGTTCGTGATCGGAAGCGAATCCTACGGGGGCGCGCGGAACCTCCTTGGCCGGAATCTTTCCTTCATAGGAACGGATATCGGGCTCCGGTTCAAGTCGGTCCCCGGCCGTGGCGGTCGCATCGAGCGAGTGTGGTTGGAAGATATTCGGATGAAAGATATCGTCAACGAGGCCATCTCATTCGACATGTCGTATGGCGGTGATCTCACGATCGACGTGAGCGACCCGGAACGGATCCCCGAATTCAGGGATTTTGTCATGCGGCGCATCACCTGCGACGGCGCCGAACGTCCGCTCTACTCGTCCGGCTTGGCAGACATGCCGGTCAGAAACCTCACGATCGAATCCTT
>CAYYOV010000108.1:0-1120 GCA_964473365.1 uncultured Ignavibacteriaceae bacterium
GCCTGGCAGCCGTCGTCGTTCGACCACAACCTGACGGCGTTCGCCCTGACCGGCGCTCATCGGACCGCGGCGTGCGCGCAATGCCACGTGAACGGACAGTTCGCCGGCACGGGCAAGACGTGCATCACGTGTCACGCCACGACATACGCGGCGACCACGTCGCCGAATCATGCGGCGGCCGGTTTCGCGCAGACGTGCGAGAACTGCCACACCACCACCGCCTGGCAGCCGTCGTCGTTCGATCACGCGACCACGGCGTTCGCCCTCACGGGCGCGCACCGTACGGCGGCGTGCACGCAGTGCCACCTCAACGGACAGTTCGCCGGCACCGGCACGACCTGCATCACGTGCCACGCCGCCAAGTACGCCGCTACGACTGCACCGAACCATACGGCCTCGGGATTTCCGCAGATCTGCGAGAACTGCCACACGACCACGGCGTGGCTTCCGTCATCCTTCAACCACGATGCGACTGCATTCCCGCTGGCCGGGGCCCATCGAGCAGTGGTCTGCATCAATTGCCACGTGAGCAATCAGTACGCCGGCACCACGCACGATTGCGCCGTGTGCCACCAGACAGTGTACGCGGCCACGACCAGCCCGCCGCACGTGGCGCTGTCGTTCCCGCCCACGTGCCTCACCTGCCATTCGATGAACGGATGGACGCCGGCCTCGTTCGACCATAGCGCGACGCGACTGCCCCTCACCGGCGCGCATACGACACTCGCGTGCCAGTCGTGCCACGTCAACAACAACTACCAGCTGGTCTACCAGGACTGCTACGGCTGCCATCAGACAGACTTTGCGACCTCGACGCGTGTGAACCACTCCACGAGCCAGCTGAGCCATGCGTGCGAATCATGCCACACGACGACGGTGTGGTTGCCGCCCACGTTCAACCACGACACCCAGTGGTTCAGGATCCTCGATGCGGGCAAGCACCGTGGGCTGTGGTCGACCTGCACGCAGTGCCATCCAAGTGTTGGGGTCTACACGACGTTCAACTGCCTGGGCTGCCACCCGCACAGCAACAAGATCGAAACTGACGGTCATCATACCAGCGTAAGCGGCTACTCGTATGATAGCCCGAGCTGCTATCGTTCGACGTGTCATAGGAATG
>CAYYOV010000108.1:1220-2902 GCA_964473365.1 uncultured Ignavibacteriaceae bacterium
AAGATGAAAGATGAAAGATGTAAGACTGAAGCGCTCATGACCGATAGTTGGATCATCTGCATCACAACGGACTTGATCTGAAAGCGTTCATCCTCATATGCCTCGCGGTATCGGTGGCGGTGGGTCAGCAACAGACCACCGGTACCGTGACGTACGTCGCGGCGGGGCAGGTCTATGTCGGAGCGGGACGATCGAAGGGGATCGCCGACTCGGCCACGGCCACCGTCGTCCGCGGTACGACGCTCATCACCACGCTTCGGCTGGTCGCGGCCAGCTCCTCGTCTTCGTCGTGGACGGCCGATAGCGCTGTCCAATCTGTTCAGGTGGGCGATCAGGTCCGTATCCGCTTCACGCCGGCACAAGACGTCGCAGTCGTTCCGGTCGATACGCTCCCCAGGACGCCAGCCAAGACCATGCTCACAACCGATTACCGGCGTCCGTCCCGAGCGTCGACGTCGCCTGCCATCGACCTCGTCGGACGCATCGGCACGCAGCTCGTGGTGCTCGGGTTCGATCAGCCGTCGCAGAACCTGCGCCAGGCCGGTGTGGTCGTCTCGGCCCGGGCGCGCTTGCGGGACCTTCCGCTGCGGTTCGAGCTCTACGCCAACGGACGCGACGTATCGCGCGGATCGGTCCGGCCCCTCTCGGCCCGGTCGATGAACGCTTCGCGACTCTACCGCGCCGCGATCGAGTACGACGACACGCGCAACCAGGCGGCCATCGGTCGCATGACCCTTCCGTTCGCTCCGACCGTCGGGGTCCTGGACGGCGCGACCTATGCGCGACGTTGGGGCTCGCTGACGACGGGTCTTGGGATCGGCTTCCAGCCCGATCTGAACCTCCAGGGTGCAGATTTCCTGCGGCGTCGGTTCATCATCTTCGCCAACCTCCAACCCGCCTCGATGCCTTCGGCGTCGTTGTCGGGCACGTATGCGAAGACGTGGTATAAGGGGGCGTCGGAACGCGAGGTCGTGAACGCAACCGGCAGTACGGCCATCAGCGATCGGATCTCGATCTGGGGCTCGACGGACATCGACCTGCGTGTGTCCGAAGCGGGCGTGCATCGACTTGCGCCGTCCCTTTCGCTGCTGCTCGTCACTGCATCGTGGCGTGTTAACGACGTTTTCTCGCTCTCCGGCGGTCTGGACGCGTCCCGTTCCGTCCTGCCGTTCTCGTTCGCGCGGTTCATCCCAGATTCGATGACGGACCATTCGCTCCGCAGCGGACTCTCCATCTCCGGGTCGCTGTCCTTGCGGCGGGGCATGTCGGTCACGGCCACGCTCACGCCGCGCTTGACGGCCGGCGCGTTCAACGGCGACTATGCGGCCTCGACCTCCGTCGGCGCGTATGATCTCTTCGGCAGCGGCGTCGGGCTGCGCCTGCAGGGAACGCTCAATCAAAGCCAGATGTCGATCGGGCAGGGGCTGGGGCTGACGGCCTCGATGAATGCGCTCACTGTCGACTGGAACCTGCGTGTCCAGCAGGTCCAATATCGGTTGCGGTCGTCTGCACCGGGGTCCACGGGGACGACGGTGGGGCTCGACGCGATGGTCCCCATTCTGCGGCGTCTTTCGTGGCTGGTGAGCTTCGATGCCGTGCATGGCTTCAGCGCGTCGTCACGGTCGCTGTTCACGGAGCTGACGTACCGTTTTTAGGTAGCGAGGACTTTCGCCGCAGAGAAC
>CAYYOV010000108.1:3002-4418 GCA_964473365.1 uncultured Ignavibacteriaceae bacterium
CAAAGACCACAAACCTATGGAAGACCTGTACACCTTCACCATCTTTCTCGTCCTGATCGGCGCCATTGCCGTACCGTACTGGGTGCGGGCAGCGAAGACGCGCCGCCAGACGGAAATGGCCTTCCGGAAGAGCCAGAACGCCGGTTCGCTCATGCCGGTGACGCTCCATCCGCGCATCGAGCTCAGCTCGTGCATCGGGTGCGCCAGCTGCGTGCACGTCTGTCCCGAGTCGGTGCTGGGTATCGTGGACGGCCACGCGGCGATCATCAACGGCATGCACTGCGTCGGTCACGCGCTCTGCGCCGAGATCTGCCCCGTGGGAGCGATCACGATGCAGTTCGGCACGCCGAAAGAAGGCCAGGAGCTGCCGTTCTACGACGACCGGTATGAATCGAACGTGCAGAACCTCTTCGTCGTGGGAGAGCTTGGGGGTGTCGGACTGATCCG
Source organism: uncultured Ignavibacteriaceae bacterium (assembly GCA_964473365.1). Classification (GTDB taxonomy): domain Bacteria; phylum Bacteroidota; class Ignavibacteria; order UBA10030; family UBA10030; genus 2-02-FULL-55-14. Next base: position 3,450 of record CAYYOV010000108.1, read on the forward strand.
GAACGCGGTTACGCAGGCGCGCACGGCCGTCGAGCATTTCGCGAGCAAGAAGATCCGGAAGCCGGCCACCGGGCTCGACGTGGTCATCGTCGGTGCGGGACCCGCAGGCTTGACTGCAGCGCTGGCGTGCCAGGCGGCGAAGCTGTCGTACGTCGTCCTCGAACAGGAATCGATCGGCGGGACCATCTACCAGTATCCCCGACGCAAGCTGGTGTTGACGTCCCCGGTCGACATTCCGTTGTACGGCACGCTGAAGGCGTCGGAGCTGTCGAAGGAGCAGCTGCTCGAATTCTGGGGAGGGGTCATCGCGAAGCACGGCGTGCAGATCCAGACGGGAATGAAAGTGGACGGATTGGAGCGGGGAGCGGACGGTTTTACGGTGAAGGCCGGCGAGCGCACGTGGACGTCGGCTGCGGTCGTACTGGCACAAGGACGACGGGGGAGTCCGCGCAAGCTCGGCGTGCCGGGAGAGGAGTTGCAGAAAGTGGCCTACCGCCTGATCGACGCCGAGGGATACAACGACGCGAAGATCCTGGTCGTCGGCGGCGGCGACAGCGCCATCGAAGCGGCGATCGGATTGTCGCGGCAGAAAGGGAACGCCGTGACGTTGAGCTATCGTCGCAAAGAGTTCGTGCGGATCAAAGAACGCAATCAGCAGAACGTCGAAACGGCGGCAAAGAAGGGAACGCTGAACCTCATGATGGGCTCGAACGTCACCACCATCATGGAAAAAGAGGTTCGGATCGCGGACGAATCGGGGACCGAGCAACGATTGCAGAACGATCACGTCTTCGTCTTCGCCGGCGGGGAACCTCCGACAGATCTTCTGAAGAAGGCGGGAGTGAGGATGAGGGGGTGAGGGGGGAGGAAGAAGAGAGATGAGAGAAGAGAGAAGAGAGAAGAGAGATGAGAGGGAGTTCTGAGCGGAGAACGGAATATTGGAGTAGAGGAGTTCCGGGCGGAGAGCGA
>CAYYOV010000109.1:0-4332 GCA_964473365.1 uncultured Ignavibacteriaceae bacterium
CTCCTTTTTCGTTGCCTACGCAGGGATCTCCGGTTCCACCAACATCGCCAGGAACTGCAACGATTCCTGCCAGCCGAGATAGCACATCTCCGCCGGGATGACGTCGGGCACTCCTTCCTGAACGACGCGAAGCTCTGTTCCGCACGAGACGTTCTTCAACGTGACCGTCACGGTCATCGTGCCGGGGAGATTCGGGTCGTCGAACTGGTCGGTGTGGACGATCCGCTCGTTCGGCACGAGTTCCAGATACTTTCCGCCGAACGAATGGCCCTTCTTTGCCCCGAAATTTGTGAACGACATCTTGTAGGTCCCGCCCACCTTCGCATCGAGGTGGTGGACGGTGGCGGTAAAGCCTTTCGGCGGCAGCCAGCGGCACAGGGCTTCGGGCTCCAGAAAGGCCCGGTAGACGCGCTCGGGGGGCGCGGTGAGGACTCGGTGCAGTGTAATGGTGCTGGGCATGTGGCCTTGGTGTTGGAGAGAGGTTGCCGTGGAAACGTATCGGTGGTCTGTCAGCGATGATGGACCGCCGTCATCGTGTCACCTTTTCGTCTTCGATCGTGAAGGCGCCGGTGCTGAACGGCTTTCCCCGGCGGTATACATTGACAACGGTACCGGTGGTCGTTGTCTTCGAACTGACGAGCGACAGGTTCGCCGGGATCGCTCCGGCGCCGAAGAGCCGCTTGCCAGAGCCGAGAACGACCGGATAGACGAGGAGCCGATATTCATCGACAAGGTCATGCTTGATCAATGTCTGCAATAGTCCGGCGCTCCCGTGTACCTGGAGCTCTCCCTGCGTCCGCTGCTTGATCGCCGGCAGGTCGCGGACGACATCGTTGATGTGCGTCGTGTTGTTCCAGTCGAACTGCGACCGGGTGCGCGAGGCGACGTACTTCGGCAGTGCGTTGAGCTTTACGGCGACGGTGTTCGCGGCGTCGGTCACCTGCGGCCAGAAGCCGGCGAACACATCGTAGGTGGTGCGTCCGAGGAGGAAAGCGCCGGCTTTCCGGAAGATCTCGTCCATCGTCGCTCCCGCCGCGTCATCCCAGTGCGGCGCGACCCATCCACCGAGCGTGAAACCGCCGCTGACGTCTTCTTGCGGCCCTCCGGGCGCCTGCATGACGCCGTCGAGCGAAACGAATGTGGTCACTGTGAGCTCAGCCATCTCATCTTCCTCGTCGAAATGTCCTACCGTCTCCACGCAACAGGGTCTTCAACGTCTTGATCGCGTTCGGACCCATGCCGTGCAATGCCCTCACCTGTGCCTCCGTCTTCCTCGCCAGCGTCTTCAGAGATGTGATGCCGGCCTGCCCAAGCGCCCGCCGAGCCGGAGCGGCGAGGGAGGCGAACGGGTCGGGTGGGATCTGGAGGTCCATCGACAGACGCACCATCTTCTTCACGAGCGCCAGCGGCAGCGGCCGGTCCAACGGGAACTGGACCGTTCCGCGTGAGGTCTTGAATCGTCTCAGTTCGTTCCGGAATGCTTCGATGGGTCGCGAACCGGGATAGAAGCCGATGTGTTGCTCGTAGCCGGCGAAGTGGACGATGTTCTTGCCGTTCAACTGATATGTCGGAATGCCGTATGTGATCGTCTCCGTCGCTCCGGGAAGTACGGCTTTGATCGTGCGGCGGAGCTGTTGCAGCAAGCGTTGCGTTGGGGGAGCACAGCTTGCGATATGGTCAGCAACAGTTGAGGAGGTGCGCATCTTCATGAATGGATGTTGGTCCCAGGCGCTAGTGAAGGGATCCGAGAATCAATGACCTTGGAATTTGGTGCTTGAGCATTGACGTTGGAGCTTGGCGCTTGCTCTTGGCCAAGTGCCACGCTCCAAGCATCAACGTCAAATTCCAGGTTCCAAGGCGTAGACTACGCCAGCCGCTTCAGCACGCCCCGCCGCTTCACGATGTTCTTGTAGTCCCACTGGATGGTCTTCGCCTTTCGGAGCCAGCGGCGGAATGCCGTCACCCGGATCTGATCGCGCGATGTGTACCGGACCTCGGCCGCTTTAAAGCTTCCTTCGGGAATCAGGCCGGGCTCGCGGAACGATTGGCCGCTCCAAAAGAGGACACGAATGCAATCCTTCAGCTTATGATAGCCGACGATCGGGTTTCCGTCGATGAACCAGACCGGATGCGCATGCCACACCTGGTTTTCCGCCTTCGGGAGGGTGCTCAGGATCTCCTTGGCAAGCGCCGCACAGATGGCCCGGTCGGAAGCCGAAAGCTTCTTGTGGTATGCGAGGATGTCTTTGTGGAGAGCCATCGATGATCTCCGTGCGTCCTTGAGGAGGCGGTGTTGCCCTACGCGTGCGTCGTATACTGAAGGGCGACTGCACCGGACCCAAAGGTCTTTGTGCCCACCAGGTGCAGCCGCAGGCGATCCTTGAGGGACACGGCTTCGAACAGCCGGGGACCCTTGCCGGCGACGATCGGGTGGACCACGAATTGATATTCATCGATGAGGCCTCGGGCGGAGAGCTGAGAAGCCAGGCTCAGGCTGCCGACGCTAATGGTCTTTCCGGGTTTCGACCGCAGCGCGAGCACCTCGTCCGCCACAGCAGCTCGCGCAAGCCGTGTGTTGGGTTGGTCGAGGCGTTGGTACGTTCTGGAGAAGACGACCTTCTCGATCGAGTCGAAGACGCGAGCGAACGCGTACTCCGACCCGGTCTCTGGCCCGTTCTTCGCGACGTCGGGCCAGTACGGGACCATCAGCTCGTACGTTTTTCGTCCGAACAGGATCACATCCGATTGGCGCAATTGCTCGGTGAAGTGGTCGTGCAACTCTTCATCGGCGATCCCGTCTTCGTGGCCGCAATAACCGTCCGCGGTGATGTTGATGGCAAAGACGACCGTTCTCATTTATGAGAATTTAGGAATTCTGAGGGGAATTACAAAGGAGCCGAGAGGAACCCTCGGAGCCTACGAAATGCCGGGGGGATCCAGACGTCGACACAGGTACGTCGCCACGAAGGCCTCAAACAGACTAAGTGGGATAGCGAGGAAGAGGATCGATAGGGGTAGAACCCCAAGGTTCCAAATGACGAGCCACATAAGGACGAATCCGATCACCCAAGAGAGGATCGTGGTGTGCAGAAGCGTGAAGCGGAGATGCAGAACGTAGATGACGGCGGCATACGCGAATCCCCAGATGCCCCAGACCGCGCCATTCGCCGCGTCTTCCGGAAACGTCAGCCCAAGCGACCGGTAATGCGCCAGCCAGGCATCATGAAGCAGAACCTGATTACGGAAGAACTCGGAGGCGTTGATCCAGAGCCCTGCGGCTCCGATGCTCACGACGGAACGCGATGTGCGGTTCATGGTCACGTTGAGTCCTTCACGGTTCCCAGGCGATACCAATGAGCGCGAGCGGCGTCGCAGCAAGAGGAAATCCTTCGAGAAATCCTCCGGTCTTGTACCCGACCTCGCCCACCAGTCGAAGAGACGTCCGGATCGCGTCGAGCCCCTGCATGACCCGTAGCGTGAATCCTCCGCCAAATCCGTTGGCGATCTCTTTGGACGGCGACCAGCCGCTTCGCAATGCCGGCTGGCGCCAGGCCATCAACTGTCCGTCGAGACGGAATGAGGCTTCGTCGACGATCCGGCGCACTTCGAGATTGATGCCGCCCCATCCCGTATGGATGGCGGTACCTCCGGTGCGCAGGTCGAGCCGGACCGTTCGGGAGCCGGTGCGAGCGAAGGTTTCGAGATGGTACTCAACGCCGAACGGCGTCCAGTTGCTCCGAAGCATCGGCAGGAACTTCAGCGATCCGAGCCGGAGCATTGGAAGATCACCGCTTTCATTTCCGGACCAGAGATACGAGACGACGGTCACGTACATCGACGTGAAGAGCAATGGATCGGACAGGTTCACATGTGCGGCGGTCTTGAGGTCGTCGACCGTCAGTCGGACGGGCATCGACGGCGTCAACGCTCCCCATCCGGCCGCCAGTAATCGTGCGATGGCCCTCGGATCGTCGTCCGTCGTGCCGTCCAAGAGGTCCGGGCGAGCATCCTGAATGTACCTGTACGCGATCTGGAAGGACCAGAAGTAGAGGAACGCCTCCCGATAATGGATCCGTCCGGTTTCGACCCATCGCATCGCGAGTCCGCGCTGCAGGAGCGGATGCGATTCGACTCCGCCAGCCCAGATCGCGATCCCCTCGTCGACGCTCAGGTTAATGGATCGCCTGTTCGATGCCTCGCCGCCACCTTTGCCGTACGGCGGCGGTAGCGAGAAGGCATAGTGGATGCCTCCGATCCCGAATTCGCGGTATCGCGCCCCATGACCGGCCACCTCATGCGCAAATACCACCGTAAAGTAGTCGACGGGCACAT
>CAYYOV010000110.1:0-4303 GCA_964473365.1 uncultured Ignavibacteriaceae bacterium
CTCGAGCTTGAAGCCCTTCTCTTCGGAGATGACCGTGCCGCCCGTCAGGATCGCGATGTCCTCGAGCATGGCCTTGCGACGGTCGCCGAAGCCCGGGGCCTTGACGGCCACGATCTTGAGCGTACCGCGCAGCTTGTTGACGACGAGCGTCGCCAGCGCCTCGCCCTCGACCTCTTCGGCGATGATGAGACCCGACCGACCGCTCTGCGCCACCTTCTCCAGGATCGGGAGCAGGTCCTTCATGGCGCTGATCTTCTTGTCGTGGATGAGGATGTAGGGATCCTCCAGGACCGCCTCCATCGTGTCGGCATCCGTGACGAAGTAGGGCGACAGATACCCGCGGTCGAACTGCATACCCTCGACCACATCCAGGTTCGTCTCCGTTCCCTTCGCTTCTTCGACGGTGATCACGCCGTCCTTACCGACCTTCTCCATGGCATCCGCGATCAGGTCGCCGATGGCACGGTCGTTATTCGCCGAGATGGCACCGACCTGTGCGATCTTCTCCTTCTCCGTCCCGACCTCTTTGCTGATCTCCTTCAGACCCTCGACGACCTTCTTCACGGCGAGGTCGATGCCCCGCTTCAGGTCCATCGGGTTGGCGCCGGCCGTGACGTTCTTCAGGCCTTCCCGGACGATCGCCTGGGCAAGCACCGTGGCGGTCGTCGTGCCGTCGCCGGCAACGTCGGAGGTCTTTGACGCGACCTCACGGACCATCTGGGCTCCCATGTTCTCGATCGGGTCGGTCAACTCGACCTCTTTGGCGACCGTGACGCCGTCCTTAGTGATGGTCGGGGCGCCGAATTTCTTGTCGATGACGACGTTGCGGCCCTTCGGGCCGAGCGTCACTTTTACTGCGTCAGCCAGCTGGTCGACACCGCGCTTCAGTGCCGAACGGGCTTCCGTATTGAAATGGATCAACTTTGCGCTCATGGTCTATGGCTCCTGTGATTACTTGGGCATGATGGCGAAGATGTCGCTCTCGCGCATGATCAACAGCTCTTCGCCGTCGACCGTCACTTCGGTCCCCGAGTACTTACCGTAGAGGACCTTGTCACCGACCTTCACTTCGGGTGTGATCGTCTTTCCGTCGTCGCTCACGCGACCCGGACCAACGGCGATGACCTCACCCCAGACCGGCTTCTCTTTGGCCGTGTCGGGGACGTAGATCCCACCCTTTGTCTTCTCCTCGGCCTGCGATGGCTTCACCACCACACGGTCAGCCAAAGGCTTCATCTTCATGGCACTTCTCCTTGAAATTGGACTGTAACTGATTAACGTATAAGCGCTTAGCGCCTATTAGCACTCAATGTGTGTGAGTGCTAAGATATGGACTCTGTTAGATAAAGTCAAGGGGGGAAGGGACGTTGCATACAAAAATGGGAGGGCTTTGGGGCCCTCCCAGGCAGGTCTTTCAGTTTCTTGGGCGAATTCTGTGCCGGCTCAGCCACAGCCGGTCAATCAGGACTAACACCCCCAGACTGACGAGCACAAGGCCGAGTCTCGCAGCCCCCGAGCCAGCCGACTGGTCGGTTGGCTTGTCGGTAGCCGCCGGAGCGGCACTTTTGATGAAATTGCTCATCCGCGAGTATCCATCGTCCACGCTTTGACGCCATTGCTCAACGATCCGGTTGCCTTCTGTCGGTCCGGAGGACGTGCTCAGGGCCATCGGCTGGGAAAGCACCATCCAGAGGGTCCCAAGAACTGCCATCATTCCGAACAGACTCCCCATGTTGTTCAGAATCCACGCGGCGAGAGGATGCTGGGCCCGCGGGAGGACGCGAGACATAACACGCCGTGTGAAGCGATCGGACACTGGCTGAAGCGGGGCCCGACGTGCAGACCTCAACAGCGACCGCTGAAATTCGACCTCTTTTCGACACGCTGGACAGACAGCCAAGTGGCTGTTGACCACTGCCTGCGTAGCGTAATCGGCCGTTCCATCCACGGTTTGGAGGATCTGGTGGATCGTCAAGTGGTTCATGCTGCATCTTCCTTATTGAACACGCTCTTCTCAAGCGACAAACGCCTTGCCACAGCCTCCCGGAGCATCATCCTGGCCCGGAACAGCCTGGCCTTGACAGTGCCCAACGGAACGCCCGTCACATCCACGATCTCATCGTACGACAATTCCTGCACGACGAACAGCGTAAAGGTCGTTCCGAACATCTCGGGCAACCGCTCGACCTCCTCATGGACGATTCGCTGGACCTCTTCTGATTCAAGCTGCAGGTCGGGCGGAAGGTCCGTTGTGGGGGGATCGATCGTCGGTTCTCCGTCCTCAGCCCCCGCATGCAACGAGACGGTATGCATGGTCTTTCGCTCCAGAGCGGAGGAGCACACATTAAAGATGATCCGATATAGCCACGTGCCGAACGACGAACGACCCTCAAAGCGAGGAAGGGCCTGAAATGCTCGAACGAAGGCATCCTGGAGGGCCTCTTCTGCGTCCCGCCGGTCCCGCAGCATGCGGACCGCCAGCGCCATGGCCTTGTCCTTGTGACGGTCGACCAGTTGGGCGAATGCCACGCGGTCTCCAGCCCGGACGCGTTGGATGATATCGAGGTCTGTTTCGTGCATTCCGCGGATACCGATTAGACCCACCGCCAGAGGCCAAGGTTTCCGGGGGAGACACCTGTCTTCCCCTGGAGCTCGGGAAACCTTTGGCCGGCCCTTCCGGTCAAAGTGGTAGACCCCGCCAGCCACGAACGTGACCCTCTCCAGGCGCTTGTCAGGCCGGCGATCCAGAGGATCCACAAAGCGATCTCACAACCTTCAGCAGGAGTTACAATGGAACCTATCATGATCGTCTTCATCGTCTTCGGATCATGCGGACTGATCCTTTGGAAGTACTTCGACAGTCGCCACAAAGAGCGCATGGCCTTGATCGAAAAAGGCATGAGCGCCTCCGACCTTCGTGGCACCTTTACCGTCAGGTCAGACGCTCTTGGCAACCTCAAGTGGGGCCTGCTGGCGCTCTTCGCCGGTCTTGGCGTCCTGTTCGCCAACTACCTCGATGAAGTGATGGACTGGGGTGACGCATCGTATCCTTCGATGATCCTGATCTTCGGTGGGGTGTCGCTCATCGTCTTCTACGCGATCGCTGCTCGAAAAGAGAAGCAAGGTTGAAGATGTGAGGTATACGGTGTTTGGAGGGGTCTGAGAACGCGCTTCCTCGGATCCCTCCAATCCACCTTCCACCCCTGACCGTTCACCTCTTTTTAGTTCTTCTGCAGCCTCCCGTATTTCTGTAGGACTTCCCGCAATCGGTCGTGTGGTATCGCGTACACCGTATTCCCGTTGATCCCCTTCATGGTCTTCGCCGCGACAAGGGCATTCACCACCGCCTCTTCGGTCGCCTGGATCGTCGCCGAAAAGATCGGATTGATCCTCTCGTTCGGGATCATCTCGACCGAGATGACCTTGTCAGCAACGTTCGCGTTCGGATTCGCGGTCGAGAACGCGATAAAGATATCGCCCGACGAGTTGCCCCCTGTGCCCCCTGTCTTTCCGATCCCCAACGCGATCCGCTTGACCATACGCTTCAACTGATGCGGCAGCAACGGGGCATCGGTGGCAGCGATGGCAATGACCGAGCCCTGGTCCTTGTCCCCTCGTTCGGGCATCAGGTCTGTGATCTCGCGTCCCACCGGAACGCCCGCGATCGTGAGCTCCGGACGGCGACCATAGTTGCCTTGCACGAGCATACCTACGGTGTATGACGTGCCCAACACTTCTATCACGCGGGACGACGTGCCGATCCCTCCTTTGAAGGAATGGATGACCATTCCCGTGCCTCCGCCGACGTTGCCTTCCGCCACGCGACCCGACGTCGCACTGTCCAGAGCCTCGAAGACATGGCGCTCACGCACGTGGAAGCCGTTGATATCGTTGAGGTATCCATCCCACGTTTCGGCCACGACCGGTAGCGACCAGGGCTGGAACGTGTTCCCCTGCGTCTTCCGCTGCCACGCGATCACGGCGTCCCGCACGGTTCCGACGCTGTGCGTGTTCGTGATCGTGATCGGACCCTCGAGAAATCCCGATTCCTCCACCCACGTCGTTCCGGTCATCTCGCCGTTGCCATTCAGCGTGAACCACGCGGCCATCACCTGATCACCCGACGCCTTGCCCCGGGGCAAGACAGCCGTCACACCCGTACGGACCGGACCCCGTCCTTCCACCAGTTTTCCCTCACCAGCGATGATGGTGGAATGTCCGACTTCGACGCCGGCGACATCCGTAATGGCATTGAGCTTCCCCGGCGTCCCTTCAAACGGAACACCCAGGTCGCGGGCGCGGG
>CAYYOV010000111.1:0-4300 GCA_964473365.1 uncultured Ignavibacteriaceae bacterium
GCCTGACCTACAGCTCCGGAGGCTGTCGCTCTATCCAGCTGAGCTACGGGCGCATGATGACATAGTACGGAGAATCCGACGGATTTTCAACGCCCCGTGGCCAGACGTTCCATGACTGCGTCTCGTACCGCGGAAACGTCGATGCGTAGCATGCACTCGAATGTTCCAATGGGGCACTTCGCGCTTCCATGGATCGCGCATGGACGGCAGCTCAATCCCATCGTTTCGAGTACGAGATCGCGGGGCCCACGGGGCCCGAACCCAAACGACGGACTCGTTGCCCCAAAGATAGCGACGATCGGCGTGCCCACTGCCGCCCCGAGGTGAAGTGGCGCGGAATCATTGGTGACAAGGACTGATGCTGATCGGATGACCGCCGCCGAGCGGAGCACTGAGGTCTGGCCCGAAAGGTCGATGACGTCGCCAATCCCCGATACGGTACGGATCCTTCGACACAATTCGACGTCCTCTCTTCCCCCGATGAGAACAATGCGAATCCCCACGGTATGCAACGCAGCGATCAACGCAGCGTAGCGCTCTTCCGGCCACCGCTTCGTGGTCCAGACCGATCCCGGGGCCACAGCCACGAACTGACGCTCGACAAGCCCGGACGAAACCAGCAGCTCCCCTGCCCCTATCTCATCCTGTGTGCTGATCGAGAGCGAAGGACGAGCGTTCGTCGGAAGCGGCATCCCGAGCGGTTCGAGCAGGTCAAGATTTCGGTCGATCTCATGTGCATCATTTCGATAGCGGACCACGTCTGTCATTATCCAGCGAAGGGCGCTTCGATCAAATCCGATCCGACGCGGGATGCGCGCCAGGAACGCGAGCAATGCGCTGCGGGCGGATCGATGCGGAACAACGGCAACATCGTAACGCGCGCGGCGCAGGCTCTTGACCAAGGTGAGAAATGGACCGAAGCCTCGTGAAGCACCTTTCTTGTCGTACGTGATCAGGCTTCGAACAGACCGATGGCCTGCAAGGGCCTGTGCTCCTGCCGGGGTGACGATCACGTCCAACGTCGATCCCGAAGCGGCCAACGCGTCGATCAACGGGGTCGTCAGGACGACGTCTCCGAGAAATGCGGTCTGGACGACAAGGATAGTCATGCTCAAGGGACCTGATCGGGGATAGCGTGCTTCCAACGACGATGCATCCACATCCATTGCGACGGATCGACTCTGATCGCGGACTCGGTGACGGCGAGACATCGCTCGATCAGTTTCGTCAACTTTTCCTCTTCTGATCCGAGGAGATCCTCCGTCGGAATGGGTTCGAATGCCAACTGATACCTGCCGTCCGGCATTCGGCGGGCCACGCCGAAGACGATCGTGGCCCCCGTCCGGATAGCCAGAACTGCGGGACCTTCGAAGACTGGCGTCATTCGGCCGAAGAAGCGGATAGTCCGGCTCTCGGGGGGAGCGCTCTGGTCCGCGGCCATCAAGATCCAACCGCCTGCCTTCAACACGCGGTACAGTTCTCGGACCGCGAGCGTGGACGGGACGGTCTGATTGCCGAACCGCCGGCGCAGGCGATCGACGACACGGTCGATGAACGGGTTGGCAAGCCCGCGGACGAGAATGTGCCCGGGCCGGCCGAGGGCCAACGCGGTCGCCTGCGGTACCAGTTCCCACGAACCATAGTGTGCCGTTAGAACGATAACGCCCCTTCCGGATTCAAGGGACCGCTCTAGATCCTCGAGCCCTTCGACAACCACACGCTGACGAAGATCGGCCTCAGACAGCCAGGGGAATCGCAACAACTCGAACAACGTGATCCCCACTGATTCGAATGCGCCGGAGGCAAGCTCTGTGATCGTTTGTTCGGTCGCCTGTGGAAAGGCGCCACGCAGATTGTCACATGCGGTGCGCCATCGCCATCCGATCGTTCGGCCGAGACCTTTGCCAACGAATGCGCCGAAGCGTCTTGTCCACGCGGGCGGGAGCAGAATTACGACCGCCTGGATCAGGCGAAAAAGGAGGAACTCAAGAGCGTGCTGGAGCGACCTCATGGACGAACGTCGGTCATTCTCCCATTACCTTCACGATCACGCGCTTTCGGCGTTGTCCGTCGAATTCAGCATAGTAGATCTGCTGCCATGGACCAAGGTCAAGGCGACCATCAGTCACGGGGACGATCACCTCGTGATGCATCAGCAGACTTTTGAGATGTGCATCACCGTTCGTTTCTCCTGTCCGATGGTGTCGGTAGTCCTTTCGGAACGGAGCGAGACGCTCGAGCCATTCGTCAATATCGGCGATGAGCCCGTCTTCGGCGTCATTGACGTACACGGCGGCCGTGATGTGCATCGCCGAAACAAGCGCCATCCCTTCGCGAATGCCGCTCTTTTCCAAGACCCGCTCGACGTCGGGCGTTATGTTGATGTATTCCCGGGATTGCTTTGTGTTGAACCAGAGGTATTCAGTCGACGTTCGCATGTTCCACCTTAGCGTTGTCGGGTCAGGACTGCTGCGCTTCGTGCCGGGATTCGGATGGCCTTCAGATCTCCAGGACCAGTCCCGCCAGTGAGATAGCCCCATGTCCCGTCCAGGAATGTGTCGGAGGCCAGCGACACCGTCACGGCTGATGATGTAAAGTTGAACATGCCGAGGATGGCGTCGGCGCCGTCGGGCGAACTTCGGCCGAATGCAAGGACACCTCGGCCGCCGTCGTGCTTCAACGGCATGATCGGTCCGTCCACCAACCAAGGATGGTCGCGTCGCATCATGCCGAGCACGGTGAGGTATGCCCGATCCGCATCTCCCCCCGTCCAGTTGATGTCGACCTTTTCGAACAGATCGAGACGTTTCGTGTTGCCGACCTCTTCTCCATTGTAGACGAGGGGGACACCGGGAAGCAGAAATGTGAGGGCCTGCGTCATGCGCGCACCGTCGCTCCCAAACTTCAGGTGAGCGGGCGCGTCCCATGCATTCTTGTCGTGATTCGTGTTGAAGCGCATCCGGAGCGATCCGCGGGGGAATCGATACGATTCTCGTTCGATGCTTTCCAGCAGGTGCTCTGCGGGGAGCGTGCCGGAGAATATCGGTGCGAGCGCGTCGTACACGTTCCAGGAATAGGTGACGTCGAACGCCCGCACGTGGTGTTCGGGCAGACTCCCCTCCGAGAGCATCATGACGGGCTTGATCTTTTCCAATTCGCGGCGGGCAGTTTCCCAGAAGTCCGTTGGCACCAATTCTGCGACATCGCATCGGAAACCGTCAATGTCATACTCCTGCACCCAGTGGCGCATCATCGCGATCATGTATTTTCGTAACTCATGCCGTTCGTAGTCCAGGTCGGCCACGTCGGTCCAATCCGGGTTCGGCGCAACGATGCCGCCGGAGGCATTCTGCGTGTACCACTCGGGATGTTCTACGAGCATCATGTTGTCCCAAGCGGTGTGATTGGCAACGAGGTCGATGATGAGGCGCATCCCGTGCTGATGTGCCGACTGGACAAGGGACTTGAAATCTTCAGCGGTACCGTACTCCGGGTTCACGCCGTAAAAGTCCCGCACGGCGTACGAACTCCCGAGCGTTCCTTTTCGATTCAATTCTCCGACCGGATGGATCGGCATGAGCCAGAGGACCGTGATCCCAAGACGCTGAAGTTCCGGCAGCCGCGCCTCAAGGCTCTTGAAGGAAGCATTCTGCGAGAAGGACCGCAGATAGACCTCGTAGATCACGGAGGTCTTGACCCAATCTTCGCTCTTCCGTGCGGTTCTCTCAGCCAGCGGAGAACGGAGGAATCGATCCCGCTCACGGGTGCGCACGAGATGCACGGGCCGGTTGATCCCGCCCGGTCCTCCATGGTCGACGACACGCACGACGAGCGTGTTGGCTCCCGTCCGTGCTGCTCCCTCGGCATCAAGGACGAACGGTTCGGCGTATCCGACATGTGAGCCGATCTCAGTACCGTTCAACCAGACGGTGGCGTCGTCGTCAACCCCTTCGAAATAGATCGACCACTGTTCATCCAGCTCCGGGGACGCGAAGGTCGTGCGATACCAGCCGACGCCGTCATACGTGGCCGGAGCGCCCTGCCCTTCCCAGGCTTGCGGGACCTCGATGTTGCTCCATTCGGCCGCCGTCGTATCGTTCATCCACTGATGGAGCAGCCCTACATCCTCCGGGTCAGCGCGGAACGTCCACGGACCTGCGATGGTCGCCACGGGCTCCGTACGTTTGCCGCATCCCAATCCCAGGAGCAGGGTGAGCGAGGTGAGGATCGTGTGACGATTCATTCGTGCACCTTGGTCCGAGACCAGCCAGCGGGATCGTCCTCGTCGGGCACGATCAAC
>CAYYOV010000112.1:0-4248 GCA_964473365.1 uncultured Ignavibacteriaceae bacterium
GCCCGGTCGGAGGACGTGTCGAAGACGGTGATCACGCGCGGAGAACCGCCGCCGGCGGGGACGATGGAGAAGTTGCGGTCATTGAAATCCGCTGCAAAGATGATGACGCCTTCCGGACTCCACGCCCCTCCTCGTCCCGACGGAGCATCAGCCAGCACCAGGGGAGGATTTCCGGCGACATCGACGCGCATCAGTTTTCCCTGAGCAAAGAAGCCGAGCGACTTGTTGTCGGGTGACCAGAAAGGATAGTATGCCTCATTGGTGCCTGCGAGCATTGTCGCCTTCCGCTCCCCCAGCGGCTGGACGTAAAGCGCAGTCCGACCGGAGGAGTCCGTCCCCCCGAACGCCAGCATGGATCCGTCGGGGGAAATGACCGACTGACCGCCGTACTCGGTGGAAATGCGAATGCCGTCCGAGGCCGCAAACGGGGCTTTCAACAGGATCCCATCGTTCCCGGCGGAGCTGAAGAACACGATCGCAGCAGAAAATCCTATGGCGAACGCTCCCGTGATCGATCCGATCAGAACCCAGGGAACATGACGTCGCGGCGTGGGAGGAGGGACGTGGTCCACGCTCTCAGCGGCGGCCGACGCTGCGATCGATGACCTTGACGGTATCGGGCGCGCCCCGGTGATCCTGCTCGCGCGCGAACGGCTGGACTCGCGCCGGTATCGCTTCAACTCGAGCGCGACCTGTTTGGCTGCCTGCGTCCGCTCGTTCGGGTCCTTCTCGAGACAATCCAGGATGATCGCATCCAGCTCCGGCGTGATGTCTGGTTTGACGGCAGACATTGGCGGAGAGTCGACGTTCACGATCTCGTATGCGATGGCCGTCTCGTGCATGCCTTTGAAGGGGCGCTCCCCGGTGAGCATCTCGTAGAGAATGACGCCGAGGGAGAAGATGTCCGAACGATGGTCCGTTTCCTGTCCCTGCACCTGTTCCGGAGACATGTAGCCCGCCGTGCCCACGGTGGATCCCTCTTTCGTCAGACGGGATGCTCCGCGCAATTTGGCAAGGCCGAAGTCCATGATCTGGATAATCCCGTCCTTGCGGACCATGATGTTCTCAGGCTTCATATCCCGATGCACGATGCCCTTTTCGTGGGCCGCCGCAAGTCCTTCGGCAATCTGAATACCCATGTCGATCGACTGCTTCAGGGTGAGAGCGGGGATCTTCTCGGACAGCATCTGCCCCTCGACGAACTCCATGACAATGAAGTGCTTGTCATCAGCATGCTCGATTCCGAAGATCGTGCAGATATTGGGATGGTTCAAAGCGGCAGCGGCTTTTGCCTCCTGGACGAACCGCTCGAGATCGGTCGACCCGGGGGACACATGTCCCGGAAGGAATTTGAGGGCAACGAGGCGGTCGAGTTTGACGTCCATCGCCTTGAAGACAACGCCCATGCCGCCTTCGCCCAGCTTCGACTCGATCTTGTAGTGGCCTACAGTAGTACCGATCATGGTTTACCCGCATATGGATAGTTCACGCAGACCTGCCTGTCGCCAGGCAGGGACACACAGACGGCAAGGAAATGATGGAAAAGGACGTACGTCTCCAATCTTCTATCTTTCCATCTTCCGATCCTTCCGACTGCTTCTTCCTACAGCTTCAGTCTTGCGACTGACGACTGAATCCTGTCGACTGCTATTTGAATGGATTCTCGATCATGACCAGCTTCGCCCTCTGACGGTCCACGCCGTACACGATCTCCTCCGTTTTCGGGTTCAGCGTGAAGCTGGATTGCGCCGTCAAGCCTGCATACGTATTCCGAATCTTCTGCTTCTGCCCTGACGGTAGCACCACCTTCCACAGTCCCTGGGTATCGATATAAATGACATAGTCTCTGTTCCTGGAGACGGCGATCGGAGGCGTTTCCATCAGCTTACGGGGTTCTCCGATCGGGTTGAACGTTTCGTCCATGCGGACGATCCAGCGGCCTTCATATCCGACGTGATAGTCTCTGTAGAAGAAGTGGGTGTTCCCCTGCACAGGAAAACCGACTGTCGAATCCCTGGAGATTTGCTCGTCGGTTCCTGCAGAGACGGTGAGGATCCTCGTCCCTTCAAAGCTGCTGGTGATCACGCGATCGTTGTCCAGCCACATCATCGGATTCCCGATACCCAATCGCTTCGAAGTTCCCGGGCGTGCGATGTCGACAAGATAGGTCGCAAACGTCCGAGTGGAATCGCGACGTTCGCCAAAGGCGTAGGCGATCCGTTTGGCGTCAGGAGACCAGACGGGACTTCGCACCAGATCGAGTGTTGGAGACGTAAGTTCCACCCGCCCACTCCCGTCCACGTTGCTGACATAGATCGCCTGCGTCTGCCTCAATTCATCGCCGCCTGTCTGTCCGTACGCGATGCGAAGGCCATCCGGTGAGAACGCCGCCGTGTATCGCACCTTGTCGTCATTCGTGACCTGACGTGCGACGCCGGTTGCGAGTGATCCCGCCCAAAGGTTTCCCACATGTTCGTTCACGTAGTACAGGAGCTTGCGCCGGTCCTTCGAGATCCGGATTCCCAGATCAGGACCGCTCCCTGTGGTGATCTGGAGGGGGTCGCCTCCGCTCGCCGGGACGATCCACAGGTTCGTATTGCCGGTCCTGTTCGAAGAGAAGATGATGTTGTCGTCCGATGTCCAGCAGACTTCATCGATGTTCTTCTTATCGTGCGTCAATTGTCGCTTTTCGCCTGTCTCCCTGTCGCCAACAAAGATCTCCTGGTACCCTCCCGGCCGAAAGGTGCGGAGCCAGGCAATGAAACGGCCGTCATACGAAACAGACAACGAGATGCGGCCGATATTCCCCATGCCTGTTCCCCACGCATCTTCCACTTCGATCCTCATATCGGTCCCATCGGCCAAAACGCTTGCGATGTTGACCTTGCTTGTCGGGGTGGCGTCAACGGGTCTAAAGAAGAAAACACGATCCCCATCCGGCTGCCATCGTGAGAGAACTGCCGTATCGGCGAGAAGTCGGGTGCCACTCCCAAGAGCAGACGTGACGAAGATCGAAGGGATCCCGTTTCCGCGAGTCGGAAAGGCTGTGTAAACGATCTTGCTTGCGTCGAATGACAGGTCCGCCATTTCATACACGACGCCGGAGTCCGCGACGACCGCTCGGGGTTCGCCGCCGCCTGTATTCATCAGATACACACGTCCTACCCCATCCCTCGGCCTTGTCGTAAAGGTGATCCAATTGCCGTCCCCCGAAAGGCCGGGGTAGTCGATGTCGGGGATCGGTACATCAAGCACCTTGACGGTCATGTCAGGATTCAATGCGATGGACGAACCCGACGTTATGATGACCGTTCCCACCACGGCGGCAAGAACGATTATGACTGCGCCGACGAGCAACATGCTCTTTTTCGGGACACTGGATATCGATGATGGCGATGCTGGAATCGAAGCCGATGAGGGGGCCGGGGAGGCCTGCATTGCCGGGATCGACGCACGCGAGATCCTCGACGACTGCTTCAGGAGCCGTCGCAGTTCGCTGACCATGTCAGCCATCGACTGGTACCGGTCTTCGGGGTCCTTCTCGAGGGCTCGCGAAAGGATATGCGTGAGGTCCGGAGAGGCATCGGCGATGTAATTCTGGATCGGCTCAGGCGACTCGTTCAGGATCGAATACATCATCGCGGCTTCGTGCTCGCCGCGAAAGGGGAGCCGACCAGTCAACATTTCAAAGAACAGTACACCGAAGGAGAAGATGTCGCTGCGCGGGTCGGCCTCGCCCCCCTGGATCTGTTCTGGAGCCATGTAGCCGAGCGTTCCGACCGTGCTCGAGGTCCGCGTCAGTTTCAGGGCACCCTTCAGCTTTGCCAGGCCGAAATCCATGACCTTCGCCGTACCGCGCGATGTGATCATGATGTTGTCGGCCTTGATGTCCCGGTGTACGATCCCTTTCGCATGAGCCTCGTGCAACGCCTCTCCGATCTGAATCGCGAGCGGTATACTTGAACGAGGATCGCCCTTCAAAGTTGGGATGGCGTCATGGAGCGATCCACCATCGACCAATTCCATCGCCATGTACAGGTGTCCCTCGTGTTCGTCCACGCCGAAGATCGTACAGATGTTCGGGTGGTTGAGTGCCGCAGCGGCCTGGGCTTCAAGCAGAAAGCGCGCTTTCGCGTCGGGATCTTTCTGAACGCGACCGGGCAGCATCTTCAGCGCGACCGGGCGGTTAAGCTTCGTGTCGGTGGCCTTGTAGACCACCCCCATGCCCCCCTCGCCCAGCTTGGACTC
>CAYYOV010000113.1:0-1488 GCA_964473365.1 uncultured Ignavibacteriaceae bacterium
GTGAACGTGTTGGTCGTGCCGCTCAATCCGCCGCGGATGAGGTTGTTCGATGCGGAGACCACACCGCGACCTGCGGGCACTTCGAACGTTGCGCCCGGATTCCAGAGGATGTTGTTCAGAAGACGGAACGTGCCGGAATAGGCCGCATCGATGCCGATCGCGCCGGCGGTTGTCGTAGCGGTGTGGCCGGTGATGGTGTTGTTGATGAACGTATACGTGCCGCCGTTCACATAGAATGCGGGAGCGCCGCTGAAGCCCTGATTCTGACGGATGACGTTGTTGGAGAACGTCACGGTCGGTGCCTGAACCGTCGCGGTGCTCATGTACGCACTGACCGCTCCGCCAGTATTGGAGGTGTTCCCTGCGATGTAGCAGCCGGTGACGGTCGCGATCGTGCCCCCATACAGCTGGAGCCCGCCGCCGTAGTTCACCGCAGAATTGTTCATGATCACGTTCCGGTCGATCCGAACCGTTCCGCCGTTGGTGAAGATCCCGCCACCCTCGGCATAGGTGCCGCCCGCCGTATTGTTGGCAATGGTATTGTCCTCGATGATCGTGTAAACGTTTTGGCCGCTGACGGTCACTCCACCTCCATAGCCCTGCCGCAACACATTCGATGCGGTGTTGTTCCGGATGACGTTGTTGGAGATCCTGGCCCCTGCTCCCACCCAGATCCCCCCTCCAAGCATGAGGTGATCCGGAGCGACATAGCGGTAGAGGCCCTTGCCGCCCCTCAGGGTGAATCCTTTGATGACCGTCGTCGTGTCGACCGTCCCGGTCACGATGATCACGGAACCAGAGTCGGCGTGGGTTGGGGTGTTGCCATCGATGATCGTGTTGGAGATATGCGCCCGGTTTCCGTCGATGACGAACAGGCTTGCCAGGACGATCTTCTTGTTCAGCGTGATGTTCTCGTCATACGTCCCCTCAGCTACCAGGACCGTGTCGCCGTTCGTGGCGGCATTGATGGCCGCCTGAATGGTGGCATGGTCCTGCGGGACACGGATGCGAACGCCTTGAGCAAGAACGATGGTGGACGGAAGGAGGAGCAGCACGCAGAGCGAGGCCAGGCGGGACATGGGACCTCCAAGATTGGATGGTGACATTCCCACGGAAGAACATTGAGATGCCGTGGGACGGCCAGAATCTACCTAGGAAGCCGTTCGGGGTGTTATCTCTACGGTTGCAAAACCTGTTGCTGTCGTATCAAAAGCGAGGGGTAGGGGGGCGCTGGCAGCCGCGGTCCGCGGATCAGGTCTTCGAGATCTCGCTGGGGGGTACGCCGAAGAGGTCTTTGAAAGTCTTCGAAAAGTAGCTGTGGTTCACGAATCCGCAGGCGTCAGCGACTTCCGCGATCGGGCCGGAATGCTTCTCGAGAAGTTCCTTGGCCCGATGGAGGCGCAGATACCGCACGAAATCGGTCGGGGTCATGCCCGTCAGGGCGGTCAGCTTGCGGTGAAGCTGAGTCCGGCTGACGAAGACCTCCCG
>CAYYOV010000113.1:1588-4072 GCA_964473365.1 uncultured Ignavibacteriaceae bacterium
CCGTCAGGGCGGTCAGCTTGCGGTGAAGCTGAGTCCGGCTGACGAAGACCTCCCGTGCAAGCCCCTCGACGCTGAATCCCGGGTCGCCAAGATGAGCTTCGACCGCGCTTCGCGCCTTGGCCAGGAAGGCGTCTTCGAGGGACTGGACGGCCACCTCTCCGGGCCTGAGGGGAACCAGGGTGCGGTATTTTGCCTGCAGCCGTCGCCGGACCTCGATGAGATTCCGGACCCGCACCACGAGTTCCTTGGCATCGAACGGCTTGGCAAGATAATCGTCGGCTCCGTGATCGAGGCCCCGAAGCTTCTCGTCCCGTTCGGCAAGGGCAGTCAGCAGGATCACCGGTATGTGGCTCGTCCGCTGGTCTTGTTTCACGGCCCGGCAGAGATCGTATCCGTCCAGTCCCGGCATCATCACGTCGCTGATGATGATGTCCGGGATCTGTTGCTCAGCCTTGATCAGAGCCTCCCGTCCGTCGGTGGCTTCCAGCACGATGAATTCCCCGGCCAACCGGGATCTGATGAATGCCCGTGCATCCTCGTTGTCTTCAGCGACGAGGACGATGGTGCGATCCGACTGAACCGGTTCCTCCGGCGTGGTCCCATTTGCGACGATCGATGCCGGCGAGAGATCGGCGGCCGCAGGCGGAGCGGGAACGATATCGGCGGCATCGTACCCGTCCAACGGAAGTCTGACGCTCACTGTCGTCCCGGCTCCACGCTTGCTTCGCACGTTGATCGATCCGCGGTGGATCGTCACCAGTTCCTTCGTCAACGACAGTCCGATCCCCGTCCCCTCGGTCTTATGTGTAGGGTCGGCACGGTAGAATCGGTCGAAGATGCGCGGAAGGTCCTCCTCGGAAATCCCGATGCCAGTATCAATGACATGAACGGCGAGCATCCCTTCCTCTTCGAGCACGGTCACGTCGACCGTCCCGCCGGCTTCGGTGTACTTGATGGCGTTCGACAGCACATTCTCGAAGATGTGCTCGACCTTCTCCGCATCGACATATCCTTCGATGGTCTGCGTTGGACCGGCATATCGAAGAGTGATGCCCTTGCGGGACGCTGGACTGGTGAACATGCCGGCAATACGCCGGATCAGCAGGTCCACGGTCTGCCGCGCGACGCGGAGCCGAAGGGTGCCTGTCTCAATGCGGGAGAACTGGAGCAGCAGCTCGATGAGGCGGAGGAGACGCCGGGCATTGCGCTCGATGAGCCCCAACTGTTCCTGATCCGCCGGTTCGGCAAATCGAGCCCGGAGGGCATCGACAGGGCCGAGGATGAGCGTCAACGGGGTCCGGAGCTCATGCGACACGTTCGCCAGAAAGCGCGATTTCGCCTGGTCGATCTCGGAGAGCTTTGAGGCGTTCAGGCGTTCGATCTCAAGGTCATGGAGCAGATTCAACCGCCGGACTCGCAGCGTGAAAAGTCCAAATAGCGTGAAGATTCCCGCAGCCCCGTAGAACGCGTACGCCCACCAGGTTCGCCACCACGGCCGCGGGACAGCGATTGCCAGGCTGCTCTCCTGCCAAAGCTGCTGCGGTCCTTGACCGACCCGCGTTCGAACGCGCAGATGATAGTCTCCGTCCTGGAGACCATAGTAACGCGTGGCGCGCGGACCTCCTCCAATATTCCACGAGAACTCCCGTCCTCCGAGCATGTATTGATCCGCGATCCTCATCCCCCCGCGTCGTTGCGGTGGGATGATCTCGACGTCGAGTTTGCTATTGAAGGAAGGGAGCGTCAGTCCGTGCTGGATTTCGTCGGACGTCAACGACACGGTGTCGTTGAGACGGTACGTGGTCAAGACCGTCGGCTGGAGGTTCAGACTGCGTTGACCGGTCGGGTCGATTGATAGGACGACGCTGAGCTTCAGGTCGTCCGAGGGATGCTCATGGGCTTCGGCGGGATAGTCCGACTCGATAGCGCCGAGGTCCGGGATCGATCCTCGCTTCCGGCCAAAGAGATCGGTGGTCGGTATCGCGATGGGCTTGAGGAAGAACCGCTGACTCGGCGTCCCGGCGTCAAGGGCGCCGCTCGTCGGGCCCGGGGCATAGCTGACAGGGTCGAGCGCGGGGTCTTCGTCGATGGAACAGTGGCCGACGCTGGCGCCACGAATAAGATTGTGGCTCATACGGACGGCGTCTTCGGGAAAGACCTGGGCGTCCGGCGAGTTGAACGCAATGATGTTATTCACCAGGACAGCTCCGGCCGGCGCATCGACGCCACCGCCAACCCCGCCCCCGTTGTTCGAAAGGACTGTATTGTTCACGATGTGGGCAAAGGCGCCGTTCCAGACCGAGACGCCGCCGCCGCGTTGGCCAGCGATATTTCGGACGATCACGTTGTTGGCGGCGTACAAGAAGGCCGTTCCGCCCTCGTACTCCCATGCCGCAATGCCGGCCCCGCGGTCGACCGTATTGTCGGCGACCATATTGCCCACGACCTCCAGGGATTCCGTTCGGTTGCGGCCGACCTGGAACA
>CAYYOV010000114.1:0-3965 GCA_964473365.1 uncultured Ignavibacteriaceae bacterium
CCTGCCCGACCCAATGCATTCAGGACCGAGGATGGCTCACGGAAGCGGGCGGCCAAAAAATTGGCGTCTGAAGGCAGCACATCGATGACGAGCCGGGAGGATGCGAGTGCGACCCGAAGGCGCTCACGTTCGGTGCGGATCTGTTCGACGATAGTTGCCATACGGTCACCGTTTTTGAGGGCCTCCAGAGCCATCCGTGCCGTGAGCGTGTTGATGTTATACGGCGACTTCACTTTGAGAAGGAATGAAATGACTGTCGGATGGGCGATGGCATAGCCCAGCCGAATGGCCGCCAATCCCCACGCCTTCGACAGCGTTCGGAGAACGACCAGGTTGGGAGCGTCCGGCAGATGTTCAGCCACTGACGGAGACCCGGAGAACTCGACGTATGCCTCGTCGACGACGACAAGACCGGGAGCGCGGCGACACAGCCACAGGATGTCGTCCGTGCGCATCCGGTTGCCCGTCGGGTTGTTGGGCGAGCAGACGAAGACGAGCTTCGTGTCGGGTGTCAGCGCCTCGTCGATCAGCTTTCGGTCGAGCTGGAATTCGTCGTCGAGCGGAATCCGGTCGACGATCGCGTTCTGGACCGCCGCGGCGACCCGGTACATTCCATAGGTCGGTTCGGGGATCAACACGCGGTCGGTGCCCGGTTCGCAGAAGACGCGGAGCAACAGGTCAATGGCCTCGTCGGATCCGGCTCCGACAAAGATCTCGGATGTGGCGCGGCCCTCCCGTTCGGCCAGCGCGCTTCGAAGGTCGTGTTGGAACGGGTCTGGATAGCGATTGAGCGCCACGCCGTTGGATGAAAGAACGCTCCCGAACGAGTTCTCGTTGGCATCCAGCAGGATGCCCTCGAGGTGATCCTGTCGCGCGCTCCGATAGGGCGCGAGCGAACGGATGTTGGCACGAACCAACTCTTCAATGTTCATGCGAACCTCGCGTCGACGGCAGCCACATGCGCCGGCAATCCTTCGGCCCTTCCGAGCGCCGTCAGCGTGGGTCGAAGCCGCGTGAGCCCTTCAGCCGTGAGGCTCTGAAAGCTCACAACCGTCTGGAACGATTCGACCGAGAGTCCTGAGGCGCGGGCCGCTTCTCCGCCCGTCGGCAATGTGTGGTTGGTGCCGGAAGCGTAGTCGCCGGCCGTCACAGGGGACCAGGGACCGAGGAAGACCGAACCTGCGCAACGGATGGACGGGACAAGAGATTCAGGCTCTGCCACGTCGACAATCAAATGTTCCGGTGCGTACTCGTTCGATACGTCGACGGCTGCAGCGACGCTGTCAACGATGATCGCCCGCGCATGGCGGAGGCTCTGTGCGACGATCGACGCACGAGGCGTCACAGCAGCCATCTCGGCCAACAGGGAGAACGATTGCAGGGCCACCCGCTCTTCGGTCGTGACGAGCAGGACGGGAGAGAGAGGATCGTGCTCGGCCTGCGACAAGAGGTCGGCGGCAATGCGCCGCGGGTTGGCCGCACCATCTGCAATGATCAACAACTCAGAGGGTCCCGCCACAAGGTCGATGGCGCAACCGTCCGGGTCGCCTGCGACCAATCGCTTGGCGGCGCTTACCCAGGCGTTACCGGGTCCGAACACCTTGTCGACCTTGGGTATTGATGATGTGCCGTAAGCGAGTGCCGCTACAGCTTGGACGCCGCCGCACCGATAAATCTCCGAAATGCCAAGATGGTGCGCTGCGGCCAGCACCGTTGGGTCGACGGAACCGTTGGAGCGTGGGGGAGAGCACAGGGCAATTCGCTCGCACCCCGCTAGCGTGGCTGGTACGCCGAGCATCAATACGGTGGAAGGCAGGGGTGCCGACCCGGCGGGCACATACAGGCCGACGGACCGTATCGGACGGACTTCACGCCAACATCGAACCCCGGGAATCGTTTCGACAGATCCTGTGCGTGCTCCCTGAGCCTCGTGAAATGCACGGATGTTTCGGGCGGCCGTCGCGATCGCTTCGCGGACGTCAATGGGGACGCGCGCAGCCCCTGCGTCGATCTCGTCTTGGGTCAGCCGGAACCGCTCGACCTCGACACCGTCGAACCGGGCGGTGAGCCGTCGGAGAGCGTCATCGCCATGTGATCGGACCTCTTGGCACAGTTCGGCGACAGAGGTGTCGAGCGATTCAATGTTCCGGTCCGGCCGGCGGAGTATCTCCCGCCGCTGGACGGAGGTCAGTTCGGAGTATCGGACGGTCGTCATCGGATGATCGTCTCGATCGGTACGACGACGATGTCTGTAGCGCCTGCAGCTTTCAGGCGTTCCATCACGTCCCAGAAGACGTCTTCGGCCACGACGGAATGCACTGCGACCATCCCCGTGGCCGCGAGCGGGACGACCGTCGGGCTCTTGAGGCTCGGGATGACCCGTTGGAGCTTCGGCAAGGATCGGGCCGGCGCATTCATCATCAGGTACCGTTTGCCGCGGGCCTCCAGAACGGCGCGGATGCGGATCAGCAGTCGCTCGATCAACGGACCGGTGCGCTTGTCCCGCAGACTGCGGGGGTTGGCCACGAGGACCGCTTGTGAGGTGAGGACGGTCAGGAGCGGACGGAGGCCGTTCATGCGCGCGGTCGACCCCGTCGAGACGATATCGCAGATCGCGTCGGCGACATTGAGGGCCGGAGCCAGCTCGACGGACCCGCTCAGTTCCACGATCTCAGCCGAAACGCCGTTCTCGCGGAGATAGGCCCGAAGCGTGGACGGGTACGTTGTGCCGATACGGAGGCCCTTGAGGTCGCGTGCCGTACGGATGCGCGAACGCTGCGGGACGCTGATCATCAGACGGCAGGTGCCGAAACCCAACGGAAGGAGGACGCGGGTACGTGCATTCCGTTCGGTCACGATGTTCTGTCCGACGATGCCGAGGTGTGCGACGCCGTCCTGGACATATTCAGGAATGTCGTCGTCGCGGATGGCAAGAATGTCGAGGTCGAAGTTCGCGCAGGGCGACGAAAGCGTCTGGCGGGAATGTTCGAACGAGAGTCCGCAGGACCGGAGCAATTGGACGGATGCCTCGGTGAGCCGTCCGGATCGTTGGACCGCGAGCTTCAATCGGCCGTTCGTGGCAAGCATAGGTCTTTACTCAAGTAAAGTCCCGACGAACGCCGGAGCGTCGCCGGTGACGGATGATCGTTCAGGTGTGGAGTCGCTTCAGGAGCAGGGCGTAGCCGCCCTTGCCTTGCTTCAGCCAACGGCCAACGCGGGCGATGGTGCGTGAGGAGAGGCCTGTGGCCCGGGCGATCTCCAGATAGGAGGCGCCGTCGTGCAGCATGCGGGCAGCTTTCCAGCGCTCAGCCATCTCGGCGATCTCGTTCTCCGTCAGCAGGTCACGGAAGAACCGCCGACAATCCTCGACAGACTCGAGCGACAGGATGGCGCCGTACAGGGCGTCGATATCGCGTATGGCGGGCTTCTTCATACTTTACCTAAGTAAAGTATACGAAGAAGCGCCACGATTGTCAAGCGCCGGGTCTTGTGTCCCGAGGCCAAAATCGGTACGTTCACAACCATGATCACGATCGACGATATCCGGACGGCGGCCGAACGCGTGCGCCCCGTCGTCCACCGCACGCCCGTGCTCCATGCGGCCGCCCTCGACGCCCGGTCAGGGAACACCCTCTATTTAAAGGCTGAGAACCTTCAGCGGGTGGGGGCGTTCAAGATCCGGGGGGCGTACAACAAGATCGCCTCATTGTCCCCCGAGGTCCGGGCAAAGGGGATCGTGGCGCATTCCAGCGGCAATCACGCCCAGGGTACGGCCCTGGCGGCACGGCTGCTTGGGGCGCGGGCGACCATCGTCATGCCCGGGAATTCCCCGGCTGTTAAGGTCGAGGCCACCCGCGGGTACGGCGCCGAGGTGGTGTTCTGCCAAGATTCCTCCGACGACCGGGCACGCGTGGCCAACGAGATCGTCCAACAGAGCGGAGCCACACTCGTTCCGCCCTATGACG
>CAYYOV010000115.1:0-3656 GCA_964473365.1 uncultured Ignavibacteriaceae bacterium
CATCTCGTAGAGGCCGTCGAGGTGGGCCTCGGCGACGGTGAACGAGTTCTCCTGGTCGACATGCCACCGTCCCGCGAACTCGAACGCCCCGTCCTTATGGACGATCTTGCCGTACTGGAAGAACGACGATTCCTTCGTCGTCCGGTAGGTCGTGGCCGTGTCGCGGTTGAACAGGAGCGGCATCCGGAGCTTCCGGGCGACCTCGGTGATCCGCGGAAGGAGCGTGCCGTCGCCGTATTCGGTCAGAACGATATCGGGGTCAGTGCGGTGCAGGTGCCAGTTCAGCGAGTCGATGACGGAGGCCGGGTCTTCCTGCTCGAGGGCGTAGGTCTGGCCGTCGTAGGCCACTTCGAGCTGCAACGTGCGCTGGTATTTGGGCGGGACGAGGTCGTTGGCGTTCCGCAGGCGGAGAATGTTGAGCGGCGGCAGTTCGTACTCGACGGCATTCCGATCGTCCTGCAGCGACCAGCCGACAAGTCTCCCGGTCTCGTCGATCAGGTACTCCCCGAACCCGAGCGGAAACAGCTGGGTGGCGTAGAGGAAGAGCTGCGGGACGAGCAGATCGGAATTATAGAACGCATAGTGGGGAAAGAATCGCTCGAAGAATCGGACCGCCTCGGCGAAGCGGGTGGCATCGTGGACGAACACTTCGAACACGTCCACGGCATCGCCGGAATAGATCTCCGTGCGCGTCGTCGCGGCCAGTTCCACGCGTACCGGACAGCGTGGGGCCAGCGCCGCTGCGCGCCGCGCATCGCTTCCCCGCAGATGCAGGTAGAATGACGGCCGGAACGGATGCCAGCATTTGCGCCGACGGCCGTCGCGTTCAATGAGCCATACGGCGAGCCCCTGGGGGATCGGGTACAGGTCGAAAAGCCAGGCGGGGACTGATGAAATCATGGGGGACCAAAAAGTCAAACGACAACTCACAAGAGACAAGAAAACAGCAAGACGAAAGAAGTCAACGGACAAGTCAGGATGATTCCCCGGCGATGCGATTCGTCCGACCTGCTCCTTTTCTCTCCTTGCTCTTTTCTGTTTTCTTGAAGGTTGTCGTTTGTCATTTGCTGTTTATGCTCTCGAGTCTTTCCACTCTGTCCTGCAGTTTCCGGATCAGCTTCCGTTGCTCGAGTGCGATGGACATCATAATGCTCTCGAACGGGATCGTCCGCATGGCGTAGAAATTCTCCGCCAGGTGGATCTTCGCCGCCCGGAAGACCTCGTCGAAGAGTTCCTGGTCCTCTTTATGAAGACCGCGGCGGAATTTCGACCATGACGCAACTTCAGCATCGATGATGTTTGTAAAGGTGGGAACGGTGCGACCCATGGAGACCTCCGGAAAGAATGAGGGTATGCAGTAAGCAGGTACGTTCAGGCCCGGTCAGGATGAGAACCGAGGACAAAGAACCGTGATCTTGTCCTCTGAGCTCGTCTTGCCGGCCCTGCTTACTGCCTACTTCATCTGCTCTCTACCCGCCTACTGCTTACTTCTGTTGCATTGACATCAGATCTCGACCTGCCCCTATCCTGACAGCACCTGTATGCTGCCTACTGACCATGTGATGTTCATCCAGCCTATAACTCACATCCACGCCTCGCTGCAGCCGCGCGAATAGCCGGTTTCGCTCCTCGGGGGCCACGCGCTGTTCGCGACAGACGACGAGGATCGACATGCCGTCGCTCTTCATGCCGGCAAAGGCCGTCTGGACGCGCGTCAGGATCTGCTGCACCTCGCGGATCGGCGCCTGTTCGTCGTAGAACGTGTCGAGCAATCCGAACACCATTCCGACCGTCGACCCGATGCTGCGAAGGAACGCCGGCAGACGCCCGACGATGGCCTGTTCCATTTGATAGCAGGTAAAGCCGCGGGAGATGTAGATGCGACGGAGGAACGCATCGGGGTCCATCCGCCGCTCCCGCGCGAACCTGGCAAGCAGATGCACGTCGAACCGATTCGCCCCATCCACGACCGCGATCGGCATCCCCTTCCGCATCGCCTGGGCCGCCATCATGAGCGAGAATGGAAAGATCTCCCGGTCGCCATGGAGCAGCACGACCTTTCCGGGCGGTTGCGGAAAGGACTGAATGATGTGGTCGGGAGAAGAGGCCGGGGAGAACATGGTAGAGGTCGGAGATCAGGGGACAGTAGTCAGTGATCAGTGCGCATAAGAGAATTTGTATGACGCTGCCGCGTCATTTGTAGTGGGCCTCCGGCTATTCACCCTCTTTGTTCTCACCAGTACTACGACAATTATGTCGTATTGTCAAGACAGAAAAACGCCAAAAATGGCGTTCGCGGTGTTGCTGACGAAACCTCGCCCGGCGATATCCCCTACCCTATGGCCTCTCTCCTAACTCCTCACTCCTGTTTTCTCCAACTCACACGTTGAACCGGAAGAATACGATGTCTCCATCTTCCATCACATATTCCTTCCCTTCGATCCCCAGAAGCCCCGCCTCCTTCACGGCAGCCTCGGAGCCAAGTCGATCGAGGTCGGCGTACTTGATGATCTCCGCCCGGATGAATCCTTTCTGGAAATCCGTGTGGATGACTCCGGCAGCTTCGGGAGCGGTCGCGTCACGATGCACCGTCCAGGCGTGCACCTCCTTCGGCCCTGCCGTAAAGAACGTGATGAGGTGCAGCAGGTCGTATCCCTCGTGGATCACCTGGCTGAGTCCCGATTCCTTCAGACCGAGTCCTTCGAGGAAGTGCTGACGCTCCGACTCGGGCAGCTCGGCCACTTCGGCCTCGACGGCCGCGCTCACGACCACGACCTTTGCCCCCTCTTTCGCGGCGATCTCACGGACTTTCTGGACGTGCGGATTGTCGCGTCCCAGGTCCTTCTCGTGCACATTGCAGACGTACATCACCGGCTTGTCCGTCAGCAGGTGAGCATCGCGCATCCAGACACGCTCGTCATCGTTGGCCAGCGGCATGTAACGGGCCAATCGTCCCCCGGCCAGATGCGTCTTCAGACGGCCGTAGAAATCAGCTTCCTCCTTCGGCTTTTTGTCTGCCGTACGCGCGCGTCGTTCGGCGTCAGCTTGCTTCTTCTCGACCGTATCCAGGTCTTTGAGGATGAGCTCTGTTTCGATCACTTCGATGTCATATGCAGGATCGATGGCGCCGTCAACGTGCACGATGTTCTCATCCTCGAAGCACCGCACGACATGCGCGATCGCGTCGACCATCCGGATATGGCCGAGGAACTGATTGCCCAGGCCCTCGCCTTTGCTGGCGCCCTTGACCAGGCCGGCGATGTCCAGAAATTCGAGCGTTGTCGGGACGATCTTCCCCGGTTTGTAGAGGGCCGTCAGGCGCTCCAGGCGCTTGTCGGGGACCGGCACGACCCCGACGTTCGGCTCAATCGTGCAGAACGGATAATTGGCCACATCTGCCCCGGCGGCAGTGATGGCGTTGAAGAGCGTCGATTTGCCGACGTTCGGGAGTCCGACGATACCACAGGTGAAGCCCATACGAGTGTTCCTACGAGGTCTGAAAGCGTGAACCGCCAAAGCGCCAGCCAGCGGCCCAACACAACTATCACGAAGCGATAATCAACTCTTCCCCTGTGAGGATCAACCGATGGAAATGAGTTGTCGCTTCGCGACGCTGTGCCATGCCTCTGGCTGGCGTCATGGCGGTTGCTGTTCTT
>CAYYOV010000116.1:0-3654 GCA_964473365.1 uncultured Ignavibacteriaceae bacterium
ACCGGTGGCACGTGTTGCAGTTGTCCGGGCCGGCCTTGATGCCCGGGACATTGGCCAGGATCGTCGGGGCGTTGCGATGACAATCGAGGCATGCGGCCATCGTGAATTCATGCACCTGGGACACGACGTCCATGTTCTGCACCTGACCGTGGCATTGCACGCAATCGATCCCCTTGTTCACGTGCGAGCTGTGGTTGAAGTAGGCATAGTCGGGGACCTTGTGGATCCGTTTCCACGGGAGCGCCACGCCGTCTTCGTAGTACTTCGTCAGCTTCACGATCTCCGGACGGGTCTTGCGGGCGACGGTGTGGCAATTCATGCAGATCGAGACGGCAGGTACGCTGGCGTGTCGCGATTCGGTGACGGCGGTGTGGCAGTATTTGCAGTCGATGGCCATGTCGCCGGCGTGAAGCTTGTGCGAGAACGCGATCGGCTGAACGGGGGCGTAGCCGACGCCGTCCCGCTCGGCCCGCGAGACGAAATACGTGATCGCGAACGCCGCTGCGGCCACGAACACCACGAGCGGCAGCCGGATCTTGAGCGTGTAGTCGAGGTCTGTCTTGCGGATCATAGGGTGGTCCTGATGAGATCAGGCAAGGCGTGAACCGCCAAGACGCAGAGGACGCCAAGTCGAGAGAGTATAGTCATTTATCTCGTTTCTTCTTGGCGGTCTTGGCGCACTTGGCGGTCGATGCTTTTGAAACTCCCGCGCCCAGAACAGGAATGATTCTCACGCCGCGGTCCGAAAAGAGCTCGGCGTCGATCTGTCGAGAGCTTGTGGGTGGGGTTCAACGAAGCTTCGAGACCATTAGGGCGCACCTTCGCACGGTGGGCCGGGTGGTACCGCAGGGAAACGGTTGGCGAGGGCTGCTCCAGCGGAACATACCGATCTCAAAGCCCTCAAAAGACTGCTTAACTTGAGGAAATTTCGTGGAATTTGCAAGACTGAGATTCGCGCAAACCCGTAGGAACAGTCCGCCCAATCGCGATGAGCAACCAGTGAACCGACCTGACTCCCATCACGCACAATGTCAGCTCCCGGCACAACCGCATCTCCCGAAATTTGTCTAGTCCTCGTTGGACCGGCTCCGACGAAGGAACTCGAGCGAGCCAAGCGAGGCGACGACCAGCACCAGGAATGCCGGTCCGTATCCGATCCCTCCCACCATTCGTCCTCCTGCTGCCGTGGACCAGACCTCACAAAGATTCGTGGCCCCCATGTAGGCACTGAACTGCGTCGCCGCGAACCGGCTCTGCGACAGGTCCATGAACCAGGCATACGACGACGCCGTAAAGAGTCCGATGCTGACGTAGACGAGCGCCATTGCCACCAAGACACCTGCTCCCCATCCAAGCAAGGATCCTGTTGACAGCGTTGCAACGCTCAGCGCGACGAGCGTAAGCGTGCCCGCCACTGCTCGCCGCCGCGGCACGCGGTCGGCCAGACGTCCTCCGGCCAGTGCGCCGATGGCCATCATCAGCACCGACACGGTTCCGAGGAACCAGCCGGTGTTTGCCGGAGTGATCCCCGCGTCGATCAGGAATGGACCTGCAAGCGTTCCAACCGCTTCGAAGGACGCGCCGCTGAGCGCCGCAAATCCCAGCGCCCACCTCGCCTCGGGAGCGGACACGAGGTGTCTCCAGGCGGTCAGCGTGGCTTGGATCAACGCGCGAGATCCCAACACCCGTTCAGGCGTCGGTTCACGCGGCACAAAGACCCGCACGGCGGCGGCAGAGACCCAGAGAAGGACCGTGAGGATCAGGACCGATCCTTCGAACGAGAAGGTCTGGAGCACGACGAGCGTCGCACCTCCAAAGATCGACCGACCGAGAAGCATGCCAGCCTGCATCCATCCATTCAACCGGCCTCGCTCCTCATGCGGCGCGGAGACGATACAGAGCCCGTCGATGGCAACGTCCTGCGTAGCGGCTGCGAACGCGTGGAAAACGAGCACGCCGGCCAGGACCGTCAGGTTCAGCTCGCTCCATCCGAGCCCGACCGGCAGGAGGAACAAGCCCATGGCCATCTGCGCGGCGACGATCCAGTCGCGGTAGCCCCACCGTTCCGACCGCCACAGGTCAACGAGCGGCGCCCAGAGGAACTTGAACGTCCAAGGGATTCCGATGAGGGCGACGAGCATGGCGATGGACGACACCTCGACGCCAGAGGAGCGGAGCACGCTCGGGAGCGCCCACCACAGAAGTCCGATTGGCGCCCCCTCGGTAAAATAGAGGGCTGCGAACAGCCACGTGCGTGGGATGGACCGCGGAGTATCGGACACGGTTTCTAAGCAAGAGTAGCGGTCAAGGTGGGGATGGTTGGAGGGAAATGCAAGCGGTTCGGTGCGGGAAAGCGTGACACCGAGATCCGCAGAGATCTCACAGAACTACACAGAGAAAAGATGAGGGTTGTTTCCTTCCTCCATATTATGCCGTCCGCAAACGAACGAGGCTGAATCCCTCTAAATCTTCCCTTCGCGGACCTTCGTGTTCCTTCGTGGATCTCAGTGTACCGCTTCTAAAAGGAAAGGTCCGCCGAGTTTCCCCGACGGACCTTCTTTGATGCTTTCCTATGTCGCTGGCTTCTGGTCTCTGGCCCTTCGCTGGCGTTCAGGACAAGCCTCTGGCCTCAATTCAGCGTTATCGTCCCGAGGTTCGTGTTCTGCTGGCGGACAACGGCCACGCCGGTCAGGACGGTGTCTTGGAATGAACCGACCGTGTGGTCGACCCGAACGCTATAGGTCCCTTCAGGGAGCGCCATGAGTTTGAAGAAGCCTGTCGTCGTGTCGGCCAGGGCCGAGATCGTATCCGTACCCGACACGGTCCAAACGTGCGCCTGTGCCTCCACCGGCAATACCGTCCCAGAGATCGATCCGGAGCTCACCTGCGAGACAAGCCGGATGACCGGCTGGAGTCGATAGTTCGCCCCTTGTTTCCGTACCGACCGGGCGGCGTCGAAGTCGAGCGTCATCTCGTAGAGTTCGCCGCTTTCGATCGTGAAGGCATGATTCAACTTAATTCCTGTCTGCGTGCCGCTTGGGATCGTCAGGTTGTGGCGGACGCCGTCGACAATAACGTGACTTCCCGCCCCAATGATGAGGCGGATCTGCGTGTATTGGCCCGGATCCAACGACGTGCCTCCCAGGACGGCAGAAGCGCCGTTCCGGAGCTCGAGCAGATCGAACTGCGTCGTGTCGTTGCGGACGGTGAACCATCCGCTGGTGCTGTCGTCGCCGCCACGGTGCACCTCGACACGCGTGACGACGATGTTGACGGCGTCGAAGGCGGCTGGCGCGTCAACGAGATACATCTGGATCTGTCCCTGTCCTGCCGGCTCCGAGGTGTCGCTGCACCCCACCATGAGCACCGCGGCGGCCAGGACCGTAAGCAACTTTATCATGTTCATGTGGCCTCCTGATGTAGTGGTGGAAGATCAGACTTCAGGATAAGAAGCGTCTTCCTGAATGGCCGTGATGTCCGTCACGCGGAATGCTCATCTGGGGAGAAGCGTGACACAGAGTTCCACAGAGATCTCACAGAGTTACACGGAGAAAAGAGTTGGTGTGTAACCCTTCTCCAAATCCGTTCCTCGGTGGACCTCGGTGTCAGCTCTGTGGAACTCAGTGTACCGCCTTGAAAAGCAGAAGGCCCGCC
>CAYYOV010000117.1:0-3617 GCA_964473365.1 uncultured Ignavibacteriaceae bacterium
GTGGTCCGAGTCCCGACCGTGTAGAAGCCCCCTACCTCAGCTCCTCGTAAATCTCCCCGATCATCCGCTTGTCGATCCACGCTCCGCGAACCATAACGCCGGCCGTTGACGATAGCTGCCGGATGTCGTCCAATGGATTTCCGTCGAGCAACAGAAGGTCCGCACGCTTGCCCCGCGCGATCGTCCCGATCTCATCCTTTCCCAGGCAGGCAGCGGCATTGACCGTGGCCGCCTTCAACGCGTCCAACGGCGTCAGGCCGGCCTCGACGAGCAGCTCCACTTCCCTCCGCGTCGACACGCCCGGAAACACGCCGAGAAAGTTCATGTCCGTCCCCACCACCAACGGGCACCCCGCGTCATACAGCGCCTTCGTCATCCGCTTGGAGATCTCCATCATGTGCTGCGCATACCCCTGCTTCAACGACGGGTCGATGTCGTACACCGTCCCCATCGTCCGATTCCAGAGCCACTTGATCCGCCACGGCACGTAGGCGTATTCCGCATAGCTGTTCAGGCTGTCTTCGCCCCCCTCGGGTGGCAGCTTGTCCCACACCACCAGCGTGGGACATTGTACAATGCCGCTCTCGGCCGCGCGCCGCGCATACGCATCGATGCGGGCAGTGTCGATGATGAATGCCGAGAGGTTGTTGTTGATGAACCCCGTCAAGTGCTCGATCGATCGCATCGAGGATGCCAGGGCGGTGTCGACGCTGACGCTGAACGGAACGTGCCCGGCGACCGGTATCGACTCCTCACGGGCGACCCGAAGAATTTCCTGAAAATCGTCCGCGGTCAGAATGTCGTACACCTTGATGAAGTCGTATCCGTCCTTCTTCTGCTCACGCACCGCTGCGGCGGCTTCGTCCCGTCCGCGCACGGTGGCGTTGAACGGACTCACGGCCGGGTCACCGTCGAGCACGAGCCCCGAGGTCACGATGTCCGGACCGACGACCTCCCCCGACCGCACGCGCCCGCGGAGGTCGAGGATGTCGGAAAATCCCATGAATGTCTTTACATACCAGGGAAGGTCCGCCGTGTTCCGCACGGTCGTGACGCCGTTCGCGACGAGCAGCAGAAGGTCTTCGTCGTCCGAGACGTGCGTGTGCATGTCGATCAACCCGGGCAGGAGGAACTTGCCCCGCGCATCGATCACATACGCGTCATGCGGTATGGAAATGTCGGGACGATCTCCCATCGCCACGACGACGCCGTCGGAGATGAGCACCGTCTGGTCCGCCAGCGCTCCGTCGGATGTCATGGGGAGCACGGTGGCTCCCGTGATGGCGATGGTCCGCCGCGATGCATTCTCTGCGTGGACCCGTTCCGAGACCCTCGTCAGCGTGCTCGTGCACCCTCCGACCATCACGGCGACAAGAAGCCCCGCGACTGTAGTCATGAAACGATCGATCATAGTCTTCGGCTTCAGCGTTGTGGCTGAACGTTCAGGCGAGAAAAACACATTCGTGGAGGTGCGATGACGACCGGACCGAATCCAGGATGAACCGGGCCAGGCCGTCGCGTGTCACCGATGAGCGAAGCCCGACGCGAACATCCCAACCGGACCGGAGCTGTCCCCGCGGACGATCGTCCGTCAACCGGGGCGGTTTGACGATGGTCCAGTCCACGCCGCTCTCGGCGATGAGCTTCTCCTGGCGGACCCGGTCTGCGGCTACCTCGGGTCGCTGACGGGCGAACATGGCCGCCATCCAGTCGAAGAAGATGGTCCGATTCTCTGGATAGGCTCCGACCATAGCGCCGGTGATGCACACCAACCGGCGGACGCCATGGTAGCGCATTGCTTCGATGATCGTCCGGGTGGCGGCGGTACAGAACACGTCCGTGTGCGGGGTGCGCGGGCCAAAGGCGCACACGACGGCGTCGGCCCCCTGCACGGCCTGTTCGACCGCCGTCCGATCGACCAGATCGCCGGTGACGATATTGGTCCGCTCCGGGAACTGCGCGGCCGAGAGTGAGCGGCTGAATGCCGTGACAGCGAACCCTTCTGCCGAGGCGATCGCTGCGATCCGTCCGCCGGTCTTTCCGCTCGCGCCAAAAATACAGATCGAGTTCATCCGCACTTACGAAGAAGAATACGCCTCACAAACGTGGAGCATCCCCTCTGCCCATTCTGCCATTCACCATTCACCTTTCACTTTTCACCCTTCTCCACCACCACCAGGGTCACATCGTCTTCCAGCGACGATCGGCCGTTGTTGCCCGACCATCGATTCAGCCGCTCCAGCAACCCGTCCGCCTGCTCGTCGACACTCGACTGCCCGAAGCTGATGACCGACCTGTGGAACTCTGATTCTCCAAACGCTGTGCCGTCCCGGTCACGGGCCTCCAGTACGCCGTCGGTGATGACCACCACCCGATCACCTTTCCGGAAGGGAACGGTGTGCTCGCGATATCGCGCGTCGGGAAACGGACCGAGCATGAGGCCCCCTTTCCCGTACTCTCGGACGGAAGTGTCCTGCTTCCGGTACAGCACGATCGGGGGATGTCCGGCCAGCGCATACCGGAGTTCCTTCGACCGCATGTCGATGTAGATGTATGCGGCCGTGATGAAATGCTCATCCAGCTTTCCCTGAAGCGCCCGGTTGATACCTGCCAGGACCGCCGCGGGCCGGGAGATCTGCTGTGCCTGCGCCGCGAACGCCACCTTGAGCATCGACGCGATCAATGCTGCACCGACCCCGTGTCCCGAAACGTCCGCCACCAGAATGCCGACCCGACGGTCACCCTCGACGATGACGTCGTAGAAATCCCCGGCGACGCTCCGCATGGGCACATAGCGTGCGGCCATCGAGAGGCCGGCGATCTTCGGCAATGACCTCGGAAGAATGGACATCTGGATCTGACGCGCGATCTCCATCTCCCGGTCGAGCATCTGGAGTCGCGACTCGCTCGTGAAGAAGCGGGTGATGGCAACAGTTCCGATCGCTCCCAGAAAGGCCACGAAGCCAAGTTCCTCTCCCTGCCAGGTCCAGGGTACGGCCCCGAGTGACACCAGGTTATTGTTGACCGCGAGGATACCAAAGATGAGGAACCCGCCGAGAATGACCGAGATCTCGCGCGTTCGCGTGCGCACAACGACCGCCGCGTTCGCCATCACGACCATCGCCCAGAGGATCACGAGCGCATTGTTCAACCGCTCCAGCGAGAACGGGTCGCCCGTGATCAGGTCCGTGACGACTCCGAGCAGACAGAACGCCACGGCCCCCCGGAATGCCCAGCGCATCGAGTTGCGCCAGCCTGGACCGAACAGATGGAGAAGGAACCCCGAGAGAGGGACGGGGATGACGTAGGAAAGGATCGAGATGGCGAAGAATGCGGCTGCCGGCGGTGGAACATCGGTCAGCGCGTCCATCTCCTCACTGACGATGAGCCGGACCCCGTACAGGACGGCGGTGAGTCCGAACGTGAGGAGGGCCACATCGCGGCTCTTGCTGCGGAAGGCCGACACAGCGAGGGCCGTCAACCCTGCGACCGCGGAAAGGACACCGAGGAGCAAGTACCAGATCGTGGATTGTGCTAGCATGAACCGAATTCGCGTTGCGTTGCCCCGAACTCCTTCACTCCAAATCTCTGTTCTCCGCCTTGAACTCCATTACTCC
>CAYYOV010000118.1:0-3505 GCA_964473365.1 uncultured Ignavibacteriaceae bacterium
GCCGCAGGGAGCGAGTCAGTGTCCTCAGAGGATCTGCTGAATCGGCTGTTCGACGCCGTGATTGGGTTCGTCGCTGGCGGAACACCCCAGGATGACATGACCGCAATCGCCCTGCGACGACTCAGCGATCATCATGGCACCGCCTGAAATGAGGTGAGCGCAAGGACACATCGGTATCGTCCGGATCGCGGCAAGCTACGTATCACGCTGGACCTACGACACGGGGGCACAGGGTGACTGCTGCCAGACTGGACTCCTGCCATTGGGCCGCCCAGCCTGCACAGGTTTTGTTCTCAGGTGAGAGGAGCAAAGTGTTATTTACCGAATGCATGAAGCTCTCAACATCGAGGGAGACGAGCCATGAACCCAATTTTTATCATTCTCTATGTAGTGATTGTAACAGTACTGCTTGCCATATTCTTTCCACGCCTTCGCAAGACGAACCGACGGCTTTCATGGATCCTGCTGACAACCGGACTGGCGGGGTTGCTGGTCATGGCGATGCTTATGTTCACCCGCTAGGTTGGTGAACGCGGTGCGCCGTGTCCGTCGCGCAGGTCCCGTCCAGACCGTCTGGTAGCGGGCGTTCCCCTATCCCGATGAGCGCACCGATCGAACCCGACTCTACATCCGGATGTCCCCGGACAGCGATGTGACGCATGAACCGCATTCCATCAGCTAGCCGAGGGGCACTCACCGTAGTCGCGGTACTGTTTCACGCGCTTGGCATCCTGCTGGTGTTCCGACGGCGATTGGGACGGCAGACGATGAGGTTGAACGCTGCGGCCGTCTTCGTGACACTTGTTGCAATGACCGTAGTCTACGTCATGACAAGCCGAGTCGCTGCGGTGTTTCTTACGTGGGCCATCTGCCACTTCGCCTGGGGAGCATGGCTTGCTGCTCTGGTACTCCAGGGGCGGGAGGATCGCTAGTCTCGAAGCCACACGTCGTTGGTGTGCCGCGTGCAACGGACAATAATCTGAATGAGGGAGGCGAGGCTCCCATCAATGAGCAAAAAGGAGAGAACATGAGAACCGCAGTCGCAAACCTCATTCTTGTGCTTGGTATTGTGGGATGCGCTGATCGCCGGGGCACGCCCCCCGAGTTCCCGTTTCCGATGTCTCTGCCAACTTCCGTCTCGACCATCGGGAGTGTTCGGTATGAGTCTACTGGCCAATTCGAGGTCAGACTGAAGGATTCGACTGCGGTGGTATCGGGTGAGATGTGGACGGGCCGCGTGACCGTGAAAGGATTCGAAAAGGGAGATGCACGGTTTCTTGCGCTTCTCGAGCGCTCATTGGTCGAAGGGACAGGCTGGGAGTTGGTCTTCAGAGACGAGAACCGAGAGCCTCCGATCGCAGTCCTGCACCGATGGCGAGGAGGAGAGTATCTTTGGATCACCCTTGAGGGATGGCCCGATGACCTTGCGGTCACGATGGTTCATCAAAAGTAGTGACGCACTATGACCATGTGACCATGCGGCAGGCTCATCAGTAGACGCCGGCCCCCATAGCCCTCGAGTGCAAGGTGAGGCGGTGTCGAATGACCGTACGCTCCTACCCCAGACATGGAGGTTCGACATGCAAAAGAGGATATACATTTCAGGGCTAGTTGGTGCAACTGCGCTCCTCATCTGGACATTTGTTCTCAACGGCGTGTTCGGATTCAACGCCCGATTCGCAATGAACCAAGTACCGAACGAACGCGAAGTCTACGCTTTGCTGAAGTCGACCATCACCGAGCCTGGCCGCTACCTCTGCAACCCTGAGCTCACTGCTGACGGTAGGTTCCCGGACAACGAGCCTGTCTTCGGTGTGCACTATGGCGGCGTTGGTCATGAAGCAGCCGGTCTCGGAGTCATCCTCGGCCTCTTCCAGTTCCTCATCGTTCCGATGATCGGAACCTGGATGCTTTCTCTCACGGCCGAGCGATACCGCTCACGCTTTCACAATCGCGTTTTGTTCTTCGTGGCTATAGGATTCGTGCTGGCCATTTCGGGGGATCTCAACAGTTTCGGCATTGGCGGTTCTCCCCTCCGCATCGCGCTGATCTTCGCTGCTCGGACTGTGGTGACGTGGACGATCATCGGCGTTGCTGTTGCAGCGGTCTTTCGCCCTCTCGCTGAGGTCGAACGGACCGTCTGAGTCGCCTGACCCACCGCCTCCCAGCGGTCGCCCGAACTGTGTTGTCGTCGTCAACTACGAGCGTTCAGGGGTATATCACGACCGGAACGCTATGAGGGTTCCCCTCACACCGGGCGAACATGCGCCCTGCACAAGCCCCCACCTCGAATGTGGTCGATCTGCTTCGCCCCTTCACAAGTTAACTGTGAACAGTATATTGGGATA
Source organism: uncultured Ignavibacteriaceae bacterium (assembly GCA_964473365.1). Lineage (GTDB taxonomy): Bacteria > Bacteroidota > Ignavibacteria > UBA10030 > UBA10030 > 2-02-FULL-55-14. The sequence continues at coordinate 2,349 of CAYYOV010000118.1, forward strand.
AATGTGTGCGGACGCTGAACGCGTTCATCATCATCAAAGACCGGTCTGACCAAGACTGATGAGATCCTTTCGTTCACAATCTCTTCTGGTGCTGTTGTTGGCGATGAGCCTCGGCGCCCAGGATCGGCAGGTCGGCGTACTCCGAGGAGTTGTCGTCGATCGAACCACTCGACTTCCGATCGAGAACGTCAATGTCTTCTTTCAACAATCCCCAAAAGGGACCGTTACGGATCGTTCCGGACGATTCATGCTCAACATTCCCCTCGGGCGATCTGTTCAGGTGATCTTCAGTCATGTCTCGTACGACAGGCAGACAAAGACCTACGGATTTGACAGGCCGGATACGCTTGAGCTCGAGATGTCCCTGCAGCCTCATGTGATACCTTCGGGCGAGGTCACGGTAACTGGAACGAGGCCCTTCTCTGAACAGCGCGCTCGGTACGCACTCTCCGGGGTCGAGATCCAGAAGAGCGGTGAGGCAGACATGGAGCATGCGCTCCGATACCTTCTGCCCGAGATCGTCAAACCGTATGAAGTGCGGATCATGCGCCCCTCCCAGGATTTCACGCTCTACGTGAACGGAACATGGGAGGAGTCATATGTATTGAACGAGATCGACCCGGCGACGGTCAAGAGGGTTCTCGTGTGGGACGATCAGAAATGGACACCCGTTGGTTTTCCGGTGAGACGCGGTTCGTATGTTGTGAGCATCGAAACCGAAGAGACCGCACGCTTGAAATGACTCATGGCACGCAGCCGCGAACCGCTGCATTTCCTGAATGCCAGTTGGCAGACGGTTCGTAGGTCGCGCCAGACAACATCCCAGTCCCTCCTCATCATTCCGCGACGATGATCCGCCCTATTCGTTTCTGGTCACTCTTCGCAGCTTCGAACGCGATCGGCCTCGTGATCGCCTGGATCGATTCTCAACCGACCTGGGACGATTCCGGCGTCAGTGTTGGTCTGGTGTTCGGCGCCTCTGCGTTCTTTGGTTTTGCTTCGCCCAAACGTCCATGGATCTGGGCAGTATCCGTCGGCATATGGGTGCCAGTCATCGGATTGCTTGGATCGCTGAACTATCCGTCCATTGTGGCACTCGCGATCGCCATGGTCGGCGCATACGGCGGGGCGGCCCTTCGGGGGCGCGTGAGTTCTAA
>CAYYOV010000119.1:0-3475 GCA_964473365.1 uncultured Ignavibacteriaceae bacterium
ACCTTGCGGGCTTCTTCCTGATCGGCGGTCTGCCTGAGGGAAGCTACGAGCTCGCTGTCGGGTCGATCGGCTACGTTCGTCACATCCGGCGCATCTTCATTCGCCGTGGAGACGTGCTGAACCTCACCTTCCAACTGGCTCCGGAAGCGGTCCAGATGGGGGAGGTGGTGGTGACCGAGCGCGCCAAGCGCGAGCTCAAGGAGATCCAGACGAGCGTCCAGGTGCTCGACCAGCAGGACATGAAGCTTGTGCCGGTCACGGTGCAGGAGGACGTCTTCCGCAGCATAGCCATCTTGCCGGGCATCGTGTCGACGAGCGACGTCAGCTCGCAGTTCTACGTTCGTGGCGGGTCCGGGGACCAGAACCTGATCCTTCTAGACGGGATGCGGATCTACAACCCGTACCACGCCCTCGGGATCTTCAGCATCTTCGACCCGGACCTCGTGCAGACGACCGAAGTATACACTGGCGCCTTTCCGCCGGGCTTTGGGGGCCGTCTATCATCCGTCGTGAACCTTACGACGCGGGACGGCCGCACCTCGGGTCTCGCGGTCCGGTCGAACCTGAACCTGCTGTCGAGCAAGTTGCAGCTGGAAGGCCCGATCGGCGAACGCATCCGCTTCTTCGTGAACGGCCGCCGTTCGTTGACCACTGGCACCTTCGACCGGTTCGTGAACAAAGATGCGCCGTTGTCGTTCTACGACCTGTTCGCCAAGGCCACGTTCGAGGGCGACGGCGGTCAGGCGCGCTACTCCGGTTCGGCCTTTCTCAGCGGCGACCGGATCATGTTCGACGAGCAAGGCGCATCCGACTACGCGTGGAGCAATCGCGCGATCAACGTGACAGGCTCAGGTCTGCTCGACGAGCGCCTGTATGTGTCGGCCGTCGCGTATGCCAGTTCGTTCGAGGGCACCCGAACGCCAGACGCCGTCAGCGCAGAGACGCCGGCGAGTAGCAGAGTGGAAGATTTCACCGTGCGTGTCAATGCAACGCTCTACACGAACACGCGCACACTCTACTTCTTCGGATTCGAGTTCAATTTCCCGACACTCGAGTATCGTCTCGTCAACAACACCGGCACGCCGGTGCGACTGGCCGAGACCGTTCCGGATATCGCGGCATGGTTCCGGACGCAGTTCACGACGGACCGGCTCCAGTTCGACGGAGGCGTGCACGTCGACCTGGGCACGCTCTTTCGATCGAAGAGCTCCTCGTGGCTGCAGCCGCGGCTAAATGCCTCGCTCGCGCTGTTCGAAGATTGGCGATTGAAAGCCGCATACGGACGGTTCTCACAGCATCTCGTCACCGTGAACAACGAGGACGACCTCATCACGCTGTTCGATGCGTGGATCGCCGTCCCCGATCATCTGGAGCCCGAGGAATCGGACCACGTGGTAATCGGACTAGGCGGTTCCATCGCCGCCCAAGTGGGACTCGATCTGCAAGCGTACTACAAGGATTTTCATTCGCTCGTGACCTACAACCGCGACAAGCTCGTTGCGTCCGACCCGGACTATACGAGCGGCCGGGGCTCGGCTGCCGGTGCAGAGGCGATGGTGCGATACACGCATCCGGATGTGGATGTGCTCGCATCGTACGGTCTGGGGACGACGTCGATCTCGCAGCCGGGTATCACCTACCCGCCGCGTTATGATCGGCGGCATTCTCTGAAACTGCTGACGGTCGTCCATCTCCTGGCGGGTCTTGATGCGTCGGTCCGGTGGGACTATGGCTCCGGACTTCCATTTACTCCGAGCGTGGCCTCGTACTTGCGTCCGACCTACAGTGACTACGTACGCGATCCGTCGTCGATCGACCTCGGCAAGCCATATCTGGCGCTCGGAGAGAAGAACAGCCATCGCTTACCCGACTATCATCGGTTGGACCTGGCGTTGACGTACCGGATCGATATCGGACGTTTCCGCGTAGGATTGGGAACGAGCATTACGAACGTCTACGACCGCAAGAACATTTTCTACTATGATCGCCGTACCGGTCGGCGGGTCAACTCCCTGTCGTTCTTCCCCTCCGCCATGCTGACGCTGGAGTACCAATGAGACGCCTTCCGGTCATGATGGCGTTGGCGCTTTTGAACGCGGGATGTTCTGAAGCGTTCAATCCGACGGTCACCGGACCGCGTCCATTCGGTGTGTTCGCCGTCCTGCACGCCGGGACCGATACCCAATACGTTCGTCTCACACAGACGTCCGACCCGATGGACCCGGCGCCAAAGATCCAGCCCATTCCCAATGCCGTTGTCACCGTCCACGGACCCGGCGGGCCGTTCGTGTATCAGCCGTTCGTCTGGTCCGGGGCACCAGGAACGGCGGACAGCATCGTGGAATACCGCGCCGCAGGATTCCTTCCGTTGCGCGGCGGGACGTACGTCCTGAACGTCCAGACGCCATCCGCAGTAGCCTCGGCGACGGTCGTCGTACCGGCGAACACCGCCGCGCCGATCTCGATGCGCGATGAGATGATCCTCAGTGAGCCCCATACCCGTTCGCTCGAGACGCCGATCGTGGTGATCGCTACGCTCGGAAACGCATCCGTGGCATCGATGGTCCGTTTTCTGATCGAGTACGAGGTCAATCGTAACGGCGGATGGGAGGTTGAACGGACCGAGGTTCCGTTGGTCTACGCGAACATCTCCAGCGATGAGGATCCAACACCGATCTATCCGACGCTGACCCGTCGAGTCAACTTACCGTCGATCGGAGGAGGGCTCCCTCCGCCTGAAACGACGTTCTTCACGAACGTGGCTTATAAGCGCACGATCGCCCTCATTCATGCGCGGTACGGTTCACCGAACCTGCGCATGAAACGCGTGTTGATGGTGCTAATGCAGTCTGACCGGAACTTCTTCACCTACTACGCGTTTGCCAACAGCTTCGAAGACCGCTTCACGATCCGGGTCGATCAGCCGGACTACTCGAACATGATCGGCGCGCTTGGCATCTTCGGCAGCGTCTCCACCGATACGCTGGTCAGAAACATACCCGAGAATTTGAAGCCTCGATAACTGGCCCGTGTGTTGTCGATCGGGTTCCGATCGGAGTTGCTACCCGCGAATGGGTACCATCTTTGTCGTGTCAACGCGCCTGGACATTGGCCTCCGGCTTCATTGACATTCCCCCGAATTCGGACTATCATTCCTGCCGTCCGCACTTTCACCGAACGTTTGCAGGAGGTCCCGTGACGATCAAAGAAAAGATGCACGGCAAGGTTGCCGTTCTTTCGCTCAAAGGCGACCTAATGGCTGAGCCCGAGACAGCCGATCTTCGCCAGAAGATCAAGCACTTGCTCGAAAACGGTACCACCCAGGTCGTGGCCGACCTGGCCGGCGTCCGGTATGTCAGCAGCACCGGTCTCGGTACGCTGATCGCCGCGCTCACCTCCGTGAAGAACAAGGGGGGAGATCTGCGGCTCGCAGCGGTGACCGAAAAGGTCGAAAGCCTGTTCGTCATCACGCAGC
>CAYYOV010000120.1:0-3447 GCA_964473365.1 uncultured Ignavibacteriaceae bacterium
ACCTTGCGGGCTTCTTCCTGATCGGCGGTCTGCCTGAGGGAAGCTACGAGCTCGCCGTCGGTTCGATCGGGTACGTCCGGCACATCCGGCGCATCTTCATTCGCCGCGGAGACGTGCTGAACCTCACCTTCCAGCTGGCGCCGGAAGCGGTCCAGATGGGAGAGGTGGTGGTGACACAGCGCGCCAAGCGCGAACTCAAAGAGATCCAAACGAGCGTCCAGGTGCTCGACCAGCAGGACATGAAGCTCGTGCCGGTGACGGTGCAGGAGGACGTCTTCCGCAGCATCGCCATACTGCCGGGCATCGTGTCGACGAGCGACGTCAGCTCGCAGTTCTACGTTCGAGGCGGGTCCGGGGACCAGAACCTGATCCTCCTCGACGGGATGCGGATCTATAACCCCTACCACGCGCTCGGGATCTTCAGCATCTTCGACCCGGACCTCGTGCAGACGACCGAAGTGTACACCGGCGCCTTTCCGCCGGGCTTCGGTGGACGTCTGTCGTCCGTGGTGAATCTCGCGACGCGGGACGGCCGCACCTCGGGTCTCGCGGTCCGTTCGAACCTGAACCTGCTGTCGGGCAAGCTGCAGCTGGAAGGCCCGCTCGGCGAACGCATCCGCTTCTTCGTGAACGGCCGTCGCTCGCTGACCACCGGCACCTTCGATCGGTTCGTGAACAAAGATGCGCCGTTGTCGTTCTACGACCTGTTCGCCAAGGCCACATTCGAAGGAAACGGCGGCCAGGCGCGCTATTCCGGTTCGGCCTTTCTCAGCGGCGACCGGATCACGTTCGACGAGCAAGGCGCATCCGACTACGCGTGGAGCAATCGCGCAATCAACGTGACGGGCTCGGGGTTGCTCGACGAGCGGCTGTATGTTTCGGCCGTCGCGTACGCCAGTTCCTTCGAAGGCACCCGAACGCCGGACGCCATCAGCTCAGAGACTCCAGCAAGCAGCAGAGTGGAGGATTTCACGGTACGCGTGAACGCAACGCTCTACACGAATACGCGCACGCTCTACTTCTTCGGGTTCGAGTTCAATTTCCCGACACTCGAATACCGCCTCGTCAACAACACCGGCACGCCGGTGCGACTGGCCGAGACCGTTCCGGATATCGCCGCATGGTTCCGGACGCAGTTCACGACGGACCGGCTCCAGTTTGACGGGGGCGTGCATGTCGACCTGGGCACGCTCTTTCGATCGAAGAGTTCCTCGTGGCTGCAGCCGCGGTTGAATGCCTCGCTCGCGCTGTTCGACGATTGGCGATTGAAGGCCGCATACGGACGATTCTCACAGCATCTCGTCACCGTGAACAACGAGGATGACCTCATCACGCTGTTCGACGCATGGATCGCCGTCCCCGCTGATCTGGAGCCAGAGCGGTCGGACCATGTGGTGATCGGGTTCGGCGGTTCCATTGCTGCTCGGCTGGGGCTCGATCTGCAGGCGTACTACAAGGACTTTCATTCGCTTGTGACCTACAACCGCGACAAGCTCGTCTCGTCCGACCCCGACTATACAAGCGGGCGGGGCTCGGCTGCCGGTGCGGAGGCGATGGTGCGATACACGCATCCGGACGTGGATGTGCTCGCTTCGTACGGTCTGGGGACGACCTCGATCTCGCAGCCGGGCATCACCTACCCGCCGCGTTATGATCGGCGGCATTCTCTCAAACTGCTGACGGTGATCCATCTCGTGGCGGGTCTGGATGCATCGGTCCGGTGGGACTATGGTTCCGGGCTTCCATTTACGCCGAGCGTGGCCTCGTACTTGCGTCCGACCTACAGTGACTACGTGCGCGATCCGTCGTCGATCGACTTGGGCAGGCCGTATCTGGCGCTCGGAGAGAAGAACAGCCATCGTTTGCCCGACTACCATCGGTTGGACCTGGCACTCACGTACCGGATCGACATCGGGCGTTTCCGCGTGGGTCTGGGAACGAGCATTACGAACGTCTACGACCGGAAGAACATCTTCTATTATGATCGGCGCACCGGACAGCGGGTCAACTCCCTGTCGTTCTTCCCTTCCGCTATGCTGACGCTGGAGTACCAATGAGACGCCTTCCGGTCATGATGGCGTTGGCGTTTCTGGCCGCGGGATGTTCGGAAGCGTTCGATCCCACGGTCTCTGGACCACGTCCATTCGGCGTGTTCGCCGTCCTGCACTCCGGGACCGATACCCAATACGTTCGTCTCACGCAGACGTCTGATCCGACAGACCCGGCGCCGAAGATCCAGTCCGTCCCCAATGCCGTTGTCACCGTTCTCGGGCCCGGGGGGCCGTTCTCGTATCAGCCATTCGTCCGCTCCGGTGCACCAGGAACGGCCGACAGCATCGTCGAATACCGGGCCACAGGATTCCTTCCGATGCGTGGCGGGACGTACGTCCTGAACGTCCAGACGCCGTCCGCGGTGGCGTCGGCTACGGTCGTTGTACCGACGAACACCGTCGTGCCGATCTCGATGCGTGACGCATTCATTCTGAGCCAGCCGCACACCTATCCTCTCGAAGCGCCAATCGTGGTAAGTGCCGCGTTGGCAAATGCGTCCATGGCTTCGATGATTCGTTTTCTCATAGAATACGAGGTCAATCGCAACGGCGTATGGGAGATCGAACGGACCGAGGTTCCGCTGGTCTACACGAACATCTCCAGCGATGAGGATCCAGCGCCTGTCTATCCGACGCTGACACGTCGAATTAACTCACCGTCGGTCGGAGGGGGGCTCCCTCCACCTGAAACGACGTTCTTCACGAACGTGGCCTACGAGCGCACGATCGCTCTCATTCATGCGCGGTACGGTACACCGAACCTGCGCATGAAACGGGTGTTGATGGTGCTGGTGCAGGCCGACCGGAACTTCTTCACCTACTACGCGTTTGCCAACAGCTTCGACGATCGCTTCACGATCCGGGTCGATCAGCCGGACTACTCGAACATGATCGGCGCCCTCGGCATCTTTGGGAGCGTCGCCACCGACACCCTGGCGCAGAACATCCCCGTCAACCTGCGTCCGCGCCAATAATGGCCACCGCTGCGTCTATCTGCGAATACGTATCATCCTCGGATCCCAGGGCACACTGGGCGCATTCCGCGTTGACATTCCCCCGAATTCGGACTATCATTCCTGCCGTCCGCACTCTTACCGAACGTTTGCAGGAGGTCCCGTGACGATCAAAGAAAAAATGCACGGCAAGGTTGCCGTTCTCTCGCTCAAAGGCGACCTGATGGCTGAGCCCGAGACGGCCGATCTACGCCAGAAGATCAAGCACTTGCTCGACAGCGGTACCACCCAGGTCGTGGCGGACCTGGCCGGCGTGCGGTATGTCAGCAGCACCGGTCTGGGTACCCTGATCGCCGCGCTCACCTCCGTGAAGAACAAGGGGGGAGACCTGCGGCTCGCAGCGGTGACCGAAAAGGTCGAAAGCCTGTTCGTCATCACGCAGC
>CAYYOV010000121.1:0-3444 GCA_964473365.1 uncultured Ignavibacteriaceae bacterium
GGCGTCATTCTCCAAGGTCCTCTCACTTCGGTTCTTGCTGCGGTGGGCATTTGACGGTCCCGTAGGAGCAGAACACGCAGCAATCGCCGGCGAGCGGACGGAGGATCGTGCGGCACTGGTCACATTCGTAGAAATGCTGGCATGCGTCGCTGGGCATCATCTCGTCTTTCGCATATCCGCACGCGGGGCACGTGATGCGGGACGTGAGAATGATGGGCATCTGGAGCTCCGAGCTAGTAGACGACGTTGAACACGTATCCGACGAGAATGATCCCTGAGGCCACGACGCCGACGAAGATGAAGATCAACGGCAGTTTCAGGACCTTGCGGAGGATGATCGTCTCCGGCAGTGAGAGCCCGATCACCGCCATCATGAACGCGAGGGTCGTCCCAAGCGACGCACCCTTCTCGAGCAAGGCGTGGACGATGGGGATGATCCCGGCCGCATTCGAATAGAGGGGAACGCCGATCAGCACGGCCACGGGGACCGACCACCACGCGGACCTGCCCATGAGATCGGCCATGAAGTTCTCCGGGACGTAGCCGTGGATGCCTGCTCCGACAGCGATACCGATCACGACGTACGGCCAGACCTTTCCGACGATCTCGCTCACGGCAGCATGACCCGAGCGGACCCGGTCGCGGAACGTGGGAACGGACTCTTCGACCGCTTCCGCCGATGCATGGACCGCGAAGACCCAGTCCTCCACAAAGCGTTCGACCTTCAGCCGACCCAGGACGTAGCCCGCGCTGATCGCGACCACCAACCCCGTGCCGACGTAGAGCAATGCGGTCTTCCATCCAAAGAGCCCGAACAGGAGCACGACGGCGATCTCGTTGATCATCGGGGCAGCGATCAGGAACGAAAATGTCACTCCGACCGGAATGCCGGCTTCGACAAACCCGATGAACAGGGGGATGGCGGAGCAGGAACAAAAGGGGGTGACAATGCCCAGCATGCTGGCGAGAACGTTCCCGGCAAAAAGGGATCTTCCGCCGAGCATCCTCCGGGTACGCTCCGGGGAGAAGTATGTCCTCACGATGCCGACGACGAACACCACCAGCGCCAGCAACAGGATCACTTTGGGGACCTCGAAGACAAAGAACCGGAAGGCCTCCGTAAACGGCCCGTTCGGAGCAAGTCCCGCAAGCGTGACGACTGCGTCGGCGATCGGCTGGAGAGACAGGTAGAGGGCCACCCACAGGGGCGCCAGCGCCAGGACGAACGCTACGGGATAGCGGTCGATCGCCGCGGTCATTGCGCGTTCCGCTCGGCGAGCAGGAGTTCCTTGATCTTCTCGACCGTCGGCACGGAGCCTGCAAGGACGACTTTCTCGTCGATCACGAGTCCGGGAGTGCGCATGATGCCGTACGAAGCGATCTGCTGATAGTCTTCCACCTTCTCAACTTCAGCCGGCATACTCAGATCCTGCAGAGCTTCTCGTGTGCGCTTCTCCAGGGTCTTGCAGTTCATGCATCCGGGTCCCAGCACTTTAATGTTCATGGCGTTTCCCTCAATGGTCAGGTCTTGCAGATCTTCTTTCGGTCCACCGTTCGGACCTTGCTGAGGTCTTTGCGGATGTCCGCATCCTCACCAAAGGACCCCTGGACGAGGGCGATCGCTGCCCGAATGAACGGTTGGTCGGAACGGTTGTTGATGCGAAAGTTGACCCACTTCCCGTCCTTCGAATCGAGGAGCAGCCCCGCGTCACGCAGGATCGAGAGATGCTTCGAAACCGTGGAATTGGAGAGATCCAGGACCTCCCGTACTTCGCACATGCAGAGCTCTCGTTCAAGGACCATTTTGAGGATGCGAATGCGATTGGGATCGCTGAGGGCCTTGAAGATCTTGACCTGCTCGTTCTTCATGGGTTCATTCCGTCATTTCGTCAACTAACGAAATATGTGAAGGATCGAAGACAAAGGCAAGACTCCATCGATCGATCCTTGTCGATCGCCAATCGTCACTCGACACTCGACAATTCTACCGCCAGTACGTCGAGGGGTCGAGGGGTTGTCAATCGTCACTCGGCATTCGACAATTCTACCCCGAGCTTGTCGAGGGGTCGTCAATCCAAAAAAAAGCCCCCGGTTTCCCAGGGGCCCTGTAAAGCGCGCTTCAGTCTTACGTCCTATATCTTCATACTTACATCCTTCTGAGATTCCTCAGGTGCCGGCCGAGTAGTCGTCCTGATACTTCACCTGCTCGGGAGTCAGCTTGTCGATGGCGTATCCCATCGTCCGCAGCTTGATGCCAGCGATCTCCTGGTCCTGTTCCGCAGGAATATCGTAGACCTGGTTCTCGTAGCGCTTCCCTTTCTTGTGCAGCTCGGCCAACCGCAGCTGCGACAAGAACTGATTGGCGAACGACATGTCCATCACTTCGGACGGATGGCCCTCTGCGGCGGCCAGGTTCACCAGACGACCTTGCGCCAGCACGTAGATCCGGCGGCCGTTCTTCATCAGGTATTCCTCATTGTCCTTCCGGACTGTTCGGACACCTTTCTTCAGCTTGTCGAGATGACCAAGGTTGATCTCGCAGTCGTAATGGCCGGTGTTGCAGACGATTGCACCATCCTTCATCACCTTGAAGTGACGTTCGACGATCACATCCTTCACGCCTGTCGCCGTGATGAAGATGTCTCCGACCTTGGCCGCTTCGTCCATCGTCATGACGGTGTAGCCTTCCAACGTCGCTTTTAGCGCAGCGGTCGGCTTCACTTCGGTGACGATCACGTTGGCGCCGAGGCCCTTGGCTCGGAGTGCGACACCCTTTCCACAGTGACCGAACCCGGCCACGACGACATTCTTGCCGGCGATGAGGACGCTCGTCGCCCGGAGGATGCCATCAAGCGTGGATTGACCCGTGCCGTAGACGTTGTCAAAATCCCACTTCGTCTCGGCGTCGTTGACGGCGATGACCGGATAGCGCAGTGCGCCCGCTTTGGCCATGGCCCGCAACCGATGAACCCCCGTCGTCGTCTCTTCGGTGCCGCCGATGACGTGCGGGATGAGCTCCTGGTGCTTGTTGTGGACGGTAAAGATCAGGTCAGCGCCATCGTCGAGCGTCAGGTTCGGCTTGAACTTCAGCGACTCCTCGATGCACCAGTAGAAGTCCTTCACGTTCATGCCATGCCAGGCGTAGATCGAGATGCCGTCCGAGGCCAGCGCTGCAGCGATATCGTCCTGCGTCGAGAGGGGATTGCATCCGCTCCAGGAAACCTGGGCGCCCGCTTCCACGAACGTCTTGACGAGCACGGCGGTCTCTTTCGTGACATGGAGACAACCGGCGATCTTGTAGCCCTTGAGCGGCTTTGTCTTCCGGAATTTTTCGCGCAGGGCCATGAGGACCGGCATTCGCGACTCGGCCCATTCGATACGGAGCTTGCCTTCAGCGGCGAGCTTGAGGTCTTTGACTTTGAAAACGCCCTTCTTTTCGTCCAT
>CAYYOV010000122.1:0-3416 GCA_964473365.1 uncultured Ignavibacteriaceae bacterium
AAAGACTAACAGTGTTGTTGCATCGTGTGTCAAGACATGAGTTGGACTCGGCAGACCCGTCGCAAAACTGAGAATCCCCGACAGAAGCCTGCCGGGGATTCCATAGGAACGAATGAAAGAGGCTGGAGGGATCACTACTTCAAAAGCACCATCCGCTTCGTCGTGTCATGGCGTTGAGTCGCCTTTGCTCTCGCAACGGGGGGCAGGCTATTGATGGCCAAGGCCTCTGGCCTCTGATTTCTGACCTCCGCTTTCTGCCTACTTCCCATGCTCCCCATACGCCCCATCCATCTCCCCGGCTCGGATTTCCACCGGCAGTGAATTCCCCTCGGGCGGTATGGGACAGTTGTAGTGTTCGGATACGGCGCACGCGGGATTATATGCCCGGTTGAAGTCCACGATGAATCGTCCGTCGGGGAGCGGCTCGGCGTCGACGTATCGACCCAGACCGTAGCTTTCCTTACCGCATGTACGGTCCCGGAAAAAGATGCTGTAGGAATCCTCGCCCACGCCGGGCTCAAGTAGCCGCGAGACCTCAAGCCTGCATTGAATGCCGGAGACCGTGAACTCGAACCAGCCAACCCGTAGTGCACGACGCAGATTCGCCCTCGTCGATTGTATGATCACCGTGTCCCGCTCCGGGTTCGGCGTCAACGGTAGGACAAAACGGTAGGAGAGGTCAACCGGAAAATAGCGCAACCCATGGTATTCGGAATACCGCGGACTCTTCGTGTCGAACACGATGAGTGCTGGAAAGCGTTGGTGCGAGAGCCGGATCGCGAAGCGTCCTACCGTGATCGACGAGGGGGGGAGCATCGCACGACGCCGCTCGCCGGGCCCGAACGTTGCTGCGGGATCCACCGTCTCGACGAGGAACGAATCGGCCTCGACCGTGACGCGGAGGTGGGTCGTTGCGAAGGCTGGATCGTCGATCCGCACGTCGCAGGCTTCAGATCGTCCCACCGTCAGCGACGTCCGTCCCCCGAAATCCACGCGACCGATCGTGGCGAGATACGACGAGGGACTGGATCGGAGCCAGGCCTCGGTCTGTCGCCGGTCCGCCTCGATCGACCGAATGATCGAATCCGCCAACACCGCATCAAGACGCGTCGCTGCCCACTCCCGGTCGGACTTCGACGGGTTCGCCCTCCGTCGATCAAGCCGTTCCCTCCATTTTTCATAGCGCCCGATCGTGCCCTCGGGCTCATAGACGTACCAACCATATCCGGTCCGACGCTCGCGGTCCACTTCGGCCAGAGAATAGACGACCTTGCCGTCGCGATTACAGAACAGCGGCGTGTTGGTATGCAGTTCGTAAAAGCGCGGCCAGATCGTCGGAGCCGACGGATCTTCGACCACGACCTTGTCGGATGTGGTCGTGTGATATTGGTACTCGGCCTTGGGCGCCTTCACTGTTTCGACGCGGATTCCTTTCAGCCCGGAACGCCGGAACCATTCCACCGCGGCTTCGATGGAACGCACGACCTCTGCCGTGGGTCGTGGCAGGCTCATCAAAAACTCCACGATTTCGGCGCTTTCGAGGCTCGTCACGGCCGCCGGCTCGAACGTGCGGGCCCATCGCGGCGCGAGCGTGATGTCGTCGTGCTGTTGGCACCATCCGGTCGGAGCGCCATCCTGAACGATCTGCGTCTTGAGGATGCACGACAACCCACGATCGAACGCTTGGGAAACGCGTTCACGCCGCGCGTCATCGAGAAATGCATAGGCGGGCCTGTTCGTCACGATGTTCCGGAAGACCTTCATGACCCCCACCATCGCGCCGTCGTTGTAGGTGATGTAGCGGCGGTATCCCTCCGTATCGGGCCAGAACTGCGGCCATCCGCCGTTGGGATACTGTGCCGCCAGGAGGTAGTCGATCCCGCGTTCGCACGCCTCGCGATACCGTTCGTCCTTCTCGATCGCATACGCTTCGGCGAGGTACTCGATATGACTGTGCGTGGCGCCGTTGTCGATCGTGCTCGTCCGGTCGTCACGACCGTCCGCGAGGGCACGTCGTTGCTCGGCGGTCAGGACAGCCTGCATATCGTAGTTTTTCGGCCAGCCCCCGTTCGGATTTTGATACAGCAGAATGTTGTCGGCGATCCGTCGAACATCGCCTTCGGAGACCCGTTGTTGGTCGGCGATCGGGTCGATCAGCCGCTTCTCATCGCGGACGTCGTACCAGTGGTGCCGGCTGTCTTCGAACGGCCCGAGGTCGATGGGTGAGGTAGAAGCGCAGCCCAGCGTGGTGATCAGGAAGAGGACCGGGCCGAGGAATAATGAAGACCGCAGTGCGTTCATGGCTGTTCATACTTCTTGATGACGAGATATCGGAGTGTGTCGGTGCCCGCATTCCGGATGCCGTGGTTGGAGTGTGGGGGACAGTACAGACTGGTCATGGGGCCCACCGTGCGACGCTCTCCATTCATGAAGAATTCTGCGCTGCCGCCAAGGACGAAGAAGAACTCATCCTCTCCGTGCGAGTGGGGCGCATGCGTGGCGTTTCCCGGTGCAACGACGCTCAGCTTGATCGTCCGGCCGTCCAGAAATGCCCGGTCGGCAAACCAATACTGATACCCGGCTTTCGTCGGTTCCACGCGCGAGTGGTTAAAGGTATTGACGCACGAATCGATCGGTGTACGAAGTGCAGCGGTCTGGGCGGCCGCTGTCACGCTCGCAAAGAGGAGGAAGAAGAAGAGAGGACGCAGGATCGCAGGCATCGGAGTCTCCGTCGATGGACCGCATCTGGAGTGCGGGACTGGATCAACGTACTGATCGATCGTGCGAGAATCACCTGGCGTTAATGACAAATCGGTCGATGAATGCCCGGCCTCCTGTCGCGACAGAGTCGGATGTCTGCGCGACGAGTCCCACTTTTGCGCCGATCCATCGTCCCCTCGAGATCGCGTATTCCCGCCCGATCGGCACGAATGAAGTCGAAGCTGCACGATAACTAAAGTTCGCAATGTTGCCATAGCGGACCTCGACGCGCAGTTCGAGTGACGTGGAGGGAACTTCGTCCCAACGGATGACATTCTCTATGCCCCCTCTGTCTGCCTGTCGACAGTCGACTGTCCCCAACGCAACGCCTCCTTCGGTCCGCTCGACCGTCAGGGCTGTATAGTCCAAGCCCATGACGACAAGTGAGAAGCGCTCGCCGGATTTCATTCGGCTGACGTCTGCCATGGTCGTTGCCGAAAAAGAAGAAGCGGGGAATTTTTGCAGAAGCAGGTGCGGCGTCTTCCAGAGGTTGAATTCACCTCCTGCGATCGCTTGTGCTGTCAACTCCAACCGCCCCTTTTGAACGACGGCCCATGTCTTCGTGGGGTTCGCGTGCCACTGCCACTGGGGGCCGAGGCGTGTGCCGTCGAATTCATCCGTCGTTGGGATCCCAGTCGCACCTGGATCCGACGGAA
>CAYYOV010000123.1:0-3363 GCA_964473365.1 uncultured Ignavibacteriaceae bacterium
CTTCGCTCGGGCTCACTCCGAACTGCTCCTTGAACGCCTGCGAAAAATGGGACGGGCTTCCGAACCCCACCTGGTATGCGATCTCGGCGATGGAAGCGGCGTTCTTCTGGATCAGCTCCTTCGCTCGCATCAACCTCCAGTAGCGGATGAATTCGCCCGGCGCCAGGCCGCTGAGCGCCTTGATCTTCCGGTGCAATTGAGCCCGACTAAGGTGCGCCTCGTCCGCGAATCGCTCGACGTCAAACTTCTCGTCGCCGAGATGACGGCTGACAACTTCCACAACCATGGACAGGAACTGGTCATTAGCTGAAACCACCGCCACCTCACCGGGTCGGAGGGGGATCGAGGAGCGGAAGCGTTCCTGCATCCGTTCCCGGTTCTCGACAAGGTTGCGCACGCGGACCAGGAGTTCTTCGGCATCGAACGGTTTGATGAGGTAGTCATCGGCGCCGGTCTGAAGCCCTTCGATGCGGTCCGTCCGGTCGGCCAGGGCCGTCAAGAGGATGACCGGAATGTGGCTCGTCCGTTCGTCCTGCTTGATGGCGGCGCACAGTTCATAGCCGCTCATGCCCGGCATCATCACATCGCTCACGACAATGTCGGGGATGTGCTCCTGGGCCACCCTCATCGCCTCGGATCCGTCCCGAGCATCGAGGACCCGGAATTCTTTGTTCAAACGTGAGTGTAAATATGCCCGGGCATCGTCGTTGTCCTCGGCGATCAGCACCACAGGTCCTTCGCCGTTGCCTTCTCCGGTGGCCGCCGGCCCGGAAGCCGGGGCGATCTTCGAACGCGCATAACCTCCAGCGTGTTCTACGATCTCCTTCGCGTCATACCCGGTCAGCGGTATCCTGACAGAGACCGTGGTCCCCGAACCGACCGCGCTCACGACCCCGATCGTCCCACGGTGCATTTCCACGAGTTCCTTCGTCAGTGAAAGCCCGATTCCCGTCCCTTCAAAATGATGGGATTCGTCCACGCGGTAGAACCGCTCGAACAGTCGGGGAAGATGCTGAGCTGCGATCCCGACGCCGGTGTCGGCGACCTCGACGGTCAGGTCGGTCCCGACACGTCGGCAGGTGACGGTGATCGAACCCCCTGGCGGCGTATACTTGATAGAGTTCGAAAGCAGGTTCTCGATGATGTGGTCCAGCTTCTCGCTGTCCACATAACCGTCGAAGTCTGCCGGTACGATGTCGACATGGATCGAGACGCCCTTCTTGGTGGCGCTTGTCGAGAAGGAAGAGATGGCGCGCCTGAGCAACGGCGGGACCGATTGATAGGCCACGTGCAGTTTCAACGTGCCTGATTCGATCCGGGCGAACTGGAGGAGGAGGTTGACCATCCGGAGCAGACGGTCCGCATTGCGCCGGATCGTGCTGATCTGCTCCTTCTTCTGCACATTCGGCTCTTCCGCTTCGAGCTGATCGGCGGGGCCCAGGATCAGGGAGAGCGGCGTGCGGAACTCGTGCGAGAGGTTGGCGAAGAACCGAGACTTCAGGCGGTCGAGCTCGGCCAGCTTCTGGGTCTCGACCTTCCGCAGTTCCAGCTCGCTGCTCAGTCGGAGCCTCCGCGCGCGTACGCGTATGATCAGAAAAGCGATGACGACCACGGCACCCCCCCACAAAGCATAGGCCCACCATCGTTGGTACCAGAATGGAAGGACCGTGATCCGGAAGGAGACCTGATTAGCCGCATCAATGAAACCTCCTTCATCTTGGGGGGCGAAGACGAGCGTGTAGTCGCCGGGTCGCAGGGAAGCGTAGGAATGATGGCTCTGCCACACTCTCTGGTCGATCAACGTCGCGTACTGCTCGTGTCCCACCAGGCGATAGGAGCAATACAGGCCGAGAGGCGCATGCTTTCGGCGGGTTAGGACCTCGAACTGCAACAGGTTGTTCTCTGGCGGCAGTTCGAACGCGGGGACGGGTCCGGTGGGGTCATAGGTCCATTTGCCGGTGTCGTTGACCGTGACCGTAAGCCGCAGTGTGCCGCCCTTCAGAATCCGCAGTCCGTCATCGCTCAGCACGTGTGGTGTGACCTGTTCCCAGGCGAGCGTCAGATTCAGCCAGCCCCAGGCGGAGGCTTCCCACTCTCGGCGGTGGCGGCTCGATGCATCGCTCTCCTCTTCAGTGGATTCCATCGCCCCGAGGTCGGGCCACGAGCCAGCCGGCCATGGGCGCTTTCGGCCCTGCATGTCGGTGTGCGGTAGCGCGAGATTTCTGCCAGCGTCAATGACTGAATCGGCGCCGAGCCCGATGGCAGGACTGTTCGGCGGCAGTCGGTACAATGTGTCGCCGGGGAGAAAGAGGGGGTCGGCGTCGATGTTCGTCCCGGGATAGTCTTCGCCAATGATGTTGTGGAACATGTGGACCGGCTTCAGTACGGAGATCTGATCGTTGCTGTTAGCCCAAATGATGTTGTTCACGAGCGTCAGATCGACCTCTGGTCCAACAAAGATCGCGCCCGCGCGCGACCGAGCCTGATTCTCCACGATCGTGTTGTGGATCAGGAGCACCTCCGATGCATCTCCGATGCTTATGCCTCCGGCGACCTCGAAGGCCGTATTGGCAGAGATGATGTTGTTGACAAGCATCACTCGGCCCCGACGTGTGCTCCCGGACGACACCAAGATCCCACCGGCGATCCCTGCGACGTTTCCTCGCAGGTAATTGCCATCGACGACGATCTCGTGATCGGCGAACAGCTCGAGGTACATGGCCCCACCAGGGCCGCGGCTGCGCGAAAGGACCCTGTTACCGACGAAGATGTTGTTCGCGATGAGGGCAGGTTGCATCACTTCAAGTCCTCCCCCCTCTGCCCATTCGCCGGCTGATACATTGTCCGCGATGAGGTTGTGGGCGATGATCACGCGAGGTGGGACCCGTCTGCCTCTCGTCGTATCACACGTGGCTATGCCGGCGCCGAGCGTCCCGACGCCCGGTGCCCGGGAGACCACGGAATTGCTGATAATGGCATTGAAGATGATCGAGGCTCCAGTATTTTCGATGAGAACGCCACCGCCCGCCACCCAATGCTGGATGCCACCCCCCTCAGGCACGTATTGATGGGTCCCGGTCCCGCCGCGGATCGTCAATCCTGTCACCATGCAGGACGAGTCCGTTCGGCCGCCGATCGCCACGACGCTGGCACGAAGAAGGTCACGGCTTCTGCTTCCGTCGATGACCGTGCGCGAGATGTGTGACGTATCGCCGTCGAGAACGAACCGGCTTCCCAGGACGATGTTCTTGTTGACGCGGACGTTCTCGTAGTACACACCATGGTCGACGAGAACGGTGTCACCGACGCGAGCGGCGTCGACGGCGGATTGGATGGTCTTGCGTTCCTGGGGTACGCGGATCA
>CAYYOV010000124.1:0-3308 GCA_964473365.1 uncultured Ignavibacteriaceae bacterium
CACTCGACATTCGGAAATCGACAATTCACATGGACCGCCTGTTTACCATCATATCCGAATTCCTCATCGACCTTCGCGCCCAAAAGCTCCGCGCGATGCTGACCATGTTCGGCATCATCTGGGGCACGGTCGCCATCACGGTCCTCGTGGCATTCGGCATGGGGTTCAAGCGGCAGATGTCCGTCAACATGCACGGGATCGGGGAGAGCATCGGCATCATGTGGCCGGGCCGGACCACCAAACCCTGGCAAGGATTCGGCACGGGTCGCGGCATGTCCTTCATCGAGGACGACCTGCGCCTCATCACTTCGCAAGTACCTGAGGTCAGGCGGATCAGCCCGGAATACTCGCGCCGAACAACGGCCCGCCTTGGCGAGAACATCCTGAACCCGCTCGTCACGGGCATCCGTCCGGGCTATGAAGAGATGCGCAACATCCTTCCGGCGGCCGGAGGACGGTTCATCAACTCCAGCGACAACGAGTACCGCCGCCGCGTCATCTTTATCGGTGACAAGGTGAAGGACTTCCTGTTCGGGGCGAGCGATCCGATCGGGCGCATCATCATGGTAGGCGAGACTCCCTTCACGGTCATCGGCGTGATGCAGAAGAAGACGCAAAGCTCATCCTATAACTCCCGCGACCAGGACCGCGTCTTCATTCCGTCGACGACCTACCAGTCGCTCTACGGACAGGTCTATCTGACGAACATCATCTACCAGGTGCGGGATCCCCGCCGGGGTGAGGAGACGGCCAAAGAGGTGCGAGCAGCGTTGGCCAAGAGATACAAGTTTGACCCGTCGGACGAAGACGCCGTCTGGATCTGGGACACGACCCGGATGGACAAATTCTTCTTCTACTTCTTCCTCGGCCTGAACATCTTCCTGGGCTTGATCGGTTCGTTCACGCTCGGCGTCGCCGGGATCGGCCTCGCGAACATCATGTTCATCGTCGTCCAGGAGCGGACGAAGGAGATCGGTGTCAAGCGGGCCGTGGGAGCCACGCGCCGCGACATCATGCTGCAGTTCTTCCTTGAGACGTCGTTCATTATGGCGCTCGGCGCGGGCATCGGGTTCCTGATGTCCGCCGGCATCATCGCAGTCCTGCAGAAGATCCCGATCAAGGAATTCGTGGGGACGCCGGAGCTTTCGTCGCTCGTGGTCGGAGTCACGATGACGGTCCTGGGGATCATCGGGCTGGCGGCGGGACTGTTCCCGGCCCGACGCGCCGCGAACGCGAACGTCGTGGATTGTCTGAGGGCTTAAGAACGTATCTCGCAGCGACGCACAGGACGCAGAGGAATACGTTTATGAATACGCTCATTTTTCTCTGCGCTCGTTGCGTCCTCCGCGTCTCCGTGAGCAATTCTATCTTCCAAGACCATGTGGATCGAACTTCTTAAAGACTTCCTCGCCGACCTCAAGGCCCATCGCCTGCGGGCTACGCTGACCCTGATCGCTATCACGTGGGGCACCGTCGCCGTCGTGCTCCTCCTCGCCTTCGGCGACGGACTGGGGACGCAAATGCAGTTGGGGCTGACCAATGCCGGCGATCGGATCATGATCGTGTCGGGCGGAGAAACGGGATTGTCCTTTGAAGGACTGCCGAAGGGACGCCGGGTCCGGCTCGTCGAAGAAGACGTGCGCGTACTCCGTCAGAGCGTTCAGGGGATCGACCTCATCTCACCCCAGTACCGTAAGAATGTCGCGCTCAAGGTCGGCACGACCGAGTCGACGACCGAGTGTGAAGGTGTCGACGCCTCCTTCGAGGAGATGCGCCGGATGTTCCCAACCTCCGGCGGGCGGTTCTTGAATGTTCAGGACGTGCTGCAGCAACGGCGGGTGCTCTTTCTGGGCGCAGACATTGCCAAGACGATGTTCGGCGAGGGCGACCCTGTCGGCAGAACGATCCTCGTCGACGGCATTCCGTTCACGCTCGTCGGGGTCATGCAGAAAAAGATCCAGACCTCGATGAATAACGGTCCCGATACCGAACGTGCGATCATGCCGTTCACGACGTTCCGCACCACATACGGAGACCAGTACGTCAACACGATCGTCGTACGACCGTCAAACCCGGAGCACCAAGAGTGGGTCAAGGAGCAGCTCTATTCGACACTTGGCCGACGGTATCAGTTTGACCCGACAGATGAGCGTGCCCTGCGGATTTGGGACTTTGTGGAGGCCGAAAAGATCGGACGGAAGATCGGGATGGGGGTGACGATGTTCCTGTTCGCCATCGGCTTCCTGACGCTCCTCATCGCCGGCGTAGGCGTGGCCAACGTGATGTATGTGGTCGTCAAGGAACGCACACGGGAGATCGGCATTCGCATGGCACTCGGAGCACGCCGCTCCTACATCCTCTGGCAGATCATTTTTGAAGCGTTGCTGCTGGCGTTCGTCGGCGGCTTCATCGGATTAGCGATCTCGCTGGGAGTCGTCGGGGTTGTGAAGATGATGCCTGCCGACGACGGGGCCATGCAGTTCCTGGGTCACCCGATCCTCTCGACGTTCACGATGGTGTTCACGGTCTCGATCCTCGGCCTCATCGGACTCGCGGCCGGGTATTTCCCAGCGCGAAAAGCCGCCAGCGTGGACCCCGTCGAGTCGCTGCGGTACGAGTAGCGGGACAAAAGCACGAAATTCGAAAATCGACATTCGCAAAAGGTTCGAACGATTCACGACAAAGGTCGAGATCTACCCACGAAGGACCCCATGCGAGGCACTGCATTGGGTCCTTCGACGTTCATCCAGGGGTTCTCATGGGAGGCATGCGTGCCTGTCTGGCATTTCAGATTTCTTCACAGCCGAATCCTCGCTATCATCCACTATGGGACTGCACTCCACAACCTACGGCGACCATGGCCCGCACCTCCTGATGCTCCATGGCCTCTTCGGGATGTCAGATAACCTCCACCATCTGGCGAAAGCGCTTTCGGACGGTTATCGGGTGCATGCGGTCGACCTCCGGAACCACGGCCGGAGCCCGCACGATCCGGTGATGACATACGAAGCGATGGCGCAGGACGTGGTCGACCATATGGATTCGCATGGAATCCCGGCCGCGGCTGTGATGGGTCATTCAATGGGCGGGAAAGTGGCCATGCAGATGGCACTGGCGCATGCAGCGCATCTGACCGCGTTGATCGTCGTCGACATCGCGCCCCGCGTCTATCCCCCGCATCACGATGAGGTGTTCGCGGCATTTGACGCGGTCCCATTGGAAACGTGCAGAACGCGGAAAGAGGCCGAAGAAGCGATGCGGGCGCACGTCTCGAAGAACTCGACGGCGCTGTTCCTGCTGAAGAACCT
>CAYYOV010000125.1:0-3293 GCA_964473365.1 uncultured Ignavibacteriaceae bacterium
CGATCCCTGAATTTCCTGCGAACCCCAGGATGGCGAACTTGCCTGCCCGCACTTCGCTCGTCTGCTGCATTCCCAGCGGTCCCCAGCGAAGCACCGGAGTCCGTTTGAGGCCGAGCGTCGCAATGAGCCAGTCCGTCGATTCAGTCGTGCTCACGAAGGTACCGGGGAAGACCTCGGAGTGGGTGATCATGAACCGTTTCGTCGAACCGGGCTGCATCGTCTCGCGCGCGAACGACAGAAATGCTTCGAGGTTGGTCGAATCGATCCTGCCACCCTCGGCCAGGACAACGCGGTCTGGAAGATATCCGGCATGGATCCCGTCCAGCAGGAGCGCTGCGTCGATACGCTCCCGGTTCTTCGGTTGTGAAAGCAGCCGTCGCACCGCTCCGTAGCCAGCGCTGAACCCGGCAACGGCGACCCGGTTCCACCGGGCCTCCACGTTGCGCGAGCGGAGGACGGAATCGACGGCATTCAAGAGTCGTGGAAAGACCGTGGAGTCCACGAATGGTCCGTTGTATGCGCTCGAACCGCCACCCAGGTTGATCGTTACGCCGATCAGGTCGACTCCGCAGGATTCCGCGGCGTGATGGGTGACGTATGCAGCCGTATGGAAATTGAAGAAGAGCAGAAGGTCGCGACGATCGACAAGGCGCCGCGGGATGTAGACATCTGCGACCCGCGGGAGGAGGCCAACGATCGAATCCCGAACGCCGTCATACGTCGCCGGCAGAATGCGGCCATGAGCGCGCGTGCGTTCGACCATCGGAGACGGGTTCTGGGCCCGGATCCGCACCGAATCCTGCGCCGACAGGGCCGAGGCCGTCAACAGGACTGCACACATCATCCCGAGGTTTCGCATGCCTTCACGGTACGCAATCCTTCCCCGACCAGCAAGAAGAACGGTCTAAGTCCTCTTTGACCGTTACAATGGGTTGCAATTGTCGATTCTACCTTACTATATTAGGTCAATAAGGCATTTACCTTTCATTGATTTCGTCGGCGATCGGCTCCCTGGTCGCACGCAGCCCCCTTCCACCATCGCAAAGGTCCGCATGAAGAAGATCGAAGCCATCATCAGGCCACACAAGGTTGACGATGTCCGCGAGGCACTCCTCGAAGCTGGTTTTCGTGGCATGACGCTTTCTGAAGTGAAGGGCGTCGGCCGGCAAAAGGGCCATACCGAGGTCTATCGCGGGTCCGAATACCAGGTCGACTTCCTTCCGAAGGTCAAGGTCGAACTCGTCGTCGCGCAGAACCGTCTCGAGGCCGCCCTCAAGATCATCATCGCGGCAGCACGGACGGGGAAGGTTGGTGACGGTAAGATCTTCGTCCTCCCGGTGGACGAGGCCATTCGTGTGCGCACGGACGAAGTCGGGGAGGACGCCCTATGAATGCTATCAACACAGGTGATACGACCTGGCTGCTGGTGTCGTCGGCGATGGTGATGCTCATGACCCCGGGGCTGGCGTTGTTCTACGGCGGCATGGTCCGTCGGAAGAACGTTCTCGGCACGATCATGCAGAGCTTTATCGCCATCGGAGTGATCAGCGTTCAGTGGGTGCTCATCGGCTATTCACTGGCCTTCGGTCCTTCGATCGGCGGGTTCATCGGTGACCTCTCGTGGGTCGGCCTCTCCGGCGTCGGTCTGGAACCATATCCGGCCTACGCCGCCACCGTTCCCCACCAGGCCTTCATGGTCTTCCAGATGATGTTCGCCGTGATCACACCTGCCCTCATTACCGGCGCCTTTGCCGAGCGATTCAAGTTCAGCGCGTATCTGGCCTTCATCCTGCTCTGGTCCACTGTCGTGTACGCACCGC
This sequence comes from uncultured Ignavibacteriaceae bacterium, assembly GCA_964473365.1. Lineage (GTDB taxonomy): Bacteria > Bacteroidota > Ignavibacteria > UBA10030 > UBA10030 > 2-02-FULL-55-14. The sequence continues at coordinate 1,821 of CAYYOV010000125.1, forward strand.
TCGCACACTGGGTGTGGGGTGTCGGAGGATGGCTTCGCGATCTCGGAGCGCTCGATTTTGCAGGAGGCCTCGTCGTGCACATCAGTTCGGGCGTCTCCGCCCTCGCTGCAGCACTCATCGTCGGGCGCCGAAAGGGCCACGGCCACGAGCACATGCCCCCGCACAATCTCACGATGACGCTTTTGGGGGCTGCACTGTTGTGGTTCGGATGGTTCGGCTTCAACGGCGGAAGCGCCCTGGCCTCGGGCGCATTGGCGGTCTCGGCTTTCGTCGTCACGCACGTCGCCTCGGCAGCAGCGACGGTCTCGTGGGTCGTTGTCGAGTGGTGGCATCGCGGCAAGCCGACAGTACTGGGAGCGGCTTCTGGCTGCGTCGCCGGTCTGGTCGCCGTGACCCCCGCGTCAGGCTTCATCACTCCGATGTCGGCGGTGGCCATCGGTCTCGGCGCGGGTGCGGTCTGCTATCTCGGCGTCGCGCTGAAGTCCCGATTCGGCTACGATGATTCGCTGGATGCAGTCGGCGTCCACGGCGTCGGCGGGATCTTCGGTGCGCTGGCCACCGGCCTCTTTGCCACCACGCTCGTGAATCCCGCCGGAGCAGACGGTCTCATGTCGGGACACTGGTCGTTGCTCGGCTCGCAGGTCATCAGCGTTGCTGTCGCCGCGGGATATGCCTTTGCCGCCACCTGGATCATCCTCAAGGTCCTCGATCGGGTGATCGGCCTTCGGGTGGCACCCGAGGACGAGGTAGAAGGTCTGGACCTGAGCCAACATGGCGAGAGCGGTTACTTGTTCTGAGCCCACATCGCGCAGGGTGGCAGAAACACCGAAGGCTCCGGGATCCCCATTGGGATCCGGAGCCTTCGTGTTCTACCGGAGGCGGACACAGGACGAACGCTGGGCGGGTCACCGTTCCATCCACCCGCGCCGCGTATGCTTGGCGACAGATCGCAGCTCCCCATCCCGAGGGCTGAGATCCGCTCCCGTGCTCTCCTCCTTCTACCTCTTACCTTCTACCTACGTCCTACTACCCTCTTCCTTCCGCCTCGATCCACCGACCATCGCCGATCGAACGTCGTGCCGGCATTCGGTCAGTCCATGATCTTGCGCAAGAAGGCAGGCTTCTCCGTATCGCTCTTGTCGATCTTCTCTTCTCGCTGGCCGGCCTCACGCAGTGTCGTTCCGGAGATATCGATGGCTCGCCGGACATAGGCCGGCTCGTCGTTCTGTGCCAGTTGCGCCGGGCCGCTCGGAATGTTCGTCACGCGATTGACGAGATTGGCCGACGGACGAGCGGCGGGACGCTGCGACACCGCGCGCCGGTTGAAGCCCGTTGCCACGACCGTTACATATAGTTCTTCGTCGATATCATCGTTGACGACCGTGCCGAAGATGATCTCGGCATCGTCACCCGCTGCATTGTGGATGACATTCATCGCCTCCTCGACCTCCCACATCGTCAGGTTCGGGCCTC
>CAYYOV010000126.1:0-3237 GCA_964473365.1 uncultured Ignavibacteriaceae bacterium
CGATGATCGGTGTCCTTTCCCTGGACCTGCTCCGGCGACATGTAGCCCGCGGTCCCGACCGTCGATCCTTCTTTTGTCAGACGCGATGCACCCCGGAGTTTTGCCAGGCCGAAATCCATGATCTGGACCCGCCCGTCCTTGCGGAACATGATGTTCTCAGGCTTGATATCCCTGTGCACAATTCCCTTGTCGTGTGCTGCCGCGAGGCCTTCGGCGATCTGAATGCCGACGTCGAGGGCTTCCTTCATCGAGAGGGAAGATTTTTTCGCATGTAACGTCTGGCCGTCCACGAATTCCATCACGATAAAGTGTTTGCCTTCCGCCTCCTCGATCCCATGGATGGTGCAGATATTCTGATGGTTGAGTCCGGCAGCGGCTTTGGCCTCCTGTATGAAGCGCTCCAACTCATCCGAGCCAGCTGAGACGTGATCAGGGAGGAATTTGAGGGCGACGGTGCGGTCGAGCTTGGTGTCGGTGGCCTTGTAGACCACACCCATCCCGCCTTCACCGAGCTTGGACTCGATCGTGTAATGACCTATCGTGGTGCCGATCATCATGTACCTCAGTCTGCTGGTTCACAAAGACCTCGCCCCGTGCGGAGCGAGGTCAAGCATGCATCGGGAAAGATCGGACACGTCCATTGGGGATCACCCTTCCCGCAATGGCCGTCAGGTCCGGTCATCGCCGGCGTCAATTGTCGAGTATCTTCTGCCAGTTGACGATCAACGACAGCTGGTTGTTCGCAGAGCTGCCGCTCTGCTTGAAGGCGGCCGCAGCCTTCTTGGTCTCCGAATATCCGTAGACGACGTAGCGGGAAAATGTTCCGGCTGACGATGGGAAAAGAGGCGTGCTCTCAGCGAACACAGGGCTGCCATCTCGGAACGTAACGTCGGTGACCATCTCGGTACTCGACGACGGCGAGCGGAACAAGATCCGGTTCCCGACCCAGATCGGAAGGTATCCGTCGCCCGACGTGACTTGCCACGTGCCTGGCCGGCCACGGAATTGGGCGACAACCACCGTTTGTGATCCTGAACCAATGCCGGCCGTATACACCAACCACTTGCCGTCCGGCGAGAATCGAGCCTGATCGCCATTCTGAACGATCTCGATCTGTTTCTTCTCGGAATCATTCAGATCGAGGAGCGCGAGACTGGAGCGAAGTTCGTTGCGGACAGCGAACAACAGAAATCGGCCGTCTGGCGACACGTCGAGCGGGTAGTATCCGGACGTGGCGTCACGACCACCCTGGATCACGAGACTGGCCTCGCCAGAACCATCTGAGGCCCTTCGGAAAATGGCTGCCTTGCCGCCGTTCTCCTCCGAGTTGTAGAAGATGGACCGGTCATCGGGAGACCACACCGGCTCGACGGCTGCGGAATTCGGCGCCACGAACGTCAACCGGGTCCTGACCTTGCGACGAATATCGTAGGTCCAGATGTCAACTCCTCCCGCAGGGTTTGACTGTCCATACGCGATCTTCTCGCCGCCATGTGACACGCGAGCAGAACCAAAGAGATCGGGTATCCCGAGCTCTCGCTGGACGGTTCCCGCGCGGTCGATCCAGACCATCTCGTCCTCGTCGGTCGCGTTCTCGGTGGAACCGGAATAGAGCAGAAGCCCCGTCGTTGAGACGGAGTAGTCGGCCTTGGCCCGAGGGGCCCAGGTATTGAGGTTGCCCTGGATCGTCGTAGGTGGGTGCGATGCGTCGGGCGATGACGGATCGAACGGCTGAGCCATCAGGATCTGTTGACGCACGAATAGCATCTGTCCATCGGCGAAGATGGGGTTCATGCCGTCATCCGCGACCTTGATCGAACGGCCTGTTTCGATGGACCCCATGTAGATAGACGCTTTGTTGTCTGCCAAATGCAGCATCGAGAAAAGGAACCGATCTCCGTCCGGGAGGAAGGACGGGAATCGTGGGACGCTTCTCATCGTCGTGTCGAACGCGGTCACCTGTCGCACTGCTCCGCCGCCGGCGCTGACGGCGTAGAGGTTCGGGTCCTGGAGGCCTGGCTGGAAGAGGATCACGCCGGATGAACTCCACGCCGCACCGCGTCCGAACGGTGCTTCGGCGACCGAAACGACCGGGCCGCCGGTTGCCGGAACCGTACGGACTGAGCCCCCGCCAAAGAACCCGATATGTTTGTTGTCGGGGGCCCAGAACGGGTATCTCGCGCCTTCCGTTCCCGGCAGGGGTTTGAGGGCGTCGGAGTCGAGTGGCCGGACAACCAAACGGGAATTCCCGGACGAATCTCTTGCGAGGAAGACGATCATGGAACCGTCCGGTGAGATCGCCGACGTGCCCCCCTGGAGGTCCTGATATTCCAGTCCGGGGGGAGTAGTGATGGACGTTCGAATGAGCGGGGTGGAGGCTTTCTCTCCGGTCAGGAAATACGTGCTTGCCGCACCGAGCAGGAGCGTCACGAAGGCGATGAGTGCCGTGATGATCCATGTAGGAGACGGCCGTTGGCCCGCTGCGTCCGAGGGGGCGGCGGTTTGCTGGCCGACAGTTGGAGCAACAAGGCGTGCGGCAGTGGTTCGGCTGACTCGTGAGCGGCTTGATTCACGCCTGACGCGACGCAGATTGCGCGCGACCTCCGCGGCCGACTGATACCGGTCCGCGGGGTCCTTCGCCACACAATCGAGCACGACGGCATCCAGGTCCGGATCGGTCTCCGGCTTCAGCGTCCCGATCGGGGGTGGATCGACATTGACGATCTCGTAGGTAATGGCCGTCTCGTGTACTCCTTTGAACGGGGATTGCCCGGCGATCATCTCGTACAGAAGCACTCCCAGTGAGAAGATGTCGGTCCTGTGGTCCACATCCAGCCCCTGCACCTGCTCGGGGGACATGTAACCGACCGTGCCGACGGTTGATCCCTCCTTCGTGAGACGCGTCGCGCCGCGCAGCTTCGCCAGCCCGAAATCCATGATCTGGACCGTCCCGTCCTTCTTGATCATGATATTCTCGGGCTTGATGTCCCGGTGCACGATCCCCTTTTCATGGGCTGCTGCAAGGCCATCCGCTATTTGTATCCCGATCTCCAGGGCCTGCTTCAGCGTCAGGTTCTGCTTCTTTTCCTGGAGTGTCTGTCCATCAACGTATTCCATGACGATGAACTGCTTGCCATCAACGTCTTCGATCCCATGGATCGTGCAGATGTTCGCATGGCTCAGGGACGCAGCGGCCTGCGCTTCCTGGACGAAGCGTTCCTTGTCCTTCTCCGCCTC
>CAYYOV010000127.1:0-3209 GCA_964473365.1 uncultured Ignavibacteriaceae bacterium
GTCCTCGCCTCGTCGACATTCCTGCAGGGCCAGGAGATGTCCGACATCATGACGAGGGTCTTTCAGCATGCCGACCTGAGTCTCCGGATCAGCGTCGCTCAGCTTGGCGACGGTCTCCGATTCCCCCGCGCGACCCTGCCGAATGGACGCTGGAAGGAGGTCCCGATCACGGATTGGACATCGGGGTTCTTCCCGGGCACACTTTGGTATCACTATGAGTACACCGAGGACCTCTTCTTCCGTACCGCGGCCGAGCGATGGACGGCCAAGCTCCGGCCGATGCAGTACTTCACGGGGAATCACGACATCGGCTTCATGATCAACAACAGCTTCGGGAACGGGTATCGACTGACCGGTGACCCGGGGTATCGTGAGGTGCTGTTGCAGGCCGCTCGCACCGCCGTCACGCGATACAGGCCGCAGGTCGGATGCATCAAGTCGTGGGATAATCCGAAATGGGAATATCCGGTCATCATCGACAACCTGATGAACCTTGAGCTCCTCTTCTGGGCGGTGCAGAACGGAGAAGATTCAAGCATGTATCGTATCGCCGTCAGCCATGCGGAACGGACGATGAAGAACCACGTGCGGGAGGACGGGAGCACGTTCCATGTCGTCAGCTATGATTCGACGACGGGAGCGGTAAGGGCGAAGGATACGCACCAGGGATATTCTGCGGCCTCGACGTGGGCACGAGGTCAAGCCTGGGCGATCTACGGATTTACGATGGTCTATCGATTCACGCACGACGATCAGTTCGTGAAAACGGCAGAGCGCGTGGCAGCGTACTTCGTCGATCGTCTGCCGGTCGACCATGTGCCCTACTGGGATTTTCAGGCACCAGGAATACCCGATGAGCCGCGTGACGCATCCGCGGCCGCTATCGCGGCGTCCGGTCTTATCGAGCTGAGCACAGTCTCGGCCGATCCGGAACGGAGGAAGCAATGGCTATCCGCCGCCGAGTCGATCGTGCGATCCCTGGCGTCGGACGACTATCTATCCACGCGGACCCCGTCCAACGGCATCCTGTTGCATTCGGTCACGAGCAAGCCGGCCAACGTGGAGGTCGACGTGTCGTTGATCTATGCCGACTACTATTTATTGGAGGCGCTCCTGCGGTACCGACGGGTGACGGCGGAGAAGTGAGGTCGCTCAAGAAGATCTGCGGTGCGGGGGGCGCGAAGGCTATCGTGCTCCCATCGGAGCAACGGTTCAACTCTTCGGAGCGGGAAGACGAACGATGGCCAATGCGACGCCCCCGGCGATGACTGTGCCCGAGAGAAACAAGCGGAGAGTGAAAGATTCACCGAGGAAGGCGACGCCGCCGAGAGCGGCGAGGAGAGGGACGAGCAACTGTGCCACTGCTGCTTGCGTCGCATTGATCGCTCTGAGCGCCCGATACCAAATGGCGTAGCCCAGGCCCGATGCGATCGCGCCGGAGATCACGGCGAGAAGGATGCCGCGGAGGTCGACGTCGAGGAGGGAGGAGGACGAGATCAAGAGCAATGGAACGAGGGCCGCACTCCGAAGGAAGTTGCCCGCCGTGATCGCCAGCGGGTCGGTAGCCCCCTTGCCGCGGAGCGAATAGACCCCCCAACTGATCCCGGCGATCGCCATGAGGCCGGCGCTGAACGGATCCGGCGATTGCACCCCAGGCCACGCAAGCAGTGCGAGCCCCCCGAACGCAGCGGACAGACCGATCCACTCACGACGGACCGGTCTTCGGCCGCGAAGGAGATCACCAACGATCATCGTGACCTGAACGGCGCCGAAGAGGATGAGCGCTCCCGTCCCGGCTGTCAGGTGTACATAAGCGAAAGAAAATGGGACGGCATAGGCGACAAGCGCAGTCGCCGAGGTCCAGTCGCCCCCAATCGCGGCGCTTCGATTTCCACGAAGGATTACGAGGAGGGCAAGGGTAGCGGCGCCGCTCAGTATTCTGACGGCCGTGAAGGTCCCCGGATCGATCAAGGTCCCGCCCAAGGCCGTCCGGCAGAGGATCGAGTTGGCGGCGAACGCGACAAGCGCCGCGGCGGTCCAGAGGAGAGGTGTGAGGGCCTTCATGAATGCGAACAGGATTGAAGGAGTCGCATTGGAAGGAATCATGTACGCTTCTTTTCTACGGTTCGCAAGTTTCGGAATGGCGGGCACTTCGTTCGAGCGATCCACGAATCCTTTGAGCCGTCAGAGCATCTTATCTATGTTCTCACCCGCTTCAGCCGCGATCGCGTTGCCTGCGGGACCCCACGTTGACACACGAGTTCCTATTCGTTTTCGGCATTTCCCATGGATTCCACGCGTCAAAAGAAGATCGTTATCATCGGTGGTGTAGCCGCAGGTGCCACCGCCGCAGCCCGCGCCCGCCGACTGGACGAGTCGGCCCAGATCACGCTCCTCGAAAAGGGACCTTACGTGAGCTTCGCCAATTGCGGACTCCCGTATTTTCTGAGCGGCGACATCAAGCGGCGTTCAAGCCTCCTCCTTCAAACGCCCGAAGGATTCTTTGGACGGTATCGCGTCGATGTTCGCACGAAGACCGAAGCCGTCGACATCCTTCGAGATGAGCATATCGTCGTCGCACGAACGCCCGAAGGGGACGTTCGCCTTCCGTATGACAAATTGATCATGGCCCAGGGCGGATCGCCGATCGTGCCCCCATTGCCCGGTGTTGACAAGTCGCACGTCTTCAAGCTCTGGACGATCCCCGACATGGACCGCATCCACAAGCACCTGGGAGAGCGCAAGCCCCAGCGTGCCGTGATCGCCGGAGGGGGATTCATCGGCCTCGAGATGGCAGAGGCACTCGTTGCACGGGGCCTCTCGGTGACTGTGGTGGAGCTAGCTCCACAGATCATGGTCACGATGGACCCGGAATTTGGCGCCATGGCCGAGGCGGCGTTGCAGAGGGCCGGCGTCGAGGTGCGAACGGCTGTCGGATTGGCAGAGGTCGCCGATACTGCGGTACGCCTGACCGATGGCTCATCGATCGACGCTGACATTGTTCTCCTCTCCGTCGGTGTGCGGCCTGAGTTGACGCTAGCAAAGAAGTCTGGCATCACCATCGGTCCAGGCGGCGGCGTTGTAGTGAACGAACGACTCGAAACGAACGATCCAGACATCTACGCAGCCGGCGACATGGTCGAGGTCGTCCAGAAGGTGAGCGGCAGACGTGTGCGAATACCGCTCGCCGGTCCCGCCAATCGGCAAGG
>CAYYOV010000128.1:0-1620 GCA_964473365.1 uncultured Ignavibacteriaceae bacterium
GACCAATGCTCCGCGTAGGCCTGGCCAAGCCCCGGAACGGCGGCAGAAAGAAGTCCAGCGATGAGGGGGGAGCGGGAGTCCGAGGAGGATTCGGGAGTGAGGAATTGACGTAGTGAGGTAGTGAGGGACGATTCAACGGGACGGTTCGTCAGTTCCAGCTGCGGGGGCGCCAACTTCCATTGGGCTGACGTGTTGGAGAACGATGCAATGGACAGCGCAGAAACGACTGCCAAGTGAATGCAAGAACTCCGGTAGGTAGCAAGCCAGTTCATTCTTCGATTTTTCGGTTGAAGACCTTGGAGGCCTAATCAATTCGGAACGACGTCACACTGAGCGAAGCCGAAGTGTGACGGGAAGGGCAAAATACGAGGTTTCGCTTCCCATGCCTCGGCTTCGCTCGGCATGACGTCCATCCACATCGGGCTGGAAGGATCGAGTCATTCGATGACAGCGTCACGGTCCAGTCTTGTTCTAGTACCTGCCCCAAACTCTATGCTGACTCCTCCCCACCGGTTCTCCAAAATTGAAGTCGAACAGAACGCTGAAATAGAATCGCCATTCCTTCCCGTACGTGATCGACTCGCCTTGGATCTGCCGCGTGAATCGGTCAAATCCGTAGGCCCCCGCCAGCGAGATCCTGGTCGGATAGGAATAGAATGAAAAAGCCTCCAACCGCAGTTCCACTCCGGCATCCTTTCGCCACTTCGCTGCGGCGAGAGGTCCCGTCCACGCATCGCCGATCTCAGCGAACACCGATGCGTACAGTTTCGTGAAATAGAACTGGAGCAAGCGCGTATCAAGCGAGGTCGCAAGCGGGAATCGATACGCTCCGCTGAATTGCATGACCCGCGTCCCTTCGATCGAATAGAACGGATAGCCCTTAAGTCCGATCAACCCGCCGGCGTAGAAATGGAAGATCGTGTCGGCGGCTCCGCCAGTGATGGCACCGCCGCGCGCCGAGAGCGACAGCGTGTGACGCGCGAACGGAAGACGCAGATGCTCGGCCCAATTCAATTCCAAACGATGGAACCGGTAGGGCAGATACCGCGGGACGAGCATGCCGTTCTGGATGTCATACTCCAGGTCGCGATTGTAGTCGTTGTTCTCGTACGTGTACCGGAACGATACCGCACGCCCGACCGGATTGATGGCCGCATCCACCGTCGGATGAATGTCGCGGTGGACGCCCTGCAGCCATAGGTTCGTGCCGATCAGATACACATTGCGGAAGGCCGGCTGAAGTCCGACGGTCGGGATGATGAAGGATCCGAGGCTGGCCTCATACCGGCTTCGCGTGTAGCCCAGGGTGAGCCTCGTGTGTTCCGAGCCGATCGGCTGCGTGAGCGTTGCGTCGAACTCGAGCAGATTGTAGGTGATATCGACCGGGATCTCGAATTCCTGGAGGTCCCGGACATACAGCGGGAACGACGTCTCGACGACCCTCGTGATGTTGTACAGCTCCACCGTCGCCGTCGGCTCAAGTCCGATCCAACTGATCAGTGGCAGCTTGTCCCGATATTCGAGGACGACGAACAGATCCCGTTCGAGCCTCCGGTTGATGGCCGCACCGCCGAACATCGAGAGCTTGTCTAGCACCTCCGACGACACAAAGTAGAGCCC
>CAYYOV010000128.1:1720-3197 GCA_964473365.1 uncultured Ignavibacteriaceae bacterium
AATCATCGACCGCAGGTTGGAATGCACCACCAAGCACCTGCGTCACCTGCTCGAGTGTCCCTCCAGACAGACTCATTCTCCAAATGTTGAACCGACCCAGGGTGTCCCAGGAAAAATACATCCAGTGGCCGTCGCTTGAGTAGTACGGATTCCGCGAATCGCCCGAGAGTCCGATGAAGGTGACCTGCGTCCCTGCCGTATCGACTGTCGCCAGCGTCTGGCCGTGTCCATCTGCATAGCCGAACGCGATCCGGCTTCCATCGGCCGACCAGGCAGGAGTGAACACCTGCTCGCCCTGAGCGTACGAGGTGAGCTTTCGCATGTTCCTGCCGTCCGCATCCGACATCCCCACATTCAGCGTCCCCTCTCCCCCGATCGCGAAGACCAGCTTGCTGCCGTCGGGCGAGAGCCGGGGAGAGAACGCGCGCCACCCGTACGTCAGGCGCACTTCCTTCTTGTCTTCGATGTCGTAGCGATACAGGTCAGAGAGCGATGCCCATCGTGGATTGTCTCGCGTGTTCTTGGCGTAGTAGATCGACCGTCCGTCCGGACTCACGGAAAGCGTCGAGCGAATGCCCTCTTTGATCGAGCGCGCTCTACCGGTCACTCGGTCATATTCCATCACGCGGGAGAGTCCGAAATAGTCCTCTCCGGCGTTCGAGGTGTAGTAGATCCGACGGCCGTCATGGCTGTAGGCCGGAGAAAAGTTGCCGAAGCCTTCAGCGGCGATCAGTTCCCCCTCCGTTCGGTTTGGAGAGATCTGCTGAAGGGTCTTCTCGTATGTTTCCCTCCGTGCGGCAAGCCACCTCCGGTACAACTCATCGCCCGAGATCCCAAGGACGCGCTCGATGGCACCGTCGATCGTTACGCGTTGAGGGGCGGAGAGAGCCTTTGAGACCTGTACGACCGCACTGTCGCCCCACGTCCTGGCGATATATTCGACGATCGAGAATCCGGCATTGTATGACGACTCATTCCCGAGGCTCGTCTTACCGAAGACGGCCATCTCTTCCCAGCTGAGTGGGGAGCCCTCGAGGATATACATCCGGAGGATCATGTCACGATGGGCGTCCCAGTAGTCGTAGCGGAAGGCCGGATGGTTGTATTGCGCCGACCCTTCGGCGAACCAGGAGGGGACGACAAAGCCGGAGACCGGGTACGAGACGATGACGTTCGGATATCCGTAGAGCACGTCAGGTCGTCGCTCGGCCTCGTATCCCAGCCACTGCAGATAGACCGCCGGAATGCGGCGCGTCCACTTCATCGCCGTCTGCATCTGGATGATGTGGGTGTACTCGTGCGTCACCACGTTCTGCAACCACGGGTGCGTGCCACGCAGGTCGAAATCCAGGGCCGGGACCCAGATCTCGATCTTGTTGTCGTAGAAGTATGCCGCGCCGTTCGAATAGTCGTCGTGATCTCGCAGGACAATGTTGACGCGCTGGCTCGGGGTGTGGCCGTACATCTCCGTGATCGG
>CAYYOV010000129.1:0-3064 GCA_964473365.1 uncultured Ignavibacteriaceae bacterium
AAGGAGGACGCCCGCCGGAACATTGGAAATTGTCAGTTGACAATTTGAATCCAATGGTTCCGACGGGCGTTTGTGTGTTTTCCCCCAATCGAGCCCCGGCCCTTTGCAAATGTGAGAATGCAATCGTGCCGGTTTTGTGCTCATGACACAAGAGGGGCTGCAGGATTGTGAATAGTCCCCCCGGGACAGTGGGTGAATTGGCACAGTAGTTGCCCCACTTTCCAAGGCCGGGATGACTCAAAATGAAGCCTCCGCGCACCCCCTAGAATGGTCCACCGATCGATGATGAACAAGATCTCTGAGACATTTGCACGCTCCATTGGCTGGAAAATCGCCCTTTCGGTCGGGATCGTCTCGACCATAGGCATTGGTATGTTCGTCTTCGTCGCCTATCTGACGGGATCGGCCATACTCGAAGAGGAGCGGCTTGATCGTGCCATCGGAGTCACGGCCTTTGGCGAGGCGGTCCTGGAGCACGTGATGATGGAGGGGAACGCCGCCCACCTGAAGCAGGCTTTGACCGCGGTGGCTTCCGCAGAGGGCGTTGACGAAATCATGATCGTCAATCCCCAGGGAAGAGTATTCGTGGACAGCCAAGGGGGCCCACACACCAACCCGATCGACTTTAGTCTTTATGCTGAGGTTCCCGATCGTCCAGGCATCAAAAGCAGGGACGTACGCATTGGCGGGGTGGAATCGAAGCGCGTCATGGTGCCCATCCGGAGACGACCGGGATGCGTCAATTGCCACCAGAACTCTTCTGCCATTATGGGATACTTGATCGCCTCGGTTCCCGTCGGAGGTGGCCCAACTGTCTCAGAGCATCACAGATTTGGGAACCTGATGTTGACGCTGGCGCTCGCCATTGGCATCATTGGACTGAACTTCGTGGTGACCTATTGGCTCGTGGTGCGTCCTCTGCGCCGGGTTCGAAGCCGGATCGTCGTCACGCAGGCCCAGGTGGAGGACCTCCGGGCGGGCAAGCTGGTGTCTCTCACGCCGATCGGGACGGATGGCCGCCGCGACGAGATCGGGGACATGGTCGGCTCATTCAATGCTCTGCTGGGGAAGTTGAACGAAGCACACGAGACGATCGACAGAGCGCATCATGCGCAAATGGTCCATGCCGACCGGCTGTCGAGAGTGGGCGAAGTGGCGGCAGGGCTTGCTCACGAGATGAAGAACCCCCTCGCTGGCGTGTTGGGGGCGCTCGAGGTCCTGATCCGTCGTGCGGATGAACAATCGAGGTCGATCATGCACGAGGCCCTCGAGCAACTCCGCCGGATCGAACGTTCGCTCAAAGAACTCCTCGAGTACGCTCGTCCGGAGGACATGCGGTTTGATGTGCACGACCTTCAGAGAATAGTGATGAAGGTGGTCTCTCTTGTCCGCTTCAAGGCTGATCAAGCCGGCGTGCGGATCCACGTGGTGTGCGAAGTTCAACGTCCGATGGTTCGCGCCGATGCGACCATGTTGGAGCAGGTCTTCTGGAACATCATCCTGAACGCCATCGAGGCAATGGAGCATGGGGGGACGGTCTCTATCGTAACCATGGCCCGGATGGACGCCTGGGTGGTCGAGGTGACCGACTCGGGCCCGGGCATCCCTGAGGACCAGCGGAAGCATCTGTTCGACTCTTTCCACTCCACGAAGCCAACGGGTACTGGACTTGGATTGCCGATATCGGCCAGGATCATGGAACAGCACGGTGGAGAGCTGAGGATCTCGTCGATCGAAGGCCGGGGAACGACCGTTTCCGTGATCCTCCCGCATCGGGAGTCGGAGGGCTGAGCATGGCGCGAAAAGACCGCATCATGATCGTTGAGGACGAGCGTCTGATCCGCTGGTCGCTCCGTGAGGAACTGATCCGGCACGGCTTCGAGGTCCTGGAAGCAGAGACCATCGAGGCAGCCAAGACAACATCCCTCCGACGCGGCATCGACCTGATGTTGTTGGATCTTGTGTTGCCCGACGGCACGGGGCTGGAATTGCTCCGTTGGGTCCGGGAGGAGCAAGACCGGATACCGGTCATCATGTTGACCGCCGTCGATCGAGCGGAAACGGCAGTCCAGGCAATGCGGCTCGGCGCCGTGGACTACCTCGTCAAACCCATTAATCCAGATGAATTGGCGATCATCGTCCATCGGGTTCTCGATGAGGCCAAATTCCGCCGGCAGATCGATCTGATGCGGTGGGACCGTCAACGCGCCAAGCCGATGCCCGAGCTTCTGGGGTCGTCGCAGGCCGTCGAGTCGATACGGCATTTTGTGGACCATGTCGCCGGAACCACGGCCAATGTGCTGTTGACCGGAGAGACCGGGACCGGGAAGGAGATCGTTGCGCGGGCACTCCATCATCGGAGCGACCGTCGAGAGTTTCCCTTCGTGGCTTTGAACTGCTCTGCGCTCCCAGCAGGATTGATCGAATCAGAGCTCTTCGGCCATGAGAAGGGGGCGTTCACGGATGCCGGCGCACAACGCAGGGGCGTCTTTGAGGTAGCGGACCGCGGCACGGTCTTTCTGGACGAGATCGCCGACATGCCGCCCACGATGCAGGCCAAGCTTCTTCGAGTCCTCGACACCAGGACCTTCACCCGTGTGGGGGGTGAACAGGAGCTGAGTGTCGATGTACGCGTGATCTGTGCGACGAATCAGAACCTCGAGGAACGGGTGCGGGCGCAGATGTTCCGGGAGGACCTGTTCTACCGGATTAACGTCGCCCATCTCCACATTCAACCGTTGCGGAATCGAGGAGAAGATATCCTCCTGCTGGGGCAACATTTTCTGGATGAATACTCGAAGGCCCAACACAAGAATTTTTCGGGTGTCAGTGCGCGGGCGAAGAAATGCCTGTTGGAGTATCGGTGGCCGGGAAATGTCCGTGAGCTAAGAAACGTGATGGAACGGGCTGTCGTTCTGAACGAAGGCGGGGAGATCCGATTGGAACATCTCTTCCTGTCGGAGGCTCCTGAGGGGCAGGAGCACGGGGCAGGCGAAGTCTCGGTGAATGCGCTTTCGACGGTGGAGCGAACGTTGATCGAAAAGGCGTTGAAGGAGGCGGCACA
>CAYYOV010000130.1:0-3047 GCA_964473365.1 uncultured Ignavibacteriaceae bacterium
TCTCCCCCGCGGACCTTCGCTTTTCAAGAGCGCCACACAGAGATCCACAAAGGAGCACGAAGTTCCACAGGGAAACAACGGTCAGTTCCCCTCGCCATAACCCCTTGACCAATCAGTAATTGTAGACCCCGACACCTCCTGGTTGCTTTCTGAAGCCAATCGTCTCGGACTGATACAATCGGACTTCCACCCGCTTCCCGTGAGCTTGTCTCCATAGCACGCCTGTCGGGCGAGAGCGAACGGTGCATCTGCATAGCGCTACAAAAGAATTAACAGAAAAGTCATCGTGTATTTCGTTGACTCTGGGGGAGCCGGTCAAGATATTTCAACACAATTTTGCCCACCCGACCGGAAGAACCCGCCGGTCGTTGATTCGCACGCTTCACATTTTCTGGAAGGTTCTTGTATGAGCAGCATTGGGAGGACATTCTGGATACTCCTTGCGTTCGTCGTCATCGCCGGCGTTGCATCGGCCCAGGTGACGACCATTTTCACGGAGTCGATGGGTAACTCTGGAGGAACCGTCACGATTGCCGTACACGAAGCAGCCAACGGATTCGACAACGATGGCTATACAATGGCGAGCGGGGATTCTACAGCCGCAGACATTCGAACGACGAGTGCTTCAACAGGGTATTCGGGAGCGAGCGGTCTCTCGAATGTCTTCTTCACGTCAACTTCAGGATATCGTGGCTTTTCCATCGAAGGGATTGATGCATCCAATTTCAACTCGCTTACCCTGCAGTTTGCCTACCGAAAGGAAAGTGGCACGGTGCTACCAACTTTCACGCTTGATTATTGGAATGGGTCGGCTTGGGTGAATGTGCCATTTACTTTCAATGAAGCCGCGAATGCGGCTGTGGCGTGGTACCTAAGTCCCTCAATCAGTCTTCCCGCCGGGGCTCAGATTGCCGCACTCAAACTTCGCTGGTTAAAGGCAGGAACCCAATCCGTACGTCTCGACGACGTGGTCCTTAAGGGTGTTATCAACGAACCCGCGACGTCAGCGTCGTCGATCACGTTCCCCGTTGTCAATATCAACGACATGCAGATCTCGTGGACCAGCGGCGACGGCGCCGAGCGCATTGTGCTCGTGAAAGCCAATTCAGCCGTCGACACTGACCCCGCTGACGGCACGGCTTACTCGGCCAACTCGGCGTTCAGCTCGGGAGGTCAGGTTGGAACGGGCAACTATGTCGTCTACGCCGGAACAGGCAACTCCGTGTCGATCACGGGCTTGGGCGCATCGACGACATATCATGTTGCCGTGTACGAGTACAACGGGAGCGGCACCGGCATCAACTACCGCACCACAAGCCCGGCGACCGGCTCACAAGCGACGGACGCTCCTTCGGGTTCTTCGGCCTCCGATATCGTGCAGATCGTCCCCGAAACCGAAGCGAGCAACATTGACCACACGGCGAAACAAGCGGTCTCCATCGCCACGACCTCTGACGGCCTCCGGGTCTGGAGCATCCAGATCCGCGACGGCGGAGGCTCGTCCGATGGCGACGCCCTCGGGACCATCCTGACCGACATCACGATCGGCAAGGGAGCCTCGAACACGGTCACGTCGTGGGCCAACACGCTCCGGCGGGCAGCGCTCTTCGACGGTTCCACGCTGGTCGCCGAACAGGCTGTCGCCGGGGAGACCATCACCTTCTCGGGACTGTCTGGGGCCAATGTGACAGCCGCCGACAATGGCTCGAAGACGCTCGACCTGTATGTGACATTTGAGGCTGCGGTTACGGATAATGAGCGGCTTCAATTCGAGATCACGTCGGCGACCGCCGATGCGGGTGGCTCGCTGTTCGCCGCAGCGAATGCCGGCGGGGCGACGAGCACCGCCACAGACAACGTCAATCGGCTCGAGGTCACCGCGACAGACTTGATCTTCTCTTCAGAGCCAGCAAGCTATGTGCTCGTGAACAGCGACTTTGGCGTGCATGTCAAGGCTGTCGACGTCTACTCAAACCTGGACTTGGATGCCACGACTTCTGTAACGCTAGCGTCCATGGGGGGCTCGGGGACCCTCTCTTCAGCAACGGGCCTCACACAGAGTCTCGTAGCCGGTGAGTATTCGTGGACTGATCTTCAGACGAACGTGGTTGAGGCCGGCTACATGGTCGTGACGACGAACACCGGAGGTTTGGGAGATGCCGCGACGGAGGCATTCGAGGTGTATGGAGGACTCTTCCTGGAGAACTTCGCGTATGCGACGTCATCCTTGCTCACGGCAAACGGATGGACGGCACATAGCGGTGCTGGAACGAATGCCATCACCGTCTCGGCGACGGATCTCGCGTACTCCGGGTATACGGGCACAGGGGGCGGCTCTGCGACACTGACGGCGTCAGGTGAGGATATTCACAAGACCTTCACCCAGCTCACCAGCGGGACGGTATACGCATCCTTCTTGGTGCGGATCACGAGCAAGAACACGACAGGCGACTATTTCCTCCATCTGAGCACAAACCCCCAGGGGTCATTCTATTGTCGGGTCGCTGTCAATGACATCGGCGGCGCGCTTGCCTTTGGGATCGCCAAGGCGTCCGTGATCACGTACACGGCCGCGGATTACGCCTACAACACGACATACCTTCTCGTGGTCCGCTACACGTTCAACGGGGCATCGAACGACGACGACGTGGCGCTGTTCGTCAATCCGACGGTCCCGGGTCCTGAACCGGGGTCACCGACCGTAAGCGGAACCACATCAGAAGTTGACATTGCCGGTATCGGATCTGTGGGAATCCGTCAGGGTACGAACTCGCCGGCAGGCTTGGTGGACGGCATCCGTATCAGTACGTCATGGGGCACCGTACCGCTCCCGGTCCAGCTCTCATCCTTCACGGCCAATGCCGATCTGCGCGGCGCGGTGCTGAACTGGCACACGGCGTCGGAAGTCGACAACGCGGGCTTTGAAATCGAACGGCGCGCGATCGCCGCAGCGTCCGGGTTCGAGAAGATCGCCTTCGTCGCTGGTGCCGGAACGAGCACGAGCCCGCGTGACTACAGCTATACCGACGCTCCGGCTCCGGGTCGGT
>CAYYOV010000131.1:0-3019 GCA_964473365.1 uncultured Ignavibacteriaceae bacterium
AACGGCTACGGCGTCACGACCATCGTTACGAGTTGTCCGCATTGCTTTAATATGCTGCGGAACGAGTATCCTTCGTTCGGCGGCACCTATCGGGTCATGCATCACACGGACTTTCTCGTCCAGCTCATCGACGCAGGGAAGCTGCCGATCTCCAAAGAGCAGGCGGCGACCGTGACCTTCCACGACTCATGCTATCTCGGCCGCTACAACGACGTGTATGATGAGCCGCGCTCGATCCTCGAGTCGATCCCGGGCGTCTCGACGGTCGAAATGGAACGATCGAAGTCTCGCGGGCTGTGTTGCGGTGCAGGCGGCGGGAGGATGTGGATGGAAGAGACGGTCGGCAAGCGGGTCAACATCGAGCGGACCGAAGAAGCGTTGGCGACGAATGCATCTGTGATCGGAACGGCCTGTCCGTTCTGTATGACGATGATGAACGACGGCGTCAAGGCGAAGGAAGCAACTGAGCGGGTCCAGGTCAGGGACGTGGCCGAGCTGTTGCACGCGGCGGTGTTCGATCCGAAGACGTAAGACATCCGGTCCGTTCGGTCGGCAAAAGCGCGGATGGGATGCCCTTGCGGGAGTCCAACCTTCCGGGACATCCGTGCAACTTCCGTTGCCTGAAGCCGTTCACCTCCAGTAGTATGCACGTGACCCTCCAACGCGGTATCCTCCAACTCGTACTACATGTGGCGGCTGTGGGCGGGCTGCTCATGGCGCAGTCAGCGACCGTTGCGGGCGTGGTACTCGATGCCGCGACGGGTGAGCCGCTGCCCGCTGCGACCGTACGCGTGATCGGCACGGCTCGCGGCACGATCGCCAATGCCGATGGATCGTACCGTCTCTCCCTCCCCCTGGGGACCTATCGCGTCGCTGCCACGTTCGTCGGCTATCGGCCCGACACCGCTCTGGTACGGTTGAATGGATCGATGCTCGTAGATTTCCGACTCGATCCCGCTCCGATCCGTATGGCAGAGGTGGTCGTTTCGGGTGACGACCCTGCGATCGCGATCATGCGCCGCGTGATCGAAGAAAAGCAACGCTGGCGGGCGGCGTTGCTCTCCTACCAGTTCGAGGCGTTCACGCGACAGGTGCTCCGCCGCGACACGGCGATCGCTTCGATCATGGAGACCTATTCGACCGGGTTCTGGCGTCAGGGCGACACGCTGCGCGAGGTCATACGCCAGAAGCGTCAAACCCAGAACATGAAGATGGACCAGAATTTTGCGGCAGTCGGCGAGATCGTCAATTTCTACGAGGACGAGATCCGATTCGCCGGCTATCGCTTCGTCGGTCCCACCGCACCTGATGCGTTCGACTACTACGATTTTCGGCTCGACCGGTCGTTCCGGCAGGACGGGAATACTATCTTCGTGATACAGCTCCGTCCCAATTCGCGCGTGACACCGCTGTTCGATGGAGAGGTGCAGGTCGTGGACGACCGGTTCGTCCTGGCGGGTATCGACGTCAAGCCGAACGAGGCATTCATCCTGCCGTTCATCTCGGACTTCGCTGTGCGGACGCGGCAGCAGTTTGCGCCCATTCAGGACCGCTACTGGTTGCCCATCGACATTCGCACGACGCTGCGGGTATCGGTGAGCATTCCGCTTCTCCAACTTCCGACCATCGGGTTCGAGTCGACATCCTCGATCTATGAATACCGTGTAAACGAACCGGTGCCAGATTCGTTGTTTCAGCAACGCCGGATCCAACAGGATTCGTCTTCGAAGAAGTTCGATTCGACGTATTGGGCCCAGCGTGAGGTCCTTCCGTTGACCATTGAGCAAACTGAGGCGTATCGCTCGCTCGACAGCACGCAGACGCTGGACAAGACATTCCGTCCTTCTGGGCTGCTTGCGGACGCTGATAGTTCGGCATGGCTGGATTTCCTGTCCTATGCTGACCTCCGGTTCAATCGCGTGCAGGGCGGCTTCCTCGGAGCGCGGTATACCTCCGACACGCTGTGGGGCAGATGGCGATGGCAGGCAGGTGCGGGGTATGGGTTCGCCGGCCATCGGTGGTCAGTGCGCGGGGGCATATCGACGGTGATCGACCGTGATCGACGATTGGACGTCGGAGCAGACGGCTATCGGGACGTGTCGATCGTCGCCAATGCGGGCAAACACCTCGAACTGAAGAGCGCCCTGACCTCGCTGTTGTATAAGAACGACTACTTCGACTATCTTGACATTCGCGGTGCGACATTCTGGGTTGCGCTGCGCCCCTCAGCACGTGTCGATCTACGGCTGGACCTTCGGGCAGAAGAGCATCGGAGTGCATCGGCAAACACAAGCTATAGTCTGTTCAGCCGCAGTTCCCGGTATCGAGCGCAACCGACGATCGATGAGGGTGATCTTCGGTCGGCCATGTTCACGGTCAGGCTGGGGAGGGAACCGGTTCCCCTCAACCTGATCCACGTCGATCGTGCAAGCTTTTCGGTGGAAGTGGCCGATCGGGCTTTGCTGGGGGGCGATCTGCAATTCATGAGATGGATGTTCGAGGGAGGCTACCGGATCCCGACGTATTATGACCGAAGCCCGTTCGGGTCGTACCTTGCCCTGTATGCTTCTGCAGGCATTGCTACTGGCCGCGTGCCAGTGCAGCGCCTGTTCTCGCTCGAGACGCAATCATCCAGCTTCGCACCTCCAGGAGTACTGAAGGGAGCAGCTGTTCGGGAGTTCGCCGGCGACCGCTTCGCATCACTCACGATCGAGCACAATTTCCGCAGCGCGTTCTTCCTGTGGTTGGGTATTCCGTATCTCTACAAGAATGGGTACGAGACGATCGTGAGCGCGACGGCAGCATCGAGCAGTTTCAACACGCGTTCTTCGGCACTCGGTGTCTCGACCCCCGGAGTGTATTCCGAGGCGGGGCTTGCCATCAACAAGATCCTGCAGCTTTTGCGACTTGACTTTTTCTACCGGTTCACGGCTCCCCGTGGTCTCCACCTGACGATGGCCATCAGCCAGCTTCTCTGATCCTCTCCTTGCATTTCCTGCGGTCAATCGCTAGGTTCAAC
>CAYYOV010000132.1:0-3001 GCA_964473365.1 uncultured Ignavibacteriaceae bacterium
TAACGGACAGAGAGTCCGGAGAACCGATGATCGGTGCAAACGTCATCGTCGACGGGACCGCGCTTGGAGCTGCGTCCGACGTCAACGGCGAGTACGTCATCATGTCCGTTCCGCCCGGGCTCTACTCGGTCAAAGCCTCGTACATCGGCTATGCGCCGATGACGATCTCCAACGTGCAGGTATGGTCGAACATCACCACGACGCAGGACTTCCGGCTCTCTACGACGGCCGTGCAAGCGAGCGAGGTGCTCATCGTGGCGGAACGGCCGCTCATCCAGCGCAACACGACGAACACCGTTCGCGTGAGCACTCAGGAGAATATCGCTTCGCTCCCGGTCCGCGGCCTGCAGAATATTGTTGCGCTCGAACCAGGCGTGGTCGAGCGTAACGGGAACCTCTACATTCGCGGTGGCCGCGTTGGAGAGGTCGCCTACACGATCGACGGCGCGCCGACGACGAACCCCTACTCCAACACGAACAACATCAACCCCATCCAAGAGGCGATCGAGGAGATCCAGGTGCAGGCGGGGGGATTCACGGCCGAGTATGGGGGCGCTCTGTCGGGAATGGTGCGCACCACGACACGGACCGGAGGCAAAGAATACCACTTTACGCTCGACGCCCAGTCGGACGACTTTGCGAGGCCGGGCGATCAATTTCTTGGGACAAGCTCCCGCGGCTATCGGAATATCGTCCTGACGGCGGGCGGCCCCCTCCTCACCGACGATGTCCGTTTTTTCGTGGCGGGCCAGCACAACTTCGTCCGCAACCGGCAATCGACGTTCATCGAGCCATTCAGGTTCGACGGCCTGACGCAGGACGGGCTGGGCGCGTACGGTCCCACGGTCGAGGGCCAGATCTTACCGTTCGGCGGCACGATCGAGTACAAACGTAACTACTTGTACGATAACTGGGCCCAGAACAATCAGGTCCAGGGCACGCTGCTGTTCGACGTCAATGCGATCAAGCTGAAGATCACGGGTTCCTATGAATGGGCCGAGAATCCCGTCGGCGGCGGTTGGCCGGCGGGATTGCAGCAGTATTTTCGGCAACAGTCGCGGCAGGTCTCCATGCCCGACGGCTCCACGCGCTTGACGCGGCGGTACAGCATCAACACGACGAAGAGCGGCCTTGTGAGCGCGCGGCTGACGCACGTTATGAGTCCGAGCACGTTCTACGAGGTCGGCGTATCGTACCAACACCGCTTCAATCGCTACTACGACCACGAATTCCCGGGTGACTCCTTTGCCGAGTGGCTGAAATTTCCGGACAGCCTCGAGAACGCCAAATTGGGATACACCGGATGGGACTACCGATATACGCCGCCGAAGGGCTATTCGATGATCTACCAGTTCACGATCGCCCACGAGAATTCGCCGTCGGGCTCTACCAGCAAACAAGAACAGAGCGGCGTCGTGGCAAACGTTGCCCTGACCTCGCAGATCAATGCCAACTGGGAACTGCGGGCGGGTGGACAGGTCGAATCGTGGACCATGAGATCCTACTCCTTTGGCAGCATCCTGGGCTATCTCACCTACATGGACCCGGACCAGGACGGTGTCTTCGACCGGACCTTTGCCAACCCCCTGGAGGAACGGTCATTCGTGACCCGGGCGGGGAACATCTCGAATGTCGGGTATGATCTGTACGGTACCGAGATCGATGAAGGCGCCCAAGGACCCGGCCGTCCCTTCCTCGCCTCGGCATATGTTCAGAACAAGTTCGAATACATGGACCTGATCCTGAATGTAGGTGTCCGGTATGAATTGCTCGATCCGAAAGCCGTATCCGTTCCTGTGCAGTACAACCCCGCATCGGGAGGGTACGACTATCAGAATATCGACCCGATCTGGAACTATACATACACGATGTTCCAGGAGGACAAATTGACGCAGACGGAGCCTTTCCAGCTCCTATTGCCGCGTCTCAGCTTCTCGTTCCCGGTGACAGATCGTACCGTGTTCTATGCTCTCTATGGAAAATATGCGCAGATGCCCCCACTCAGCCTCTACTACACGTCTGTCATGACCATTGCGGAACAGATGAACCCGCTCGATCGCCTCAACTTCAATCTCGGCGGCTCTGGACTCGGATTTCTCATGCGGCCGGAGCGGCTGACGCAATACGAGATCGGCCTGCGGCAGATTCTGACGGACAATTTTGCTCTGACGATCACGGGCTTCTACAAGGACACGCGCGATCAACTCCAGATCTCCCGCGTCTACAATACGCTGGGAATTCCGATCCTGACCGCCTTCCAGAACGACGATTTCGGGACGCAAAAGGGGGTCGAGTTGACCCTCGAGCTGAGGCGGACACAGCGACTTGCGGCCAAGGCCAACTACACCATTTCGGATGCGCGCGGTACGGCATCGTCCAACCGATCCTCGCAGAATTCGGTGACCGACGATATGACCGCGATGTTCCCGCGGTTTGTGTACCCGCTCGACCAGAACCAGACCCACCGAGGCTCGGTACTGATCGACTACCGCTGGGGCGAGGACGATGGGGGGATCATGGAGGGATTTGGTTTCAGCACTCTGATGACATTCAACAGTGGCCACAACTACACGAAGATCGCGGAGCCGGGGAATCTGGGTGCGTCCAGCCCCTGGACCGTCGGGATCCGGGCTCTGATCGACTCGCGCGGGCGAAAACCGGAAGAGCCCGTCAACTCCTCTACGACCCCGTGGGTCTTCAACGTCGACATGACGGTGAGCAAGGTGTTCTACCTGGATCTCTGCAACATCGAGCTATATGCGCGTGTGCTGAATGTGTTCAACGCAAAGAGCGTGATCAACGTCTATCCCACGACCGCAACACCGTACGACGACGGATGGTTGAATTCGCCATTCTCGCTGGCATATAAACAACTCCCGCTGTACACAGCGTGGTATAAAGCCGTGAATCTAGCGAACCGGTGGGCCTACATGATGACCGGCGCAGCGGGAGGCGGGCTGGGTCAACAGGGCGGGAACGATCTATACGGCCCTCCACGCGA
>CAYYOV010000133.1:0-2942 GCA_964473365.1 uncultured Ignavibacteriaceae bacterium
GATACGACGTGGGGACCCGGCCTCCCTACCGCCGACAAGCTTGTGGTCTTCGACAATTTCGTCAGCCTGATCGACGCGTACTGGGGCGGCTTCCCGAACGTGTCGACGAACTGGGATTCCCTGAAGAGCTACTACCGTCCCATCATCGCCGGTGGGGTCAGCCGGGGGCATTTCGCCGGCATCCTGTCGCAACTCGTCCGGGGGCTCAATGAGTGGCACACGTATGTGTACGACACGGGGATCGACAGCGCCTTCGGCTTTGGCGAGGGGCAGTTCCCCGACTACCCCGCCGTGCACTACGATCCGTCACTGCCCGTCCTCCACTTCGGCGGAGGGTTTTATTCGTCGTTCTTTGGCGCCGCGTTGACGGTCGATCGCGACAGTTCCGCCTTCGTGTATTCCGTCCAGCCCGGCCATCCTCTCGGTCTCGCGCCGGGCGACATTATCCTCGGCTATAATGGCATTCCGTGGCGTCTCCTTTTGGAGGAACTCCACGAGGTGCGTATCCCTCTCGCCCATGGAGGCATGGCCCTCGCCTCAACGCCGAAGGCGGCGTTTCATTCGGCGATGCGGGGGGTGGGTGAGAACTGGGGCCTGTTCGAGACCATTGACATCGTTCGCCGCGCGACAGGAGACACCGTTCACCTCTCTACATCGTTGCTTCGCGGGACGCTTCCGAACCACTATCCCAATACCGACCAATTGCCGGTGGCCGGGGTCCCGTTCCCTGACCTGACTCAGAGAGATCTGGTCTCATGGGGGGTCGTCGAAGGCACAAGCATCGGATATGTCTACGTATGGGATTGGGAAGGCCGGCCGGTCGGCGACACTCGTACCCTATTTCAGAATGCAATCTTCGACCTCGTGTTCAATCGGGGCGTCACGGGGCTGATCATCGATTCGAGGACGAACTACGGCGGGGTGCCCGCCTATGCCAACAACGGCTATGCCTACCTGTTCAACTTCAATCCCGATCAATTCCTCGTGGTCGCCACCCGCAATTCGACGACCGACCGGTTCTCCTTTGCCTTCACCAATTACGCCACGTGGATATCGACGAAGTTCATCGCCGGTGCAACCGTCTACGACCGCCCGATCGCTTCGCTCACGGGACCGCGTTCCGGAAGTTCCGGCGACTACAATCCGCTCCGGCTGCAGTTCCATCCGATGACGCGAACATTCGGGCGCCCGACGAACGGGGCGCTGGTGGGCGGTGGTTTTGCAGGTCAGGGGATGTGGTATGGATCGTACAGCTACGAGCTTCGGCGCGGACAGATCGGCACGACGCGGCCTGGAGAGACCTTCCTGATGCACCGGGGGGTCCTGCCGGACGAACACGTCTGGATCACACCCGAGGGGGCCGCGCGGTCCGAGGACGATGTCGTGCGAAGGGCCATCGAATGGATCCAGACGGTACCGCATGCCTACGCGCCGTCGACGGACCGGAGCTCGTACGCGCGCGGTGATTCAATGCATATCCGGGTCACCGTTCAGAACCCCTTGCAGCGCCCGCTCAGGATCGTGGGTCTCCTGGCGGGCACCAACTGGAGCGTGCTGGACTCGGCACTCTTTGTCAATGACGGTCTGCACGGCGATGGAGCGGCGGGCGATTCGATCTGGTCATGCGCGATCCGGCTCCCAGCGTACGACGCTACGTTGAACTACGTCGTGGCGGTCGAGGACCTTTCGAACGGCACCAGGCGAGACGTGTACTACAAGAACAACGTGACCGTCGGCGTCGAAGAGGTGGTTGCCGACATCCCGACCGAGACCGGCCTCGACCAGAACTATCCCAATCCGTTCAATCCCGCGACCCAAATAGGATACAGGATGAAGGAGAGAGGATGGGTGAAGCTATCCATCGTTGATCTTCTCGGCCGCGAAGTGGCGGTGCTGGTGAATGAAGAGAAACAGGCTGGTTCTTACACGGCCGCGTGGGACGCGTCGCACATGCCAAGCGGACTCTATCTGTACACCATGACGGCCGGGGGAAGTGTCCTCTCGCGAAAGATGCTTCTCGTCCGATAGGAACCGCACACACTCCAACGAAATGACATGACCCGACATACAATCGTCTCTCTCATGCTGTGGTTGTTGACGTCGCTCGCTCCACACGTCGCAACCTCACAGGAGACCTGGTCGCTGGCGTTCCAGGGCCTGAGCAGGTGGTGCATCGTCGACTTTCCCCCGTCACGCGTCGGACAAACGTCGCTGCCGGTGGTCTTCGCCCTCCATGGCTACGGCGGAAATGCTTCGACCTTCAGGACCAACCGTCGGATCCAGATCCATGGCGACACCGCCGGATTCGTGACAGTCTATCCGAATGCGGTCGATGCCGCTTGGAACAGCGGCATCAGCGACGGCCCGGGCATGCCCACGCCAAACGTCGACGACGTGGGCTTCATCTCACGCATCATCGATTCGCTGATCGTACGGTTCCAGATCGATCCGAGCCGGGTCTACGCTTGCGGATTCTCCAACGGCGGATTCATGTCACTGAAGCTTGCCGGCCAGCTCTCGCAGCGGATCGCCGCCGTGGGGAGCGTCGGCGGCGTTCTGACCCCAACGACCGCTGCCCTGTTCGCCCCGGTCCGTCCGGTCCCGGCGGTGTTGATCCATGGCACCGGGGACGGCGATGTTCCCTACTTCGGCTGGTCGACGTACTGGTACTCCGTCGATTCCACCGTCGCGTTCCTGGCGCGCCACAACCTGTGCGACCTTCCGCCGGAGGCCGTTAACCTGCCCGACCGGGACCCGTACGACGGGTCCACCGTGGAGCGATGGACCTTTCGGTCCTCACGGAATTCCTCACAGATCCGCCTGTATAAAGTCTGGGGCGGCGGCCATACGTGGCCGCGCTATTCGACCACGGCGGCCGCCACGAATCGCGACATCGAAGCGACGTTCGAGCTCTGGAACTTCTTCAAGCAATTCTCCTTGAC
>CAYYOV010000134.1:0-2916 GCA_964473365.1 uncultured Ignavibacteriaceae bacterium
AGCGGGGTCTATTTTTGCACCTTGACCGCCGGCGGCTTCACACAGACTCGGCGGATGCTCCTGATGAAGTGATTCAACCGAAGGTCGATCGGGAGGCGCCAGCATACCGGATGCCGTCTTCTGCGGCGGTGCGCCACCTGCTTCGGATCCTTCGACCGAGGCGCATATCATTGCCGCAACGACCAGACATAAACGGATCACGGAGGGGAAGTGCGGGTGATCGGTGACGCCTGCACGCTCCGTGGATCTATCACCGTTCAAACCCGCTGCATTGGATACGGCTGCCACATTGCTCAGATAGTTCAAGGAGATCTTTATGAAACTCCGACTCATGGTAGTTGCCCTGTTCCTTGCACTGACGGGCGGTCCGACCGCCGCCCAAACGGCCACGCGAGATCAGCAGGTCTCCCTGACAGTGGACCGGATTCCTGGCATCATCGCCCTCGTATCCGACACTTCAATGCGGGGCCTCATCCAGAGTCTGGAGGGATTCGGCACCCGGATGGCAAGCCAGCCGAACCGGTTCACGGTTGCGAACTGGATCCTTGGCCGATTCCTTGCCGCCGGGATCGCCGATGTGCGCCTCGACAGCTTCGACGTTGGTGGCGCGTGGCAGGTAAATGTGGTCGCGACACTGTGGGGCAACGTCGCTCCGGATCGGGAGATCGTCATCGGCGCCCACTATGATTCTCAGTCGTGGGACCCCGCTCGCGCTCCCGGAGCGGACGACAACGCTTCGGGCACAGCAGCCGTGATCGAAATGGCGCGCGCCCTCCGGGCCTCACGCTACACCCCCAGTGCCACACTGCGGTTCATCGCGTTCGCCGCCGAGGAACAGGGGCTTTTGGGCAGCGAGCACTATGTGGCATCGGCGCTCGCCGAGGGGCGCCAGATCGCCGCGATGCAGAACTATGACATGATCGGGCACCGTCTGGCATATCAGCCCGACCGCGATGTGCGGGTGGTCTGGTACGAAGGAGCCTCCGAGCTGGCGACTCTCGACTCGGCCATGAAGCGCCAGTACACGTCGCTGACGCCCGTAATGACGACCGAGTACCGCAGCCAGAGCGATTCGTGGCCATTCGCCTACCGGGGGATCAAGGCGGTGTTCAACATCGAGGCCGATTTCAGTCCGGCTTACCATACGCCAGACGATCGGTCCGCGATCCTGGAACCGGCGTACGCCGCCGAGATCACCAAGTCGGGCCTGGCCCTCTTGCTCACGCTCGACCAACGGGAGAGCAAAGCCTACCCCGACCTTGCCTCCCTGCCCGACAGCCTCGACTTCGGCACGACCTTTATCGCGTATCCGGAAACCCTGATGGTTCGGATCAAGAACGAGAATGGACCTGATCCGTTGGTTATCTCCTCGATCTCGGTCAGTTCTCCGATGCTTTCAGTCATTCCGTCGACCGCAACACTTCCGCGTGATTCGGTTGTGACAGTGCGGATCGTCTTCGCGCCGACCGCTGCGGTACAATTGAACGCGACGATGCAGATAACGAGCAACGACGCGTCAACGCCAAACCGAAGCATCTTCGTCACTGGCCACGGGCTGGAACCTCCGGTCCTTTCGCTCATGACGACCGGGCTGAACGTGTCGCTTGCTTCAGGAGATACGTCCACGTCGGAGTTCACGGTCGCAAATACAGGTGGTAGTGATCTGGTGATTTCCGTGAACACGCGCGGGTCGACGGCAATCCTGGATCCTCCAATGCGTCGGCTTTCGGAAACCCCGGAGAAGACCGCCGAGGACATGTGGTCCGACGAGACCGTGTCCGTAACGCCCACAGCCTCCCGCACCAATCAAGCTTCGGCAGGAGTCTTCGAGACCCAACGGCGGGTCTGGCGGGCGGTCGAACAACCGCGGATCCTTGCGATCGACCTCAACACCTCGGAAGGGACGCGAGCTCTTGATGTTGTTGGAATGACATACGCCGTTGCCCGTCCCAATGAACTTGCCCAGATCAACCTGAGCGACTATGACGTTCTCTACATTGGGTGGACCGAGAGTGCAAGCGGCGAAGCCTTGCGCACTCTGGCCGGCCGCCGAGAGCAGTTGCGCGACTACCTGACGTCCGGTGGAGGTATCGTCGCCCTCTCGGAGTTCTCCTATTCTCCCGAAGCATGGTCGTGGCTCCCCTTCCACGTCGGCTGGCAGGAGAACCATACGGACGGAGTCATCGTAACCGAACCCGATCATCCGGTGATGGCGGGACTGAGCTCGGACCTCCTCAGCCGGTGGGGGCTCTCGCTCCACAACGTCTTCACCGATTATCCGTCCGACCTTCGCGCCATCGCGGTCGAAGCCGGCTCGCTCCGGGCCGTCACGCTCGTCGGGGAGATCGGCGGCGGACGCGTCGTCCTCACCGGCCAGGACCCCGACTGGCATCTGCTGAATCGTAGCACACTTCCCGCCGGCGTCTTGATCCGCAACGCGCTGAGATGGGCCGGCCAGGGGGCGGGCTGGCTGCGCTTTGCGAGCCGCACGATCACCATCCCGGCGGGCTCGAGCGCCCCGGTGCGTCTGACACAGGATGCGTCACGACTTCGCGGGGGAAGTTATTCGGTGGACGTGGTGCTGGCGAGCAACGACCCCGTGCGCCCCGACGCAGCGGTTCCGGTAGCGATGCGTGTGACCGATGCGCCAGGCATCTCGCTGGAAGCGTCGATGCTGGATTTCGGAGAACAGTTCCTTGGTTATCCGGACACGGTCCGGTTCCGCATGCGAAACAAGGGATCACAGGATCTGCTCATCTTCAGCGCTGCGGTCCAGCCGGCGGCGTATCGGGTGCGTCCGGCCTTCGCCGGACTTGACCCCGGAGACGAAGAGATCTTCACGATCGTCTTCCTGCCGGATTCGGTCCGGGCCTATCCCGGCGTGCTGCGTTTTACCACCAACGATCCGACGGACGG
>CAYYOV010000135.1:0-2865 GCA_964473365.1 uncultured Ignavibacteriaceae bacterium
AGATACGTGATCGTCATCGTCAGCACACCAAACTCGCCGACGAGGATCGTTGAAATCCAGGAATCGACAGGAATGACTGTCGACACGATGTTGCGGACCCACGGTTCCCACAGTTCGTTCCCGAGCTTCCCTTCGAGGAACTCGACTAGGTCTTGAGCAACGAGCGTACCGACGAACAGGTAGATGAGATACAGTACGCCCGCAAGGATCGGCACGCCCGTCCAGGGATTGACCGCCCAACGACCTAGGAGCATCGCGAACCGCGCCCGTGGCCGTTTCTCGGAGAGAATGGCGTTGATGATCAGGTTGACGCGATTGCGGCGTTCGATGTAGAGGGCCTCGCGCTCTACGCCCGGAGCGATACCATGGCGTTGTGCAACGACCTCGTCCCCTTCCAGCACCAATACGGCTTCGGCCTCCGACCCGGTCCGGGTCAACATCGTGTGCAGCCGACCGTGCAGCGACGGGTCCTGTTCGCCCTTCCGGGCCTCGAGCACGACCGATTCGATGCGGTCGAAGCCCTGCTTCGTGACCGCCGACGTCTGAAGCACTGGCACTCCGAGGTACGATGCGAGCAGCCTCGTGTCGATCTCGATCCCCTGACGGTCCAGCTCGTCGGTGAAGTTGAGAAGCACGGCGACCTTCTTTCCCATGTCGATCAGTTGCTGCGTCAGGAAGAGGTCTCGCTCGAGATGGACAGAATCGACGACGTTGAGGACGACATCGGCCTCGAGGACGCAATCGCGGGTGACGGCCTCTTCGTCTGAGAACGATGAGATGCCGTACACACCAGGCGTGTCGTAGACGTCGTACGCATGGTACTGACCTCGCGACACTTCTACCGTCGTTCCGGGATAGTTGGAGACATCGACGTACAGGCCGGAGAGATAGTTGAAGATGAGCGACTTGCCGACGTTCGGATTGCCCACGAGGGCGAGCTTGACGCGGCCGA
The DNA here is from genome assembly GCA_964473365.1 of uncultured Ignavibacteriaceae bacterium. Taxonomy (GTDB): domain Bacteria; phylum Bacteroidota; class Ignavibacteria; order UBA10030; family UBA10030; genus 2-02-FULL-55-14. The sequence goes on from CAYYOV010000135.1 coordinate 953, forward strand.
CGGACGAGGGCGACGTGCCGACGCCAATGTGGCGATGCTGCTCCACATGGTCGTGAGGCTGGGTGCTGATGGAACCCGTAACAGGACGTTCGGACATGTTAAACGATCTCAGGAACGGCGGTGACCATGATCGCCTTCGCGAGCGCAACACCGATGGCGATCTCTTGTCGATTCTTCTCCACGAGCATCGTGCCCCCTGGAAGGCGCTGCAGACACCGGAGAAATTCTCCCTGGTGGATCCCCAGCCGGATCAACTGTGCCTTTGTTCTGCCCTCGGGTACATCAACGACGCGAACGCGCTTGCCGCGTGAGATCGACGTGAGTGGAACCGTATCTTCGGAATGCATGATTGGAGTCTGTTTTCAGTTGCTTAACTACGACTAATTTAGTCCTATTATATCGTCTAGTCAACGGCAATTGTCGAAATTTGGAAAAAATGGCCAATTATAGGAGCCGTTCCTATTTGCTGAGAGCGAATCTGAATGAATTTCACTTCATGGCCAGGGGGGTGCCATTCTAGAAACGGATTCGCAGATTGAGGTACACAGACTAAGGGGATACGTCATGCTGGATCTCTCTGGAAAAGTGGCCATCGTCACCGGTGGATCGCGCGGCATCGGGGCCTCCGTCGCTGAGCTCTTGGCCCGCGTGGGAGCCGATATTGTCATCACGTATAACCGCGACAAGCGGGCGGCCGATCGGGTCGCGAGAGAGGTCCGTTCGTTCGGTCCCGACTGTCTCGTCGTTCGCGCCAACGTCGCCCGCGCGGCAGATGTGCGGCGGACCGTGCGTACCGCGATCAAACGATTCGGACACATCGACATTCTTGTCAACAATGCTGGCATCTGGACGTACGGTGCGATCGGAAAGATGCCGGAGCGCGTCTGGGATGAAACGCTCGACGTGAATCTCAAGGGAACGTTCCTCTTCTGCAATGAAGTGGCTCCTCACATGAAGAAGCGCCGGTCCGGTCGGATCATCAACATTTCGAGCACCGCCGGTCAACGAGGAGAGGCCTACCATTCGCACTATGCGGCCTCAAAGGGGGGCATGATCGCCTTCACGAAGTCGATCGGAACTGAGCTTGCGCCGTTCGGTATTCTTGTGAACAACGTCGCGCCCGGATGGGTGGACACTGACATGTCAGCCAGCGCGCTCCGCGTACCCGCCAGTCTGCGTCAGATCACGAAGACCATTCCCAATCGGCGCGTGGCAAACGGAGAGGACATCGCGGGGGCAGTCCTCTTTCTTGCCTCCGAGTTCTCCTCACATCTCGTCGGCAGCACCATCAGCGTGAATGGCGGTGGTGTGCTCGTTGGGTGATCTTCTCGAATGCGCTGAGCATGCGGCCATGGGACCCTCAACTGCAGGGCGGTGGCGTCATCCGAGATCCACGGATGTGTTGATCACCGCTTCTCGATGTGAACGTGTTTCGTGCTTCGTATTTCGGACTTCGCATTTGCCATGAGATCCTCTCCTGTGCTTCTCGCCATCCGTAATATGGTCTGTGACCGCTGTATTCGCGTCGTACGCGAAGAGCTGAGCGGTCTTGGTCTGGATGTGCGGCGCGTGGAGCTCGGCGAAGCCGAAGTCTCCGAGGGCCGCATGCCCGTTGATGTGAACCGCATCCGGACCGTGCTTCAGCAGAACGGGTTCGAATTGATCGAGGACCGTCGGCGCAAAACGGTCGAATCGATCAAACGAGAGATCGTCAACCTGGTACATCATGAGGCACGACCGTCCGGCAGACGGCCCAAGCTGTCAACACATATCGCATCGGCACTGCAGCAAGATTTTCACTCGCTGTCGGCCCTCTTTTCCTCCATGGAAGGGATGACGATCGAGCAATTCTACATCCGCCAGCGGATCGAGCGGGTCAAAGAGCTGCTCAAGTATGGAGAGCAGACGTTGAG
>CAYYOV010000136.1:0-2857 GCA_964473365.1 uncultured Ignavibacteriaceae bacterium
CGATCGCGAGTGGGACGACCGTCGCTGGGAGGCGATCTCCGGGAAGGCGCGGCGCAGGATGCATGTGGACGAATGGCGACGCTATCTCGCGGCGCTCGTCAAAGAGCGTGGATGGAAGATGGAAGATCTGCCGCCGCAGTGAGAGGGAAGAGGACTGCGAGCAGAGTGCAGAGGCCAGAGCGCTGAGATAGCTCTCTGGCCTCTTCGTGTGTCATTGTGTTAGTCCTCGAGAGCTTGATCGCGGGGAGCCACTATTTAACGAGCACCACGCGTCGTGCATCGCGGTGTCCGGCTGACGTGAGCACGATCAGATATGTCCCACTTCGCACGCCAGAGGCATTCCACGCTACGCTGTACGATCCTGCCGTCTGTTCCTTGGCGACCAGTACCGCCACTTCGCGGCCGAGCAGATCAGATACCATCACCTTCACCCATCCACTCTCCGTTGTCCTATATCCGATCTGGGTCGCTGGATTGAAGGGGTTCGGATACGGCGCCTCCAGACCAAAGGCGACGGGCGTCCATGCTCCCTCTTCATGTACAGATGTCACCGCATTGCGCAGTCCCGGTGAGGGGGTCGTCATGAATTGCCAATCGCCACCGTCGGGCATGCGGCCCAGGGAAACGTCCGTCGATTGCAGTCCGAACCGCAGCGTATCGCACGGCACGGCGATACCCTCGCCCGTAAAGAAGATCCCGAGCTCCTCGCCGTCCTTGTCGAGCTTGAAGTTCGCGTGAAGCGGCCCCTGCGCTGCTTCTTCGTCCGCCCACACCAGCAGTACGCCACCCGGCGCAAGCAACATATCGGGGAACCGCCACTTGGTTGGATCGGCGAGATTGTCCGTCAGCGTGAACGATGCCAAACGGAGCGTCTCGGCAGTTGCGTTGTAGACTTCCACCCAATCATCGGGCGCGCCGGTATCGAGGATCGTGGTCCCGTTCTTCGCCATGAACTCATTGAGGAGCAAGCGAGGTCCGGGTGTCGCCACGGCGATCGTACGGAATTCAGACCCATACGGCTCACGCGAGACCTGACCGATCGCATCCAGCGCTTCAACGTAGTAGCGGATCCGGGTACCCGCCGGGCCCGTCGTCAGGAACGCGCCAAACAGGCCATCCTCGGCCGCCCCGTCGGCATGCGCGCCGTCGTCGTGCATCGGAACCTGGAAGATCGAATCGGCGAGCAAGACGGTGAGCGCCACGGCAGCGGGCGCGGACTCATCTTCGACGAAGACGCGGACCGCCACAGGGGCTCCCGGAAGTGCGACAGACGGCGTGTGGACAAGGCCGGAAAGGATCGGCGGCACATTCGACGGGTCCAGTTGGCTCAATGCGCTCGTGCGGCGGGCGATGGTGAACGGCTTGAGCCCGGCCGTCACGTGAGCGCCCAGGGCCTGCGTGTAGGAGGCATGGAACTGGGAAATCGTGAACCCGTAGTCGAGCGTGCGGAACGAATCGGCCTCGGCCGCCGGCGTGATAAGCGTGTGGAGCGAGTCGATGCGCTGATGGAGCGGCGCGTCGGCATAGCCAGCATTGAGAAGACGACGCAGGAAGAATGTGAGCCGCGCGCGGAACTCCGGAACGGCCAGGATCCTGCGGGTCAGCGGTCGCGCCTCGGTCGGATGGCCCCAGGCATAGACGTTCCGTGTCGACCAGTCGACGCCACTCAGGATGCCGGACCACCAAATGCCGAACGTGTTGTCGTAATCGTAGGGGATGTACTCGAACAGTCCCGTGGTGGTATTGTGGTACAGATAGAAGTTGTTCTGCAGGAACCAGTAGTTGTCCCAGCTGCCGGTGGCGATATCGACCGCCAGGACGCGCAGGAGACTGTTGACGTTGAATACGCGCTGGATCGAATCGGCGAACGTTGCATCCGGGGTCAGGTTGAGAACGCTGATGAACCGTGCGAGGTCCGTATAGTCGTCGGCCTCGTCGGTGATGTGCAGCTCGTAGGCCCGTCGCCCGTCGCTCGTGAATTTGTACAGGCCTGGATCGTCGCCGAGGTACGAGAGCGAGGCCGGCCAGAGACATTTGTAGAGCGACCCGTCGTTGTTGCCGAACCGCACCTTGACGAACTGTTCGTCGATGTGCTCGACGTTGATGTACAACCCGCGGTAGAGGCCGTTGATGAACAGCCGCGCATGAGACGCGCGCGAGGCCGGGATCCCGGCGCCGTTGAACAGGTCCCAGGCCACCTTGGCGCGCACGATCGAAGGATCATTGTGCTCGCCGTTCAGGTTCATCTTTTCCAGGCCGGCGAAGGACCGACCTGATTCGAAGGCGTTGATCGAGACCTTGAAGGACTTCTTCTGGGAATCGCGCGAGGTGTTGCCGCGCAACCGGAATCCGACGTTCACAAGCGAGTCGCGGATCAGCTCATTCTCGAAAACAACGGTGGCCGGATATTCGTGGTCGCTGTCGGCGTTGGCCGGATCCAGGATCAGCGCAAGCGAATCGGGATGGATGAAGACGCGAACGGTACCGACGGTCGTGGCGTCGAAGATCGAGTGGGGGGCCAGTCGTACCGGCTGGGCGAAGGCGAGGCTCGTCGCAGTAGCGAGAATGGCGATGGAAAGCGAACGCATGTCGCAATGTACGCACAGAATCAGAGCGAATCCGGGAAATCTTGGATTCCAACGTTTCACTAGTGTACCTTCTGTGTATGGCATCCGCGTTCTGTTGAAATGCTCTTCCTGGCACCTGTGACACGAATGGTCGATCGATCGTCCGCGCGACATTTGGCCCTTCGCTCACGCTCAGGGCAAGCCCCTGATCTCCTTCTTCTTTTTGTGTTCATCTGAAAGGTTCTCACATGACCTTCATTATTCTCGGCGTCCTGGTCGGCATTGTCGGC
>CAYYOV010000137.1:0-2777 GCA_964473365.1 uncultured Ignavibacteriaceae bacterium
CCCGGACGTCGGCCGGCGCATTTCTTGCGCGCGGCGCTCGCGCGCCGCGTCGGCGGCAGCTTCCTCCCGCCGCTCGTCCAGAATATCGACGAACTAGCACAGGGTATCGCGTCCGCCCACCAGCCCCCCGGCGTGCGCGTCATCGATCAGCTCGACGGTGCTGCGATCCTGTTCGACCTGCATCGGGCCATGCCCGAGCGTATCGGCGATGCGCACTTCATCGACCTCGAACGCTTCCTTCCGCTCGGCCTGCGACTGTTCTCGGAGCTCGAGGAGCTGACGCTCTCGATGGCCCCACCCGCGCTCGTCCGCGAGAAGACCTCATTCATCTCCACCGGACAACTGCACCTCGTCGCCGAGATCGCCGAACGGTTCGCGGCAGAGCTCGATCGATCGGGACTCACGACCCGCGCGCGCCAGTACGTGCGGGCCGCGACCGAGTTCGTGCCGGCCGACCTGGGCTCGGACCGACAGATCGTGCTGGCCGGTTTCTTCGGACTCACGCCGGCGGAGCGGATGCTGGTACGCAAGATCGCCGACGTGGATGGAGCAGCCTTCTTCTTCACGGAGGGCCCGCGATTGGCCGACCGTCTGGCCACGCTGGGCCTGGAGTTCGACGTGGAGGAGGGAGAACGCACGGAGCCCGACATTCGCCTCACCGAAAGCCCCGACGCGCATGGCGAGGTCTTCGCGGTTGCGGCCGAACTTCAGGAGCGCCTGCGAACGAAAGACACTCCTGGCGAGCGCGACGTGATCGTGGTCGCGCAACCGGAGACGCTCTTTCCGCTGTTGCACCAGGCGCTGCATCAGCTTCCCGAAGAAGGCTACAACATCTCGCTCGGGTATCCGTTGGAGCGCACGCCCCTGGCCGGACTCTTCCATCGTCTGCACGAGGTGGCCGCAACGGCACGGCGCGGGCGTCTGTCGGTCGCCGCGTATCTGCGCGTGCTGCTGCATCCATACGTCAAAGGCTTCCGCTTCGGGGAACGCAACGACGTCAGCCGCGTGCTCATCCACGCCGTCGAAGCATGGCTGGCGGAATCGAAAGGTCGGGCGTCGGTCACCCTCGAAGAGGTCGAGAGCAACGGCGAGATCTTCACGCAGGCGCAGTTCCGCCTGCCCGAAGACGACGCCATCACCGCCGACGCGTTGCGGGCCCACCTGAGGGCCATTCACGACCTGTTCTTCCGGTCGTGGCAGGGGCGGGGTGCTGTGGGCCGGTTCGCCGCCTCCGTCGCCGAATTGGTGCAGGCACTGCACGACCGGACAACGGCATCGCACCACTCGCACTTCCGAAGGTTCGCCGAGACGTTCGAACGCGCATGCCGCGACCTCGAACGATCGATGCTGTCGGATCGGACCTTCTCCTCAGACGATCTCTACTTCGAATTGCTGGGGCGCGTGCTTGCGACGAGCAGCGTTCCGTTCCCCGGTTCGCCGCTGCACGGCCTGCAGGTGCTCGGCCTGCTGGAGACCCGGTCGTTGCGGTTCGAGAATGTCACCATCCTGGACGCGAACGACGACGTGATCCCGGGTCGAGGCGGGGCTGACGTGCTGCTGCCGCAGAAGGTTCGCAGCGCGCTGGGCATGGACACACCGCAGGACCGGGAGGAGATCGTCGAGTATTACCTGACGGCGTTGATCAAAGGAGCGAAGAAGGTCCGCTTGCTGGCGGTGACGGGGGGAGGGAAGGAGCGAAGCCGCATTGTGGAGGGACTCATCTGGGACCGCCAACGAGCGGCAGGAACGCTCGAGGCCGGGATCGAGACCGATGCGGTGCGGTACCAGGTCGCGCTCGATCAACGGCGGCCGGTGCCGGTGCCAAAGACGGCGGCCATGGTCGAGGCCATTCGCCGTCGGTCGTTCAGTGCAACGTCGCTCGATGCCTACCTCGCATGTCCGCTCAAATTCTACTACGGGCAGGTCCTTCGGTTGCGCGAGCGGGACGAAGCCGGCGAAGATCTTGAAGCGTCGGAGATCGGCAACCTGGTGCACCGCGTCCTGCAGCAGTTCTACGCCGACGGGAGGCAGACGGCCCTCGATCCGAAGCGCCTGGATGCTACCGCGATCGGTCGACTAGCCTCGCAAGCGTTCGAAGAACGGTTCGGCACCGGCGAGAGCGCTGCACGCGAGCTGATCCTGGAGCAGGTTGTTACGCGTCTCGTGGAGTATGTGCGCGACTATCAGGCACCCGCTGCCTCAGCAGCCCGCGTCGAGGTCCTCGAGCTCGAGCACGACGAAGAGGCGACGATCGGAGGAGCGAAGTTTCGTGTGCGGATCGACCGGCTGGAACGGCGAACGGCTCCTGGTTCCGACCCGGTCCTGCATATCATCGACTACAAGACCGGGGGACGTCCGAACCGTCTCCGCATTCAATTCAAGAAGCTGGACCCGAGCGATCGCGAGACGTGGAGCGAGGCGATCGGTTCGCTGCAGCTTGGCCTGTACACGCTCGTGGTGGCCGAAGCCCGCCAACTGCAACCCGCGTCGATCCGTGCGCAGTACCATCTGCTCGGCAAGAGGTCGATCGCAGACTCGCTCGAGATGGGCCTGTTCGACAAACAAGCGATCGACCCGGCGGAGGGGCTGGCGGCCATCCGGACGGTGATCGAAGGATTGGTGCACGAGATCGTCGACGCAGAAGTTCCGTTCGCGCCGACCGAAGAGCTCGAGACGCAGTGTCCACGGTGTCCGTTCAACGCGATCTGCGGGACGACGTGGACAGTGGGAACGGGGGAGTTCTAAGAGGAGGAGAGAGGAGGAAGGAGGAAGCTACT
>CAYYOV010000138.1:0-2768 GCA_964473365.1 uncultured Ignavibacteriaceae bacterium
CATATTCACACGAAGCGGAAGTCGAGGTCGGCTCGGTGCCGCGAGTCTTCGCGCTCGACCAGAACTACCCTAACCCCTTCAATCCGAGCACCACGATCCGGTTCACGCTGGCCGAAGACGGACGCACGACCCTCATCGTCTACGACCTCCTCGGCCGACAAATCGCAACGTTGATGGATGAGGAGTCGAAAGCCGGAGTTCTTCATCGTGTCGAGTTCGACGGATCGGAATACCCGAGCGGCCTGTATCTTATTCGACTGTCGGCAGGATCGGCAGTTGCAGTCAAGAAAATGATCCTCGCCAAATAGAAAAGATATGCCGGGACAATGGGTTACCTGAATTTGAAGAGATCGACAGATGTATCGCCGACGACCGCCCATTCATCAAGGAACAAGACCATGGCCTACGGATATCGAACCTTGCGCTATTTGCTGATTTTCCTCTGTGTGCTCTCAGTCGCCGTTGGGCAAGAGCGGTCCGTGCTCTCGCGATCGGCTTCCGAGGCTACGGTTCTTTCGTCGTTCACATGGTCCGCGTTTGGCCTAGGCGTAAATGCGGATATCTGGGCGATGGCCGTGTCAGGAACCGACGTGTATGTTGGAGGACTTTTCTCGACGGCGGGAGGGAACTCGACGGGCAACGTCGCCAAATGGGATGGGAGTGCGTGGAGCTCGCTGGGGACGGGGATCCCGAATTTCTATGTTGAAGGGATGGCGGCCTCCGGAACGGATATCTATATGGGTGGTCTTTTCTCATCGGCCGGGGGCGTGACCGTCAGCAACATTGCCAAATGGGACGGAAGCAGCTTCTCGGCACTCGGATCTGGGATCAATAGTGAGGTTGCCTCGATCGCGGTGGGGAACGGATACGTCTACGCAGCGGGAGCATTTAGCCAAGCTGGCGGTATCACAGCGTCCAATATCGCCAGGTGGAACGGTGCGAGCTGGAGTGCCGTTGGAAGTGGCCTCAATGCATTCGTGTATGCATTGGCATCCTCCGGGACGGACCTCTATGCCGGCGGGCAGTTCACCATGTCCGGTAGTGCTCCCATCATGAGGATCGCCAAATGGGATGGCAGCGCTTGGAGTGCCCTGGGGAGCGGTATGAACAACAACGTGCTAGCGCTCGCCGTGAATGGAAACGAGCTCTACGCCGGAGGCCAGTTCACCACAGCTGGTGGGGGGACCGCGAACTACATCGCTCGCTGGGATGGGAGCTCATGGTCGGCCCTTGGGGGTGGCGTCAACGGATATGTCCGCGCGATCGCCGTCTCGGGTACCGACGTGTACGTGGGCGGAGATTTCACCGAAGCGACGCAGAGTGATGGCATCACCACTATCTCTGCCATCAAGATCGCAAAATGGAGCGGCGGGGTCTGGACGGCAGTGGGTGGCGGAGCGGCTGGTTCCGTCCGTGCGTTAGCGGTGAGTGCCGCCACCTCCAGCATGGTTGTAGGAGGTTCGTTCGCTACGGTTGACGGCAGCATTGCCGCAAGCAAGGTGGCAAGCTTTACGGACGCAGAGAACTCCTTGGCCGTCACGCTGGTTGAATTCGTCGCTGCTGAGGAACCGGATGGCGGCGTTATCCTTTGCTGGTTGACCGGTTCTGAAACCGACAATGCTGGGTGGGATGTAGAGCGCCGCGTCATCTCGAATGTAGAAGCGCGAAGCAAGCATTTCGAGGCCATCGGTTTCGTCGCTGGCTCGGGAACTCGCACGACATCGAGAGAATACTCCTACATCGACCTTCCCGCCCCCGGTCGATACGCCTATCGGCTCAAGCAACTCGATCGCAGCGGAACGTACTCGTACTCGAATGAAGTAGAGGTGGAGGTAGGCTCCGTGCCGAGGGAATTCGCGCTGCAGCAGAACTACCCCAACCCCTTCAATCCGAGCACCACGATCCGGTTCACACTGGCACAGGATGGCCTGACGGCGCTTTGCGTCTACGATCTGCTGGGTCGAGAGGTGGCTCGGCTGGTTGACGCGGAACTGAAGGCCGGCGAACTCCATCAGGTCGAGTTTGATGCCTCAGAATATCCGAGCGGTCTGTACCTTGTCCGCCTCTCATCGGGATCGCTGCAGTCGGTCCGGAAGATCCTTCTGGCGAAGTAGACACCTGTCCGATCGAAACGCACGACAGCCCGGGGGAAACCTCGGGCTGCGTCATGTACGGCCATCCATTGCCGCGGGAAGGATCGTTCCGTACGTTCACTCCACACGCGGTGAAGCGGAATGGCTGACGAACGATCGATGAGTAAGAATTTCGAACGGATGATCGCGCTGGCGGAGGAGGTCTTCGGCATGCGCAACGATCCGGACCAGATCTGGGTGGATCAGGAGATCATGGCGCGGCTGGAGGCGATCCATCCAGCGACGATGGGGGAAGTAGCCGACGAGAACGGCCCGGTCGCCTGGATGCTCGTCATCCCGACGACGCGGAACGTTATGCAGGATTTCCTGGATCGGAAGATCAGCGAGAAGCAGCTGCTGGAGGCAACATTCTCGGGCGTGAACGCAACAGCCATCTACCTCTGCTCAGCTTTGGTGCTGCCGGAGCACCGCGGGAAAGGCTACGCCAAGCGCCTCGCGCTCGATGCGATACGCGCGATCCGGAAGGACCACCCGATAGATTCCCTCTATGTGTGGTCGTTCAGCGACGAGGGACGATCGCTGGCGAAAAGGGTTGCCGCTCTGGCGGGTCTGCCGCTTCAGGAGCGGGTCTAGGGGAAGGAGTGCCTCGTCAGGCTTCGACTCTCGCTCAGCCTG
>CAYYOV010000139.1:0-2760 GCA_964473365.1 uncultured Ignavibacteriaceae bacterium
GCCGGATTGTCATTCTTGTCGCAGCCGACGGCGAGCATGAGGACGGCAGCGAGCATCAGGAGATTGAGCTTCTTCATGGTTGTATCCCTTCTGTGAGTGAATTGAGTCATTGAATGGTCACGTTGATCCCGAGATACAGGTCCCGGGGTTTGATCTGGCCGAACGGATACTTCGTTTCGTCGAACAGATTATTGACGCCGGCGAAGCATTCGAAGCGATCGATCGGCCGCGCCGACAGGCGGAGATCGACGATGGCGTACGACGGCACATACAGATATTGCGGCGCCACACCTGATGAATAGATATCGCGATTCACTTGATCGTCGTTGTACGGCTTACGGTCGTACCACCGCACCCGCACGTCCACGGAGGACGACCAGAACGGGATCTGTCCGTTCAGTTTCGCCATGATCGTCTGTGGAGTTCGAAACGGCAGGTCGTGTCCGAACCCATCAACGGCACGCACGTAGTTGTAGCTGAGCGTCGCGAGCGTTCCCGGGATCAATGCCAGGTCGACGTCAACATCGACCCCTTCCGTGATCGCCCGATCGACATTTCTGTACGACAGGATCGCCGCTGACCCCACGTTCGAGTTCTGCATGGAGTAGTAGTCGATCAAATTGTTCAGACGGTTCTGAAAATATGTCACGCGGAACCATACGAGGTCATCCCGGTTGTATTGCAGGCCCGCCGTGAATCCGCGAGAGTCTTCCGGCTTCAGGGTTGGGTCACCCTTGAGGATGTAGCCAACCGAGCTGTGATCGAAATCGATGTACAACTCCAGAAGGCTTGGTTCCCGGTATCCGCGGCCATACGATGCGCGGAACGTGGTCCGTTCCGTAATTGGGACCATGACGCTCACCCGCGGTGCAAAAACGGCGCTGAACGCCGAATTATCGCTGAAGCGTCCCCCCACGGCCACAGTACCAAGTCCCAGATCCCACTCGTCCTCAGCATACACGACACGGTTCGATACCGATCGGACGCCGCCGGAGAATCGAGATGAGTTCATCGTCTCCTCGTTGTACTCGACCCCCCACGTGAGGACACTGCGGTCGTACGGAACTGCAGTCCCTTGCACCCGATAGGTCTGGAGCAGCTCGCGCGCATAGCTATCGCGCGTCAGGAATCCCGCCCCTGTGGTCTCCCACGAGCGACGATCATTCTGCGATTTGTGGGCGGACGCCTTGACAGAAAGCCGGTCTGATATAACATACGTCCCAACTCCGGTCAACGAGAGCTTCTGGTTGCGGGCGAAGTCATTCAAGTACGTGATACCAATATCACCCGCCAGCCATTGCAGCTGGTCACGATAATGATCTGCCTTCACTTCCACCGTGAATCGGTCCGAAAGCACGCTCACGGTCTTGATGTTCGCGTTGAACCGTTCCGACGACGGCATCTCCATGAACCCGTCCTTTTCGAGATAGTCCACCCCGCCGAACCGATTGTGCGAGACGTTACCGACAAGACGCAGCGGAAGGTCAGTGCCGAAGAGATCGGCAACGACGTGGGAACCCGAGAGGTGGTAATCCTGGCGGCCAAGCGTTCCTAGCGTTGCAGAGGCTGTGGCCTCCGAGCGCAACGGAGTCTTCGTGAGGATATTGATCACTCCCCCGAGCGCATCCGACCCATAAATGGACGACAGGGGGCCCTTCACCACTTCGATCCGGTCGACCATGGCCGTGGGAACTGACCCGAGGTCGATCGACCCATCCACCTTTCCCGACACCCGCTCTCCGTCGATCAACACGAGAACATGGTTGTCGTTGAGTCCATGCAACGACGCGTTTTGCGTCTGGCCGATACCCGACTCTACCTCGATACCCGTCTGCGATTGCAGGATCTCGGCGAGGTTCTTGCTTCCGATGACGGAAAGCTCTCTCGACCCGATCACCTCGGTCAGAACGGGTGCATCCTTCAAGAGATGCCGGTTGAGGGTTCCCGTCACGACAACGGCATCCAGATTGAAGGGGGATGGCGCAAGACGTACATCGATCTCCGTGGTCACCCCCGGATGGATCTCGATCTGCGACAGGCGCTCGCGGCGATAGCCGATGAACGACACTTCGACGTCGTATGACCCAGGCGCCAGACCGGGGACCATAAAGTCCCCTTCATCATCGGTCACAGCACCAGACTGGGTGCCGATCACTCGTATCGTGGCGCCTACCGCGGGTCGTTGTTGGTCGTCAAACGTCACTCGGCCGCGGAGTGCACCCTCCTCTGCCGGGCCACCCAGTGTGGCGGCCAGCAGGAGCAGTACTCCTAGCATAGAGTTCTCCTTTTCGCGCGCAGATCTGGCCGGTCACACGTTCCTTGGAACGCATGGTACGGCGCCTGCGAGCGGCTCACATTCGTTTGATAGTACGAAGGCGGATCCGCCGTCCGTTCGGACGGAGATCAGGAGTTGCGCGGGGGTGCGCGGGGAGAGGCGGGAAAACTGCTGCCGTGGTGCGGTTTGCTGGTTTCGTGACCAGCGGAGACGGCCCCGAGAACCGGGACATGCACGAAGGTGGGTTCAACCGCGATGAAGAATGCGACGGATTGCGTCGCCGCACCACCAGGATCTTCCTGGCTGGTGAATTCGGACCTATCCGCCCTCACACCCAGGGTGCGCACGTGAGCTGACGTGGACCTGTCAGCCTTGGTCGAGCGTACTCCAACCTGCCACACACCGAGGGCGAGCGCCCACGGATAGAAGACGAGGATGGACAGCAGAAGGGGGCTTATGGAGAACGGAAGGGGAAACATGATCAA
>CAYYOV010000140.1:0-2713 GCA_964473365.1 uncultured Ignavibacteriaceae bacterium
ACGCTCGACCTGCTCGACCACATGGACGCCGTGGTCCTTCCGTACGAGCCGAAGGTCATTGTCTACTATTGCGGCAGCAACGACATCAACGGTCGTCTATCGGTGGATACGATCGTCTCTCGAGTGTCGCAGTTTGTTGCGCGGGTGCGGGCCAGGCTGCCCGAGACGCACGTGCTCCTCGTATCGGTGAACAAGGCTCCGCAAAAGCGTGCGAGGTGGGAAACTGTGGATTCAGTCAATGTTGGATTGATTTCGATTTCCCGAATGAACCCACTGGTGGATTTCGTCGATGTCAATCCGGCACTGTTCGATGCGCAAGGACAGAGCCGGGCAGAGTTGTTCCAGTCCGACTCACTCCATTTGACTTCTCCTGCTTACGCTGCGTTCACCAAACTCATCAAACCCGTCCTGTCTCAAATATGGGAACAGTCTAATACGATCCGCTAGTCTCCACTTGAAATGGCTACGGACCCACAGAAAGACTTGACACATTCTCCAAAGTTCGCTAACCTTGAAGGGACGTTATCGATAAAGTAAAGGTTGTTAGAGCGTGCTTTTCAGTTGGTCAGGGCCGACTGAGAAGCAACATGGAGAATGACATGGCCCCCAAGAGTCTATCGCTAGGAAGGTTTTCACTCGGAATTGGAGATCGATTTGGACTGGAAGCTCCCGCCCAGTTGCGGGCACTGCAGATGGCGCTCGAGAAAGGTGTGGCTGTCACGCCTGTCTGGAACAAGTCAAATCGGGAACACACGATCATCGGCACTGAGCCGCTGACTGTGCGCGCAGCGGCAGATGCAGCGGTATCCAAAGCCGGCTGGACCTTGCCGCATTTCGTCGATGCCGACCACATTGGCCTCAAGACGGTCGACCGATTCATGGCCGCGAGCGACTTCTTCACGATCGATGTCGCCGATGCGATCGGGACGCCAGCCTCTGATGCCGACGTCGATCAGTGGGTGGCGGCGATCCGGCCGACGCTCGGGACTGCCGCGCATCCGGACCTGGATGAAGATCTGAACGTCACGCCGGAGCAGCTTCGAACATTCGGCAAGAAATACTCCGCCGCCATAAAGGAAGCGGGGGCCATCTATCGCTATATTGTCAAGGCGAAAGGGGAGAAGCCGTTTATCACCGAGGTTTCGGTGGACGAAGCGAGCGACCCGCAACGCCCGTATGAGCTCTACCTGTTCCTTGCCGGACTCGCACGCGAGGGCGTGCGCATCAACACCGTTGCGCCGAAGTTCACCGGCCAGTTCCTAAAAGGGATCGACTACGTCGGCGATATCGGTGCATTCACCCGGGAATTCAAGAACGACGTCGCCGTGCTTGCCGTGGCGGTCAAGCAGTTCGGTCTGCCGGCCGACTTGAAGCTCAGCGTTCACTCGGGGAGCGACAAGTTCTCGCTCTACCCGATCATCGCCAAGGCCGTCCGTCATGCGAACGCCGGACTTCACCTGAAGACGGCCGGAACGACGTGGCTTGAGGAGGTCATCGGCCTCGCAAAGAGCCCCAAGGGTCTGGACATCGCCAAGCGCATCTATCGCGGCGCGTTCGACCGGTATGATGAGCTGCAGAAGCCATACGCGACGGTCATCGATATCGACCGCGCCAAGCTCCCGTCGCCGTCAACCGTGGACGGATGGTCGTCCGCCGACTATGTCGCTGCCCTGGAGCACGATCAGAAGAACCCGAAGTACAGCATTCATGTCCGACAGCTCGTTCATATCGCCTTCCGCATCGCCGCTGAGATGGGGGAGGAATACCGGCAGGCACTCATCGACAATCGCCGGATCATCGAAGAGGGCGTCACGCACAATCTCTTCGAACGCCACGTTCGTCCGCTCTTCCTCGGACAATAGCGTCCGGGACACGCGAGTCGGCATGAAGCTTGTCCTTCCTTTTCGTTCAACCAACGCCCGGCCCGTTGCCGGGCGTCGGTGTTCATATCTCCCAGCCACCGACTACAACGCCTCCACAGTCCCCCCATGCGCACCTTGATTCTGGGAGCCGTCCTATTCACGCTATCGGCCTGTACGTCGTCAGGCCCCGACGATAGCCTCCTGCTCCTCGACGCCTCCGCCCTGGCCAAGGCGCGACGATCGTACAAGTCGGCACCCGCGGCCCTCCCGTTGCACGTCCAGGACGTGATCGCAGAGGCCAACCGCGCCCTTGATGAACCCCTCGTCTCGGTGATGCAGAAAGATGAGGTTCCGCCCAGCGGCGACAAGCACGACTACATGAGCCTCGGACCCTACTGGTGGCCCGATCCGAAGAAGCCGGATGGCCTCCCGTACATCCGCCGGGACGGAGAAGTGAACCCGGAGGCAAGAAAAGAGGGAGACAATCACCGGCTCGACGGGATGGTGCAACGCGTGCAGGTGATGGCACTGGCGTACTCGATCACCGGGGAGTCGTCCTACGCCTCGAAGGCCATTCAGCAGGTTGAGCACTGGTTCATCGACCCGGCTACGAGGATGAATCCGAACCTGAATTTCGGACAGGCGATCAAGGGGAGCGTTACAGGCCGGGGTATTGGCATCATCGAGACCTACCAGTTCCGCTACCTCCTGGATGCCCTGACATTGCTGAGTTCATCGAAGGAATGGAACCCCGCAGTGGATACGGGAATGAACGCCTGGCTTACGTCCTATCTCGCCTGGCTGCAGGAAAGCCAGTACGGAAAGGACGAGGCTGCCTGGAAGAACAATCA
>CAYYOV010000141.1:0-2710 GCA_964473365.1 uncultured Ignavibacteriaceae bacterium
ACTTGTCCGTTCCGAAGGGCCGTCATGAGACCATTGAACGAGACGCCGCATTCCACGTCGGTGCCGGCCATAAGGGCCGTGGCGGCAGCGTCGGGTTCGTCGCGCGATGTCTTGTGGAACTGCCAGAAGTCCGAGATGGCCCAGCAGTCGGAGACGACGTATCCCTTGAATCCCCATTCGTTCCGCAGGATCCGTTGAAGGAGGGCTTCGCTCCCGCAGCAGGGTTCTCCCAGGAACCGATTGTAGGCGCACATGACCGATGCAACGTGTGCCTCCGTTACAGCCGCTCGAAAGGCTGGCAGGTAGGTCTCACGCAGGTCGCGTTCACTCACCCGGGCGTCAAATCGGTGCCGGTCGGGTTCGGGTCCGCTGTGAACGGCAAAATGCTTGGCCGTCGCAGCGGTCTTGAGGTATCGAGGATCGTTCCCCTGCATGCCTTCAATGAAGGCGACGGCCATTCGTCCGGTCAGGTAGGGATCCTCTCCATACGTCTCCATCCCGCGCCCCCATCGGGGGTCGCGGAAAATGTTGATGTTCGGGGAGAAGAACGTGAGCCCTTCATAGATACCCGTCCCGCCGGAGCGCAACACGTCGTGGTACTTCGCGCGTGCCTCGTTCGAGGTCGCTACTCCGATCCGGTGCATCAGCTCTTCGTCGAATGTGGCCGCGAGGCCGATTGCCTGAGGGAACACGGTCGCCCGGCCTGCACGTGCCACACCATGCAATGCCTCGCTCCACCAATTGTAGGCAGGAATTCCCAGGCGCTCGACAGCGGGCGCGTTGTAGAGCAACTGACCGATCTTTTCTTCGGGTGACAGGCGTTTCGCCAGATCGTCCACTCGTCGCTCGAGGGGGAGCGACGGGTCCCTGAACGGATAGGGGACTGCCGTGGTGGAATCAGGCAGAGCAACAGGGGTCAGGAGGAGCAGAAGGGCCGGGGCGTTCATGACGGTCCGCCGTGTGTGGTGTGACCCTAAGGTAGTAAAACCTCAAGACATCCTGCTTTGCTTTCAGAAGATCTGTTCCTACGTTGCCCCATGCGATCCTTTCGAATTGGCCTGTTGGTGGCGCTGACGTGGGCGCTCACTGCGTCCCAGACTGTTCCGCCCTACGATATTGTCATTCGCAACGGCCGGGTCATGGACCCGGAATCAGCCACAGATGCCATTCTCACAATTGGAATCCGTGCCGATTCGATCGCAGCGATCTCGACCGATTCGCTGTGGGGGAAGAAGATCATCGATGCCCGGGGTTTGGTGGTCGCGCCCGGGTTCATCGACATCCTTTCGTATGCTCCGCGCGAGGCTGGAAATTGGAACAAGCTGGCCGACGGGGTCACGACGAACCTTGCCATGCACGGCGGCGCGGCGTATCCTTCGCGTTGGTATCGTTCGATGGCCGATCAGAGGCCGCCATTGCACTACGGTGCATCCTTCTTCTACACCGAAGCGCGCAACCGGTTCGTCGGCGATCGATACGCGAAGCTTCCGAAGAAACACCTGAAGACGATCGAAGCGTTGGCCGATTCGGCGCTGCGCGCCGGAGCCCTCGGAGTCTCGTTCAGCCTGGAGTATGTTCCCGGCATCTCCGGCGAAGAGATCCTCCCGCTGATGCGGCTAGCGAAACGCTACGACGTTCCGGTCTTCTTCCACGCACGCTACTCCGACATGGAGCCTCCCGGCACGAACCTGGATGCGTTGGACGAGCTGATCGCCTACGCCGTTTCGACCGGCGCTGCGGTCCATATCGACCATATCAATAGTACAGGCGGAACGTTCTCCATGCAGCAGTCGATCGAACGCATCGAAACTGCGCACGGTCGTGGTTTGGACATCACCGCATGTGTCTACCCGTACACATTCTGGGGCACGTATCTCAATTCCGCTCGATTCGACAAGGGGTGGCAGCAACGATTTCGGATCTCATACGACAGTCTGCAGCTCGGCGGATCGTCCGAACGGCTGACGGAAGCGTCCTTCAAAAAGTACCGGGCCCAGGGGAAGCTGGCGATCGCGTACGCCATTCCGAACGACGACGTCGTCGCGGCGTTGAAGGCGCCGTGGGTGATGATCGGCAGCGACGCGATCCTCGAGTGGGGGTATAACAACCATCCGCGGGCATCCGGGACCTTCAGCCGTACCATCGCCACCTACGTGCGTGACCAACGCGTGATCTCGCTTATGGATGCCATCGCCAAGATGTCGCTCCTTCCGGCGCGGCGCCTTGAGCGGGGTGCTCCCGCCTTTCGGAAGAAGGGTCGTCTGTCAGCGGGCTCGGATGCCGACATCGTGGTCTTCGACGCCGAGAAGATCCGCGATCGGTCGACGGTCGAGCATCCGGAATTGTCGTCGGAAGGGATGCAATATGTCGTCGTTGCGGGCAAGGTGGTGATGGAGCACGGGAGGTTCAACCGCAAAATTCGGGTGGGCCGCGCCATTCGCGGAGCCGGCATCGCACGGTAGCAGGTTGCTGAAAAAACCTCGAGACGTCCGAGCGTGAACCGCCACGCCTGACCGACATTTCGCATCGAAGCGGCGGGCACGCAATACCGCCAGGGCCGCCAAGTCGAGAAGCGAATGTGATAGAGAATCGGGAAATCTCCTTGGCGTTCTTGGCGAGCCTGAGTTCTTCATTGCCTTGGCGCCGTGGCGGTCATTGTTTCTCAGCATCCCGCCAGGCATCTCCCCAAACCAGAGCGCATCCGTCTTCC
>CAYYOV010000142.1:0-2649 GCA_964473365.1 uncultured Ignavibacteriaceae bacterium
CTTGCCGCCCCGCTCATATTCCAGCACGAGGACGCCATTCAGCCAATGCTCGACATGTCGGCCTTTGACCACGATTCGGGCGGTATTCCATTCACCCACGGCACTGGGCTTTCTGTTCGTCGCTGGCATCAGGTCGTAGAGAGAGGCCAGGGTCCGGTTCCCGTTGATCCCCAGCTTGGCGTCAGGATGACGTTCGTCGTCGAGCAACTGGTATTCCAGCCCTTTCGCCGATCCGGGCGTCCGCGGAAGCTGTTCCGTGACGAAGTACTTGATGCCGCTGTTGGCTCCGGGTGTCAGCCGGAACTCAAGCGAAAGCTCAAAGCTGCTATACTCGTCGATCGTCACGATGTCGCCGCCGAAGGCCGCTTCGCCTCCGCCCGACTGCTGGACGATCAGCATGCCGTCGCGGACCTCCCAGCCTTTCGTCGGAAGCGTGTCGAGATAGGCGCCGCGCCAGCCCTTCATAGTCTTGCCATCGAACAGCAGTCGCCATCCCGCCTGGATCTGCTCACGCGAGAGGGTATTGTATGCTTGTGGCGTATCCTGGCCGAACAATGCTGGGGCCATTCCCATGAGCAGAATGCTGAGGACAAGAATTCGAGCGCTGTTGTTTGCCATGTGCAAACCTCTGTGTGTGTGGAGTAGCCTTGAAGGGGTTGCCGAAGGCCAGGTCATGATCGTTCGTTAATTCTTGGGTCGCTTTGCGGCATTCCGACGGGGCTTTTTCGGTTCTTTGCCAGTCTTCCGGCCCGTTCCATCGCCGTCGTCCAAAATCCCACCGCCCGGGTTCAGATCGTCCAGGACCGCCTGGAGTCGCGCGCGGGCTGCGAAGGCTTGGGGTTCTTCGAATCGCCCGCTACGTTTCTTTTTGAGAACGTCTGTCTTTCCCTACAGGTATTTTCGGACCGTCTCGATGATGCTCTGATATTCGCTGTCGCTCAAGAAATGCTTCTCCTCGGGCATCATATCGAAAGTGCTTCCCCACTTTGGAGCGTCGGAATATTTCGGAACGACGTGAAAATGAACGTGCGGCATCTTGTCGCCGTAGGCGCCATAGTTGATCTTCTGCGGCCCGAAGGCCTTGTGGACGGCTTGCGCCACGCGGGAGACATCGTCCATGAACCGACGACGCTCCTCGGCCGTCAGTTCAAAGAGTTCCTTCTTGTGACCGCCCTTGTAGGCGACGATGCATCGACCTCGGTATGTCTGCTCGCGGAACAGATACACGGTCGACGCCTCGAGCTCAGCACACTCGATCATGATATCGGTCAGTCGGGCATCTTTCGCGCAGTAGATGCAGGAAGAGGAAGTATCCATGACAGACGGTCCTTGGTCGGCTTATTTGGTAGATCCACGAACGAGTCGGGAAAGATCTTTGGCCAGTGTGCTGAGTTCCGATTCCCATCCGGCTTTGTCCACGACATCCCCATTGCGCGTCCAGCCTGCGCCGGCATGATACGTGACCGTCGAGCCGGTCTTCGTCGTGCCATGGATAAGAACATGCACGCCATCTTCCGTGATCTTCCTGAACGTCTCCCCGGGTAGCACCGCCCCCATGCCGAGCGATCCGTTCATGGGGTTGTCGTTCGTGGGTCCAAAGAGACTGATCCAATGTCCGGCAGTATCGGCCGCAACAGCCACCCCTTTCCGTTTCACGAGTCCGATCGCAAACGGAATGTCGATCGGCGATCCGTCGGCATCGTACTTCACGTCGATCCGATTCAGATGTTGGCCGGCGTCGAGCGTGATCTTGCGGGTCTCCCGAATCGAGCGGCCTCGGTAGACGACGGGCTTGTAGGTCAGTTGAAACTGAGCACGACGCGGACCCGTCGAGAGGATCCGGTAGTCGGCAAAGACGCCAGGTTGGAGGAGCGAATCTCCCGACCAAATGGCCGACGCACCGCAGCCAAGCGTGCGCCCCACCGAAAAGAAGTCGGCCCCTTCACCGTGGTCGGTGTGATAGGACCGGTTGGCCGGACCCGTTGCCGTGTCGCCGGCATACCACGTGGCGATGATGGGGTAGCGCACCCGCTTCGACCAGACATCGACGCCGTTGCTGACCTCGGCCGCCAAAGCGGGACCGTAGACTCGAAACGCGATCCGGTCGTTCTCCCAGGCGACGTCTTCACGCGGCGGGACAAACCGCACATCGGTGACCGCGTCTTTCTCCGGGGAGGTGGCATTCTGTGCGTGGAGCGTGAACGCGACTGCCCCCACCAAGACGATCAGGATCACTTCACTGTGCTTCATGGGCTCTTCCTTAGGTTAGAACAGATGGGTTCGACCGGCGAGGTTATCCGGGAACGACAGGCATTCTCTGTCGCCAACGTAGCGCAAGCGAGGTCAGGTCCGCGTCGGCATGTTCGAAGAACATCATATAGGAGCGGCAGAAATGATTCTGGTCTGTCATCTGCGGGTCGCGGATACGGTCCTTCAATCACACTCCCCGTTCGTACCATGGTCATGGCCGTATTCTTTCTGTCGATGAGGCCGATCGATATCTCTCGCACGATCGCCCGTGCGATCGGAGGTACCGTTCGCGTCGTGAGACTACCACGCCGGCACGAAGAACGCACGTCGGGTATTGCGGCCATCGGTCAGCGCCGGATGCCGGGTGGCCTCCACCAATCGGGGATCCTTCAGGTGCTC
>CAYYOV010000143.1:0-2607 GCA_964473365.1 uncultured Ignavibacteriaceae bacterium
CTGATGATCACGGCGGAGGAGGCGAAAGCGATCAAGGGGGCCCTGGGCCACACGCCGTTGTTGGATACGTCGTTCCAGAGGGCGCAGCGTGTGGTCGAAGCTGCGCTGGCGCGTCCGATCAGCGTGCCGAAGCCAGTGGACGCAAGCGGACCGGTCCACCAGCGACACAAGGAGAACTACCTGGAGATGCAGCAGGCGGGCGTTCTTTTCGCCATCACCGGCGACGAACGGTACGCCCGGTTTGTTCGTGAGATGTTGCTCCAGTATGCAACGATCTGGCCGACGCTTCCACGGCACCCGCAATCGAGCGAAGGGTCGCCCGCCCGATTGTTCTGGCAGTCGCTCAACGAAACTGTCTGGCTGGTGCATGCGACACAAGCGTACGACTGCATTCACCCGTGGCTTTCGTCAACGGACCGGCTGACGATCGAAAAGAAGTTGATCCGGCCGATGGCCGAATATTTCGTGAACGAACATGCGGCGGTCGTCGACCGCATCCACAACCATGGGGCCTGGATGGCGGCAGCGGTGGGCATGTCGGGTTACGTTCTGGGAGACAAGCGGCTCTCAGATGTGGCGCTGTACGGGACAAAGCTTGACCGGAAGGGGGGCTTTCTTGCGCAACTCTCTGGGCTGTACTCACCCGACGGCTTCTACACGGAGGGGCCCTACTACGCCCGCTATGCCCTGATGCCGTTCGTCGGGTTCGCGCAGGTCATCGAGAACAACGAACCGGCTCAACAGATCTTCGCGTTTCGCGGCGGAGTGCTGCGCAAAGCGGTCACCAGCGCTCTGCAGTTGACGTACACCAACGGCGCATTCATTCCGATCAACGACGCGCTGAAAGAAAAGACATATCTATCTCCTGAGCTGATCATCGCGACCAACACGGCGTACCGGCAGTATGGCGCCGATCCGGGCCTGCTTTGGGTGGTGCGGCAGCATGGCGAGGTGCTGCTCAATGGTGCCGGGCTTGCGGTTGCCGAGGCGGTGCGCGACGCGAAGAGCGTGGTGCCGTTCCCGTACGCGAGCATTGAGTTCACCGATGGCGGCGACGGAACAGAAGGGGGCGTTGGGCTCCTCCGATCGGGACCCCAGGACGACCAGTCGCTCGTGCTGATGAAATATACCGGCCACGGCCTCTCGCACGGGCATTACGATAAGCTCAGCATGCTGTACTACGATCAGGGGCGCGAGATCCTGCAGGATTACGGCGCGGCGCGGTTCCTGAACGTCGAATCGAAATACGGCGGACGGTACCTGCCGGAGAACAAGAGCTGGGCGAAACAGACCGTTGCGCACAACACGGTCGTGATCGACGAACGGTCGCACTTCGACGGCAAAGAGAGCGTCTCAGCACAGCACCACGGCGAACGTCATTTCTTCCGGGCTGAAGACTCAGCGTTGCAGGTCATGAGCGCTACGGTCGCGGACGTATCGCCGGGCGTACGAATGCAGCGAACGATTGCGATGATCGCGGACAGGCTTTTCGCGAAGCCGCTCATCGTCGACGTGATCAGGGTCGTCGGGGCGAGCGAACATCAATACGATCTGCCGTTCTATTACTTCGGCCAGTTGGTCGAGACGAACGTGAAATACACAGCCCACAGGGCAGAGCGGAGGGCGCTGGGGCAAAAGAACGGGTATGAACACCTGTGGGTCGAGGCCGAAGGGACGGCCGACAGGGCGGCGCAGGTCACGTTGTTGAACGGGCGGCGCTATTACACGATCACGACGGCGAACGAAGGCGGAACGCGGGTCTTGTATACGCGCATCGGCGCGAACGACCCCGACTTCAACCTTCGCAACGACCCCGGACTGCTGTTCCGGCGAAAGGCCAAAGAGACGGTCTTTGCGACGACCATCGAGCCGCACGGTGTGTTCGACCCGATCCAGGAATTTTCGATCGGAGCACGTCCGGTCATTACAGATGTCAAGGTCCTCGCGAGCACGGATGAAGGAACCGTGGTCGAACTCTCGGGCGCAAACGGGTTTCGATGGACTCTCATGGTGACCAACAAGCCGTCCGATCCGGCAGCGAGCCATCAGATCACCTTAGGTAGCCAGCGGTTTGAGTGGAAGGGTGATGTGGAGGTGAGGAAGTAGGTAGTGGGTAGTGGGTAGGGGGTAGTAGGTGGTGGGTGGTGGGTGGTGGGTAGTGGGTAAAGGGTAATGGGTCCCAGGTGGGTACGGGCCGAAGATGGAGTTACTGGTTCCGGATACCGAATCCCCGATCCCCCGACCATCCGCCGTTCACGTGAACTCAAAGGACACACGCATGAACATTATGCCAACCGATGTGTACATCTTTGGTAACGAGGTTCCTTGGGAAACAGTAGGAGAAGGCGTGCGGCGGAGGATCCTTGGGTACGACGACCAGCTGATGCTCATCTACGTCGAGTTCAAAAAGGGTTCGATCGGACCGCTCCACAAACACCCGCATCGGCAGGTGACGTACATCGAATCCGGCTCTTTTGAAGTGACGATCGGCGGACAGAAGAAGGTCCAGCGCGGCGGAGACTGCTACTTCATTCCGCCCAACGTCGAGCATGGCGTCGTTGCGCTCGAAGACAGCAAACTGGTAGATGTGTTCACGCCTGTGCGGGA
>CAYYOV010000144.1:0-2512 GCA_964473365.1 uncultured Ignavibacteriaceae bacterium
CTGAACGTCTTCGAACGCTACCTCTCCCTGTGGGTCGCGCTGTGCATGGTGGTCGGCATCGGCGTGGGCAAGATGTTCCCCGGGGCGACCGACTTCATCCGGTCGCTGGATTTCGGCGAAGGGAGCCAGATCAACATCCCCATCGCCATCCTCATCTGGCTGATGATCTACCCGATGATGCTCAAGATCGACTTCGGACGCATTTGGGAGGTTCGTAAACGTCCGAAGGGTCTGGCGGTGACGCTCGTCGTCAACTGGCTCGTGAAGCCATTCTCGATGGCACTGCTTGGCTATGTCTTCTTTCAATGGTTGTTCCTCCCCTGGATCGGCGAAGAACTCGCTCAACAATACACAGCCGGCGTGATCATCCTCGCCGCGGCCCCGTGCACGGCCATGGTCTTCGTGTGGTCGTATCTCACCGACGGCGACCCGGCCTACACGCTTGTGCAGGTGGCCGTCAACGACCTCATCATGCTCGTCCTGTTCGCTCCCATCGTCAGCTTCCTGGTGAGCGGAGCCAGCACGTTGAGCGTACCGTTTCTCGTGCTCCTCTATAGTGTCATCGTTTTCATCGTCATCCCTCTGGCACTCGGAGGCATCAGCCGGGTCGTGTTGATCCGCACAAAGGGTCTGGAATGGTTCGAGCACACCTTTGTGTCCTTCTTCCATCCCGTCACCATCATGGCCCTTCTGGCCACGCTCGTCTTCATTTTTGCATTTCAGGCCGACAACATCACCGAACGCTACTTCCACGTTGTGCTGATCGCGATTCCGATCCTGATCCAGGTGTACTTCAACTCCGGCCTCACGTATGGTCTGATGAAGGTGTTCCGGGTGCCACATTCCATCGCGGCGCCCGGAGCGCTGATCGGTGCCAGTAACTTCTTCGAATTGGCCGTTGCCACAGCGATCGCCCTCTTCGGTCCCGGTTCGGGGGCTGCACTGGCGACCGTAGTTGGCGTCCTCGTCGAGGTCCCCGTGATGCTGTCAGTCTGCTCGGTCTGCAATCGGACGCGTGGATGGTTCGAACCGGCGCCGGTCGATCGCGCCGCCGCCTCCGCATCAATGTGAGTCACACCCTTCCTGCAGCGGTCGAAGCATGAAGCCCTCAGTTGGCTGGAATCGTCATTGGGAAGTGCTTGTGCTCTTCGGCCTCCTGCCGCTCGTTCCGCTATCCGGCCTGCTACCCCGGCCGTGGTTCATCTGGCTCTACCTGCTGTCGATTCCGACGATGGTCTGGTTGCGTCGCGAAGGAGTGGGTCTTTGGGTCCCAACTGACGTCAAGATCGAGCGTGCGGTCCTTCGTCGCGTCATTGTGCGGTTTGGCGTGAGCGCGAGCCTTCTCACGCTTGCCACGTGGT
Organism: uncultured Ignavibacteriaceae bacterium; assembly: GCA_964473365.1. GTDB lineage: Bacteria > Bacteroidota > Ignavibacteria > UBA10030 > UBA10030 > 2-02-FULL-55-14. Next base: position 1,362 of record CAYYOV010000144.1, read on the forward strand.
GGTTTCTCCCCGATGAATTCCTTCGATTTCCTTCTGAGCGCCCGCTCATGTGGGCTGCCGTGATGCTGCTCTATCCACTTGCAGCAGTCTATCCGCAGGAGTTGATCTTCCGGGCATTCTTCCTCCGCCGTTACGCTTCGCTCTTTCCATCTATCTTGTATGCAGTCGCGATGAGCGCAATCGTATTCGGTTGGGCCCATGTTGGATTTGGCAGCCCTGTTTCCATTTTCTTGAGCACGGTCGGGGGCGTGATGTTCGCTTCCACCTATCGCGCATCTGGATCGCTACGGTTAGCATGTCTGGAGCATGCGCTGTATGGTGATCTGATATTTTCTGTCGGCCTCGGAGCATACTTCTATAGTGGCTGGTTCCCAACTTGACCTTCTGGCCGGTGACGGCTAGATTCCCCCAGCGGTCCCCCCTCTCGATCCCCACCCCCCAAGCTGCACCGTAGTCACTTCTACCTTCTTCCTTCTCACTTCTTCCTTGCAAAGGGGGGGCATATGGTCTCTGTTCTTTCGGACAACGTCCGGGCCTTTTGGCAATGGTTCCGGACCGAAGAGGAACATCTCGCACAGCTTGTTCAGGACCCGCCGCAATTCTTCACTCCCGTCATCGAACGACTTCGGCGCGTGCATCCGGGACTGGTCCTCGAGGTCGGACCGGAGATCAACGGTCGTCGGGAGTTGGCCATCTCTGCCGACGGATGTCTTGAGGTCTTCCCGGCTGTGCTGGCAACGGCCGCGTTGGCTCCCGAGTTGCGACGATGGAACGTCGTGGCGTTCCGTCAACCGAAGCCCGACGGGCTGATATTGAGCGGACCCGGCTTCGAGCTTGACGCCGACCACCTGTGGTTCAGCTCATCCGCTGACGGCCAGTTACTTCATCTGGACCTCGTCTATTCTGGGGGTCGGGAAGTTCCGGACGACCTGCTCGAGCAGTCAGGCTTCCTCATGGTCGACCTGATGGTTGGGGAATTCACGATGGAAGTCTATATCGGCCGATGTACGACCCGGCGCGGCACTGGAAGCGGCAGACGACCGTTGCGCGAGCTTCCATCGATCGTCGAAGCACACATCGCACGAGCAGACGCAGGCTTGGATCGTCGTCCGTGGGGGATCGCCATGTGATCGTGGCTTCGATGAGCGAAA
>CAYYOV010000145.1:0-2510 GCA_964473365.1 uncultured Ignavibacteriaceae bacterium
GAGACGAAAGTCCACTGGGGAGGGCCTTGCAGACCACCCCCATGCCGCTCTGACCGAATTTCTCGAGGATCTGATAGTGGGAGATGGTCTGGCCGATCACTCAGACCCTCCGTTGCTGTCAGCAGGTGAAGCCGATCTCGTCATCAAGCGCTGGCCTGGAGTAGGTTCCGCTGGGATCGTCTACGGGGTTTCACGTCGGTGCTACTGAAACAGATCCTCGATCAGGACGAGCTTTGAGGCAAGCCGCTCCACGACGTACACAACTTCTTTCCCATCTTGACTGGCGCTCAGCACGGAAAAAAGCGAAAGGCCAGGGAGTTTCTTCGGCAAAAGCTTTCTGTTGCCGGAAGGCAAGGTCAACTCCCATATCGATCCTTGATCGTTCCACACGAGCCCTTTCGACGCGCCCACGTTTACGGAGATGCTCAGCGGTTCCTCGAATGAGAGCAGCATTCTTGGAGGAACTATTTGGCGTTGTTGGGCATCTGTAGCAATGATCCATCTCCCGCGCGAACGAGCCCGATAGTCAATGCAGAGAGTATACGCGGAGTCGACAATGGGAAATGCATACGTGGAGTCCTCCGAGTATGGGCTCTCATGGCTCGTGTTCACATCAACACTCCAGGATCGATTCGCACGTTGAATGAGGAGTGTGTGATTATTGGCCCACCTCCATGCAACGCCTCGTGCGATCTCCCGCGGTGAGCTGAATGAGGTCGCATCCACAACGAAGATCCTCGAAGAGTCGATGGGTACTTTGACCCCCCGGACGCTATAGGTGATCCACCGTCCATCAGGAGACCACTGAGGTACGAAGCCATCATCCTTGGTCGACACCAATTCTCGAACGGCGCCACCATCGCGATCCATGAGGTAGATGCCAAGCCGTGCAACGAACTCGTCCGAGCTACGAACAAAGACGATCCGTTGGCGGTCGGGGGAGAACTTCGGAACGCCAACCCGACGACCATCGAACGTGAGCTGTTTGGGATTCGATCCATCGCTCTCCGCGCGCCAAAGGGCAGTCGAGACCTGCCGGCGAAAGACTACCATCTTCCGGGCATCGGCAGAGATCGACATCCCGACGTCGGGGCCTTCTTTGGTTATTTGGACTGACGTCCCTCCATCCTCAGGGATCATCCACACGGTGGGGTTGCCAGACTTGTTTGACGTATACAGAATGTGGCCCATGGACGTCCAGCAGACCTCGTCCATTTGCCTACCTTCGTATGTGAGTTGTCGGTCCGTTCCACTCCGCACATCCCGGATCATGATCTCTTGCGTGAGGTCATTGAAGGTCCTCAGCCACGCAAGCGAATTCCCATCGGGAGACCACGAGAAGGAATAGCGGCCATCTGCCCGTCCGATGCTATCGACGAGTTCCAGTCTGTTGTCGGTCCCATTTGGCATGACTGACCAGTACTCGAGCTTTCCGGAAGCGCTGGCAGCCCCTCGGACTAAACCTCGGCGAACGTAGCTGATCCTAAGTCCGTTCGGACTCCACTGGGGCGATGCGCCTATTGGCGCGACTGACCGTGAATGTCCCCCGAGCACAGACGCAACTCGGACCTCACCATTGTCGGTCTTGGGATCCAGACGGGTATAGGCGACAAGACTTCCGTCCGGCGAGATGTCGACGTTATAAAATGCGTAGGCATAGGCCGAGGAATCGAACGTGATCCTTCGTGGTTCGCCTCCCGACAAATGCATCATGTAGATGTCCCACTTGCCGCGATTGTCAGCAGCAGGGAAAGCCAGCCACTTACCATCAGGCGAGATACCTGGGTATTGGATCTCTGTGAACGGCACGTCCAACACTCTCATCGATGGGTTTACATTGAGTCTAACAGAGGGCCAGAAGAACAGGCTCAGCGACACTGCAGCGAGTACGACCACCAGGGTGGCGGTAAAGATGATCAGCGTGCCGCGACGGACTCTTCGGAGCCGTGCTCGACCGCTTCCTGAAGAAGCCCCGTACGCTTCGGGTGGGCGAACGACGTGTGTCGTTTCTTTTTTCAGTCTCCGCAGATCAATGACCATCTCACTGACACGCTGGTAGCGTTCCTCGGGGTCTTTCTCCAAAGCCCGGTTCATGATGTGCAGCAGTTCCGAGGACACCTCAGGCAAGTACGTTTGCAGCGGTGTCGGATCCTCGTTGGCGATTGAATACACGAGTGCGGCTTCATGCTCCCCTCTGAAAGGCAAATGTCCGGTCAGCATCTCATAGAGGACAACGCCAAACGAGAAGATGTCACTCCGCGCGTCAACTTCTCCGCCTTGAATCTGCTCCGGGGCCATATACGCCAGCGTTCCCACCGTGCTCGAGGTCTTCGTCAGCTTGAGCGATCCCTTCAGCTTGGCCAACCCGAAGTCCATCACTTTCACCTGGTTCTTCGAGTTGACCATAATGTTGTCGGTCTTGACGTCCCGGTGGACGATCCCGTGCGCGTGGGCCTCTTGGAGAGCCTCACCAATCTGAATCGCGTATTGGATCAGATCTGCGATCGTCG
>CAYYOV010000146.1:0-2480 GCA_964473365.1 uncultured Ignavibacteriaceae bacterium
GTGCCCCCATCATCTCGACGGTCAACGCTGCCGACAGTTTCCTCGCCAGCTACGACTGGACCAGCTGGACGTCGTTGACAGCGGCGCAGAAGAGCCAGGTTCTTGCATGGGCCGAGACGCTGGGTATGTACAACAATGGCCTGTTCGGGGTCGCACACTGCGACTAGAGATCATACGTCGGCAATCGTGAGTGTGGCGGGACGCTCTGGTGGGAGACGGGCCTGACCAGATGCCTCCTCACCGGGTTCATCCTACCGCTCCGCGTGTCGCCGACACCAATTGCAGAGAGAAACGCCTGAGCGATCAGGCGTTTCTTTTTGCCAGGGACCGCGCCTCAGGGGAAACAATGATGGGTGACCAGGAACAGTCGCTCGCCCCTGAGGCCGGGTCCCTGTGATCTCGATACGGCTGTCCCCGGCCAGCACCACGGCTGCGGTCGTGGTCGTTCAAGCGGCACCCATGACCTGCATCATAGCGCTTCAGCAGGTGCCTTCTCTCTGGACAAGGCAGAATACGATGGCAAAGATCCTCATCATCGACGACGACGAAATGATGCTCGGCGCATTGAGCATCTTCTTTCGTACCGACAAACATGATGTCACGACCGCCGACGATGGACCTCGTGGCATCGAGCTCTATGCGAAGGTCCGTCCCGATGTCGTCCTGCTCGATCTGAGCATGCCTTCCATGCATGGCCTGGCCGTGCTCGACAAGATCCTGGAGATCGACCGGCAGGCCAGGGTCATTGTCGTCACGGGCTACGCTTCGCAGGAGATCATGGACGCCTGCAAGCGAAAAGGGGCCTATGCGTTCTACGAGAAATCGATGGACGTCGAAGCGCTTCGACGGGTCGTCCAGAAGGCTGTCGATTCGCGGAAGGGGAATTTTCACTCCAACTAGGAGGTTGCGGAAAAACTCTGTGAACGAGGTCCTCTCGTCAGGTTGAGCGAAGTCGAAACCTGCATTTTAATCCAATAAGCACGCTTCGACTTGCCCTCGACAAGCTCGGGCCGAGCGGCTCAGCGTGACGTCAGTGAGTTTTTTCCGCAACCAACTAGGCCCGCCTCGCCCGGATCGGCGGACCGGGCGCACCTCGTCAGTGCTCTACACCGAAAGGCACCAGCAGCCGCATGCGTGATCGTCTCAGAAAGACCTGCCTGATCACCGGGGCGACATCGGGGATCGGAGCAGCTGCAGCTCTCGAGCTCGCGCGCCTCGGCTTCGATGTCGGCCTGGTTGGCCGCAGTGTGCGGAGGTGTCGACGGCAGGCCGAGAGGATCGAACGACAGGTTTCCGGCGCTTCCGTTCAATGCTTCGTTGCCGATCTTTCTTCGAAACGCGAGGTGCTCCGGCTGGCGGCGGAGGTCAAGGAGAGATACCGTACCCTCGATGTGCTGGTCAATAACGCCGGAGCCTTCTTTACCCGCCGCGAGGTGAGTCCCGATGGTCTGGAAATGAGCTTTGCGCTGAACCATCTGGGCGGTTTCATCCTGACGAATGCGCTCCTCAACATGCTGAGGCAGAGCCCGGCCGGAAGGGTCGTCGTCGTCGCCTCGCATGCTCACGTGCTCGGGGCGATCGACTTCGAGGATCTCCAGTCCGCACGGGACTACAACGGAATGAAGGCCTACGCACAGTCGAAGCTCGCGAACGTCATGTTCACGTATGCCCTCGCGCGCCGGTTGAAGGGGACACGCGTGACCGTGAACGCGGTCGACCCGGGGAACGTGGCGACGAACCTCGGGAGCAACAACAACTGGTTGAGGGCCAGGGTGCGGAATCTTGTCAAGCGCTCGTTGCTGCGGCCGGAGGAGGGGGCGCAAACGGTCGTGTATCTGGCGTCGTCCCCCGAGGTCGAGGGGATGAGCGCCGGCTACTACTACGAGTGCCAATCACGCCGGTCGTCTGAGCGGTCGTATGACGAGGTTGTGGGCGAACGGCTCTGGAAGACCAGCGAAGAACTGGCCCTGGACGCGGCATCCGGGGCATCCATGATCGGAGAACGGTGAGGACATGAGCGCAACGGGACCTTCAGCAGGGCGGAGCGTGATCTACTATTGGGGACCGGTGGTCCTGTGGGCGGGGTTCACGTTGATGATGTCGACGGGAGCGTTCTCGTACGAGAACACGTCGCGTATCATCAGTCCGCTCGTGAAGTACCTCTTTCCGTCGATCACGGCGCATGAGCTGGTGATCGTCAACTGGGCCGTGCGAAAGCTGGCGCACATCACCGAGTATTTCGTCCTCAGCCTTCTGCTGTTCCGTGCCTTCAGCGGTGGTCAGTCCAACGGCCAGGAACGGCGGTGGGCCCGCCTCTCCGTGCTGGTCGTGATGGCGCTCGCGGTGGGGGATGAGCTCTTTCAAGGCCTGAGCGGCCTCCGGACGAGCTCCGTCGTCGACGCAGGGCTCGATACGCTCGGCGGGATCCTGGGTCAGGTGGTCCGCTGGAAGTACGCCCGTCGGAGACGACGCAGGGAGGA
>CAYYOV010000147.1:0-2457 GCA_964473365.1 uncultured Ignavibacteriaceae bacterium
ATGCCACTTCGCAAGAAGACCATCCTGATCGTCGACGATGAAGAGTCGATCCGTCTGCTCACCAGCCAGTATCTCACCTTCGCAGGCTTCAGGCCCATTACGGCGAAGAACTACGACGAGGCGATAGAGGCTGTCAGGCAGGAACCGGTGCGGCTCGTGCTGGCCGACGTCATGATGCCAGGGAAGTCCGGGTTCGATCTCCTGCGAGATCTGCGGCACAATCCGGCCACGAAGCATATTCCGGTCGTGATCGTCACGGCACTGCGCACCTCATCAGACGCCGAGACCGCCCGGACCTCGGGAGCGGCCGATGTGCTCGTGAAGCCCGTCGACGGCAAGGACCTGCAGGCGTTGGCGAAACGGCTGCTCGGGCCTCCGCTCGAAGAAGCGTAATCCCATCACCACGATCTCCATGGACACCGTTCGTTCGATCGCCGCGCGCCTCGCGGTGGTGCTCCTCCTTGCGGTAACGGGTACCTCCAGCGTCACGGCCCAGGACCGATCCCCGTACGCCGATTCGGTTCGGGCGCAGTTCCTTCATGCCTGGAACGGCTACCGCACCTACGCGTGGGGACATGATGCGCTCAAACCGCTCAGCCGCACCCCGCACGATTGGTATGGCACTTCACTGCTCATGACACCCGTCGATGCCTTCGATACGATGGTGTTGATGGGCTTGACGAAGGAAGCAGCGGAGGCCAAACAGCTCATCGTATCGCGCTTGTCGTTCGACCTGGATACGGAGGTGCAGGCATTCGAAGTGGTGATCCGGTTGTTGGGAGGTCTGCTCTCTGCGTATGAAATGGACGGCGATCCGAGGTTCCTGGCGTTGGCCAAGGACCTCGGCGATCGGCTTCTGCCCATCTTCGACAGTCCCACCGGACTTCCGTTCCGGTACGTTCATCTGCGCACCGGTGCCGTGCGCGACTCGGTGAACAACCCGGCCGAGATCGGAACGTTGCTCCTCGAATTCGGCGTCCTCAGCCGACATACGGGGAATCCCGTCTACGCCGCGAAGGCGCGACGCGCGATCGACGCGCTGTACGCCCGTCGTTCGTCGATCGGGTTGGTCGGGACGTGGATCGATGTGATCTCGGGCGACTGGAAGAACACCTCCAGCCACGTTGGCGGGGCGATCGATTCGTACTACGAGTACCTGTTGAAGGGTTCGATCCTCTTCAACGACACAACGCTTCGAAGAATGTACGACGCACACCTGGCCGCGGTGAATCGATTCGTGGCCGATACGGCAGACGGCGGACTGTGGTACGGACGCGTCAATATGTACTCGGGCGTGCGCCTCAGCAGACGCTACGGGGCGCTCGAAGCGTTCATGCCCGGGATGCTGCTGTTGGGAGGCGATCTCGGTCGTGCAAAAGCGCTGCAGGCGTCCGGATACCGGATGTGGATGCTGCACGGCATCGAACCCGAGGGGTTGGACTACACAACAATGACGGTGACAAGCCCCGGCTATCCGCTCCGGCCGGAGATCATCGAATCAGCGTTCTATCTGTGGCGGGCGACCGGCGACCAGACATACCGGTCGATGGGGGAGACGTTCTACCGGGACCTCGTGCGTTATTGCCGAACGGAGACCGGCTTCGCACACCTGAAGAGCGTCGTGACGAAGGACCAGGAAGATGCGATGGAGAGCTTCTTCTTCGCGGAGACCCTCAAGTACCTCTATCTGCTGTTCGCCGAGAAGAAGGCGTTTGACCTCGAGGCACATGTGCTCAACACGGAGGCACATCCGTACCGGAAGTCCGAAATGCGAAATTCGAAATACGAAACAAACCCGAAGCACGAATGACCGGGTTTGGGAGACTAGAAGCCGTCTCAAAAATGTTTCTCGCAGCGTCCACGGCGGGTGCTGCGACCGCGGCAACAAGCGTAACGCTAAAATCTCATCGCTGCGGGCACCGCTTTCGTTGCGAGCGCCGCGCGAAATGCTTGTTTCTGGTCAATTTGGATTTTTGAGACCACTTATAGGCAAATGCACACTCCCGATATCTGAACATAGGCGCTTCAGTCTTTCATCTTCCATCTTACCTCTTCCATCTCCCATGGACCGTCTAACCTGCCTGGCCTGTCATCGTTCACAAGCCGAGATCCCGCTCATCACCTTGTCCTACCAGGACCGCACATTTCATATCTGTCCGCAACACCTGCCGGTGCTGATCCACAACCCACAGATGTTGGTGGGGAAATTGCCTGGTGCTGAAGGAATGACGCCGGCGGAACACGAGGATTGAAGGGGGGAGGAAGTAGAAAGTAGAGAGTAGAGAGTAGAATGTATCAAGACGAGACGGGAAAACGCAGGTCCGAAAGTTGTTCCAGTCTTGCTACCTTTATCTAACTACTTAATACTCACAAGACACTTCCCATTCTTCATGCTATACCGCTTCACCATTCCACACCACACCGCCTGTTCCCTCCTGCACGCTCCTACGGCGTCGG
>CAYYOV010000148.1:0-2452 GCA_964473365.1 uncultured Ignavibacteriaceae bacterium
TTCATCACGATCGGGCCGTACCACGCCACAGGCTCTTTGATCGGCGCTCCCGACACCAGCAGGAAACGGATCCCGTCATCGCCGGCCTGGACAACGATCTCGTCACCGCTGTCGAAGAGGACGAGCGAACGATCCCCGGTCTGGTCGCGGATCACCGTTTCGTTCGGGCCGGGTAACTCGGTCAGCACGCCGAACGGTTGTGAGGCGTCGCGGAACGAGCCCGATCCCTGAAAGACGTATGCAAAGGCGTGGCGCGACGACTCCACAGGGAGACGCTTCTTCTTACCGGGCGGTACGAACACATCCAAATATCGTGGCTCGGCGGCGATGCCATCCACCGGGCCCTTCTTCCCCCAGAAACTTCCGCAGACGATCCGGACCGTCGTACCATCATCGTCGACGACCTCGGGGATCTCCTTTCCGGCAACGTCCTGGTAGCGCGGCGTCGTCATCTTCATCGACGACGGGAGATTCGCCCACAGCTGGAACCCGTGCATGATACCGCGCTCATTGCCGGCGGGCATTTCCTGATGGAGGATGCCCCTTCCGGCCGTCATCCACTGGACGTCGCCGGCCCCCAGCGATCCTTTGTTGCCGAGACTGTCCTGATGTTCGACCGTTCCGGCCAGAACGTACGTAATGGTCTCGATGCCCCGGTGGGGATGCCACGGAAAACCCGCCAGATAGTCGGCCGGCCGGTCGTTCCGGAAGTCGTCCAGGAGCAGGAAGGGATCGTATTCTTCAGTATCGCCAAAGCCGAAGGCGCGGCGCAGTTTGACGCCGGCCCCTTCAATGGTGGGCTGCGATTCGATGATGCGCTTGACGGGACGGATGGACATGGGAAACGACCGGCGTTAGTGAGATGGTAGATTTCGATGAAGCACGACCGTAGAGACAACGTAGATATCGTCTTGTCCGTTCCCGGCTCTGCTGCGGTCAGCCCGAATGTCATCGACCGACCGTCGGGAGGTCCAATATGGGGCCTGTGCCGGCCTTCGGCTCGACAGCAGGAGCCAGAGCCCATCGGGAGATACCCATGGGCAATAGTCGAGCGATTTCGAGTTGACCTCAGGCCCCAGGATCCGTGCCGTTCCCCAGGTCCCATCCGATTGACGTTCTGAGATGTAGAGATCGCCGCCTCCAACCTGGTCGCTTCGGCCAAATGAGGAGAAGAGGATGAATCGTTCATCGGGATCGATGAACGCGTTGAACTCACCCTTGACCGAGTTGACGCCGGGTCCGAGGTTCGACGGTGGCCCGAACCCATCCTCCCGACGTTCGAACGTGAAGATGTCCTCGCCGCCGAGGGTCCCCTCGAACTCAGCCGTCACGTACAGATCTCCTCGTCTCGTGACGGAGGGAAAGAACTCATCTCTTTCTGTGTTGACGGGCGCGCCAACGTTGACCGGCTCACTCCAGCCATACCCGCGTCGCTCGACGTACCAAATATCATAGTCCTTTGGTTGGCCTCCTTCCGTCAACGGGCGATTCGAGGCAAAGTACAGCTTCGTGCCATCCGGAGAGATCGCGGCCTCGAGGTCGCTGTATCGTCCTGAAAAGGGGACCACCTCGGGCGGACTCCAACGGGAATCTTGTAGCCGTGTGGAAACGATCGTGCCGTACGTGCCGGTCCAGATCGAATAGTAGAACTCCGTTCCGTCCGGCGTAAAGCATCCGTCCCGTTCGCCCAGGCCCGTCGACACAAACCCGGGCGCCACAAGCTGCGCACTGTCGGCGGCCTGCAAGCCGAAGAACGGTACTGCGCTCGGGATCTGCGCATATGCTCCCGAGCACCAGAGCGGGAGGAGCAACGCAAGCATGCCGCACGTTGCAACACGGTGTGAGCTGTGCATGAGGATGTCCATTGATACTGAGGGCCCGTGTGTCACACACACGTCGCGGCAAAGACTTCGATACGGCCAGCTGCGATGCGATACGAGAACCGCCAGCGCTTGACGGCCAGCACCCATGATCCGTCGGCCTGACGCTTGATCCGACGGTAGGCATGAGGGAACGGGTCTCGTGCGAGCGTCGATCGGACGTACGTGCGGAGCATCGATCGTTCTTCGTTCGTTCGTGTGGCGAGCGCCGCACTGACGTTCCTCGAGAACGATACGCGATAGGCCGGTTTCGTCTGCTCGTGCGTTGCGCCGATCCACCCCGCTCGTGCGCGCGCATGCGATTCTGCGTGTGGCAGATACGGCTTGAGGTCTACGATGGGCGTGCCATCGAGCAGGTCCGGATCTTCGACGTGCACTGTCCGTCCTTTGACCTTGAGCACGCGGCACAGCGAGAGCCCGATCGGATTGGGCCGATGCGGTGAGCGCGTCGCAAAGACGCCACGCTTCTTCCGGTCGCTCACAGGCGGAAGGACCTTTGGCTTCCAGCCCTTCGCCTGGTCGAACCAAAATAGGATCCAGATATGGCTGAACCCCTCAAGGTCTTCGAGCGC
>CAYYOV010000149.1:0-2449 GCA_964473365.1 uncultured Ignavibacteriaceae bacterium
GCGGCCCACGCTCGACCGCGACCCGACGCGCAGGCGGGACTCGGTGCCGACGAACCCCAGGTCTTTCTGGAGCGCGCGGTCGAGGAATATGAACACGTCCTCTGTGTGCGGCGTCAACTGAAACACCGGCTCGTTCCGGCCCCCTTCGACGGAGCGGTGTAGCCAGCGTGTTTCCCCACTGCACCAAGCGGACAGGTAGTGCTCGGGTTTGTCGCGCAAGGCGTCCGGATGGGTTGTTTGCACGGACTCCCGGTAGTCGTTCAAAGCGCTTACAAGATCAGACGCGGGTAGCGTGATGCGGCCTGGTGCCTTGAATTGCCGGTGGAGAAAGTCAATCACGAACGGCGCGTGTTGTGCCCGCAGCAACTTCAGCGCTGGCGACGTGCCAAAATATGCGAGAAGCAGGTCAAGGCGCATGGCGGCTGTCCGATCGCTCTGGTTTCCACGGGAGTAGGGTAGTTGCCACGGCATCTGCGGGCAGCGCTCCGATGGAGATCGCGTGGCGGCTTCAGACCATGCCTGTCCGGTGCTCTGGCGAGCAAATCCGGCTGCGAGTGTCCGTTCGTGTCGAAGGCCGTGTGCTCTGTACCAGTTTTGGGACGAAAAATCCGTCCACAAGCCAAACATACCGAGTTTGATCCGCTTCCGTAACCGTTTTGGTGGTACAATGGCCTTCCATAACGATTTTGGCGTCGTCGTATCCGTTTTGAGGAGTCAGCAATGGACCAGCCAAAGGCGACAACCCGGCCCGCAGGCTACACCGCGCTGCTCGATCGATATGCGATCCGCGCGATGCCAAACTGGCATCGGTCCGTCATTTCTGAGGGTAGTACCCGACGAACCGATTCATCAGCGGGCGAGGTCGTCGAGACATACCCGGCTGCGTACTGGCCGGGTGAGAGTCCAGGAGACCACCTCGAGTTCGCCCTGAAGTACGACGGAATGAACCTTGGCATCCTGGCGGTCCTTCTGCCGGCGATCGGGGCGAACGAGATCGCCAGATACATCAACTCGAAGCCGAACGGGAAATACGCCCGCCGCATCTGGTACTTCTACGAGATGCTGACCGGCGATCGTCTCCCGCTTGCCGACCTGACGCAGGGAAACTACGTGGATCTCCTGGAGAGCGAGGAGCACTTCACGTTCGATCGCGCGGAGCCGATTCGACGCCAGCGTGTCAACAACAATCTGCTCGGCGACGCGAGCTTCTGTCCGACGATTCGGAAAACGGAGACCATTTCGGCATTCATCGCACGGGATCTTTCCGCCCGGTGCAGAACGCTGATCTCGTCGTACTCTCCCGAACTCCTCCGACGAGCACTGAGCTACCTGTACACGAAGGAGACAAAGTCGTCCTTCGAGATCGAGAACATCAAACCGGACGCGAACAGAACCGAGCGATTCATCGCTCTTCTGCGAGTCGCTCTAAAAGAGGACCTGTGCACCAAGCCGCGGCTGATCGATCTCCAGAATCAGATCGTGGACCCTCGGTTCAAGGATGACGACTACCGCGACAGCCAAAACTACGTCGGCGAGACGGTCTCCATCGGGAAGGAGCGCGTGCACTACGTCTGCCCGAAGCCCGAGCACGTCACGGCCCTGATGGCGGGGATCATCTCGGCGCACGTACGGATGGAGCGCGGCTCCGTCCATCCAGTTATCCAGGCGGCGATCGTTGGATACGGCTTCGTGTTCGTTCACCCGTTCGAGGATGGCAATGGCCGCATCCACCGTCTCCTCATCCACAACATCCTCAGTCGGAGAGGTTTCGTGCCGGAAGGGGTGATCTTCCCAGTTTCAGCGGCGATGCGCAAGCAGGCCGCCGCGTATGACGCGTCGCTTGAGGCCTTCTCACGCCCGCTCTTGGCGTTGGTGGAATACACGCTCGACGATCAGGGGCGCATGACGGTCCACAACGATCCCGGCGTTTGGTACAGGTACCCGGACATGACCGTGCAGGCCGAGAGCCTGTTCACCTTCGTCGAGCAGACCATCGAAACGGAACTCGTCGAAGAGCTGGCCTTCCTGGCGAACTACGACGACACAAAGCGCTCCGTGCAGGCGATCGTCGACATGCCCGATCGCGATATCGACCTGTTCATCCGATTCTGTCTGCAGAACAACGGGAAGTTGTCCCAGCGGAAGCGGGAATCGCACTTCCGGCTGTTGACCAATGAAGAAATTGACCGACTCGAGCGAGCCGTGGCGGAGGGGTACAAGCAGCCCGACAGTGGCCTGGGGGGCTGACGGTTGGCCTTCGAGAGGCCGAGAAGTGGCATTCTCAACTCGCCTCATCGGGCCGAGCGGAGTGGTCCGCGAGACGCGCTCGCCTCCCGATAGAGGCGAATATCGGCGTGAGCGGCGCAGCCCCGTTCGATCCCCGCTATCCATCCTCTATTGCCCGGGTCGTCCAGAAACTGGGCGACCCACCCGTTAGAAGTGAACGCCC
>CAYYOV010000150.1:0-2440 GCA_964473365.1 uncultured Ignavibacteriaceae bacterium
CCGGCAGCGTCGGACATCGCATGGCGGACCTACGCCGAGGGTGTTCAGGAAGCCGTGACGACGGGGAAGCCGGTGTATGTGGACCTGTACGCGACGTGGTGCGGACCATGCAAGGAGATGGATCGGGTGACGTTTCGCGACGATTCTGTGAGGGCGTGGCTCACGCAGTCCTACATCCCTGTCCGCATCGACATCGACACGAGGCAATTCAACGATACGTTGAAGGCGGCCTGGAACCTGCGGGGCGTGCCGACTTCGTTGATCGTCTCGGCCGGCGGGAGCGTGTTGGGCCGACGGGTGGGTTTTCAGAGTTCAAAGGACTTTGTCGCATGGCTTTCAGACCCCGCGCTCCTCGCGTACGCCGGATGGCTGGACTATGACGCCGCGCGCCGGCATTCCGCCGCGATCCGTTCGCCGCTACTCGTGGTCATCACGTCGGACCCCGACAACATCGAGGAGATCCAGCAGTTCTTTCTCGAGCCACGTCTTCGGTCGTTTCTTCAGCAGAGATTTGTCGTCACCAGGATCACAGGAAGCTCACCGGAAGCACAGGGGCATCTCGTCGAGCTCCGACAATGGCAGCCACTTGGCACGATACCCTTCAATGGGCTGCTGCTGGTCACGGTCCATCCCGACGGGCACGTTCTTGGTCAGATCATCGTATCGTCGGTCGAGCTCCAAGACCAGGACCGCGTCATCAACCTGCTCCAGCGACAACTCAATTCACGGGCCTCCCCGTGATGCTCAACCCCGCGTCGGACCAGACCGTTCAGGCTCTTCCTTCGCTCTCCCTGCTTCGTCCTCCCGACGGCCCTTCATCGTATTTGATCACTCCCCCATCACCGTTACCACGACCTCTCTTCGTCTCTCCCGCACGTCGCACTCCAACAGGAAGATCTGCTGCCAGGTACCAAGGACCGGAGCGCCGTTCTCGACGGGGACCGTGACCGAGGGACCGAGCATGGTCGCCTGGAGGTGTGAATGGCCGTTCCCGTCGTGCCAGGCCTGTTCGTGGCCGTAGGAGCGGTTGGCGGGCATGAGCCGGTTGAGCACTTCGGGCAGGTCGCGCTGGAGCCCTGGCTCGAATTCGATCGTGCCGATGGCCGCGGTACTGCCGACGACGAAAACGGTGACGGTGCCGTTCGCGATCTTCGACGACCGGACACACGAGTCGACATCGGCGGTCAGGTCGAGCATGTCGCCATTGCGGTGGGTCTGTCGATGGATGCGGTGATGGGCGACCATAGAATCTCCAGGTTGATCCGTGCATTGCAAGAAAGGAGGTAGCCACAAAGAACGCAAGGAAGACAACGAAGGGAAGTGGGTGCGCGTCTGTCGCCGTGCTCAGTCATTCCGATCAGTTTTGCCGTTCCGTCAATTTGTCTCTATCTTCTTTCTGCGTTGTCTGTGTTGGTCGTGTGCCTCGTGTGTCCCATCCTTTGAGCATCCGTGAATCAGCATGACTGAGAACCAGAAGTACCGCATCGGTATCGTCATCGTCCTCCTCCTCGGATGGTTCGCCGTGGTCTTCCTCCGCTCCGGCACCGCCTGGTAGCCACGGATCGAGCTGCGTCATGCGCGGCGATCGTGCTGATGCCTCCTGAATGCCATTCTCCTCTTTGCCGGAATCATCCCAGCGGTTCTACTCCTCTCAGGCTGTCCTCTTCCCGTTCTTGGGAACGCATCCTTCACGTGGTTGCTCCTCCGTTGACATCTCAGAGAATTGGCCGTACGCTAACACGTGTCATGTGACGTGAGGACGTTGCGCACCCTCATCGACCGTCACCCTCGGGGGCAACATCCGCCGGTCCGTTCCGCCCAACCCCTCGCCTGCGGGACCGTCTGAGCCGGACTTCATAGGCCGTAGTGTGTCCACGCCGGAGCTTCCGCTATGCGATCGATCGCACGATGTCTGTTGTTCTTGGTTCTGTATGCCTCCGTTGCCTATGCCCAAGTGACGTACAACGCAGCGCTCGGCCGACCGGTCGCTGTGATCTACGCCGATCCGGATCCAACGCTTATTTCTTCCAGCTTCTTCAATCCCGCCAAGCTTGTCGATGGCATCATCAGCTTCTCAAGCCTCTTCGAACTCAAGCCCGGAAACGTCGGCACACGGATCACCATCGACCTTGGCGACACAACGGTCATCGAGCGTGTGGTGATCTACAGTCCGTCCAAGGATTTCAGGCCAAGGGCCTTTGCCGTGAGGACGAGTGTTGATGCCGTTGTTTGGTCTCCCTGGTTCCAGGTCGCGCAGAATGATACGCACATCGTCGACTTCGCCGCATCAGCCCGGACGTTTCGTTGGTTCGAATTCGCCGTTACGGCGATGGATCCGTTCATGTCGATTGCGCTGACGGAGATCCGGCTGATCGCCTCGGCGACCCGGCCGATGGTCTTGACGGCCACTGTCAGTGCGCCTCCTTCGGATACATCACAG
>CAYYOV010000151.1:0-2407 GCA_964473365.1 uncultured Ignavibacteriaceae bacterium
CGATGCGGGCGCACGTCTCGAAGAACTCGACGGCGCTGTTCCTGCTGAAGAACCTGACGCGGGGAGAGGACGGGACCTTCCGGTGGAAGGCGAACATACCGGTCCTGCGGTCGTCGTACGCCGAGATCAATCGCGCGGTCGGCTCAGACACGCCCTACGACGGTCCGACCCTCTTCATCCGGGGCGGACAAGCGAACTACATCGTGGACGCCGACAGAAGGGACATAACGAGGCTATTTCCGAAAGCTCAGATCGAGACCATCCATGGCGCCGGTCACTGGGTGCATGTCGACGAGCCCGACGAACTCATCGGACATACCCGCCGGTTCCTGGCCTCTGCGCTTCGCTGATCCTACGACGTACGAGCGATCACACGGTTCGGAGGGCGCAAAGCGACTGATCTGAGTCTTCTTCCGCTGCGGGACTTGCACAAAGGACGTTCATTGGTCGCCGCGGACGCTGCGCGTAACTTTCTTCCGCATGCCGCTAGTCAACAATGGCCTCCGCCGCCGCCCACGCGCTCGACCAGGCCCACTGAAAGTTGTACCCGCCGAGCCACCCCGTCACGTCCATCACCTCCCCAATAAAGAAGAGACCTCGGACACTGCGGGCCTCCATGGTCTTCGACGAGAGGTCGCGTGTATCGACGCCACCGACCGTCACCTCGGCCTTGTCGAATCCTTCGGTTGCTTCCGGCCAGACGGTCCACTCGTGCAGCCTGCGTTCGAGCTCTTCGAACTGCTTTCGGGTCAAGGATCGGACCGGTATCGACCGGAATGACTCATCCAGCCACCATTCCACGAATCGCCTCGGAAGCGTCGCAGAAAGCGCATTCCCGACCGTCCGGTCAGGTTGTGACTCGACGATCCGGCTCAACGGGATATCCGGTAGGAGATCGATGATAACGGGCGTCTTCGGTTCCCAGTACGACGACACCTGCAGGATCGCCGGACCGCTGATCCCCCGGTGCGTGAACAGGATACTCTCGCGAAACGATCCATCAGCGCACGATACGCGCGCCTCACAGGAAACGCCGGCGAGTTCCGAGAAGGTGCGACCATCATCCTTCGCCATCCTGAAGGGAACCAATCCGGGCTTGGGAGCCACCAATCGCAGCTCGAACTGCCGGGCGAGACGATGTCCGAGATCGGTGGCGCCAAGCTTGGGAACCGACAATCCTCCCGTCGCCACGATCAAGACCGGGGCTGAGAACGTTCCGGCGTTCGTTTCCACTTCGAACATCGTGTTCTTCCGGACCGAGATCACCTCCAGCCCGGTCTCGATCTTCACCCGACCCTGGCGACATTCATCGACGAGCATGTCGATGATCTCTTGAGAGGATGAATCACAGAAGAGCTGTCCGAGCGTCTTCTCGTGATAGCTGATCCCGTGATGTTCGACGAGCGCCGTGAAATCGGCTGCGGTATAGCGGGCCAGCGCTGATCGGCAGAAGTCGGGATTGATCGAGATGAAATTGGACGGCCCGGAATCTCGGTTGGTGAAGTTGCAGCGGCCGCCGCCAGAAATACGCACCTTTTCGGCCGGTGTGCGGTTGCGTTCGATGACGAGCACGGAGCGCCCTCGCCGGCCAATGCGGCCGGCACAGAAGAGGCCAGCGGCACCACCGCCGAGGACAATGGCATCAAGCGATCGACCCTGATCGGTCGTGTGAGAGGTTGGCATGCGTTGCATTTGCCCCGTTCAAGTGGAATATTCGGGAGGTTTTCGGTCACAACCAACCTCGCACCCGTGAAGCCATCGCAGATCGCATCCATCATCGCCGGTCCCGCGCTTGGCGCGCTGGCCGTCCTGCTGTTCCCCGAATCCGGCACGATCGCTCTCGTCGCCGGCGTCAGCATCTGGATGGCGGCCTGGTGGATCACGGAGGCCGTGAGTCTCTATTTCACCGCCCTCCTCCCGTTGATGCTGTTCCCGCTGTTGGGCATCGCGCCGATGACTGCTGTCGGTCCAGAGTACACGCGCGAGGTGATCTTTCTCTTCATCGGTGGGTTCTTGATCGCCTTCGGGCTGGAGCGCTGGGGGCTTCACCGGCGGATCGCCCTCCGGCTGATCATGCTCACCGGCGCGACGACCGGCGGAATGCTTGCCGGTATCATGCTTGCCGCCTTTCTGCTGTCCATGTGGATCTCCAACACCGCCACCGTGACCACGCTGATCCCTGCGGTCTTCGCCATGGTCCGCCAGATGGACCAACGACACCCGCAAGGACGAACGGCTTTGGCGACTCCGATGCTGCTCGGCATGGCCTACGCGGCTTCGATCGGAGGCATCGCAACGATCGTCGGAACACCTCCGAATCTCATCTTCATGTCGTTCTACAATGAGCGATTTGCCGAATCACCCGTGACCTTCGCGAGCTGGATCACGTTCGGCATTCCTCTCAGCA
>CAYYOV010000152.1:0-2403 GCA_964473365.1 uncultured Ignavibacteriaceae bacterium
CCCAGAGGCCGAACGCAGCCATCCGGCGGACCATCTGCGGAAGGTGTTCCGTCCCCCTGGACCCTCGTCGAGTCACTTTAGCGGTGCGGGCGATGCTGGCCGGCGGAGGCGGCTCTCCTCCTCCTGCGATGCGAGGAAGCTGCGCATGCGGGCAGAGACGATCGTGTCGACCTGCTGGTGGGCCTTTCGCTCGGCCAGGGACATCAGAATGCGCTCTTCGTAGGCCCGGGCGTACATGTTCCGGGGGTCCGTCTTGTACACCTTTCAGACCTGCGCCAAAGCTTGCTCGAAGTCTTTCTTGCGCATCGCCTCGTCGGCGAGGTTTAGGAATCGACGCGTGGATTCGAGGATCGGTTCAGGCATCAGACCGTGGGATGAATAGTTGAGGTGCTCGTGAATATTACAGCGCTTCTGTCGTACTCTTCGTTCGGTTCCTAAAGACCCCGGTACCGGTCCATCTGACCTTTATCCCGGCAGGATCAGCTTCTAGAAAGGCCACCAGGATTCCGTCGGGTTGCGCCATGGTTCCGCTCCCGATGAACCTGCCAGAGACGATGATCTGTTGGTCGTGCCCCTGAACGCCATTCATCTTGTACACGACATCGGAACCGGAGTCGAACTTAGACGACAATTGGAAGCCGGTGAAACTCTTGCCTCCTCCGCCAAGCGTGGCGGGCTTGGAATAATACTCACGGGCCTCTGCGGCGATGCTGAGGATGGTCTCCTGCATCTGGTCCCCCATCGTCTCCGCGTACGAGGTTCGAAACAGGGAAACGCCGACCGCCACGGCGACGGCAACGATGATCGTTCCGAGCACGACCAGCATCAATTGTTGATTACCCATTGTTGGCTCCTTCTTGCGCCGGTGTCGACGATCCTTGCAGGCACGCGGCCCACACCAGATTTCCCGCTACCCACATGGTGAGCAACGTTGACACGCCGTCAAGCATGATGAGCGTGAAGGAATAGTGCAGGAAGATGTAGTGCACAGCCACCACCGGAAACGCCACGAAGGCCCACAGCAGCACGCTGAGGATCATGGCTTCTTTCACGGAGCTGTAGCGGACTTTCTTGAAGAGCCAAATATAGAAGTAGCAGTACGCCGCCCATCCAATGTACTCTGCGGCGAATGCAACATAGTTCAATGGCGGGGCCTGGCCCTCGGAAGCTCCTTCGGCCGACTGCCATTCGGAACCCCCGATCGGCTGATTGAACAAGTAGTGCGCAAGCACCACGAGGCCGGCGGCGATGATGAGCGGCCATCCGTACTTTTTCATATCCAGCACTCCATGCTGTTTGGACCGGGTTCAGTGACTTTGAACTGTCGAATATCTCGAATTTTCAGACTGTGACCAAAGCAATTTTATCAACGATCCGGGACCAGCACTCGTCCCGATACCTCCAACATGGGAACCAGGATCGTCCCATCCTTACCCGCGGTGAAGGTCTCGCCGGTCACACCGTCCTTCCATGATCCTCCCAAGGTCAGGTCGGCCGACCTCGACGAGCCTCGATTAATGACGACGACAACGCGATCATCCCCATGACGTCGCTCGAACGCATACACGTTTCCCTTGGCGAGGAGCGTCCGGAATTCGCCCCGCCGCAACGGCTCCAGCCGGTTGCGTAGCCCGATCACCGTTCTGCACCAATCATGCGTCTCCCGATCGAACACGACTGAGTCGGGAGCCTGAGGCGTTCCGTCGAATCGTGTGGCCTCGGGTTCGTACGTCAGGTCGTCCCACACCATCGGCTTCCGATCGTCCGGGTCGTCTGCACCCCACATGCCGGATTCGGTTCCGTAGTAGACCATCGGCGCGCCGACGTAGGTCATCTGGAAAAGCGAGATGAGCCGTTGGAGGCGTCGGTCTTCGATCGTCGGTCGTCGCGTGTCGTAGGAGGGATTGTTCCGGGGGCTGTTCCTGTCGTCGAATCGACGGCTGGGATTCTTGATCATCGACGCAAGCCGGTCGGTGTCGTGACTGTCGATCAGATTCTGGAGAACATCGTTGACCTCGGGGGCGTAGCCGGCTCGAACGGAGGCCAGCACACTGTCAAACCCCGCCGCATTCAGGTCGCGGTCAATGAAGAAGTCCACCACCGCCCGCGCAAAGGGGTAGTTCATGACGGCATCGAACTGATCGCCACCGAGCCAATGCGAGGCGTCGTCCCAGATCTCGCCGATGATGATCGCTTCGGGGTTGATCGACTTGACCAGTGTTCGCCACTCACGCCAGAAGACACTCGACACCTCGTTCGCCACGTCCAACCGCCAGCCATCGATGCCGTCCGACGGGTCGCCGTCGCCGTTCGGGTCCATCCAACGCTTTGTGATGTTGAAGAAGTATTGCCGGACCGGAGGGACGAAGCCGAGCGAATCCTCGTGGAATTCCGGCAGCGTCT
>CAYYOV010000153.1:0-2363 GCA_964473365.1 uncultured Ignavibacteriaceae bacterium
CATCAATACATATCCGACGACAGGGACGGCGACCGACGACGGCTGGCTTCAATCGCCGTTCGCAGTCAACTTCGTGAAGTTGCCGCAGTACGAAGAGTTCTATCGCTACCTCAACCTGCAGAACCGGTGGGGGTATATGTATGTTACCAGCCAAGACATCTACGGCGCTCCGCGACAGGTCCGGATCGGGGCGAGGGTGGGCATATGAAAAACGGCGGAGAACAAAGAGAGGTGAAAGGAGTTAGGAGGGAGGTGGAGATGAAGGGGACGAGAGGGGAGAGAGGTGAGAGGAGAAAGGTGGACGTGAAGGAGACAAGAGAGGAGAGAGGTGAAAGGAGAAAGGTGGATGTGAAGGAGACGAGAGAGGAGAGAGGTGAAAGGAGGAAGGAGGTTTGGAGGGGTCTGCGAGTAAGAAGCGCTACGCTGACAATTCTGTTGACGGCCATTCCTTCGCTCATATTTGGGCAGGTGAAAGGGAAGCCCGAGGGTGCGGTGCGGGATGCAGTCCCGGCGCGGGTGACAGGTTCACCGACGTATGCCGTGTTGAACATCAACAATATCACTTCGTGGATGCGGTACGACGGCCATTCCAACCATTCCCCCTCCGCGGACGACGGAATGTACTTCCCTCGTGGAACAGGCAGCGTGGTCTACCAGGACGGCCTGGTCTGGGGAGGCAAATTGTACCGCAATGCTGCGCTGACCGACCCAGCGCCATACCAACCGATCCGTGTCGGGGGCGGAACGTACGGTGTCGGAACGCGGGCAGGCCGGGTCATCGGCTCTGGGGCGAGTGCCGTCGCAGAGGATCCCAGCATTCCGGCTGTGCGCATCTATCGGATCCGGCGAGACTACTACACGATGAGCGAATCGGATCGACAGCGCGATGCGGCCAGCGTCAACGAGACGTCCGAATCGGCCGTGACACCAACACAAATGGCGGCCGTCCGTCCCCAGTATGCGTCCGATTGGGTCAATTGGCCGGTCGATCGCGGGGCCCCGTTCATTGACCGGAACGGCAATGGCGTCTACGATCCTCCACCGCCGTTCAATCTCGACTGGAACGCCGGACCGATCTTCACGGTCGACAGCCTGATCCCCGGCAACTACGACGAACCTGGCGTGGCAGGCCGCGATCCAGCGACTCCAGCCGACCAGGTGATCTGGACGGTCTACAACGATCTCAACGAAAACACGGCGAGATCCTTCGAAGGATCGTACCCACTCGGACTCGAGGTCCAGAAGACGATGTGGGGATACCGCCGGTGGGACGCCTTCGGGTCGATCTACTTCGTTCGATTCAAGATCATCAACAAAGGAGGGATCGACACTTCCGCGGCTCCCGGTCTTCAACCAGGATCCTTCTGGATCGACAGCATGTACGTGGCGCAATGGTCCGATCCTGACCTCGGGAATGCCTACGATGATCTCTTTGCTTGCGATTCGGTGCTCGGCATGGGATACTGCTACAACGGCAACGCGACGGATGCTGAGTTCCAAATTTTCAATCTTCCTCCCCCGGTAGTTGGTTACGACTTCCTCGGCGGTCCAGTGGTGCCGTCGCCAGGTGATTCGGCCCTCGTGAATTTCACTCGTAGGTACGGGTATCGTAATCGATCGATGACGTCTTTTGCCTACTTCACAGCGGGTTCACCCTACACCGATCCACCCCGAGGGGACACTTCCTATCTAGAAGGAACAGGACGTTGGTGGAAGATGCTGCGTGGATTCGCGCCACTCGGGGATCTCACGACTCCGGATCTTCCTTTCGGGCCTCCTACATATCCGGAGTCGAAGTTTCCATTCTCTGGAGACCCCGTTACCAATACCGGTTGGACACACCAGCATCCATTGATCGACTATACCGCCGGAGACCAACGATTCATCCTTAGTTGCGGTCCATTCACCCTCGCCCCCGGTGACACGCAGGAAATCTACGTCGGCGTCGTCGCGGGACTGGGCGCTGATCGGCTCTCCAGTATCACGGCGATGCGGCTCAACGACCGGACGGTGCAGGCGCTCTTCGATCGGGGATTTCAAGCCCCTGGCGCGCCGTCATCTCCGAGCGTTTCCGCTACCGCGCTCGACCGCACAGTCGTGCTTTCGTGGGGGTCTGATGCTGCGGCAGTCAAGCGAACGGAAGAACGTATCGTCGCCGACACATACCGATTTGAAGGGTACGTCGTCTATCAATTGCCAAGGGCTGCGGCTCCGTTGACAGATGGCGTGCGGATCGGCACGTTCGACCTCGTCAACGGCCTGACCGCAGTCTCAGAACCGTTCATCGATACGGAGACCGGTGCGGCGACGGTCCGGATCGTGCAGGCCGGTACCGATGCGGGCGTGAAGCGGTCTCTGCGCAT
>CAYYOV010000154.1:0-2359 GCA_964473365.1 uncultured Ignavibacteriaceae bacterium
GGGACGGAACACCTTCCGCAGATGGTCCGCCGGATGGCTGCGTTCGGCCTCTGGGCTGCACCGCAGTGGTGATCCCCGGACTCAACGGTTGAGACCCACGCTACTAGACCAGCATTGATATCGTTCCAACCATTCGGATGCCAACGCCATGCCTGTCCTTCGATCCTTTGCGATCCTGATGCTTCTCTTCGCGCTATTGTCGTGCGAGCGTCCTCCGGTTGTTGGGGATGGAGCAATCACCCTGGACGAGCTACGCGGCATCTCAGTGGCGAATGTTCCTTCCATTGATGGGCCCGTACAGCTTGCCGCCGGCCGTTGGGAGGGAGCGCCAGTTGCTGGCGGCGTTTCCAGACCGTCCGTCGCACTGTGCGAGGAACTGATGCTGACCGGCGATGTTGACGGCGACGGGACGCAAGATGTCGTGGTTTTGCTGGAGTCGTCCGGCGGCGGGAGTGGGACGTTCCTTTCGATGGCACTCGTCCGGCGACAAGGATCAAGGGTTGCGGCCGAGGAGGCGGTGTTTCTGGGAGACCGGGTGCAGATCAGGGCTGCTCGCCTCGACAGTCTCTCTATCGTCCTTGATCTCGTGCAGGCAGGGCGTGAGGATGCGCAATGCTGTCCGGGAGAGCTCGTGACTCGGCGTTGGACGTGGACTGGCGGGACGTTATCGGAGGGTACACCTACACTCACCGGGCGGCTTGACCTGTCCATCCTGTCGTCGGTCACGTGGAGACTAGCAGGATGGAGCCTAACGGAACCGGCCAACGACAGCGTGGCCATCACGCTTACGTACGATGGCGGCCGATTTTCGGGTTCCTCTGGCTGCAATCGGTACTTCGTGTCGGTGAAGACCGGGGAGCTGCCTGGCGGCATTTCGGTGGGTCTTGCCGGCCGAACGCGGATGATGTGCACGCCGGAGGTGATGCAGCATGAGGAGCGGTACCTGGCTGCACTCGCGGCGGTCGGGACGTTTGGCTTTCACAACGGACGATTGACGCTCACCAGCATGCAAGGCTCGAAGGTTCAAACGCTTATCTTCATCTCGCAGCCCTGACGCACAGGGATTCCGGCGTCTACAAGAGCGGAGTCCACTCCGTTGTTCGATCAGTGAAGTTGCCTTCCCCTACCCACTTGATCAGGTATTTGCCAGCCTGGTCGATCATCATGTATAACTCGAGCTTGTCGTCCCTGAACGGGGCCACGGCTCTGAACGAAATCGTGGTCTGGCTTGTCCAGACCCTAACTGCAACGTCCTCTGAGTCGCGGAATTTTTTCGACACACGGTAATCGGCCCACGACCGGTCTCCGCCCCCCAACGCCTTTGGCTTTTGAAAGTATACAACGGCATCTCTGGCCAAACCGAGCAGATGCGATTGAATGTTGTCGGCCACGGCTTCGTCATGATAGCTCCGAAGCTCCACGACACCGACCGAAACGGCCACGCAGACGATGATAGTCCCGAGGACAACGAGGATGAGTTGTTGGTTTCCCATTGTTCTAGCCCTTCTATGCGGTCGCCGGTTTGGGCGAGGTCGTGAATCCGTGAATACTGAGCGCCCACAGCAGATTGCCGGCCGTCAACATGCAGACCAGGGTTGAGATCCCGTCAAGGACGATCAGCGTGGTCGAGAACCCAAGGAAGAGGTAGTGCACGGCCACAACAGGGAATGCGATGAAGGCCCATTGCCTGAGGCACAGGAGCATGGCTTCCGTGACCTTCGTGTACTGCAGTTTGCGGTAGAGCCAGATGAAATAGAAGCTGTAGGCCACCCAGCCGACATATTCCAGGGCAAAGGCCGTGGCGTTCAGGGGCGGGACCTCGCTGTCAGCATACCCCTGGGCGGACTGCCAGAGGTTGCCCCCAATCGGTTGATTGAAGAGATAATGGGCCAGAACCACCAGCCCGGCGCTGATGATGAGAGGCCAGCCGAACTTCTTCATGATCACGGCTCCTTGGGTGATTTGGTGACAACCGGTCAAATATCGTAAGAGTCAGCAAAAGGAACAAACCTCATTCGGTTCTGTCGATACCACGTCCTATCCGCTCAGCGACAGGGACACCGCATGATCGAGCGTTGATTCTGCGAATGGATTGGGCTATTTTGACGGCGAATTTTCGGACGACGACATCCATGCCCCCCCAAAAAGATCCGTCCATCGAAGCGGCTCGTTCATTCCTGAGCCTCGCCGACGAGGCGATGCGCAAGAAGGAATTCGAACAAGCCCTGACGCACGTCCGCAAGGTCTACGAGACCGACCCCCGGAACATGTACGCCCGGGCGTATGAAGAGCGCATTCTGATGGCCCTGGCCGAGCGAAAGGCCCACCAGCAGGTCGACACGATCGTCTCTGCCCGCAT
>CAYYOV010000155.1:0-2356 GCA_964473365.1 uncultured Ignavibacteriaceae bacterium
CATCATTCAATCTTCTTCACCGGCTTCTCCCACACCTCTTGTCCTTCGGTGAGGCCGGAGAGCACTTCTACCTTGATGGCATCGCTCAGGCCGGTCGTGATGAGCTTCTCTTCCTTTCCCTTCGGACCGACGGGGACGGAGACCAGCGCGCTGTCGTTCCGGAACGTCACGACACGCTCTGGGAGGGTCAGGACGTTCACTTTCTTGTCGATGATAATGTTCGCGTTCGCGGAATACCCGGCGCGCAGGACGGAGTTCTTCGCACCCGGGATGAGGATCTCGATCGGAAAGACCGTGGCGTTCTCCTTTTTCTCGGCCTTCAGCCAGATCTTCCGGAGCGTGCCGCGGACGGTGTCGTTCGGAAGCGCTCCCACCTTGATCTCGGCCTCCATGCCCTCGCGCATCTTGCCGACGTCGATCTCGTCCACGGTTCCCTTGAAGAGCAGTCGCTCCATGTTGGCCATCTTCATCAGCACGGTCCCTTCCTGGAATGAGGTCAGCGGCGTCACGGGATCTCCGACCTCCACAGAGCGGCTGAGGACGAAGCCGTCGATCGGGGCCTTGATGATCGACTCGATCTGC
Organism: uncultured Ignavibacteriaceae bacterium; assembly: GCA_964473365.1. Classification (GTDB taxonomy): domain Bacteria; phylum Bacteroidota; class Ignavibacteria; order UBA10030; family UBA10030; genus 2-02-FULL-55-14. The sequence continues at coordinate 583 of CAYYOV010000155.1, forward strand.
GTTTCGCCGATCATCACACGTCCGCTCTCGGTCAGGGCCAGCTTCTCGTTCGCGATCTTCAGTCGCAGCTCTGCTTCGTCGAACCGCTGAATGAAGTCCTCCCATTCCTTGTCGGAAATGAGTTTGCTGTCATGGAGTTGATCCTGGCGCTGCTTCTCGCGCTTCAGGTTCGCCACCTCCACCTGTGCCAGCTGGGCCTGGCGCTTGGCGTCGGCGAGCTCGAGCGGGGTCGGATCGGGCTTCACTTCGAGCAGCGGCTGTCCCGCGCGGATGTAGGTGCCGACGTCCGCGAAGATGTGCTTCACGACGCCCGAGATCTTCGACTTGACGGAGATCTCGTTCTCCGGCTCGATCGTCCCGACCGCGAGCGCTTTGTCGATGATCGTTCCGCGCTCCACCTTCACTTTTGGGAGCGTCTCCTCGTCGTTGGAAGAGTTGCCGAGGAAGAAATAGCCGATGGCGGCGAGCGCGACGACGGCAGCGGATGAAATGACGAGACGCTTCTTCATAGATGAACCCTGGCGTGATAAGGATCGGAGCGGATGACCGAAGGCCGTTTGCTGCACTCATCTACGGCGTTCCGGTGAATGAAGTTGCGAAGCGGACGAATTGCCGCAGTGATGACGAATGTCGACGTGAACGTACGTGCGCCGACGCAGGAGCTGGAAATTTGGGGCCCCGTGGTCGACTTTGGCGAAGCGGTGAGCGTATGGTAGGTTAGACCGGGTTGGAAGCCAAAAGGTTGGCCTTAGGGGAGACATGCCGGCGAATGAACGCTGCCACAAGGCTCAGATAGGCTTCGCCGCCAACGATAAAGGTATCGTTGTGCCCCGCCCCTGCGATCGAATACCATTCTTTCGGACCAGCTGCGGCCTCGTAAAGCTCACGACCGAGATCCTGCTCGATGATGTCGTCACGATCTCCGTGAAGATGGAGGCTCGGGCGGTCGAGCGTGTGCAGGGTGTCGGCGCTCCGGAACGATGTCCGCATGAGCCACCGTACCGGTAGGAACGGATAGTGACGTTCCGCAACGGCCCTTGCGGATGGGAAGGTCGATTCGAGGACTAGCCCGGCGGCAGGGCGCCGAGCGGCGAGTTGCACCGTTACGGCACCCCCGAGGCTTGATCCCCAGAGAATGACCCTCCGCGCAGGGATCCCGAGCGAATCGCGGAGATGGTCGTAGGCCGCGATCGCATCGGACACCACGCCAGCTTCCGTCGGTCGTCCTTCACTCTTCCCGTATCCCCGATAGTCGAACGCGAAGACGGAAAGGCCAGACCGTTGGAGGCGCCGTATCCGCTCGATGTCATACGACATATTCCCCCCGTTGCCGTGCGAATACAGGATCACCGCATACGGGGAATCGGCCGGCGCGTACCAGGCGTGGAGGCGAATGCCATCCGGCGTGCGAACGATGTGCTCCTGCAGGCCCGGGACAAGACGCGCGTCCTCATAGGCTCCGGCCGGAAAGCGAACGGGGAAGTAGACGAATCGTTCTTCGAAGACCATCAGGACCACCGTCCAAAAGGCGATCGCCGCCGCAACGGCCACGAGCCCGCGGCGCAAGAACGTCAGGAACGTTCGCAAGTGAGGACTCCAGAGTTATCCGGGCCGCCAACGATGGTTCAACGTACCACTCACTTCGCCCTGTCGCAATCCCCCGCACGATCGGGGCATCGGGGGCCTTTGAGTCGGCCTCGATTGCCCCGGAATGCGCCTTTTCGCTCATCGAAGCCACGATCACATGGCGATCCCCCACGGACGACGATCCAAG
>CAYYOV010000156.1:0-2344 GCA_964473365.1 uncultured Ignavibacteriaceae bacterium
TGGAATGCGGCGTCTCGTTCAATGGTCTCATGACGGCCCTTCGGAACGGACAAGTGAAAGAAGCATATATCGACCGCGCGTTCCGGCGGGCGATGGAGATCCGCTTTCGGCTCGGCATGTTCGACCCTCCGGCCAACGTTCCCTACACGTCGATCGGGATGGAGGTCGTCGACCGCCCGGAGCATCGTGAGCTGGCGCTCGAAGCGGCGCGTCGATCGATCGTCCTCCTGCGAAACGAAGGCGGGCTGCTGCCGCTCCGGAAGGACCTGACGCGCATTGCGGTCATCGGACCGACGGTCGACGATGTCGATGTTCTGTTGGGGAACTACAACGGAACGCCAAAAGATCCTGTGACGGTCATCCAGGGGATCTGGGACGCTGTCGATCCGGCGACCGATGTGGTCATCGCAAAGGGCTGTGAGGTCACCACGCAGACGCCGATCGTCGTGCCGGTCGACCCATCAGCACTTTTCACATCCGCAGACGCATCGCGGAGTCACGGATTGCGGGGTGACTACTTCGCAGGCGTCGACGTTGCGGGTCCCTCCCATGAACGGATCGACGGGAAGGTGGATTTCAACTGGTGGGAAGATGCTCCGCATGCATCCATCCCGGCCGACAGCTTCTCGGTCCGTTGGACGGGAGTTCTCGTACCTCCGTTCTCTGGCACGTATGAACTTGGAGGGCGGGTGTTCGGGCAGTTCCGATTGTGGATCGAGGACACGCTCCTCACGGAATACTCCGACCGACACATCGTGTACACCCAGACTGCCCCCGTCCGTCTCGAGGCGGGGCGGCCTTATCGCATTCGGATGGAATTCAGCGATCGGCGGCGCGACGCGCTGGTGCAGCTCGTCTGGTCGGTCCCAAGGCCACATCTGCGGGAGGAGGCGGTCGCGGCTGCGACCGGTGCAGACGTAGCGATCGTCGTTCTCGGGCTCACACCACGGCTCGAGGGGGAAGAGATGCCGGTTCAGGTGGAAGGATTTTCCGGTGGTGACCGCACATCGCTGGATCTGCCGCGTCAGCAGGAAGAATTACTCAAGGCGATCGTGGCGACGGGAACGCCTGTGGTTCTCGTGTTGATGAACGGAAGCGCGCTGGCCATCAACTGGGCATCGGAGCACGTCCCGGCGATTGTCGAGGCGTGGTATCCGGGCCAGGCGACTGGAACGGCCCTGGCAGATGTTTTGTTTGGCGACGTGAGTCCTGCCGGACGCCTTCCCGTCACGTTCTACCGGTCGGTCGAGCAGCTTCCTCCCTTCTCCGACTACTCCATGGCAGGCCGGACATACCGGTACTTCACGGGCGAACCGCTCTTTCCGTTCGGCTATGGGCTTAGCTATACGACGTTCGGCTACGAAGGGCTCTCGATCCCGTTATCAGTACAGACAGGCGACACGACGACGGTCTCCGTGATGGTGAAGAACAGCGGTGCACGGGACGGAGAGGAAGTTGTGCAATGCTATGTGACGCGGGAGGACGGATCACAAGGCCCGATCCGATCATTGGTAGGCTTTCGACGCATCTCGTTGGAGGCCGGTGAGGTTCGGCGGGTCGCGTTCTCGTTGACCCCCCGCGATCTCTCCAGCGTCGATGGATCCGGCAGGAATGTGGAATCCGCAGGTATGATCCGTATCAGCGTGGGCGGGGAGCAGCCAGGAATGACGGGGCAGCAAAGAACGTCCACGACGGGCACCGTGACCGGACGGCTGAAGATCGAAGGCTCGACTCTCGTACTACCGCCGTAACGGTGAAGATGATTTTGTGGTTTGGCAGCTCGGAACTTGGCCGCGATGAACACATAGACGAAGCCGCATAGGAAGCGGTGTTCGTGGTCCCGTCATCCCTCGGCTACGCTCGGGATGACGTCTCGGTTCCTGTCGCATTCGGAGGGGGTCTATGGGAGGGTGGGTGTACATTCTGCTTTGCGCAGATGGTACGTTCTACGTTGGCGTGACGGCACGACTTTTTGAGCGCCTCCGGGAACACACCAGGGGCTCCAAATCTACCTCATATACCGCCGCGCGTCTGCCTGTTCGGTTGGTATGGTGTAAACACTTCGACACGATCGTGGATGCCATCGCAGCGGAGAAGTGCTTGAAAGGTTGGTCCCACGCCAAGAAGCAGGCTCTCATTGACGGCGATATTCTTCTTCTACGACGCTTGTCGCAATGCCAGAACCCATCTCGCTCTACTCCTCTTCGACGAGAAGGTATTGACCCGGAATAGAGTATCAGCTGCACTCGGCGGGGGGGCATCGATCGCAACCATGCAATAGCTGAAGCTTACGTCAGGCTGAGCGACTTGGCCCGAGCTTGCCGAGGGCGAGCCGAAGCCTACG
>CAYYOV010000157.1:0-2331 GCA_964473365.1 uncultured Ignavibacteriaceae bacterium
GACCTTCATCCGCGTTTGCGCTCGACGAATGAGGTCGCGGAGGCCGGACCGGCCGTCGGCGCGCCGGTCTGATCCGCATGGCAAGCTCAGTGCGCATGGCGCTGGCGGGCGGAGGGACGGGAGGTCACTTGTTTCCGGCGATGGCGATCGCCGAACGGTTGCGCGAAGAACGGCCGGACAGCGAGTTCCTGTTCTTTGGTACATCGGGAAAGATCGAAGCGCGCGTTGTGCCGCAACGCGGATTTCCGTTCGCATCGATCTGGATCAGCGGCTTTCACCGAAGTCTGCGACCGGGGAACCTGCTCTTTCCGATCAAAGTGGTCGTCGCGTTGTGGCAATCGTGGCGGGCGCTGCGGCAGTTCCGTCCGCACATCGTGATCGGAACGGGTGGTTATGTCTGCGGCCCGGTGCTGATGGTCGCGTCGTGGATGGGCATCCCGACGGTCGTGCATGAATCGAACAGCTATCCGGGCGTGACGACCCGTCTTTTGGCGTCGCGGGCCGACCAGCTTCTGGTGTCATTCGAAGACACCAAGCGCTGGTTGTCCCGAACGGACCGCGTCACCGTCGTCGGAACGCCGGTTCGGAAGGGTTTGGGATCGATGGATCGTGCGGAAGCCCGGAAGCAGCTGGGACTCGATCCGTCCCGCACCACGGTGTTGATCATCGGCGGGAGTCTGGGCGCCACGTCGATCAACAGGGCGGTGGCGGCATCGACCGAGATGATCAGGAAGGCCGGCGTGCAGCTCCTGTGGCAGACAGGCCGGACCGATGAGGCGGACATGCTCGCGCGGTTCGAGGATGCCGGCATCGGGCGGGTGATGGGCTTCATCGAAGACATGAATGCGGCCTACGCTTCAGCCGATGTTGTCGTTGCCAGGGCCGGGGCGTCGACGCTTGCAGAGGTGACCGCGATCGGAAAGGCCAGCGTGCTCGTTCCGTATCCTCACGCGGCGGCGGACCATCAGATGAAGAATGCCAGATCGATGGAGGCCGCAGGGGCGGCACTGGTCGTGGCGGACAAGGATGCGATGGAGCACCTCGTGCCGGCGGTGCTCAAACTGGCGACTGACGCAGCCGCACGACGAACGATGGAGCAGTCGGCGAAAGCGCTCGGACGACCGGACGCGGCTGGCGAGATCGTTCGAATCCTGCTCTCAATGAGAGCAGTGGCATAGCGGGAGCGTTGCAGGATCGATCACACGTTTGAACGGTGAGCGGAAGGACAGATGGCGACGTTCAAGTACAAACTGGATTTCCACTATCAGCTGACGCTGCTGTATCTCGTCACACTGATCTTGTATGCGGGAATTCGCGGGAGCTTCGTGGAGGGAACGTTCACCTTCTTCTTCCACGACCCGATTGTCGTGCTCATCCTGTTCTTTTTCCTGCTCGCCCTTGTCACGCTCGTCCTGAACCTGTGGCGAGGACGGCATCTGCAGATCGGTCCGGACCGCGTGGTATTCCACGCCCGGCACCGGGAGCGCGTCGTGATGCTCGACGACATTGAATGGATCCACGTCGGTCGCGAGCGGTTGGTGCAGACCTCCGGCAGGTTCCAGCAGGTGCTCATCAAGACGAAGGGTCGGCGAATGGCGTATCGCATCAGAGTCGGCCGGTATGAGCGGGAACGCGAACTCATTGCCGCGATGGAGCAATTGGCGTCAAAGGTGCCGGCCCGGCCGGTGAAGCGAGCAAGGCTGTAAGACGATCGCCGAAGTTGGATCGGCAGTCGTCTTCCACGATCTACGAAGGACGAAGAACGAACGATGTTTTCCTCGATCAAAAAGATCCATTTCATCGGTATCGGCGGCATCGGTATGAGCGGCATCGCGGAGATCCTGCTCGACCAGGGCTTTGCGGTGTCGGGCTCGGACCGGGCGCTGACCGAGGTCACCGAACGGCTCCAGCAGCTCGGAGCGACGGTGCTCGAGGGGCACGTCGCGGCCAATATTGCGTCCGATGTCGACACGGTCGTCTACAGCTCGGCGGTCGCGCCCGACAATCCGGAGATCCAGGAAGCGCATCGAAGGAAGATCCCCGTCGTTCGCCGGGCCGAGATGCTGGCCGAGGTCATGCGTCTGAAGTACGGCATCGGCATCGCGGGCACGCACGGCAAGACGACCACGACGTCGATGATCAGCCTCGTGTTGATGGAAGGGGACCTCGACCCGACGGTCATCGTAGGGGGCAAGTTGAGCGGCCTCGGAGGCACGAACGCGCGGCTCGGGAAGGGAGAGTTCATCGTCGTCGAGGCGGACGAATTCGATCGGTCGTTCCTGTCGCTGACGCCGACGATCGCCGTTCTGACGACGCTGGAAACGGACCATC
>CAYYOV010000158.1:0-2299 GCA_964473365.1 uncultured Ignavibacteriaceae bacterium
CTGGAGCGGGAGCGGCGAGGCAAACCCGCCGGCCTTCGGACCAACATCCTCATCTGTCTTGGATCGGCCATCTACATGATCATGGGAGAGTTGATCTCCTACGGGTCTGAGGTCGACAGCGATCCGGCCCGGATCGCCGCCCAGGTCGTGACGGGGATCGGGTTCATCGGTGCCGGCACGATCATCCAATCGCGCGGAACGATCACCGGCCTGACGAGCGCCGCCGTCATTTGGTCGGTTGCGGCCATCGGCATCACCATCGGTGCTGGTCACACGCTCCTCGCGGTCTATTTCACGGCCCTCATCCTGTTCGTCTTGTCGATCCTGGCAAAGTTCGAACGGCGGCTGCTCGGCAAATGCCTCTATGCCAAGTGCTCGGTGGCACTCGAGGACAAGGACGGCCTGGGATGGGCCCGGGTCAACGAAGTCCTGCGCGAGCATGACGTTCCAGCCGAACATTACGAGGTTGAGAAGAAGGGAAAACGCATCCTGCTGAACCTGACCTATTGCGAACGCCATGCGTCGCACAACCGGTTCCTGTTCGACCTCTGGGCGTCCCCCGGGATCAAGGATGTGCAGAGTGATCTGCCGCTCACGAAAAATTGAGCGAAACCCGGCAAGGTTGCGGAGGAACGCGAGCCTGTAGCTTCACGATTTCCGTGGACTATCCCTCATACCTGGATTCCTGCGGCTCATGACGACCTTTTCGCTTGACCTCATCCAGACCCTCGCCTTGGCGGCTGTCGTGCTGCTTCTGGGCTACGCCATACGACGGCGCGTGGGATTCCTCGACCACTACAACATCCCGGCACCCGTCGTCGGCGGATTCCTCTTCGCCGGTGTCGCTTTGGCACTACGACTTTCCGGCACCACAGCATTCGTCTTCGACACCACGCTCCAATCGCCTCTCATGATCGCGTTCTTCACGACCATCGGGCTGGGGGCCAATCTGCGGCTGCTGAAAGTGGGAGGTCCGCAGGTCCTCCTCTTCTGGGGGCTGGCCTCTCTGCTCGCGGTGGTGCAAAGCGGCGTTGGGATACTGCTGGCAGAGGGGATGGGTGTGCATCCGTTCCTCGGCGTCATCGCAGGTTCCATGACGATGACCGGCGGGCACGGGACGGGGGCGGCATTCGGGAAATTGCTCGAAGATCAGTACGCCTTTCCTGGCGCTGTGACGCTGGCGATGGCAGCGGCCACGTTCGGGCTCGTTTCTGGCGGCCTCATCGGTGGTCCGGTTGCGACTCGCCTCATCCAGCGTTGGCATCCGCATCACAAGAAATCTGAGGCGCCGAAGACGCCCGTCGAGATCACTCCGGAGGACGAAGTGATGCTGAAAGAGCGATCGGCCGGCGGGGAAAACCAGGCGTTCCGATTGCTCCGGACCATCGGGACGATCTTGATCGCCATGTGGCTCGGGTCGCTGTTGAGTTCCTGGCTTGGCCAGTACGTGACGCTCCCGGCCTACATCGGCTCGATGATCGTTGCGGCGCTCATCTGTAATCTGGCACCGTTCGCGAACGTCCGGTTGGATGGACGAATGGTCGAGGATCTTGGGACTGTAGCCTTGTCGCTGTTCCTGACGATGGCCCTGATGTCGCTCAAGCTCTGGGAGCTTCTCGACCTGGCGATCCCGTTGGTGGTCATCCTTATTGTTCAGGTTTCGATGATGGCGGCGTATGCGACCTGGGTCGTGTTCCGAATGATGGGGAAGGACTATGACGCTGCTGTGATGGCGGGGGGGCATTGCGGGTTCGGCCTTGGAGCGACCCCGAACGCCGTCGCGAACATGGAGGCGATCACGGAACGTTACGGCCCTGCGCCGCGGGCGTTCCTGGTGTTGCCGATGGTGGGGGCCTTCTTCATCGATTTCACGAATGCGATCATCATCACGACCTATATCAACCTCATCGCACCGTAGGGAAAAATCGGTACTCAGAGTTCCAACGAGATAGCACAGAGATCCACTGAGAATGACAGGTTATCCTGGATTTTTCGCTCCGTGGAGCTCTGAGATCCTCTGCGGGTCTCTGTGTACCGCTTTGTTTCTCGTAGACAAGGAGGACGCCCGCCGGAACATTGCAAATTGTCAGTTGACAATATCGTACCGTAGGGAGAAGCGGTACTCAGAGTTCCACCGAGATAGCACAGAGATCCACTGAGAATGACAGGTTATCCTGGATTTTCGCTCCGTGGAGCTCTGAGATCCTCTGCGGGTCTCTGTGTACCGCTTTGTTTCTCGTAGACAAGGAGGACGCCCGCCGGAACATTGGAAATTGTCAGTTGACAATTTGAATCCAAT
>CAYYOV010000159.1:0-2297 GCA_964473365.1 uncultured Ignavibacteriaceae bacterium
AAATAGATCGTCTGCAGAGTGCCATTCTTTTCGTTCCGCGTCTCTGGACGGAAGCGATAGCCGTGGCGTTCACAATACGCTACTGCTCGGTCGATGAAGTTTGTGCCGATCGCGATATGCCCGTGCGCACCCAGGAACTGCTTCTTGAGAAATTCGAACTGCGTCCCTACGAACAGCGCGCCCGTCCCGTCCTTCACCGGCATGCCGACAAGCTTTGCAAACGCTTCCGCGTCGGTCGTCGCGGTCGGTGCGTCCAAACCGTTGATCCCGATGTGCCGCAAATGGAACCCGAGCATGGTTCGGACGGCGGCCTCCGTCAGCTCGCGGATGGTGTCGAACTGGCCGCTCGCGATCAGGTCCTGCTTCACCATCCACGACCCGCCGCACGCGAGCACCGAGGGAAGGCGCAGATACGACAGCAGGTTCTTTTCGTCAATACCGCCCGTCGGGATGAACTTCAGTCCCTTATACGGGGCGCTGATGGCTTTGAGGAAGTCCACTCCACCCGCAGCTTCTGCCGGGAAGAATTTCACCACCTCGAGTCCAAGGGAGAGCGCCCGCTCGACGTCCGACGGCGTGGCCACGCCGGGGGTGACGGGAATGTTCTTCTTCAAGCAGTACTCCACGACCACGGGGTTCAGACCTGGAGCGACGACGTACTTCGCCCCGGCCCCCATCGCACGGTCGACCTGTTCGGTCGTCAACACCGTCCCAGCGCCAAGGGCCATGCCGGGATGCGCTTTCGCCATGGCGGCGATCGACGCTTCTGCGGCGGTTGTACGAAATGTCACCTCCGCACACGGCAGGCCTCCGTCAACGAGCGCGTTGGCAAGCGAGACAGCATCCTCGGCCTTGTCGATGGCGATGACGGGGATGATGCCGAGGAGCTGGAGTTGGGTGAGTATGGGATGGGTCATAAGAGATCGAGTTAGAAAATCAGAGGCCAGTGGCCAGTGACCAGTGACCGGCAGCGTATGGTTGTTCGCCTTCTATTTCATCAATATCAGTTTGGTCATGCGCACGTGGCCCCCTGACGCCAGTCGAACGAGATAGGTCCCCGAGGCGAGACCGACCGCATCAAATGGGATGCGGTATCGCATGCCCGGCACGACGGACCCGCGGAAGAGTGTTGTCATGTGTCGGCCTGTTGATTCATAGACATCTACTGTGGCGCTCGCCTCGATCGCCACGCTGAACTCCACGGTCGTCGTGGGATTGAATGGATTTGGATACGTCTGCAGGTCGTATGCTTGCGGTATCCCGACGACCTCCACCTCCACTTCCGCCGGGTAGTGTATCGTCCCGTTCGTATCGATCTGCTTGATGCGGTATGCGTACCGACCCGGCGGCACTCCTCGATCGGTGTAGCGATATGAACGTGGTGTAGTGCTTGTGCCGGCACCTGGTACGAACCCTCGCGCCTCATAGGCCTTCAGGGGTGTCCCTATGGACGAGATCGATCGCCGTTCCACTTGATAGCCGTAGCAGCCCGATTCTGTCGCCGTCGTCCATTGCACATCAACGTCGTTTCCGGTTGAGGTCGCCTCGAATTCGGCGACATGCACCGGGAGCGGCGCCTGGTACTCTTTGATGGAGAACGCGTTGAACCGGACCGTATCGTCCCGCAGGCTTGTCGAATCGAGCAAGCTGCGGTAAATGCCCCACTTGGGCCGGATGAACGTGTTCGTCGGGCGAATGGTCATCAAATTGTTGCTGCTGTAGGACAACAACGTGGCCCCGTCGCTCACGCGCTTGATTGTCATACTGTAGTGCGCATTCGATCCGACACTCAGCGATTCAGCACACTCCACCCACAATCCGAGGAAGGATGAGAGCGGCGCCTCGGCAACGACGGTGGTAGCGTCATGCCTGAGCTCGATGCGGTTCGGGCTTGCTTTCCGCGCGGTGATGGTGAAAATCGGATTGCCGTCGTCCCCGCCGACCGGCTTGATCTGATGAATATGCGTGAAGCTCGTGGACGGCTGAAAACCCGTGGCGAGTCGAAATCGCCACTTGTACACGACCGTCTCACCGACCGTTCCGATGAGGGTATCCCCCGACTGATCGTAGGTCTTGATCTCCATCCGTTGCCGGTCGAACGCCGTGCACCGGTCGTTATCGGGCCAGCGATGAATGTAGAATTCGAACACATACTGACCGAGTGTGGCATCCCAAACCTCAGCGATGTGCCGGCCGAACTCCGGATGGACACATTCGGGGTTCTCGACCACATCCCCGCCTGCCGGCGCGAGGACGCTGTTGATCAGTTCGTACGTATTCCCTGGGCCGTCGGCGTT
>CAYYOV010000160.1:0-2292 GCA_964473365.1 uncultured Ignavibacteriaceae bacterium
GCTGCCCTTCGACTGCGCTCAGGGCAGCCACCGAATATTGGATCTCGGTGGCTGGATTGAACGGATTCGGGTAGTTCTGCTCGAGCGTGAACGTGGCCGGAATGACGCCGTTGTCTTGCGGACCATCCTCGACCCCTGTGATGTTTGTCGTGAAGAACTTGAAGATCTCTTCATTCAGGTTGATGTCGCGATTGATGACGCCCGATCCGTACCATGCCGGCGCGCCCGGCCATTCGTGCCCCCCGCCTCGTACCACGTACTGCCAAACCGCGGGACGCAGACCCTTCGCGTTGAACGGAAGATCCATGCCATAGCGATACCGCACCACCGAGGAGAGATCGGTCGAGACTCCATCGAACGTGGTCGAATCACTGAGCGTCGTCGCGCCGTTCTTCTGGCACCAATAGTAGACGCCGAGATCGACCGTCCACCAGTCATCCCGAATGGTACCGTAGCTGATACCGTTGTCGTTCGTGCCGTGCACGATCATGACCGGGATACGTGTCGTGGCGGCATAGGCAGCGATGGTGGTGACGGGCAGGCGACCGGCGACCGCCACAATGCCGGCAAGGCGGTCTCCAAGCACCGCGGCCAGGCGGAACGCCATGAAGGCGCCGTTCGAAAATCCTGTGACGAAGACACGATTCGTGTCGATGCCAAACTGGTCGTGAAGGCTGTCGATCAACGCGGAGAGGTATGCCACATCGTCGTACGGGGGCGTCGGAAAACGGGCATCCGAATTGATGCCGCTGTTCCATCGACGGTTGAAGGCCGCAGGATAGACTGTGATATAGCGCAAGGAATCCGACTGACGGTACAGTGTGATCCAATTGGCGTCAGCCTCCGGCGTCCCGTCGTACCCGTGCAAATGCATCACGACCGGAAGACCCTGGTCGGTCTCGTGGCCGAGCGGGGGAATGACCATCGCCCTTCGAGACACTCCGCCATGTTGGAACGCCAACACGCGAACGCGGTTGGGACGTGCTGCCGTCGTCGTTGAGGCATCCTCTTCGATTGCCCCCAGGTCCGGAGCGCTTCCGCTGGTCCGCGGGCGTGCGCCGCCCAGCAGGTCGGTCGATGGGGCCACGAGGTTTGCACCAATAACGTTCATGGCAGCGGTTCCCGCGCCGATCGCCGGGCTCTGGGTCGTCAGACGATACGAGCCGTCGTTCGCGAATAGAGGATCGGCCGCGAAGTTGTTCGTGCCGACGTCGCTCAAGCCGCGTATCAGATTGTAGTGAAATCGTCCTGCGTCGGCCCCCGATACTTCGTTTGCGTAGTCGCCTTTGTTCCAAAGAATGTTGTTGATACCGATGACCGTTGACCGTGGATCGCCAGTCACTCCATAGACCATCAGACCACTTCCGACGTCCCCGGCGAGGTTGTCGGCAATCGTATTGTTGATCAACCAGTCATCGCTGCTGAAGCTGAAGAAGAACCCACCTCCCCACCGTACGGCGCGGTTGTTGGCGATGAGGTTGTTCGTGAAGACGGCGTTGGTCCGGGAGTTCTCGAGGCCGAGGACGAAGACGCCGGCACCGTTGAATTTGCAGTAGTTCCAGCGGATGCGATTGTTTGACACATTGATGTTCGTGCTGCCGAAGTTTGGCCCGGAACAGATAACGGCGATCCCGCCACCCCGGCCATATGCCGTGCCCGTCACGGAATTGGAATCCACCGTATTCCGAACGAACCGGCCGTCCTCGGTCATCCACGCACCGCCACCCTCTGCTCCGAGCGTTACTGCAACGGCGCAGCCTACGACGTTACCGACAATGGTGTTGTCCTCCACCACCCAGTACGACAGGTTTCCGTCGACGGTCCCCATGCTAATGCCCCCGCCCCATGTTCCGTCAACGGTCGATTCGATCCTGTTGTCGCGAATGATGTTGTGATGGATCTTGACGCCCCCACCGTGCAACGCGACGCCCCCGCCTCCGCGCCAATACAGACCATTCGATGGGTCCAAAAAGCGCGTTCCACTCCCCCTGCGGATCGTGAATCCCGTGATCACGGTGGTGCTGTCCGTGCCGTTCGTGACAAGGATGACAGAACCCGAATCGGCCGTGCGCGGCGTGCTCCCATCCAGGATCGTGCGCGTGATATGGCCGGGATCACCGTCGACCAGGTAGAGACTCGCCAGCGTGATCTTCTTCGCCAATCGCAGGTTGACCTGGTACGTCCCCTCGGCCACCAGGACGGTATCTCCATTGGCGGCAGCATTGATGGCTGCCTGGATCGTGGCCTGATCCTGCGGGACACGGATGGTCTTGGGCTGGGCCACGAGTACGG
>CAYYOV010000161.1:0-2246 GCA_964473365.1 uncultured Ignavibacteriaceae bacterium
GAACGTTCAGGTGACCTGGAACGGACGAGGCGTGGGATACTACAGTGAAGAGCGCATCGTTGTCAGGGCGAATCAATAACTATTGCGAATGGCGAATTGTCAATTGCGAAGTATCTGAGGAGTCGATGAGGCGCGGGTGAATCCACCAACGTGCTCCTCGGCTCATTCGAAATTGGCAATTCGCAATTCGAAATCTCATGGATCTCCTCACCGCCCTTTCCATCGGTCTGCTCGGAAGCCTTCACTGCGTGGGCATGTGCGGACCGCTCGCGTTGGCGCTTCCCATCGGCACCGGGTCCACTGGCGCGTTCGTGGCCGGGCGGACGCTCTACAATTTCGGCCGCGTTGCGACGTACGCGTTCATGGGCCTGCTCGCGGGGCTCATTGGCCAGAAGATCGTCTTCTACGGCTTTCAACAGACCGTGAGCATCGCAGCGGGGGCACTCATGATCGGGGCGTATGCCTTCCCGGCCCTGATCGGACGATATCTCGCGAAACTGTCGTTCCTCGACGCCCTCGCGACCCGCGTCCAATCGGCGTTTGCCAGCCTGCTCGTTCGACGATCCATGCTGACGATGTTCCTCATCGGCATCGTGAACGGATTGCTTCCCTGCGGGCTCGTCTACGTAGCGCTTGCAGGATCGGCGCTCACCGGCGATCCGGTGCGCGGAGCCGTGTTCGCCGCTGTGTTCGGGCTTGGGACGTTCCCGATGATGTTCGTCATTTCCATCCTGGGCCGCCGCATCTCTCCTCCCGTCCGCCAGCGCATCGCCCGCCTCGTGCCGGTCTTCATGATCGCACTGGGGGCGCTGTTCATTCTACGCGGGATGAATTTGGGTATTCCGATGGTGAGCCCGAAGGTCGAAGGCGGAGCGATGCAGATGAAGCAGCACTAGCGTCGACAAGCATCCGTGAACAGACTCCACGTTGGCTCAGCAGCGCGCCCGATCGGGATGCTCCGGAGCGCGCTACGCCTTTGTTGCGATCGTCAATCAGCGATCGACAATCGGTACGACGCTCCCACCCCGACGAACCAAGGCGCAGGCGTTGTCGTGAGACCCACACCGATCGCCGCATCGAGTTGAAGGTCATCGTTCAGCAGCCAGGTGAATCCGCTATTCACCCGGTGGTCGGATGACGAGCCGTCCACGGGAATGAAGCCATATCCCTCGCCGTACCAGCCGACCGACTCCGTCAACGACGTGCCGACCGCTGCCGTGTAAATGGCGGTTGCGGATCCCCCGCCTCCATCCCCCTCCAGGCCCGCATTCACTCCCAGTTTCCAGGCATCGCCCAGCGGCGTTGCCGCCGTGAGCCGAACCAGTGGAGCAACGCGAGACGTTCGAAACGCGCTCGACGCCAGATGCGGCACCTGCAGATGGGCAATGAGCGAGACGACCGATCCGCCGTCATCCGACAGCCATAGTCCGGCCTTGAAGCCGAACTCCATCGGCAGGATCCCGCCGACGGCCGGAATTCCATCCGCCGCCTGGGTCACCGGCTCCACGACCACTCGCGCCTCGAAGCGATCGTGCAGGCCGACCTTCATGAGCGTTGACGGGTGAGCGATGAGCGACACTCTGCCTTCGCGCTCGTATGCCACGCCGTGTTCGATCTGCAGATGACCCGTTGGCGTGAGCGCCGTCGATTCGGTCTGGTCCGGACGATCGGTCTCGATCGCACCCAATTGCGCCATCGCATGCCACTGCACGCCCATCGATATCACGACCGCCAGCCGTAGCTTCGACATTGCCTTCCCTCCGATTCGCATTTGTAGGAATCAATATACAGTTCGCCTCTCGTTTGGCAAACACCGAGTTTCTCCTCGCGCCGGGATTTGCTATACTCACTCATGTTCAACGCGCGCACGATCTTCTTCACACTCTTCGGCGGGGTATTCCTCCTCACGGGCCTCGCCATGTTCATCGGAGGACTCAGCGAGGTCGGACTATCGGAGGACGGCACCGAATGGGTGCTCGTCGGAATGGGGGTCATCTTCGCGACCGCTGGCGGCAGCGTCATCTGGTTCGGGTCGCGCTTCGCGGCCGAAACGAAGAAGCTCGAACTGGCGAAGGAGCAGCACCCGTCCGAGCCATGGAAATGGACCGATCGCTGGCAGACGCGCCGCATCGAGCACAACGCGAGGGCGATGTCGATGGGGCTGTGGGCGTTCGCGATCGTGTGGAATTTTATCGTCGTCACCGCCGCCATCCTGGGAGGCGAGGACATGCTCGCCCAGATCCCCG
>CAYYOV010000162.1:0-2235 GCA_964473365.1 uncultured Ignavibacteriaceae bacterium
GGATGTCCCGACCGGCGGCCGTAGCCGAGGTCGACGGAAATGACGTCGTCGGCCTGCCCCGGCGTGAGGAACACCGGCAGCGTGACCGTCCCGGCCGATGTCGAAACCTCGACCATGTCGTTGTTCTCGACCCCCAACGCAGCGGCCGTGGCCACCGACACCGACGCATAATTATCCCACACGATCTTCGAGATCGGATGCGGCAATTCCTGCAGCCAACCGTTGTGCGCGAACGAGCCGTCACCGATGTAGTGCGCCGTCGTCAACGACACGACCGTGCCCGTCGGGAACGTCGCCGCTGCGATGCCGGCCAGCGCATCGGCCTTGATCTTGCTGCGCGATGCGGGAAGATCGGCGGTCGCGACGCCGTCGTGCAAGGCTCCGTGCCAGAATGCCGCGAACGCAGCCTTCGGCTTCAGCACGGGATAGACCTCTTTTTCCCAGCGCGCCATCAAGAACTCGTGATAGAGGTCGGGCGTGAACGCGTCCGCCCCCTTCGACCACGCCAACAGGACCGCTTCCTTCTGGCGCGTATCATACAGAGGCGCGATGACCGGCTGTTGCAGCGACCATACGCCCGTCCGGACCTGATGGTCGCCCCACGCTTCGAACGCGTGATGGATCGGGAGAATGTACTGGCAGTGACCGGATGTCTCGTTCTCTTGCTCGACCAAGGCCACGGTTAGCTGCGCCTGCGTCAGCGCATCCTGGTAGCCGAGAGACGGGGGGAGATGATACATCGGGTTCGTATCGACGTGAATGACGGCCCCGACGGAGGCTGACCGCAATCCTGCAATGAACGACGCCACCTGGGCTGGCGTTGATGGGTCGAGGTGGGAGACCGACGAGGCCGGTTCATAGACGGCCGTGTTGCCGAGGAGTTCATTCAGGAGGTTGACAGCCACGTGCACCGATTCGGCAAGCTTCGCCCCGGCGACCACGAGCCCCTTCCCCTTCTTCGATGCCAGGTCCTTGACGAGCGCATCGACGATGTTCCACGACAGCTTCGCTTGCTCCGCGAACGCCTTCAGCGACTGACCGGCGGCAGCTGCAGGCGTGGCGATGACGCCGCGAGCGCCGAGCTCATTCATCAGGGCCAGAACGAACCCAAGCTGGGCATCGGGCCGGAGGCGCATGCGGTGGTCAGCATTCGAGCCCGTGACGCTCATGCCCCCTTCGACAACATAGAGGCGGTTGAAGGTGGACCCGGCCAGTAGGTCGCGGCGCGAAGCGAAACGGCGCGTCGCCTCCACGAAATGACCTTCCGTCCCGAGGAAGTCCGCGTCGAGCGATACGATGACGTCGGCCTTCTCCCACGCGATGGCCGGGGGCTCTCCGTCACCGTAGCACTTCTTCCACGCTGACCGGCGCGTCGCATCGACGCCTTCGTCGTACACAACGACGTCGGTCGTAGGATACGCGGCTCGGAACTCCTCGATCGCCTTCTTCGCCGTCGGCGACGTGAGCGACTTTGTCACCAGAACGATGCGGCGGCCTTCTCCGGCCAGGCGTTTGAGCGTCGCCGTGATCTCGGCGTCGGCCTGGGCCCACGTTAAGAGGTTCGTGGACTTTCCGGACGTCAGGCCGTAGAACGGGGACCGCAGGCGGTTCGGGTCGTACAGATTGAGCACACTGGCCTGGCCGGTGGCGCAGACCTTGCCGAGATTGATCGGATGGTCCGGGTTGCCATCGACCTTGATCGGACGACCTTCGCGCGTCTTGATCAGGATGCCGCAGGCGTTTGCGCAGCCAGCACAGGTCGAAGCGTAGAAATTGGCGACGCCGGGGAGCACTTCTTCGGGCTTCTTCGTGTACGGGACGATCGCCCCTTTGTCGCGGTAGTTCGAGCAACCGGCGGCAGCGAACGCGGCCGAGGCCGACACGAGGGCAAGGAACTTCTTCCGGGACATCGTCGAGAGGTCCTCGACCCGGAAGTCTTCCGTCACGCCTGCCATGAACTCGTGGGCCTTGGCCTCGGTGACCGCTCCTTCGGTATACAGCTCGCGGAGCGACCGCCAGTACGTGGAACCGTGCGTCGTGTTATCCATGTCGGCGCGAACCTTCCTCTGTGCGTGCGACGGCGTTGGGATGGACGGAGACCGTCGGCGTCCTGTCAGTCGCGACAGTCGGTCCGGCGGTTGGCTGCTTGACGAGATGGCCGAGTCCGACGACGCCAGCGACCGATGCCGCGATAGCGCCGAAGAATCCCCGCCGAGGCATCGCCCCGTTCGGTGT
>CAYYOV010000163.1:0-2235 GCA_964473365.1 uncultured Ignavibacteriaceae bacterium
TCGCCCAGCTTGGACTCGATCCTATAGTGACCGATGGTATCGCCGATCATTTCTTGGCTCCTATCTTGGCGGTCCAGTTTGTCACGAGCGTGATCGGATCCTTTTCTGAGGGTTCGATGGACCGGTTGATCAGAAAGCGTTGGCCGTCGTCGAACGCTTCCATTTCATTCATGATCGGCGTGCGTTTGAACAACCTCTGTATCCGGCCGACGGAGAGCGTCACCCCTGAGCGGACGATCTCGGCGGCCACTACTTCGTTCTCATCGTTCACGTAGTACAATTCCCGCCCGTCGGCTCTCCAGCCTACCACGAAACCGCCGTTGGGAGAGACCTTGATGTCCGACGATCCCTCGATCGGACGCAGATAGGCCTCCAGCTTTCCCGTCTGGGAGGAATTGTAGGCGATCCAGCGCGAGTCCGGCGAAAACCGTCCGCCATGCTCGTCGAACGGAGTTGCTACAAAAGGGACTGGCATATGATCGCCGGTTGTCGGGACGAGGATCAGATCGCGACCCGCCGCGGGTGAGGATTCCTGTCTGCTGACGACAAGGTAGCGGCCATCCTTCGACCAGTCATTCACTTGCAGGCCGGTATTCACTGAATACAAAGCGCTGCCTTCCCGACCTGAGGTCGCCTGCGTCCACAAGTTCCAGGCTCCCCCGGAGCGGCGTACGAACGCGACGAATCGGCCGTCGGGAGACCACACCGGATTGGAATCGGTGAACAATCCGCTCGTAAATCGAGTGCGAATGTCCCGGCGAAGGTCGTACATCCACAGATTTTGCGTCCGTGAGACCGGATCAAAGACGCTGGAAACGATCTTCTGTTGATCGCGGGAAATCGAAGGCCAGAAATTCTCGTAGGCTCCTCCGACATAGGACACATGGCCTCCCTTACGGTCAACAAGCAGCATACGCGCGCCTGCCCTGCCTTCGCCGGTGTGGTATGCCAGGATACCGTTCAGGGAGACCGAGAACGTTGAAAGGCTGAATCCGGGGTCGGTCGTTATGTTTTCGGCAAGTGTGGTTGCCTCGTCGGCGAGGCTCAGGTCATCGGGGTCGAACCGCTGAGCGATCAGGGATGATCCCCGAATGGAGAGGAGATAGCCCTCAGTGTACACGGCGTTGGCCTTTGACTGCATGACAAATCGGGGCGGACCGCCGTTGATATCCCCGACCACGATCGCGTCACCTTCCGCTTCGCGCCCAAACGAGATCGTGCGGGAGAAGTACAGAAAATGCTTTCCGTCCGGAAGAAAGAATGGCCAACGGTGAGATGTCTCGCTCCTCGCGGTATCGATCACGGTGACGGGAACACTCGTCCCCCCGGCGGCCGGAATGGCAGCCAGTGCCCCGGTGGCTCCCGGGCTGAAGACGATCACGTCATTCGTGCTCCATGAGCCGCCGCGCGAGTTGATCGCATCACAGATCGACACGGGAGGATTTCCAAAGATGTCGGCCTTTTTGAGCTTTCCACCTGGCCATGTGAAGAACGCGATCCAGCGGCTGTCGGGAGACCAGAAGGGATAGTACGCACCCTCGCTGCCTTGGATCTCCTTCGATGTGAGCTCATCCATCCGACGAAGGTACAGATGGGAGATCCCTTCATTGGTCATCGCCGAAAAGACGAGCATCGACCCGTCAGGTGACACCGCCACAGGACCAGACATGAACCCATACGGATGCAGCTCCGTGTTCGGTGGCGGCAGGATATGGGCAGCCACAGAGGCTGTGACGGATGGGGTTCGTGTAAGACCGAGGTAGCCTGCGATCAGCATGCTCAGCGCGGTCGTCGCAGCGAGGCTCCAGGTCAGGACACTCCGTGATCGTGAACGGGTGCCTGCATCCGCGGCCATCGACTCAGGACGTGTCGCTGACGAGGATCTGACCGACGATACGCGGGAGATCCGTGTGCGGCTGGTGCTCCTGCGAAACCTGCGGAGTGTCCTTGCAAGTTCGGCTGCCGACTGATACCGGTCAGCAGGGTCCTTCGCCAGGCAATCGAGCACGACAGCGTCGAAGTCGGGGTCGATATCCGTCTTGATCGATGTCAGAGGAGGGGGATCGACGTTGACAATCTCGTAACTGATGGCTGTTTCGTGGACGCCCTTGAACGGTGACTGCGATGCGATCATCTCGTACAGCAGTACGCCGAGCGAGAAGATGTCCGAGCGATGGTCTGTTTCCTGGCCCTGCACCTGCTCCGGTGACATGTATCCCGCAGTCCCAACCGTCG
>CAYYOV010000164.1:0-2225 GCA_964473365.1 uncultured Ignavibacteriaceae bacterium
TCATCGAGACGCAGGCCGGCGACGTGTCGGCGTACATTCCGACGAACGTCATCTCCATTACCGACGGCCAGATCTATCTCGAACCCAGTCTGTTTAATTCGGGTGTTCGCCCGGCCATCAACGTCGGCATCTCCGTCTCTCGTGTCGGCGGCAACGCGCAGATCAAGGCGATGAAACGAGTCGCCGGCCGTCTTCGACTGGAACTGGCCCAGTATCGTGAGCTGGAAGCGTTCGCGAAGTTCGGCTCCGACCTCGACAAGGCCACCCAACAGGCGCTCCGTCGCGGGTCCCGCCTGGTCGAACTGTTGAAGCAGGGACAGTATGTTCCAGTGCCGGTCGAGAAGCAGGTCGTCGGGATCTTCCTCGGTACGAACGGGTATTTGGACGAGGTCCCGCTGGCGGACGTCGCACGCTTCGAGGCTGAATTCCTCGAGATGATGAACCTGAAGCACAAAGCCGTGCTCGATCGGATCGCCTCCAGCAAGGACCTCTCGAAAGAGACCGAGCAGGAGCTGAACACTATCGCGAAGGACTTCCGTTCGCGGTTCCACGGGGCGACCAAGTAGCGTCGTCTTTCACGCATCGATGAACGCATTCGGACTACGATACTAGCGTGGCTACGCTTCGAGAAATCCGTCGTCGCATCGGCGGCGTCAAGAATACGCAAAAGATCACGAAGGCCATGAAGATGGTGGCCGCAGCGAAACTGCGTCGTGCGCAGGACCTGATGATCGCTGCCCGCCCCTACGCAAAGGCCATGCGGAGCATGCTCGGCAATCTGGCCGGCGCCGTCTCGGGCGAGGCGAACCCTCTCTTCGAAGCCCGAGAAATCCGGCGGGTCGGTGTCGTCGTCGTCACGGCCGATCGGGGACTTTGCGGTGCATTCAACAGCAACGTGCTCCGGGCCGCGGAGGAACATATCCGAACGAACTACGGTTCGTTGGCTCAACAGGGCAACGTAAAGGTCGTATCGGTCGGCAAGAAGGGAACGGATTTCTTCTCGAGACGAGGACCGGCCCCGGCTGCACGATTCGTGGGGATCTTCTCTTCACTCGATTTTCAGACCGCGCGCCAGGTTTCGCAGATGGCGGTCGACTGGTATCTGAAGGGAGAGGTCGACCGGGTCGACGTGGTGTATAATGAGTTCAAGAACGTCGCTCAACAGCGGATCGTCATCGACCAATTCTTGCCCGTTCCGCCGCTTGCCCCCGAAGCCGCAGGATCCGCTGTTCCTACGGAGTACATCTATGAGCCTTCCGGACAGGCGATCCTTGCGGAGCTCCTTCCCAAGCACTTGAATTTCCAGATCTGGCGGATCCTCCTTGAATCGAACGCCGCTGAGCAGGGCGCCCGCATGACCGCCATGGCCAACGCGACGGAGAACGCAAAGGAACTCATCCGCGATCTTACGTTGTCGTACAACAAGGCACGTCAGGCGGGGATCACGAAGGAACTGTTGGAGATCGTCGCAGGGGCCGAGGCTCTTCGGACCGCAGAATAGCGAGCCGCTACGTCTTCCGAACCGTCCCGCCCCCGGAACCAGCGTGTGGCGGGACGGTTTGCGTTTTCTTGCTCCGTTACGTGGGTTCCCGTCATGTTTCTGAGGGTGGAGGGACCTTTCAGTCTCCGAGCCCTCGGCCTCGAGCGGTATTCTTCGTGTGGCGTGCAGCGTTCGTTGAATGGTTTTCCCCTTGAAATCCGGCCTTTTTCTGGCTACCTTAACTATCCTGTCAACGAACGCATTCCGGTCCAGGCTGTTCGGTCGGAATGGATAGAGGCGAGATGTTTGAGAGTCTGAGCAAGAAACTCGAAGCGGTCTTCAAGCAGCTCCGGGGCGAGGGGAAGATCACGCCCCAGAACGTCGAAGACGCGCTCCGGGACGTTCGGCGGGCCTTGCTCGACGCCGACGTTAACTTCCGCGTCGCGAGGGATTTTGTCGAGGCTGTCAAAACGCGGGCGCTCGGTCAGGATGTGCTGACGAGTGTCACGCCCGGCCAGCAGATCGTCAAGATCATCCACGACGAGATGACCGCATTGCTCGGAACGAGCCGTGCGGACATTGCCGAAAGCCAGACGCCGCCGACGGTGATCCTCATTGCCGGGCTGCAAGGGTCGGGCAAGACGACGTTCTCAGGAAAGCTGGCGAAGTGGCTGGTGTCCAAGGGTCGCCTCCCGTTGCTCGTGGCTGCCGACGTTCATCGTCCGGCCGCCATCGATCAGCTGGA
>CAYYOV010000165.1:0-2221 GCA_964473365.1 uncultured Ignavibacteriaceae bacterium
ATCTCTCAAGGCCCCACATGCCCGATCGTCGATCATTCCTGAAGATCTCCGCCGGTCTCGCCGGCGCTGCCGCTCTCCCTTCGCGTGCTGATGCGGCCCCGCAGAACACTCCGGATGCCATCAAACAACTCAAGCCGATGACCGACGGCATCGTCCCCATCACAGACGATGAACGCTGGCAGCGCGTCGCGAAGGCCCAGCGACTGATGCAGGAGAACGGCATCGGCGCCATTTTCCTGGAGCCCGGGACATCCTCCTTCTATTATACGGGCTTCCGCACGTGGATCAGCGAACGGATGATCGCGCTCGTGATACCTGCAAAAGGAGAACTGGCCTGGATCACTCCGAAGTTCGAAGAAGACCGGATGCGGGAGATCATTCGGTTCGGTTCCGACATCCGGACCTGGGAAGAGAACGAGAGCCCATATGCCGTCGCCGCGGGCATTTTCAAGGATCGGGGCGTTCGGACAGGAAAGATCGGCATGGAAGAGCGCGTCAGGTTCTTCTTGTTCGACGGTCTTCGCAAAGAGACCAGCGGACTGGAGTACGTATCCGCCGACCTGATCACTGCAGGCTGTCGGATGTACAAATCACCCGCGGAGATCGCGCTGATGCAGCGGGCGAACGACATCACACTCGCGGCGTACAAGGCTACGGCGGCATCACTCAAAGAGGGGATGAGCCCCGGAGAGTTCAGTGCGGTCTGCAGCCAGGCGCACCGTGCGCTGGGCGCCTCCGGTGGCGCGAGCGCCAACTTCGGGCCGGCTTCCGCGTTTCCGCACGGGAGTTCCCAGCCTCAGAAACTGAAAGAGGGGGACGTGATCCTCATGGATGGCGGCTGCAGTGTGGACGGATATCAGTCGGACATCAGCCGCACGGTCGTGTTTGGAGCGCCGTCCAAGCGCCAACGGGAGGTCTGGGACCTTGCCCGGCGGTCGCAGGACGCAGCGTTCGCCGCTGCGAAGGTGGGAGCGACGTGCGAATCAGTGGACGCAGCGGCGCGAAAGGTGATCGTCGACGCAGGTTTCGGTCCTGGCTACAGGGTGCCGGGTTTGCCGCACCGGACGGGCCACGGCATCGGGCTCGACGGTCACGAGTGGACGAACCTTGTCGGCGGAAACACGACCCTGCTCCAACCGGGGATGTGCTTCAGCAACGAACCGACCGTTGCCATTCCAGGAGAATTCGGGGTTCGGCACGAGGACTGCATGTACATTACCGAGAAGGGGCCGGTGTTCTTCACGAAACAGAGCAAGTCTATTGATGAACCGTTTGGGTAGCCCGAGACCTTCTCGGATTCCTGGCACTTGGGATTTGTAGTTGAGATTTGGATCGTGGAACTTTCGAGGCGGTGAGCACCAAGTTCCGGAACTAGGCTTCAGGCACCAAGTGCCAGGACTAATCTTCAAGCTTCAAGTACCAAGAACAAGCTGTAGTACCATCAGGAGGGGGGAGATGAAACGCCCGTATGATCTCTACGAGCGGCTCGTGTCGTTCGCGCAACGGATCGTCGTATTCGTGGATGCTTTGCCTTCGACAAAGGCGAATAAAGAATACGCGCCACAAGTGTTGAGATCCGGAGGTTCCGCTCCGGCAAACTACCTAGAAGCGAATGAAGCTCTCGGCGTAAGGGATAGAAACTACCACCTGAAGGTGGCATGGAAGGAGGCCAAAGAGTGTGGCCTCTGGTTGCTGTTGATACAACCGCTGCCTGAGCACGAAGCCGAACGGGCGGCATTGATGCAGGAGGCGAAGGAATTAGTACTGATTCTCAGTGCGATCCTGAACAAATTGGAACGATCCCGGCAGACGTGATCCTCATTCCGATTTGGCTCTTGGAATGTGAGGTTGGAGGATCGGAACTTGGGGTTTGAGCGGGGCAAGTTCCAAGTCTCAGGGACAATCTTCATGTCCCAAGAACCACAAGACAACGAAGCCCGGCAGATTGTCCGCCGGGCTTTCGCTTTGCCGCAACATCTGTATTTGAAATTCCTGATTGAGGTTTCGAATTTGTTTCGTATTTGTTCCTTCGCGTTTCGTGCTTCGCAATGTGCTACTTGGCTAAGACCATACGCTTCATGGCAACGGAGCCGCCGGCTTCCAAACGAGCGAAGTAGAGTCCGCTCGGCATTCCCGTGGCATCCCACAGGGCCGTGTGGCCTCCGGCGGTCATGGCGCGGTCGATGAGTGTGGCGACCCGGACGCCGAGCAGGTTGTAGAT
>CAYYOV010000166.1:0-2217 GCA_964473365.1 uncultured Ignavibacteriaceae bacterium
CGGGTGTTGGCGAGGGTTCCAGAGGCGAACTCAAGGTCGACCCGGCCAAAGAGCGTCAGCGTTGTTCCGACGAACCTGAGCGCGAGATGACGTTCGTAGGTCGTGCCAAAACCCACTCCAAGAGAATGTCCTCCGTCGGGCACAAGCGAAGCTTGTGACAGCGCCAGAGCCGGGAACAGGAGCAACGACACGAACAGGCGTTCCATCATATTGATGGCGATCTCGATGATCTGGTGCCGACACGCTCGGGGCCGCCCTGCCGAAACGTCCACAAAGTCAACGGCCTCGCGTCGGGGGAGGTCGTGCTAGTGAATCACGGTTTCTCGATCGGACCAGACCGTCAACGAGATCTGTCGTCCCAGGTTATACAGCGAGTCGAGTCCAACGTTGCGGAAGATGCCGACCACGATCGAGTCGTGGGCCATGGGCCTGATGCGCTCATGAGCGGAAACGGAATGGTCCCGGGCCTGATCGGGAATCCAACCATACGGCCGTCCTATGAACAGACCCCGCGATGCGAGATCGTCGCCTGTGGTGATCGAGTCGATCAACAGCGTTCGATGAATGCGATTCGTGACGTGGAGCGTTGCCGACAAACGGGGTCGCATGAGAGGGCCGGCCAAGGGCTTCGGTTCGAGTCCATTGTGACGGCGGATGAGATCCAGGATCCGAGCAACGGTCAACACGGAATCTTCCCTGAACGTCACACTGTCAATGGTCCAGGTTGAACGGGCAGCGAAACGCATGGCGTCGACGGGAAACGGCGTATCGTAGTGGTACATCGCCATCGCGAAGGCCGCGACGAGGATCAGAACCATCGCCATGACGGGGTACAGGCTTCTTCGGAGCATCGGAGCGTTTGAAACGTATGATGGTGCGGTCCTTCTGCTCGGCTGTCGATCGCCCTGACCGTCCGGCGGCATTGCCGCGGAGGCGGACGCAACATGTTGACCTTCCGCTCTACCAGAATATCTCGTACTCGATCGGCTGTGTGTCGAGCCACGTCTTGAGACCCGACGAGTCGTTCAAGAGCACGCGTAGTCGAACCGTATCTCCGGAGTCGAACGGCAGCGCTTGAGCAAACAGGTCATTTGCGGGCTGTCGGCTCAGGTAGATCGTGTCCGCCTGGCCGGGGTCCAATCGACGGGTGGCCTCGGGCCAGAAGATCACCTTGCCGAAGACGGTATCCTGCTTCGCGCTCAGGACGAGCGCTGAATGGCCCCACACCGGCTCAAAGTACTGCGTTGACGAGACATTGGTGGCCACGACCGACAGCCAGCAGAATCGACGAGGCGGAACCCAGCCAGTGCCCGGGACGATCACCGGGAATCGATCTTCGCCGAAGCCAGCGCTGAGGACGCGGAGATGGAGGCTGTCCAGCGAATGGGCCCTTGATGGGGGCGCGGTGACTCCAAGCGGGAGCTGGTTGAGGCCGGATGCGGGGGACGACGTGTCGGGCTCTGAGACGCACGACGCGACGACGAGAGCGAGGATCAACATGAAGGCGTGTTGGGCCATGGTTGGCCTCTTCTGTATGGACAGTTGTCTGGCGACGGGAGCCTTGCCTGCCATGTACCGACACACCTCCGTTGCTCGTGGCAAGGCACGTGCGAGCGATGATCCGCATGCAGGCGCCGGGCCGGCAGGCAGGCTGTCCGGGTTGTCTGGAGGTGACATATCACGTCATCGGTTCAGTACCAACTTCGCGAAGCGCGTCATTCCGTCTGCCTGGATCCGGCACACATACAGACCGGAGGCAAGTCCACCGCCATCAAAGCGCAGCTCATGCACTCCGGCGGATTGATGCCCGTCAAAAGGCTCGGCGACGAGCTGTCCCAGGAGGCTGTAGACGGTCACCACGACCCGGGACGCACGTGGCAGCGAATAGCGAATGGTCGTGGTCGGGTTGAACGGATTGGGGAACGCCTCGATCGTACAACGTTCGGGTATCACGTCTCCCGCGATCCCACCATCCACGCGGGTTGACGTCGTCTCCGGCAACCGATAGCCATTGGCGGCGATCGTGCGTGCCAGCGCTCCACGCTCAAAGAGCTGAGTCAGCGAATCGGCAAAGACAAATGCTACGGCGAAGGAGACCTTTGTCCATTTGGGAAACGAGAACGTGCCGCCGCTCAGGATGAGCACAACATCGGTTGACGTCAGTGAGCGGTCAACGCGGCCGGAGGCCATGGCGTCCCATACCGACTCGTCGTTACT
>CAYYOV010000167.1:0-2211 GCA_964473365.1 uncultured Ignavibacteriaceae bacterium
CCGGGTATCAGTACTGGTTTGCCGACCGCGCGTTTCTGGACGGCCGGACGATCAAGCTGAGCGTCGTTGCGCCCGGGAACGCCACGCATGCTCCCCATTCGCACGTAGAGGATGAGTTCTTCTTCGTCCTTGGCGGCAGTGCAGAGTTTTTCATGAATGGAGAACGTCGCACGGTGGGCCCCATGACCAGTCTGTACTGTCCCCCACGTTCCGATCATGGCATCCGGAATGCGGGCGCCGACACACTCCGATATCTTGTCATTAAGAAGTACGAACAGCCATGAACGCACAGCGGTCTCCATTCCTCGGCCCGGTCCTCTTCCTCATCACAACGCTGGGCTGCGCCTCTACCTCACCCATCGACCTCGCGCAGTTCGAAGACAGTCGGCACCACTGGTACGATGTGCGGGACGAGAAACGGCTCATCGACCCGATCGCCGGCCAACAGCGGGTCTCTGACGACGACGTCCGTCGGATCGCCGACAACATTCTGCTGTATCAAAATCCGAACGGCGGCTGGCCGAAGAACTACGATATGCAGGCCGTCCTGACGGCCGAGCAACGACGTGCCCTCGCGGAAGGTCGTGACGACCGGACGAGCACGATCGACAACGGCGCCACGCACAGCCATATCGAGTACCTTGCCGAAGCGTATGCGATCGTGAAGGACGAACGCTATCGCGAGGCGTGCGAACGCGGCATCGACTACCTCCTGGCGGCACAGTACCCCAATGGCGGGTGGCCGCAGTTCTGGCCCGATACGGAGGGATACCGTCGCTACATCACCTACAACGACGGCGCGATGGTGGGGGTCATGAAGGTCTTCCGGAACATCGTGACGAACAGGCCCGCCTATGCATTTCTCGATGACGCGCGGCGTGAACGCGTTTCCCAAGCGTTCGATCGTGGGTTGTCGTGCATCCTCAAGACGCAGATCGTTCAGGATGGCGCTCCGACCGGATGGTGCCAACAGCACGACGACATCACGCTCGCGCCGCGATGGGCCCGCACGTTCGAGCCGGCGGCCGTGACGAGCCTCGAAAGCGCCGAAATCGTGGAGTTTTTGATGAGCCTGCCACGACCCACGGCAGAGGTCGTGCGTTCCATCGAAGCCGCGGTGGAATGGTTCCGGCGTTCCGGGCTGAAAGGAATCCGCGTCGAAACAGTGAAGGCGCCCAAGGCCGAGTACCAATATCACACGACCACATCCGACAAGGTCGTGGTCGAAGATCCGTCGGCTCCGACGATCTGGCCGCGCTTTTACGAACTGCATACCAACACGCCGCTGTTCTGTAATCGCGACGGCAAGGTCGTCTATTCTCTGGCCGAAGTGGACCGCGAGCGTCGGACCGGATATGGTTGGTACGTCTATGAGCCCGAGGGCACGATCGGGCGCTATGAGAAATGGAAGGAACGACTTGATCGACGGAGGGAGAACCCGTCGAAGTCCGACCGGGAGTGGGCAGCGACGCGGATTGACGGTGCGGTGGCGGATTCGATCATTCGCTCGATCGAGGCAGACCGGCGACAGACAGAGGCCTGGCTCCGGTCCAGCCCCTCGTCGTATCTTGCCACGATCGGTCGCGTGGATTTCGGGGGGCGGACGTCCCTGTTGGTGGGACGATCTGAAGCCTGCGACGTGCGGATCGACGATCCGGCCTTCGCGAACACCCACCTCCGCGTCACGGTCGTGGCCGATTCGTTCCTCGTCGAGACGGTGGATCCCGCCGCGACGTTTGGACCCGGCGAGCGGCGTCGCGCGATGCTCCCTCCCTCTTCGATCACGGTGGGGCGGTTCGCGATCCGACTTTCGCATCAGCGCTTTCCGGCGCTGATCGTGTTCGACACAAAAAGTCCGCGGTATTCCGAATACCATGGGTTGCGCTATTTTCCGGTGGACCTCTCCTACCGTTTTGTCCTACCGTTGACGCCGAACCCGGAACGGGACACAGTGATCATTCAATCCACCAGGGCGAACCTGCGCCGCGCCCTACGGGTTGGCTGGTTCGAGTTCACAGTCTCGGGCACTCTGTGCCGGCTTGAGGTCTCGCGGCTCCTCGAACCAGGCGTGGGTGAGGATTCCTACAGCATCTTTTTCCGGGATCGGACAAGCGGAAAGGAGAGCTACGGGTTGGGGCGATACGTCGAGGCTGAGTCGCTCCCCGACGGACGATTCATCGTGGACTTCAACCGGGCATATAATCCCGCGTG
>CAYYOV010000168.1:0-2177 GCA_964473365.1 uncultured Ignavibacteriaceae bacterium
CGCGAAGATCGGTTGGACGAAGAACACGCTCATCTGTGAGATAACGATGAGGACGAGGGCGACCGCGATGGGACGGTGACTGAAGGCATATCGATAGTTGCTCCGCAGGCCGACCGCATGCCCCGGCGTCGCTTCGTGGACGGACCGGTCATGGACGAAGAACACGATGATAAAGCCGGTGATGGTACAGAGCCCCGCGACAAGAAAGAATACTGGACGATACCCAACGGTATCGGCGAGCGATCCGCCGATGAACGGGCCGAGGACATTGCCGGCCGATGTTGCGGTTTGCAGAAGCCCGATCGCATAACCGGATCGATGTCTCGGCGTATTGACCGACACGAGGGCCATCGCCGCGGCAAGGAATCCGCTGATCGCTCCTTGCACCATCCGGAAGACGAACAGACTCTCGACGTTCCAGGCGAAGCCGATGAGCACCTGCGAGAGGCCGAGCCCAAAGATGGCCCTTACGGTCATGAACTTCCGGCCATATTTGTCTCCCAGGAATCCCCACACCGGCGTCAGAAAGAACGCGGTAAGGAACGGACCGGAGAACACCAGTCCGCTCCACTGGGCGACGGAGGCATCGTCGGTCACGCCCAAATGGCGGATGTAGAACGGCAGAAAGGGAACGACAAGGCTCATCCCGAGCATGGCAATGAACTGCGCAGCCCAGATGATGTACAGCGTCTTCCGCCAGGGCTCGATCGGAGCTGTTGGAGATCCTGAACTCATCGAGGCGGTCGTGGGACGGCGCGGTGCGGCATGTCGGGTGCGGGTCGATCGGGGAGGAACATACCAACCTCTTGTTCGTCGAATATACTGATTCGAGCCTTGAGATGGGATTCCCGATGTTGACTCTCCTGGCTCATTTCCGTACCATTTGAAGGCAACAGAAAGGGATCGAGATGATCGTGGCCAGGATGTTGCTGACGGTTCTTCTGTTGGCGGCTGGCGTTGATGTCGTGTCGGCACAGTTCAAGGCGCGTCCCGAAACGCGCCCGACGTCGGGCTCGTCGCTCGTCCGGGAAGATGGTGGCAACTTCCTGCTCGGATGGTTCGATGCGTCACGGTTTCAGATGCGACAGAGCTATGGCCTGACGTATTCCACGATGGGTGGCAAGGGGATCTCCGTCGGGGAATATGTGAACAGCATGATGTATCAGATCTCCGACCCGCTGTCCGTGCAGTTCGACGTCAGCCTGACGCACGTGCCGTTCAGTTCGTATGGCGACAAGCTCAGTCAGGGGTTGTCGGGTCTGCGGCTGTCGCGGGCGCAGTTGGACTATCGTCCGAGCGAGAATACGTTGTTCCAGATCCAGTTCCGGCAGATCCCGGCGGGAGCGTACTTGCGGGGATGGCCTTCGTATGGATCGGACCTGGGACTCGACCGACCATTGGACTTTGACCGCTGATCTCCGTGTCCACACGACGGTATGATCTGATCGCGAGCAGGCCAACGTGCCTGCTCGTTTCGTTCCATTCAGGCCAATTGACTGGATCAGCGAAGTGATATGAGCGGCAACGTTCGACCGTCGCGTCCGTTCACCAAGAACGTCAGAACGGCTCTGCTCGCAGCAGCGGCTGGTGCCGCGCTCCTCGGCATCTATCTGGCGGCTCAGGCCTTCTGGACCTCCTCGCAAACGATCGCCAAGGTGATCCCCGGCGAAGTGAAGCCGTGGAAGTTGGAAGTGGTCAATGCCACGAGCGAGTCGGGAATGGCGCAACGTGTGGCCGACCACCTTCGCCGACTCGGGTACGATGTGGTCGATATTCGCACATCCCGAGCTCCCGGACCTGTTCGCACAGCCTTTATCGACAGATCGGGCCGCCCGGATGCACTGAGCGACCTTCAGACGGTGCTTGAGCTTCCCCCCGAACGGTTCCGGTCCGAACTCGACCGCACGCTCATGCTGGATGTGACCGTGCTCGTCGGAAATGACCTTCGCTCGATCCCAGCCTTCGCCGCTGCTGTCCGGCAATAATGCCCATGATCTGTCCTTTCAGGAGATACCGGTGACCGCTCGTTCTCTGGCCCAACTGATCGCCAACACGATGTTGTCGAAGAAAGCTCACGACGTCATCACGATGGACCTGCGCAAAGTGACGAGCACGACGGATTTCTTCGTGGTGTGCTCGGCTGATTCGGATACGCAGGTTCGCGCGATCGCCGACGC
>CAYYOV010000169.1:0-2128 GCA_964473365.1 uncultured Ignavibacteriaceae bacterium
CTAATATACCAAAGTTATTCTCCGTACGCAACCTCTATTTCCCGCCGCAATTTCTCTCTATACTCATTGCATGAGCGACCTGACGAATGCGATCCACGACATTTTCGACGCAGACGGCCGCATTACCTCCCTGCCCGACCTCGAATTCCGGGGCCAACAACTCGAAATGGCTCTCGCTGTTGTCGATGCGCTTGTGGCGAAGGAACATCTCCTCGTCGAGGCCCCCACCGGTGTCGGAAAAACGCTCGCATATCTGATCCCTTCGGTCCTGTACGCCCAGAGCTCCAAGCGAAAGGCCCTCATCTCCACCCACACCAAGAACCTGCAAGAACAGCTCTATCATAAGGATATCCCTCTTGCGCGGTCGTTGTTGGGTACCGAGTTCTCCGCCCACATCCTGAAAGGGCGCAGGAACTATCTCTGTACTTCCCGCCTGACGGCGGCGGTCAATCGACAGAAGCAGCTGTTCGAAACGACCGAACAGGCCGAGCTCTCCCGACTCGTCGCGTGGGCCGAACAGACGCGCGATGGAGACCTCGAAAGCGCCCCTTTTTCCATTTCGCCGCAGGTGCGCGCGCTCGTCGCCTCGGAACCAGGTGCCTGCAGCACCACCCGATGCGGCACCGGCTGCTACTTCCAGAAGGCCAAGATTCGCGCCCGGCAGGCCGAGGTGCTCGTCATCAATCACGCACTCTTCTTCACGCTCCTCGCACTCCGCGACGGCGACGAGGACGGCTATCTCTACCCCAATGACTTCGTCATCTTCGACGAGGCACACACGCTCGAACAGACCGCCGGCATGGGGATCGGCCGGAGCATCTCACGCCAGCAGGTCCTGTTTGCCATCCATCGGTTCTTCAATCCTCGCACGAACAAGGGATTGTTCAAGGCGTTCCGTTCGAAATCGCTCCGCACGCTCTGCGAAGAGGCCGATGCGGCTACGACCAGTTTCTTCGACGAGGTGTCCGGGCTCGTCCGGCGCAACGCGCGCGGCAACACGCTGTTGATCCGTCAGGCATATCCCGTCGGCGACACGATCACCCGTCCCTTGAACGACCTCGAGGCTGCCGCCAAAGAGGCGCTCGAATCCAGGAAGGACAAGGTCGACGAAGAAGAGCTGACGGCCGCCCGTCGATTGGTCTTGGAGGCCGGCGCGTTGATCAAGGATTTTCTGGCACACGAGAACGAGGCCCTGACCTACTGGATCGAGGCAGCCTCCGGCCGGTCGCACAATGTGCACCTCCACACCGCCCCGACAAGCGTCGCCGAGAGCATGGGACCCGACCTGTTCCGGCCCGGCACCTCCGCCATCCTGACCAGCGCCACGCTCGGGGTCAACGGATCGATGGACTATGTGCAATCGCGTCTCGGCGCTCAGTCGGCGCGGACGCTGGCGGTCGACACGCCGTTCGACTTTCAGCGTCAGATGCGCGTGACGCTCGCGAAAGGCATCCCGCCACCCGACCAGCCGTCTTTTCTGCAAGAGCTCCCCCGCTGGATCCACGCCGCCATCCGCCGCTCGCAGGGCCGGGCGCTTGTGCTCTTCACCAGTGCGGCCGCCCTGCGAACGTGCGCCGAAGCATTGCAGGACACGTTGCGGAGCGAAGGGACGCTGATGTTCGTTCAGGATGGGATCATGCCGCGTCATCATTTGCTCGACGCGTTCAAACGGAACGTCGGCTCGGTGCTGTTCGGCCTCGATTCGTTCTGGATGGGGGTTGACGTGCCGGGCGAGGCGCTCGAGCACGTCATCATTACGCGGCTGCCGTTCGCCGTTCCGGACCATCCGCTCATCGAATCGCGGATGGAGGCCATCAAACAGTTTGGAGGGAATGCGTTCTTCGACTACCAGTTGCCCGAGGCGGTCCTGAAGTTCCGGCAGGGCGTGGGGCGACTGATACGGACGACCAGCGACACCGGGCGGATCACAGTGCTTGATGCGCGGGTCTTGACGAAGCAGTACGGGCGGGCGTTCATTGCGTCGATCCCGAGGTGTCCTGTGGAGATCATGGACGCTGAGGGAAATGTGGAGGGACTGTATGTGGAGGGGGACTAGGCTTGTGGGCGTCATGCCTCGACTTCGCTCGGCATGACGTTCCTCGACTTCCCTTCGCGTCGCTCAGGGCGA
>CAYYOV010000170.1:0-2028 GCA_964473365.1 uncultured Ignavibacteriaceae bacterium
GCCGGTCGAGCGTGGTGTCGGTGGCCTTGTAGACCACTCCCATGCCGCCTTCGCCGAGCTTGTCGAGGATCCTATAATGATTGACAGTTGTACCGATCATGAGGTCGATCCGAAATACCTTTCAGTCCTTACCGCCGTACAATCGTCCTGCAGTGTCGCACGATAGACGCCTTGGCTATCGACGAAGCTGATCCAGCTCCATCCGCCAATGCTGTACATAGTTGAAGGAAGTCTCTCGAACGCCTTCCTCCGTCTTCTGGATCATGACAAATCGCTTTGCGTCCGGCGACACATCGTAGTTGGACACCGGACTGTTCGGGAATGACATTTGCGATACGTCGAACAACTCCCGGGGCGAGCCGGACGAAAATACCGGCGTGGTCTTGATTGACGCCGCCATCAACTTGCCCGATGCGCTGACGTAGAACAGCTCCTGTCCGTCGGGAGACCAGAGGGGACTGGTTCCGCCACCGACCGAGACCTGCCACTTCCCGGCGATCTGCGGATACGTGGTGACGAAGATTTCGAGCGTCCCGGTCTCGTTCGATCCATACGCGATGTACCGCCCGTCGGGAGAGATCCAACCGCCGTACGCGTACGGGCGAGCGGCTATGAGAGACCGCAACTCGCCCCCCTTGTCAAGGTCGATCACCATGACGTCAGAGCTGCCGAGTCCTCCGACGACCAGCTGCCGTTCATCGCGCGAAAGTGAGGCGGGGAAGATCGGAAAGCGGCTGCTGAGGATCCGCACGCCCTGCGAACTACCGTCCGCCGGCTGCACCATGATCCCCTCTGGGAGCTGAGCGGCGTAGTAGATGCTCCTGCCGTCGCGGCTCCACAGCGGTGCGCCGCCGGATTTGCCGAACGTCAGGCGGTTGAAGGTCGCCTTCGCAAGATCATAGATCCAGACGGAATTCTCGGAGCCAGGCAATCCCAGTCCGATCGCCAACCGCTTGCCATCGGGCGACAACCGGGGAACGTTGAACGGCTGCGGCGGCAACGGAATGCGTGACACCTTCCCGTCGCGCGCCACCCAGACCAGCGCGTATTCCTTCTGGAGTGGCGACCCCGGGAGGTACACGAGGTGTCCGCTCGCCGAGAGGGAAAAGTCGACGACGCCGCTTCCCGGATCGCCGCTGACCCCCTCGATCAGCGTCGAGAGGGGCTTTGTGGTATGGGCGTCGTCCAGGGAGAAGGGGGCGGCGAGGATGCTGGCATTGCGCCCGACGACGAGGTACCCCGGCTCGACAAACCGAGCCATCTCACCCCGGACGTCCAGCTCGCGCCGCTCGCCGGTCTCCGTCGATTGGAGCATGAGGACGGCGTCCGTGTAGGACGTCGGGCTGTTTTGAAAACCGACCGTGTACAGGACCCATTTGCCGCCCGGCAAGACCTGCGGCCACCGATGGGTCCGTTCTCCTCGGCTCGAATCGAGCGTTGAAAAGATGACCGGCGTGCCTCCGTTCGCCGACACCGACAAGAGGCCCGCCGAGAAGTCGGGTGAGTAATAGATCCTGTCGTCCGGGCCCCAGTCGGCGCCCCGGAATCCCTGTGCATCGCACAGGATCTCGACCGTTCCGCCGGCCGTGGGCACCTTCTTGATCTTTCCGTCTGCGATGAACCCGATCCATTGTCCGTCGGGAGAGAAGAACGGAGAGGTGCCATTCGTCGTGCCGCGGATCGGACGGGTCTCGTAGTTGTCGATCGACCGGATGAAGAGCTCGGACCTTCCACCATCGGAAAGCGTATACACCATGCGGCGGCCGTCGGGAGAAAGAGCCAGGCAGGGAATGTCCGAGTGGAAGATGAGTTGGTTCGGGGCGGTGAGCGCCGAGATGTTCCAGCGGCTGACGCTGGCGCCGTCGCCGGTCGAATCACGGATGAACAGGAACCATCCAGCGCTGAGCAGGAAGATGACGGCTGTGACCGACCACGGGAGGAAGCGCGCGAGAGATCGACGTTCCGGGCCGGAGGCGGTCCCGATCACACCGGCACCTGTCCGTGCAGGCATCGTCCGGCTCAATCGCG
>CAYYOV010000171.1:0-1995 GCA_964473365.1 uncultured Ignavibacteriaceae bacterium
ACTGTCGCAGGTTCTGTCGGGCACGTTCGGTCAGCTCGACGATCTCGTCCACGCGCGCCAGAGCGTCAAACAGCGACATCGAGTGCGCCGTGGCGAAGGCACGGAACCGTTCAACCGTCGTGTCACCAATGCCGCGGGCCGGAGTGTTGACGACCCGGAGGAGGCTCGCGTCGTCGAGTGGATTGACCAGGATCCGCAAATAGCCGAGGACATCCTTGATCTCCTTGCGTTCATAGAAGCGGATGCCACCGACGATGACGTACGGAATGCCTGTGCGTCGGAGCGCATCTTCGATCGCCCGCGACTGCGCATTTGTCCGATAGAGGACCGCAATGTCGCGCAGGTCCCCCTTGCGCCTCCCGACCTCCTCCTGGACGACGTGGACGATTCGGAGCGCTTCATCCTGATCGTCGGCACACTGAACGACCGTTACGGGATCGCCCACCGGATTGTCCGTCCACAAGTGTTTCTTCAGACGGTTGGTGTTCTGGCGGATCAAATGATCGGCGACGCCGATGATGCTCTTAGTGGAACGGTAGTTCTGTTCCAGCCGGAACGTCTGGCAATCCGGGTAGTCTTTGGAGAAATCGAGGATGTTCCGGATCTCAGCACCGCGGAACGAATAGATGCTTTGCGCGTCGTCGCCCACCACGCAGACGTTCCGATTCCGTTCGCCGAGCAGCTGCATCACGCGGTACTGTGCGCGGTTCGTGTCCTGGAATTCGTCGACATGGACGAACGAGAATCGATGCTGATACTTCTCAAGCACGTTGGGGAATCGCTCGAACAGCTCGATCGGTTTCAGGAGAAGGTCGTCGAAATCCATCGCGTTGCAGCGGTGGAGGGTCTTGTCATACTCGGCGTAGACGCGGGCCGCATGCTCCTCCAGGATCGAGCTGCTGCGCTCCTCTGCCTGAGACGGGCTGAGCATCTGGTTCTTGGCGTATGAAATGCGTGACCGGATGCCGGAGGGGTTGAACTGTTGCGTGGACAGCTTCAGCCGGTCCATGGCCGCTTTCACGGCGGATAGCGAATCGTCCGAATCGTAGATGGTGTAGGAATTCGTGTAGCCCAGGAGCTGGCTTTCGCGGCGCAGAATGCGCGCGAACACAGAATGGAACGTCCCCATCCAGAGGTCGGCCGACCGGTCTCCGACAAGTCGCGCGATGCGCGATTTCATCTCGCCCGCCGCCTTGTTCGTGAACGTCAACGCGAGTACCGACGACGGCGGGACGCCCGACGACAGCAGATGGGCGATCCGGTAGGTCAGGACACGGGTCTTCCCGCTCCCGGCGCCGGCAATGATCATCACCGGCCCGTTCACCGCCCGGACAGCCTCTTGTTGAGCGGGATTCAGGTCATGCAGGAACGACACGTCGTTTGAGCGATTGACAGTGGAGAGTGAGCGAGGGAGGACCAACGATCGATACCACAACAAGGTACCAAAAAAACGAAAGGCCGGCAATGTATGCCGGCCCGGAATGCGGCGGTGGCGAACTCAGATCAACAACGCTCCTTCGAGACGCAGGAGAAACTCTTTGGTCTTGATGCCGGCGGCATACCCGACGAGACCATGGTTGCTTCCGATGATACGGTGGCACGGGATGACGATCGGTAGGGGGTTCGCGCCGTTCGCGCGCCCGACCGTTTGATAGGCTCCGTCACGTCCGACGCGGTGTGCAAGGTCCTTGTATGTGATCGTCGTGCCGTAGCGGACTTTTCGGAGCTCCTTCCAGACGAGCTTCTGGAAATCCGTCCCGATCGGGTCGAGGCGAGCCGTGAACTTGACGAGTCGCTGCGAGAGGTAGCGGTTCAATTCGTCGACAAATTTCCGGTGCCGCCGGGCCCCTTCCGTGATGGTTCCGCCTTCCGCGGTGCGCTCGAGCCAGGCCATGAAGTCGCGCTTCGTTTCTGCGGGAATGGCAACCTTGCAGATGCCACGTTCGGTCGACGCAACGTACACCGTGCCAAGCTTCGTCGTATGGGCTGACCACT
>CAYYOV010000172.1:0-1931 GCA_964473365.1 uncultured Ignavibacteriaceae bacterium
CGCCGAGAGTTCATGGACTCGGCCTTCGTCACCACCGGCGACTATCGATTCAGCTTTTGCTGGGGCCCGGATGGCAGGTCGATTGTCTGGATCCGCTCCTTCTCCACCACCTCACAGGTTCTCATCGTCAAAGACCTGTCCAGCGGTGAGGAGCAGCAGCTGACGCAAGGCGACGAGAACATCGACGCCATGCAGTGGACGGTCAACGATCGGATCATCTTCTCATCCAACCGGGGCGGGAACACGAACCTCTGGGCCATTCCGGCATCGGGAGGCACGGCGGTCCAGGTGACGAAAGGTGGCGGACCTGACCTGGGCGTCAGCGTTTCGGCCAGCGGCAACGAGCTCGTGTATCTCCAGCAGCAGCCCGTGAGCTATCTTTGGACGTCTCGCACCGACGGGTCCGGATTGAAGCAGATCACGTTTGACGATCGCGAGCTTGCCCATCCGGCCTTTTCGCCGGACAAGAAGCGCATTGCCTTTGCCATGAGCGACCCCGATCCTCTCACGCGGCAGACCGACCTCTACGTGGTCAACGCGGACGGCAACAATCGCCAACGACTAACGACCGGAAATTTTTCCACCATGTTTCCGGTCTGGTCTCCCGACGGCCGACGGATCCTCTATACCTCGCAGCCTTCGAGCATCGGTGCCGACACCGGTGCTCCGAAGGTCTTCGTCGTCGACGTCGACAATCCGGGAACACCCAAACTCGCCGGCCGGCAATTTGGATGGATCTGGCTTGATGATGACCATTTCATCTCTGTCACCAACCTCGATTCGTACATCAACGAGATCTCCACAGGAACAACGAAGCGCTTCTACGCCGATTCCGTGAAATTCTGGTCGGGATGGGACGGCAAACATTTCGCCATCCACGATCGCCGTACAGCCACCGCCGGCTGGTGGGTGGTCGAGCTCGCCCCGTTCAAGGCATCGGAGCTCATGGCCTCGACAGAGACGATCGTCAAGCCCCCGCAGCGTGGACCGGCACGAAAGATTAATTCCAACCCCGGACCGTTGGCACGGTGGATGCCCCACGTCACCCGCGGGGGTACGGCGCTCCAGATCGTTCAGGAGGGCCAGCTTCGACAGGTATCGTTCGTCACGGGCCAGGAGAAGGTCCTGCCAGCGCACTTCCCCGGACTTGGGACGCCGTTCGACGTCAGCAACGACGGGAATGACATTGTGTATGTGACGCCGCGCCTCAGCTCGAGGCTCGTGCTCCTGGAACACGTGTTCGATTGAGTCAACGGCGCCGCTCCACCGCGCCGTAGCAAAGGACCATTCATGCTTGGATCGACGCTGGCCTGTCTGGTGCTCGATACGCATCGCCATCCGCGGGTGCGCAAGGATGAAGTACGTCCCGGTGATCAGATCATCATCCGAACGGTCAAGTCCGAGTATCGCCTCCGCATGGTCCGGGAAGGACTGTACCAGGTGAGCGGCGGATGGTTCGACAAGAAGGGATTTGGTGCTGTGACAATCGGCGTCGCGGGGGCCACCTGGGGTGGGAGCGCGATCATGCCGGAGGTCCTGGCCGCCTGCGGAATGCGCGTCGAGTTCAAGAATCGGTTGATCACGAGCCCGGTCACGACCATCATCGTGTGGCCGGCAGCACGGCAGAACTAGCAGACGACGGTGAGATGCCGTCCGGTACGTCCCAACGGGCGTGGCCGGCTCTGCATCGATGGCCCGTCGTGAAGGATCTCGGCAGGACCGCACCCAGGGAGATTCCCTGCCCGCGGAGAGACGTTCGAAAGGCAAAAAGATGATCGGACAGACCATCGGACATTACCACATCCTCGAGAAGCTTGGCGAAGGCGGGATGGGTATCGTCTACAAGGCTCAGGACTCCAAGCTCGACCGTCTTGTGGCGTTGAAGTTCCTTCCGGAGAGCGTTGCATCCTCGGAGCAGGATTCATCCCGCT
>CAYYOV010000173.1:0-1910 GCA_964473365.1 uncultured Ignavibacteriaceae bacterium
GATAAAGGCTCGGGCCAATTGATTAGCGTCCGGGCCTTTGGTACGTTTGGCAGGTCCCTCACAAGGAGGTCGCATGATCTTCCTCTGGCTCCTCGGCGGTGCCGTTCTGGTCAGTGCCGCATTCTTCCTTCCCGGACGGTCGGTTGAGCTCTGGCCGAACATCAACAGCGCCGGCATCGCGCTCTTCGTGTATCTTGCCACGCTCACCGTTTCCTTCCTTCGCCGTTCGGACCTGTCCGCCCGTCGCCGCTACGTCGTGCTCGGCGTCATCCTGATCGCCGTCGGCGGGACCTTCTTCTCCTGGCGCCAGATGGACCGGACATCGCACTGGCAGCGGCAGACGCTGGGCGAGATCGGCTCGATCATCGGACGCGGCATCTACCAGGCGATGGTCCCCGATTCGATGCTGGCGGTGCTCGAAGCGTACCACCAGCAGGGAACGCGAGGGAAACGCTCGATCGGAGAGGTCTACCGACAGACCTATGCGCCTGCGCGTGTCGGTCCGGCCTGGAGCACGCTGGAGCCGACGGGCATGCCCAACGCGCCTGACGACGTGTTCCTGACGGAGATCTCCGACACGCACATCGTCCTCGTCGCCCGGCACCCATGGTATTGGGGCAACGACACCTCGTTCGTCAACGTGGCCGGCCTCACCGGCAAGCTGCAGGTGCGTGCCACCCTGACCGAGAAAGGGCTCCGGTATGTCACAGAGAACTGACCTTCCCTCGCCCGACGAGCGGCCGGAGCTTTCGAACGAGTATTTGCTGAGCCTCGTCGTCGCAACCGCCGTCATACTGCTTCTCATCTTCGTCATCGGTCCGATGGCCGGAAATCCGTTGCGCATCAACCGGGCGCTCCCGTATCTCTACGCGTGGGTCATCGCAGGCGGCATCACGATCGCGCGCGGGCTGACAGAGTTCTCGGGGAATACGCCCGAGGTACTGGAACTGCCGGTATTGACCTCCGTGCTCGCGAGCCTGCTCCTGGTGGGAGTGATCGCTCCGACACTGGCGCTGAAGCTCATGCGCTCGCGCGCATCCGTTCCGGTGCGGCATGGGGGCCGGGCGTTCTATCTTGTCGGCCTCATCATAGCGGTAACGTTCGCCGCCACGGTGGCGCCGACGGGGTACATCGGCTGGCGCGTGGCGGAGTCGATGCGAACAGCACAGGCGGTGCAGCGCAACAAGGACCTGATGATCAACGACCTCAACGTCATCGCCATGCGGGTGCACGAGTACCGCATCCTCCCGAAGCGATTCGGAGGGGGCGAAGGATCGAGCGCCAGCTTTGTGCTTGCGCCGGATCTTGCGAAGACGGACGAAGGGACGTATACCGTGACGACGAGCGGCGACGAGGTGGTCGTGAACGCCCGGTCGCAGAAGCATGAGGGATGCACCATCACGGTAAAGGTCGGCAGCGACGGCCATCTCGACTATTGGTCGTACGGCGGACAATTCCAGTAGAAGGGAAACGACCATGGAGACCGGATTGCGCGCGTTCAAATGGGAATTCGACTGGCGATGGATCATCGCCGGGTATTGCTACCTCGTCCTGTTCCATCTGCTTCCGACCTACATGCTCGGGGGCTACATCCACCCCATCTCACCCGGTCCGGACAGTTTTCGCCACTACTACAACGGACCCGATGCGGCCACGGTCTGGATGCTGTTCGGCGTGGTCGTCGTGTCGTTCGTGGTAGCGTATCGCTCGAGGGGGTTCACGGTCTTCGAGCCGGCGGTGGCCGGGGTCTTGTATGCCTTCACGACGGCGGCAGGGTTCCGCGAGATCTTCTCGTCCACGGTTCGCGGCCGGGAGGTGCTGGCGGCCCTCTTCTGGATGCTCATCGTGGTGATCCTGACGACGATCAGCGCCTGGATGGGGGAGATCGTGCAGGCCAGGAGAGAGCGGAA
>CAYYOV010000174.1:0-1848 GCA_964473365.1 uncultured Ignavibacteriaceae bacterium
CGTTGCGGTCCACGTGGCACGATGCGACCCGGCATCCAACACTCCATCCTTGAGCGTCTCCACTGTCCGTCCGAGCATATCGAGCACGGTCAGACGTACGGCCGATCGACGAGGAAGAGAGAATGTCACGTTGGTCGTCGGATTGAATGGATTGGGAAAGTTCTGGTCCAGTTCCGTCGAGAGGGGCAACGCATCGATGGAGGCGGACATCGTGGTGAGCAGGGTGCTGACGTCCGTTTGGACGGTGGGGAGAAGTGCGTAGAGATTGCTTCCAGGACATTCCGTGTTGCCGACATCCCGATGTCCGCAGATGCGCGGGAGCACCCGAGGACCGCCGAGATTCGTCGGGATCGATGCCGCTTCCAGGGGATCAAGGCCGCGTTGGCCAAATCGCCAGGCGATCAGGTCCTCGAGACTTTTGACAGCCCGCGCATCGGGTATTCCGCCGGCCGCGAGGCTGAAGTTTCCGAGGATGCTGATGCCGACGCTCTTGACGTTCGCTGAAGTGGCATGCGCCCCCTGGACCTCGGTGGAATCGAGCCACGGATTGTATCGACCCTGGTAGATGTTCCCATACTGGTCGATGAGGAAATTGTAGCCGATGTCAGACCATCCGTTTCCGTACACGTGGAGGTTCCAGATGCTCCGGACCTCCTGCGGAGGGTCGGGGGGGTTGTTGGCCCCGGCAGTGTGGTGAACCACCGCGTGCGAAATGCTGATGAGGATCGGCCCGAAGAGCGGGTTGAGACTGTCGGGTGGCAGAGAACCCCACCACGCGCTCCGAGGGATGATCGCCGGACGCACCGGACCGGCGTTCCCGAGCGAACGTTCGGCGGGAGAGAATGGTGTGGTCGTGGATGGTTCGGGGAGGATCCCGGCGGTCATGACCTGAAGCGTCGTCAAACGAACGCCCGGCGGGCAGGAGAGCGTGATCTCTGCGTCTTCGTTCAGCGCACCGCCCGGCGTCATGTAGAGTCCGCTCCAGTACAGGCCGGACGGATTCTCATCAGGAGACGTTTCGCTTTCGAGGGGGACAGGATTGCTCCAACGGCCGGAGGCCGAACGTGACGTCACTGTGAGCGAGAATGCCTCGGGCGGGATCGCATCACCTTCGACATTCCATGCCACTGCAAGGCTCGTGAACGGTGTGGGCGGGACTGCTTGCAGACGAAAGGTATCCGTGCCGATATGGGCCAACTGCGCGCTCTCCCAGAACATCCGCGAAGAAGGAAAGCCTTTGACAGGGGACTCGTCGACGACGCGGTTCGGCGGAGGAAGGGAGATCTGCTGCGCCATGATCGCGGCAGGTCCGGCGAACATCACCACGACGAGGAAGGGAGCGGTCGGCAGCTTCATTCAGTATAGAACCAGTCTGGCGGGAGAAGGGATCGCTATCGCGACGGCCAGGTCGGTGTCCGTTGCGACATTGCAATGTGACGAAGCGTCCAGCGACTATCAAGATGGTTTGTTGGTGGTGGACGGATCCTGCCCCCCGTCGCACGTATGCTCTTGGTGCTTCCTCGGAGGGACGGATAACGGTGTTGATGGTCGTTCCGATTCTGGGGAACGCCTATGTGGTTAATCTGGCTTGATATTTTCGAGATGTGTCGGTATCTTACTCAGGCTCACCAAATTGCCTTCTGGTGGGCTTTTTCGTCATTCTGCGGCATTTCGTCGTTGCTCAGTGTCGCAGACAAGGCGAGTAGTATTCCGCGGTAGCCCCTCGACCCCTCAACAAGCTCGGGGCTCGGGGCTTACTCAGGAAGATAAAAATTCCGCGGTAGCTCAATGGTGGAGCATCCGGCTGTTAACCGGAGGGTTGTAGGTTCGAGTCCTACCCGCGGAGCC
>CAYYOV010000175.1:0-1753 GCA_964473365.1 uncultured Ignavibacteriaceae bacterium
CGCCATCCACCCGCCGTCCACGACGAGCACATGCCCGTTCACATAGTCGGAGGCGTGCGATGCCAGAAAGACCGCTGCGCCGCCCAGGTCCTCGGGCTGTCCCCACCGCCCCGCGGGAATGCGCTCGCTGATCTGCCGCGTCCGCTCGGGATTGGCACGAAGTTGCTCGGTGTTGTTCGTCACCATGTAGCCCGGCGCGATGGCGTTCACATTAATGCCGATCGAAGCCCACTCGTTCGCCAGCGCCTTCGTGATCTGCGCGACGGCCCCCTTGCTGGCAGAGTACGACGGCACCGTGACGCCCCCTTGGAACGACAGGAGCGAGGCGACGTTGATGATCTTGCCATATTTCCGCTTTGCCATGTCGCGTCCGGCCGCCTGCGACAGGAAGAAGACCGCACGGCTGTTGACCGTCATGACCTCGTCCCAGTCCTTCTCGCTGAAATCCAGCGCCGGCGTCCGGCGTATGATCCCGGCATTGTTCACAAGGATGTCCACTTTGCCGAACTCCTTGAGTGCGGCGTCCACGATC
The DNA here is from genome assembly GCA_964473365.1 of uncultured Ignavibacteriaceae bacterium. Classification (GTDB taxonomy): domain Bacteria; phylum Bacteroidota; class Ignavibacteria; order UBA10030; family UBA10030; genus 2-02-FULL-55-14. Next base: position 533 of record CAYYOV010000175.1, read on the forward strand.
TTCTGCGGCGAGGCCGGGTCCATGAGATCGGTCTGGAACGTATGCGCCGTCTTGCTATGCTCGCGGAGGTGTTCGACCGTTTCGCTTTGTTCGCGACGATCGACCAGGAGCACTTCGGCACCAGCATCGGCCAGGGCGAGCGTCATCGCAGCACCCAGTCCTGTGCTGGCACCGGTGACGATGGCAGACATGCCCGTGAGATCGAATGGATTCATCGCTTACCTCAAAGAAGTTTCTCGCAGCGAACGCGGCGGGTGCGGCGAACGCGGCAGGTTTGAGTAAATATGTTGTTGCACCCTTTCTTCTGTTCGCAGCGAACGTTGCTACCGCTGCGTCCGCCGCGCGAAATTCCTATCGCTTCAACGATACGCGCTCGACATTCCCCGCAAGCAGATACACCGAACCCACCGCCAGCGGCACCAACGCCGCCGCAAGCAGGAAGACGAGCAAGTAGCCCTGCTGTGAGATGGCCGGAACGATCCACGTGCTGATCAAGACGCCCACGACCGCGCTCGTTCCACCCAACCCGGCCAGCGAACCGACCGACTTGCCCGAGAACAGGTCGCTCGGCAACGTCTGAATGTTGTTGATCGACACCTGGAACCCGAACAGGATCACGGCGATGAGCAGCACGGCCGCCACCGGCTCGGCCGCATACGCAGCCGCGATCAGCGCCGGGAACGAGATGATGCCTCCGAGTGCGATGGCCCACTTGCGAGCCTTGCCGACAGGCCAGCCGCGACGCATCAGGTATCCGGAATACCAACCTCCACTCAGGCTCCCCGCCGCCGCGCCCACATAGGGTACCCACGCGAAGATCCCGATCTGCTTGATGTCGAACCCGAACACTTCGGCCAGGTAGATCGGCAGCCAGTTGACGAACAACCACCACACAGGGTCCAGGAAGAAGCGCGACAGGATCACAGACCAACTTTCCTTGTATGATAGCAGCTCACCCCATGAGAGCACGCGCTCGTCTGCGGGGACGCCGGTCGACACGCGCTGGCCAGATAGAATGTATTCCTTCTCTGCATCGGTCAGCCATGGATGCGCATCCGGCGTGGCTTTGTTGACTAACCACCACGGGATGATCCACACCAGACCAAACGAACCGATGATGATGAAGGCGATCTTCCATCCGAATGCCAGGTAGAGGACCGCCACCAGCGGCGCCGAGATGACCGCCCCGATCGACGCCCCGGCATTGAAGATCCCCTGCGC
>CAYYOV010000176.1:0-1682 GCA_964473365.1 uncultured Ignavibacteriaceae bacterium
TGCCCGTCTGACTCTTCGACCCCGTGGATCACGCAGATGTTCGGATGGTTCAATCCGGCTGCGGCCTGCGCTTCTTGGAGAAAGCGCGCCTTGGCGGACGAGTCCTTCTGAACGCGGTCGGGGAGGAACTTCAGAGCGACAGTACGGTTGAGCTTGGTGTCCGTGGCCTTGTAGACCACCCCCATGCCCCCCTCGCCGAGCTTTTCGAGGATCGTGTAATGGCCTATGGTGGAGTTGATCATCGCGGGTTCTTTGATCTGGTCGTGCGTTCGACGACGCTCACGGTGTGCGCAGCTTCTGGAATTCCTTGCTCCACTGTTCAACGATCACCAACACGGACTCGGGTGCTTTTCCGACGTTGCGAGCCGCGACAAGATGCTTGCCGTCGCCCAGGACCGCGTATTTGGATGTCCACCACGCCTGCACGTGGACGCCCGCTTCAGTTTCCGAGAAGAGGGGGCGCGGAAGCTCTGAACGAAAATCAGGCCGTGAGGAGACCTTCGCTGACATGAGGCGGTTGCTTCGACTCTCCACGAAAAAGATCTCGTCTCCCACCCATTGGGGAAAGGCGCCGCCTGAAAAGGAGACCTGCCACTGTTGGTTGGCCTCGGGAAACCGAGTCACATAGATCTCGTCCTGCCCGCTCCGGTCCGATTGGTAGGCCACATACCGACCGTCGGGAGATGGGCAGGGGAATGTCTCTTTGAACCGCGAGCTGAAGAGGGGTCGCGCCGTTCCGGGGTTGGTTCGTTCGGCAAACCAAATGTCGTTGTTGTCGCTTCCGGGTTCGCGTCGGACATAGAAGATCGTCCGGCCGTCCGGCGCATACCGCGGCGCAAATTCGATGGCAGGACTGTTGAACAGCGCTTTCGCCGGTGACAGTCCATTCGTGGATTGGACGTACACGTCGACGGTATCGAAGTAACCGGAAGTATATGCGATCTCCCGACCGTCGGGCGACCAGGCCGCGCCCCAGACCAATGGGACGTCGATCGAGAATTGGCTCTTCGTCTTCTTGCGCAGATCGTACAGCCAGACATCGGATCGAAGCGTGTTCACGTCGATCTCGTTCAGGGCAATGGATACCCCATCCCCCGAGACGGACGGGCTCGTAAGTTCCGACGTCGAACGTTGGATGACGTTGACGACACGTCCTGACCGGTCAAGCACGACCAGCTCCTCTCCCGGCACAATCGACGTTCGCTGCACATAGGACATCATGCCGTTTGACGAGACGGATGGATTGGAGGCGTTGCGCGCGACGATGAACGCTTTCCCGGATGCAGCGAGCGTGGAGACATCGAATGGCAGCCCCCACACATCGTATTCCGCACCTCCGCCGACGCTTGCTTGTGTGAACAGGAGATACCCATCGGGGGCATAGATCACCTTGTCGACAAAACCCCCCGGTGGTGCCGTGTAAAGGTCCCGACGCACGCCATCCGTTTGCACGATGATGCGATGGACATTGCCGGTATTGATCGACAGGACCTGAGCGCGCCCGTCGGGGAGGTCCAGGACGCTCGAGAGATTCCCGGCGATCGCGGACATCGACGAGTCTCCTCCGTACATGGGCACCAACGTTCCGCCCCTTGCGGCGACCTTCATGAGCATGTTGCGGGACGCGTTGTCCCAGGTATTGAACACGATCGAATCATCCGTGCCCCAATACCGGGGCCATG
>CAYYOV010000177.1:0-1610 GCA_964473365.1 uncultured Ignavibacteriaceae bacterium
CCGGCGGCGGTTCTCCGCGCGTGATCACCGTCTTCGACACGTCCTCCGACCGGGCTCCGCGATTTCCGCACATGCTTCCCGACGGGAAGCACTATCTGTTCGTCACCATGATAATGAACGGAGGCGGCTCCGTCCTCAGGGATGATTATCAGGCATATGTCGGCTCGATCGACGGAGGACAGGAAGAGATCCCGTTGCGGAGCGCCACGAACATGTACTTTGCGTCGGGTCACTTGATATTCCTTCGCCAGGGAACGCTGATCGCACAGCGCTTCGATCCGGCCTCCTACAAACTCTCCGGAGACCCATTCCCGATCGACAAGAACATCAACTTTTGGCCCGAACGGGCCAAAGGCGACTTCTCGGTGTCTCGCACGGGCGTACTTGTCTACGCGTACGGACGCATGTCCCAGCATGGAGAGATCGCATGGATGTCTCACAGTCGCGTTCAGCAAGGCATTACGAGCGCCACCGTTTCCTATTGGGCACAGCTCTCGCCCGATCAAAGCACGATCGCCTACGATGAATTCGGCGAGTCCGACCGGAATTTGGATGTGTGGCTGTATGATATTCAACGCAGGGTGAAGACCCGATTCACCTTCGATCCGAGAGCGGAGATCGTTCCGGTCTGGTCGAGAGACAGCAAAACGCTCTTCTATGCTTTCAACGATGATGCCAACCGTAATTCGATCCATGCCCGACGGTCAGACAGACCGGACAACGCGGTGAAGATCGCCTCGCACCCGACCAAGTCCCTCTTCCCCATCGAATCCTCGCCCGACAATAGGTATCTACTCGTCGTGTCCCAAGGAGGAGGCACCGGAATGGACATCGGGTATGTGGAAATGCCGTCGGGCGGAGAATACCATCCCCTGCTTGAATCGAAATTCGACGAGAACTGGGCCGACTTCTCACCGGATGGACGGTGGTATGTCTACAGTTCGAACGAAACCGGCAAGTATGAATTGTATGTTCGCCCTTTCCTCCGCGATGGCTCGAAATTCCAGGTCACGTCCGGAGGTACTTCCGGCGAATTCCTCTGGTCGGCGTCAGGAGAGATCTTCAACAGAACGAGCTCAGCCATAGAATTGATCGAGGTGGATCTCACCGGGTCAGTCCCGCGGTTTTCTTCTTCACGGAGGTTGTTCGACGCGGGGCCTGAGACGGGGATCACGACTCTCCTGGATGTGACGCCCGATGGCCAGCGACTCCTCGTCGCCCGCTCATCGCCGAACACATCATCGAACGAGGTCATGCTGTTGATGAACTGGCAGAAGATGGTTGAGAAGAAGTAAGGAGAGGCACGGCCGTCGACGGTCGACAGTCCCTCGGCTATCGCTCTGGACAGGTCGTCGGAGGACGGAATGCAGGTCACACAAGCGAAAGGATGCGCAAGGCGAGCGCACAGGGACAGGTGTCTATGATCGGAACGACGATAGGTCACTATACGATCGAGTCCAAGCTCGGCGAGGGCGGCATGGGGGTGGTCTATAAGGCCACCGACACCAGGCTCAACCGCCCCGTAGCCCTGAAGTTTCTCCCCTCCCACGTCTCCGAGGCGGAGAAGGACAAGGAACGCTTCGTCCAGGAAGCGCAGGCCGCTGCGTCCC
>CAYYOV010000178.1:0-1609 GCA_964473365.1 uncultured Ignavibacteriaceae bacterium
GGGACGCAGCGGCCTGCGCTTCCTGGACGAAGCGTTCCTTGTCCTTCTCCGCCTCCGAGACGTGGGAGGGGAGGAACTTCAGCGCGACCGGGCGGTTGAGCTTCGTGTCGGTGGCCTTGTAGACCACGCCCATCCCGCCTTCACCGAGTTTCGACTCTATGTGGTAGTGACCTATCGTCGTTCCGATCATAGACACCTGTTCCTGTGCGCTCGCCTTGCGCATCCTTACGATTGTGTGACCTGCCTTCCGCCCTCCGACGACCCGTCCAACACGATTCCGAACGACGGGCGACCGTCGGCGGCCGTGCCTCGCCTTACTTCTTCTCCACCATCTTCTGCCAGTTCATCAACAGCATGACCTCGTTCGATGATGTGTTCGGCGATGAGCGGCCGACGAGGAGTCGCTGGCCGTCGGGCGTCACATCCAGGAGAGCCGTAATCCCTGTCTCAGGCCCCGCGTCGAACAATCTCCGTGAAGAAGAAAACCGCGGGACCGACCCGGTGAGATCCACATCGATCAATTCTATGGCTGCGCTCGTTCTGTTGAAGATCTCCCCGGACGCCGACCAGAGGAATTCGCCGGCTGTACCTCCGGACGTGACCTGGAATTTCGAGCCATCGCGGAGGAAGGGACGAACATACAATTCATACTTGCCGGTTTCGTTCGAACTGTAGACATACCACCGTCCATCCGGTGAGAAGTCGGCCCAGTTCTCGTCGAATTTCGATTCAAGCAGGGGATGGTACTCGCCGCCCGACGGCAATTCCACATACCCGATGTCCATTCCGGTGCCTCCTCCCTGGGACACGACGAGCAAATATTTATTGTCGGGCGAGGATTCGATGGGGTAGAGGGACTTGGTCGAGTGCGAGGCGACCTTCACCGCGTTGTCCGGTCTGTCTGACCGTCGGGCATGGATCGAATGATGGTTGGCGTCATCGTTGAAAGCATAGAAGAGCGTCTTGCTGTCTCTCGACCAGACCGGAAGGATCTCCGCTCTCGGATCGAAGGTGAATCGGGTCTTCACCCTGCGTTGAATATCATACAGCCACACATCCAAATTCCGGTCGGACTCGCCGAATTCATCGTAGGCGATCGTGCTTTGATCGGGCGAGAGCTGTGCCCAATAGGAAACGGTGGCGCTCGTAATGCCTTGCTGAACGCGATTGTGAGACATCCATGCGATCTCTCCCTGCTGGGACATTCGTCCGTACGCGTAGACGAGTACGCCCGTGCGAGACACGGAGAAGTCGCCTTTGGCCCGTTCGGGCCAGAAGTTGACATTCTTGTCGATGGGGAATGGATCACCGGAGAGTGCATAGGAGGCCGGATCGAAGCGCTGTGCGATCAGCGTTCCCTGGCGAAGGAAGACCAGGTGACTCGACGCAAAGTACATGTTCGTGGCGCCCCGCAATGGGATCTCTTCCTGTCCTCCGTCGATCGAGCCGACATACGCCTGATAATCATCCCTGAGGGCGGAGCCGCCACCGTTCATTGTCATGGTGACGAAGAGATAGTGCTTCCCGTCGGGAAGCATGTGCGGAAATCGCGGGGCCCGGTCGGAGGACGTGTCGAAGACGGTGATCACGCGCGGAGAACCGCCGCCGG
>CAYYOV010000179.1:0-1588 GCA_964473365.1 uncultured Ignavibacteriaceae bacterium
CCATCCGATGGAGCGCTGCAAACAACAGGGCGTGGACGCGCCCGCGCTGCCATTGACGTTTGATTCCGACGGCGTACACAACAAGCCTCCGGATTCGGCGCCGGCCAGTGATAAATCGGAGCACACCACCCGGTGTCAGGCGTCCCGATCGAAAGGGCCGCAGAAGCGGGTTGATGTCGAGCATGCATTGCAGCACTCCGACCGGTTCCGTGCCATGCTCGACGATCACGTTCAGGTCCGGGCGTGTGACGAGCCTGAGCCCTGAAGCGGCGAAGCGATATTCCTCGCGGGACACCGGCACGAAGTAGCAATTCGGTTCGAACGCGTCATTGTAGACCTCGCGGATCCGCTCGAGTTCGTTGTCCAGGTCTGCGAGATTCACCGGGCGCACACGAAGTCCGGGTGCGGAGACCGCCGGGGCCGGATGCGAAGCCAGCCACGATCTGATATCCGCGTTACGACGTGTGTGCAACGTACGTTCGACCTCGAATCCCACACGTTCGAGAAGGTCCCGGTAGTATGGGAGATGATGGGTCTGGAAGAACGTGGGAGCGGTGTCGAATCCGTCGACCTGGAGCCCCAACTCTGCATAGTGATGGGGTTGGAACGGTCCGATCAAGTGTGTCGCTCCCATCATCCGAGCATCGTCTGCAGCGGCTTCGAACAGGGCCCGCGCGCCCTCTGGATCATTCTCGCTTTCGAAGAACCCGAAGAGCGCAGGACGCCGATCGGGATTCTTCATGTAGGAAGGATGAATGACGGTGACACACCGAGCGATCGACCGATCGTGGCGACGACAAATCCAGCGGGCGAGGCGCGCCGTCCGAAAATATGGATTGAGCCGGTCGTCGAGCGTGCGCCGGACTTCCCGGTCCAGGGCCGGGATCCAGGCCGGATCATGCGCATACAGGCGTCGGGGGAGCGCGAGAAATTCGCGCCACCCACGGTCGTCGTCAACGCGGGCGACGTTCAGCGTCATGGTGAGCGTCCTTGTGGATGTCTTCGACGATATACGATCGATAGATGAACGAGAGGTCCTGTTCGTGCAACGCATGACCATCCCCGTTGCGCCCGGTAATGAACGGTTCGAATCGGGCCGGATGAGAGCGTGGGACCAATAGATTGCGGTACGTCATCACGGCTCCATCGCTGGCGACCCGCACGGTCTCCTGCAGGAGATCGTGGTAGGCATCGGTCGGCATCCATTCGAAGATGTTGGTGAAATTGAACCTGTCGATACTGTCGGCCGGTTGCGAACGGATCCACGAGGCGCAATCGCCCGAGATGATCGTGATGCGATCCAGCCGCTCGCGAATGCGATCGATATGTTCGCGGCGGAGGTACGGGGGAAGATGATGCTGGTCGTAGTATCGACCAAGCAGCGCGTAGGACAGGAAGTAGCTGCTCTGCAAGGGGAGCGTGGTGATGGCCCGGCGGACGACGTCGCGAAAGTGGTCGCCGAACGAGAATTCCTCCTCCAGGTGGGCGAAGAAGGCTTTGTCGAAGAACAGCGACATAACGCGACGACTGAGCGCGATGCGCGTGAACCACCGCCATCGTCTGGTAGACCAGTGTGAGTCATACAAGC
>CAYYOV010000180.1:0-1588 GCA_964473365.1 uncultured Ignavibacteriaceae bacterium
CCATCCGATGGAGCGCTGCAAACAACAGGGCGTGGACGCGCCCGCGCTGCCATTGCCGTTTGATGCCGACGGCGTAGACAACAAGCCTCCGGATCCGACGCCGGCCAGTGACAAATCGCAGCACCCCACCCGTCGTCAGGCGTCCCGATCGAAAGGGCCGTAGAAGCGGGTTGATGTCGAGCATGCATTGCAGCACTCCGACCGGTTCTGCCCCATGCTCGACGATGACATTCAGCTCGGGGCGTGTGACGAGCCTGAGACCTGAAGCAGCGAACCGATACTCCTCCCGGGACACCGGAACGAAGTAGCAATTCGGTTCGAACGCGTCATTGTAGACCTCACGGATCCGCTCGAGTTCGTTGTCAAGGTCTGCGAGATTCACCGGGCGCACGCGAAGTCCGGGTGCGGAGACCGCTGGGGCCGGATGCGAAGCGAGCCACGATCTGATATCCGCGTTACGACGTGTGTGCAACGTACGTTCGACCTCGAATCCCACACGTTCGAGAAGGTCCCGGTAGTATGGGAGATGATGGGTCTGGAAGAACGTGGGAGCGGTGTCGAATCCGTCGACCTGGAGCCCCAACTCTGCATAGTGATGGGGTTGGAACGGTCCGATCAAGTGTGTCGCTCCCATCATCCGAGCATCGTCTGCAGCGGCTTCGAACAGGGCCCGCGCGCCCTCTGGATCATTCTCGCTTTCGAAGAACCCGAAGAGCGCAGGACGCCGATCGGGATTCTTCATGTAGGAAGGATGAATGACGGTGACACACCGAGCGATCGACCGATCGTGGCGACGACAAATCCAGCGGGCGAGGCGCGCCGTCCGAAAATATGGATTGAGCCGGTCGTCGAGCGTGCGCCGGACTTCCCGGTCCAGGGCCGGGATCCAGGCCGGATCATGCGCATACAGGCGTCGGGGGAGCGCGAGAAATTCGCGCCACCCACGGTCGTCGTCAACGCGGGCGACGTTCAGCGTCATGGTGAGCGTCCTTGTGGATGTCTTCGACGATATACGATCGATAGATGAACGAGAGGTCCTGTTCGTGCAACGCATGACCATCCCCGTTGCGCCCGGTAATGAACGGTTCGAATCGGGCCGGATGAGAGCGTGGGACCAATAGATTGCGGTACGTCATCACGGCTCCATCGCTGGCGACCCGCACGGTCTCCTGCAGGAGATCGTGGTAGGCATCGGTCGGCATCCATTCGAAGATGTTGGTGAAATTGAACCTGTCGATACTGTCGGCCGGTTGCGAACGGATCCACGATGCGCAATCGCCCGAGATGATCGTGATACGATTGAGCCGATCGCGTATGCGATCGATGTGTTCGCGGCGGAGGTACGGGGGAAGATGATGCTGGTCGTAGTATCGGCCAAGCAGCGCATAGGACAAGAAGTAGCTGCTCTGCAGGGGGAGCGTGGTGATGGCCCTGCGTACGACGTCGCGAAAGTGGTCGCCGAACGAGAATTCCTCCTCCAGGTAGGCGAAGAAGGCTTTGTCGAAGAACAGCGACATGACTCGCCGACTGAGGGCGATGCGCGTGAACCACCGCCATCGTCTGGTAGACCAGTGTGAGTCATACAAGC